>CAYLWN010000001.1:0-139046 GCA_964387625.1 uncultured Gammaproteobacteria bacterium
AATGGCCTGAAAGGCTCGCGGTGTTTTACACGGGCATTAATTATATCTTTCTTTCTGTCGTCTTTGAAAACTATTCCGTCGGTATTGCTTGAACGTAAACTGCATTTTACCAAATTGGTTATACCACAAATTGTTGAATCAATCACATTTTATTCCGTAGCGATAATTCTAGCCTATTATAAAATTGGGGTAGTCAGTTTTGCCTGGGCAGCTATTTTAAGAGGGATTACAGGCACAGTGACATTGTATTTGATCGCTCCATGGAAACCACAACTGCAAATAAAACCTGCTTCAGCTAAAAAATTATTATCTTTCGGTATTCCATATCAGGCTAATTCATTTTTGGCATTACTGAAAGACGATTTATTAACAGTGTTTTTAGGTAAAATTTTACCCTTTTCAGCTATTGGATATATTGGTTGGGCTAAAAAATGGGCAGAAATTGCCTTAAGACTGATAATGGATAATATCATCAAAGTGACTTTTCCAGCCTATTCCCGGTTACAGGTAAAACCTGAATTATTGACTAAGGCTATTCATAAATCATTAGTGTTTTTATCACTTTTGTCATTTCCGATAGCAGTAGGCATGATGTTTATGATTCATCCGATAATTGAAGTCATTCCCCGTTATATTAAATGGGAACCGGCTATTTTAAGTTTTTATCTATTTACAATTTCGTCAATTTTAGCCACTCTATCAAGTCCTTTAATAAATGCTTTGAATGCTTTGGGTAAGGTAAAATATACTTTTATTATGATGTTGATATGGACTGTTTTGACATGGGCTTTGGTGCCATTTATGGTATTTAAATTCGGTTTTAATGGAGTAGCTATGGCTTCAGTTATTATTGGTTTGACTTCATTTATGCCCCTTATGTTTATAAGAAAAATTATACCTATAATTTTTATATCTCAAATAATAAAACCTTTAATGGCAACAATAGGTATGGTTGTGGTGCTATTTTTAGTCAGAATGATAACTAAATCGTCTCTGGAACGAATAATATTAGGTAGCCTGATGGGTTTTGCGACCTACATATTTTTAATATATTTAATGATGGAGCAAGAAATAAAACCCTATATTTTACTGTTATTTCACCCAAAAATTGAAAATAAGATTTAATTTCACAAACTAAGCGGATCTTGTTACAATATAATGAAATGATATTATCTGCAGTTATCAATACTTGGAACGAAGAAAAGAATTTACGCAGGGTTTTATCAAGCATAAAAGATTACGTGGATGAAATTGTTATTGTAGATATGGAATCTAAGGATAAAACCTTAGATATTGCCCGGGAATTTGATGCAAAAATTTGGTCACATCCATACTTATCTTATGTTGAACCAGCCAGAAATTTTGCCATCAATAAAGCACAAGGCCAATGGATTTTACTTCTGGATGCAGATGAAGAAATGACCAAGGACATGTGTGTAAGATTGGGACGGTTAATTTCCCATGGAGGGTATGATTATTACAGGTTACCACGGAAAAATATAATTTTCGGTAAATGGATTTCACATAGCGGTTGGTGGCCGGATTACCAAATAAGATTGTTTAAAAAAGGATCTGTTGTATGGCAAGATGAAATACATTCAATACCTATCACACAAGGAAAAGGCATTGATTTGCGGGCTGAAGAAAAAAATGCCATCATTCACTACCATTATGAAAATGTTTCTCAGTATTTAGAAAGATTAAACCGTTATACCAGCGAAGAAGCCAAAGAGCTTATAAAATCGGGGCACCATTTTGACTGGAAAAATCTTATTCAAAAGCCGATTAGTGAATTTTTATCCCGCTTTTTTGTTTGGGAGGGATATAAAGACAGTTTACACGGGCTTGCTCTTTCAATTCTTCAAGCAGTATCTTTTTTTATAGTTCAACTGAAAGTATGGGAAGCTGATGAAGACTTTCAAGATACAAAATCAATCAATTTATTGGATTCAGTATGGCAATTACTTAATAAGGCAAAAAAGGATTTCAATTATTGGTATCATGTCAAAAAAAGCCAACAGGGGATTAAGATGAAAAAATATGTTCACAAATTATTGGCAAAATTTAGATTATGAAAAAAAGATTCGTGGTAATATTAATATTTCTATCAATATTGTTAATTGCAAATCTGATATGGTTGGATTTGCAAATTATTAATCTTGGTGTAAAACAAGAAACAATAAATAATTCAATTTCTAAACCCGATAACTTATTAAATATTATTCCTGATACGGATTCTTCAAGATCCGGTTTAACTTCAGAGGATTTTTCATTGATTACCTCCTATATAAAAGAAGCGACCGCGTCTATGTCAAAAGAAATTATTGATTTGAAACAAAACCAAAAATTTAACAGTTTTTCTAAAACAGATAATATAAATACGGTAAAAGAATATTATTTGCCTTTAGGAACGGGATCGACAAGTGGTGCTGATTGGACTGATATTTCTGGAGCAGAAAGCAGTTTAGTTCCATCAAACTATGGCAAAATCAAGGAAATGTATTTCGAAGCCTCTGTCAGATTACCGACAGGCGATGGACGGGTTTATGCCAGATTGAAAAATGTTACAGACAATGTAGGCTTAATTGAAAGCGAGATTTTTAGAGACGGAACGCAAACCGGTTTAGTTTCATCTGTTAAAATTCCTGTGCCGAATACAACCAAGCTTTATCGGGTGCAAATGAAATCAACTTTGGGAGCTTTGTCAGTACTGGACAGTGCCAGGATCAAAATCTTTGTTGAATAATCATGATTAAAATATCTTCTGTTATCCTAAATTACAATGGTGGTAAAGATACCTTAGAGTGTTTGTCATCATTAATTTCTCAAACAGGAAAAAATTTTAATCATGAATTAATAGTAGTTGATAATGCTTCAAGTGATTCATCCGTTGAATTAATTGAAAAAAAATATCCCCAAATTCAAGTAATTAAAAATAAAACCAATTTAGGATATGCACAGGGAAATAATATCGGTATTTTAAAAGCTTTAACTAATGGAGCTGATTATGTTTTTATACTCAATAACGATACGAAATCCGATTCAAAATGTTTACAACATCTACTCAATTTTTCGCTAACCCACAAAACAGCGGGAATAATAAGCCCAAAAATTTATTTTTATCCGGGATTTGAAACACATACAGAGCTTTATAAAAACACTGATATAGGTAAAATTTTGTGGTATGCCGGAGGTAAAATTGACTGGAACAATATGTTGGTATCACATAGAGGTATTGATGAAGTAGATAAAGGTCAATATGATGAAGCGCAAAAAACGCCTTTCATATCAGGGTGTGCTATGTTTATCAAACGTGAAGTTTTGGAATCTGTTGGATTATTTGACAGTAAACTGTTTTTATATTTTGAAGATTTAGATTTATGCCAAAGGGCTAAGAAAAAAGGTTATGAAGCTTGGTATATACCGCAGGCAGTTATCTGGCATAAAAATGCCAATTCATCAGGAGGATCAGGATCAAAACTGCAGGTTTATTATCAAACCAGAAACAGAATGTTTATAGGCATGCGTTATGCATCGTTAAGAACCAAGTTTGCTTTATTTAAAGAAGCTGGTAAGGTAATTTTTACCGGTAACGAGATTCAAAAAAAGGGAGTTATAGATTTTTTGAGAAATAATTATGGACAAAAAAATTGATTTATCAGTTATCATAATAACAAAAAATGAAGCTGAAAATATCGGAGATTGTATAAAAAGCGTAAAACAGCTTGAGCCTCAAGAGATTTTAGTTATTGATGATAATTCGTCTGATGAAACGAGAGAAATTGCCTTAAAACAAAACGTTAAAATATGTCTTTATCAAAAAAAAGATTTTGCAGATATTAGAAACTATGGAGCAAAACAAGCAAACTGCAAATGGATTTTATACATAGATGCGGATGAACGATTGACACCGGAAATTGTAATTAATATAAAAGACGCAATACAAAATGACAGTTTTTCTGCATATAAAATTTGTAGATTAAATTATTATTTGGGTAAAAAATGGCCGAGAGTTGAATATTTAGAAAGATTAATGCAAAAAAGTAAACTAAATTATTGGTTTGGGCAAGTGCATGAAACACCAAATATTTCTGGGAAAATTGGAACAATTTCAGGACAAATAGAACATTTTACTCACAAATCCATAACAGAAATGGTTGCCAATACAATTATTTGGTCAAAAATTGAAGCAAATTTAAGATTTCAAGCAAAGCATCCTAAAATAAGTTGGTGGAGAATTCCTAGGGTGATGATACCTGTATTTTGGGAATATTATCTAAACCAGGGCGGATGGAAAGTTGGCACAGTGGGGTTGATTGAAAGCATATATCAGGCGTTTAGTATTTTTATTACTTATGCCAGGCTTTGGGAAATGCAACAAAATCAAAATAATTAATTTGTAATATTTTTATGAAAATAGGTATTTACGATCCATATTTACACATATTAGGTGGAGCAGAGCGTTATATATTGACTATTGCATTAATTTTAGGTAAAAATAACGAAATTATTTTATTTGGTGAAAACAAATCAATTATAAAAATTGCTCATCGTAAATTTGGGTTTAAAATGCCTGAAATTACTATGTTTCCCTGGTCTGACAAAAGGAATGAAAGAAACCGTAAATTAAAGCAATTGGATTTATTTTTATACGTGACTGATGGCAGTATTTTTTGGTCTCCTGCAAAATTCAACATATTGTTAATTCAATCTCCTTTACATATTCCAAAGAACAACATTTTGAATAATATAAAATTAATTAAATGGCAAAAAATTTTATGTTACTCAAAATTTATGGCAGAAATTATTCAAAAAAGATTGCATAAATCAGCTGAGACTCTTTTTGTACCGGTTGAGAAAATTAATATAATAAATCAAGTAAAACAGAATCAAATTGTTTCTGTAGGCAGATTTTTTCCGCACATACATAATAAAAAACAATTAGAAATGGTTAATATCTTCAGGGAAATGGTCGAAAATGGCACAAAAAATACCAAATTAATACTTGTTGGTTCAATAGATCCGGGCGGAGAAAATTATTTTGCTGAAGTTAAACGGGCTGCTTACGGATTACCGATTGAAATTATCACCAATGCTCCATATAAACAACTTTTCCAAATTTATTCCTCAGCTTCCATATATTGGCATGCTGCCGGATATGATGAGGATTTAACTTTAAATCCTGAAAAAGCAGAGCACTTCGGAGTATCAACAGTCGAAGCGATGATGCATGGATGTGTGCCGATTGTTTTTGCCGGTGGAGGACAATTGGAAATTGTTCAACATGAAATAAACGGTTTTTTATGGAAAGAAATACATGAATTGATCGAATATACGGAATTTTTATTAACTAATGAAAATTACTGGCAAGAAATATCTAAGCAGGCAATAAAAGCCGCACATTATTATACTTTGGATAAATTTAGTGAAAAATTAAAAGAAATAATTAAAATTGAATAATATTTTTAAATCAATTACATAACTGTTTACCACAAAATAATTATATAGAAATGAACATCATCAAAAGAATTAGTTATATCTTTTTTTTATTTTTAATTGTTGGCATTTTTTTTGCCCCTTTTTTAATCAGCGGTAAGATACCTATTCCGGCAGATGCTTTGGTTGGTATGTATCATCCATTTAGGGATGAAATGGCGAAAGACTATTCCAATGGCTATCCGTTTAAAAACCCTTTAATTACGGATCCCATAAGACAGCAGTATCCATACAGATTTTTAGCCTTAAATCAAATTAAACAAGGTATTTGGCCCAAGTGGAATCCCTATGTATTTGCCGGAACACCTCTTTTGGCAAATATTCAAACAGCCGTATTTTACCCTTTGAACTTAATTTACATATTTATTAATTATGCATCCGCTTGGTCAATGCAAATATTTTTACAATCCTTATTAGCAGCAATTTTTATGTTTGTTTATTTAAAATCGTTAAAATTATCCGATATAGCTGTTTTTTTCGGATCAGTAGCATGGATTTTTTCAGGATTTATGGTGGCTTGGATGGAATGGAATACTCTTTGTCAGGCAGCCTTATGGTTACCTTTGATTTTATTGGCCAAAGACAAATTAATTAATAAATTCTCTTTATACTGGACAATAATTCTGATATTTAGTGAGGTATCTGTTTTTTTAGCAGGACATTTACAAACCGCTTTATATGTATTAGTTTTTACGACTATTTATTTATTAGTAAGAATAGCGCAACATTCGAAAGGTAGTCGGAAATTTATTTTCAGAAAAGTTAGTTTATTTATTTTGACAGGAATAACAGTTAGTGTAATTTCTTCTATACAATTAGTTCCGGCATTTAAATTTATATTAACCTCTTATAGAGATTTTGATTTATCCAATTGGCAAAGACTTGATTGGTTTATTCCCTGGCAGAATTTAATACAATTTATTGTTCCTGATTTTTTTGGCAATCCGGTAACCGGAAATTATTGGGGAATTTGGAATTATGGTGAATTTGTAGGCTATATTGGACTAATGCCATTTATTCTTGCTGCATTTGCATTGATTTATAGGCGGGATAAAAAAATATTATTTTTCGGTTCTATGTTGTTTATTTGTTTATTTATTGGTCTGCCGACGTTTTTTGGTCAAATTCCTTACAGGATGAAAATTCCTTTTATACAAACCGTGCAACCCTCAAGAATTATGGTGTTGATAGATTTTTGTTTAGCGATATTAGCTGCTTTGGGATTGGATTATCTCATGAAAGAAAAAAAAGCTTTGAATATTAATCAAATATTGTCAGTTACGGCAATTTTTATTCTAATATTTATTATTCTATGGGGATTAATATTATTTCCTAATATTTTTAATTTTTCTTTGGAAATTATTACCGGTTTACAAATATCTAAAAGAAACCTAATATTCCCAACGGGGTTATTGTTTATTTTTAGTTTCTTGATATTGAGCATTAAATACATAGACAGCAAAAAATTAATTAATATAGTAATTAGTTTAGTGGTAATTATTTCAACATTAGACTTATTAAGATTTGGGCAAAAATTTACACCATTTTCATCTAAAAATTTACTTTACCCTGAAACTCAAACTACGAATTTCTTAAAAAACAATCTAGAATTTTGGCGTTTCATGACTATGGATAGATCAATAATGCCTCCAAACATTTCAATTATGTATAAATTACCGAGCGTTGATGGTTATGATCCAATTTATTTAAAAAACTATGCGCAAATTGTTGCATCTTGGTCCAGAAATTTACCAGATTTCAAGCCAGCCAGTTTTAATCGGATTTTAACACCGCAAAATATTGATAATTTGTGGACAGATTTGTTAGGAGTAAAATATATTTTATCTTTTAATGATGAAAACAATCCGAAATTAAAACAGGTTTATACTCAAGGTAGAACTAAAATTTACCAAAACTTAAATGTATACCCCAGAGCTTTTTTGGTTGAGGAAATAATAAATGTAACAACAGAACAGGAAATATTAAGTCGCATGTATGCTGATTCGAAATTGTTATTAAAAGTTGCATATTCGACAAAAGATTTAAAAGTGAAAACAATGAGGTTGGAAAATACGGAAAATGCTAAAATCAAATCTTATTCAGAAAACAAAATTTCTATTAACGTATCGACCAAATATGACAGGTTGCTGATATTAACGGATGTTTATTTTCCTGAATGGAAAGTATTTATTAATAATAAAGAGTCAGAGATATTTCCGGTTGATTTTAACTTACAAGGCGTAATAGTGCCAAGCGGCGAATCTTTAGTAGAATTTAAAATATAAAATTATCCGGTTACCTTTAAATTTGTCTAAAAAAAAATAGATAATTTTACATGTCCAGAAATTTTATTTTCCGCAATTTGGCCAAGCTCCTGCGCCTTGTGTAGCCATTCTAAAAGCTGCAGTTTTTATTGCTTCTTCCGGATTAAATCTTAAGTCAGGATCAGTATTTAAGTTCATTGATGTTCGTGTTGATATCCAGGTATTTTTTGTAAATTGATATAAACCGGCATAGGAACCATTTATTGCCTCTGGTTTTAACTTGGATTCACAATAGGCAATCTTTTTCAATAAATCCTTATCGATGCTTTCTTTATTTGCATATTTGACAAACCATTCATCCAATTGACTGACAGAAATAGGGGATGCAGAAGGCTTAGGTGTTTGACTAGGTTTTGGTGTAGATTTTGCGGTGGGTGTAGTTTTGGGTTTAATAGTTGGACTTGTTGTAGGAGTTAAAACAACCGATGGTATAATTGAAGGAGATGGAGTTAAATTTGGGGTAGGCAATGCGATATCAGTTTTTGTTCCCAATACAGTTTTATTTGTAAAAAAAGCTAGTGCTTTGGGGATCATTGATGACCAGAAAAAAAAAGAAATTATAGCCATCAGAAAACCCGCAATTGCGGACTTATTGATAATATTTTTCATTATTATGGTGACATTATACAATAAAATAACATATTTACTAACAGAATAGATAAAACCAAGATTGATAAGATTAGTTAACTTTTTAAAAAAAATTTTAAACTGTAAATATTTTTATAAACAAATAATTAAACTTAAAAGAGATATTTATAAATAATAAAATGTTACAATAAATATTATGGATCAAAATATTATAAAATGTTCTCATTGTCAGAAATCAAATCTGATAACCGATAATTACTGTATTAATTGCGGAATGCTATTAAGGCCTTCATTAATTAACGAATCACAAAAATGTCCATTTTGTGCAAACATTATCAAACCGGAAGATATTTTTTGTCCTTATTGCGGAAAAAAAATTAGACAAAAAATATTGTCATCATCAATTTGGAGACAAATATATATCTATTCTTTAAGTTTTCTTTTACCGCCTTTAGGTTTATGGCCAGCATTTAAATACTTACGTGCTTCAGATAAAAAACTTAAGGCGATTGGATTTGTTGCCGTGTTATTAACTTTTATTTCAATAATGATTGCAGCTGTATTTGCGATAAATATTATGAATCAGGTAAATGATGAAGTTTCAAAACAAATGCAAAATCTGCTGCAGTTTTAATTATATATTTCTCTATATAATCCGGTCATTATTATATTTCTAGAAAATTTTACCAATCAATAACAGAATATGAAAATCTTTATTAAATGTGTTGTTTTTTTGCTTATGTTAACAGGATTAACAATAGGTATTATAAATTATCTTTTCGGTCCTGTTGAAAAAATGAATAAAGAAGAAATAATAGCAATACCTGAAAATTTGAAAAATTCTGATGTTATAAATAAATTAAAAGATCAAAAATTAATAAAAAATACTGAAGTATTTATCTGGTTATTAAATACTTTTGGAAAAGGTAGAACAATAATTTCTGGAGGATATAAATTAAATAAAAATATGTATGTCTGGCAAATATTGCAAAAGATCTTGGGTAGTCCGGATTTGATTTGGATAGTGATACCGGAAGGAATCAGAAAAGAACAAATAGGTGAGATATTGAGCGAAAAACTTAAGTGGAATAATAACGAAATGACTAAATGGAACGAAGCTTATGCTGATACTAAACCTGATTATATAGAAGGAGTTTATTATCCTGATACTTACTTGATTCCTAAAGATGAAAAAGGTAATGACATAGTAGTACGCATGATCAATCGTTTTAATGAAAAAATGGATCCTTTATTAACTGATTTTGCAGTGAAAAATATAAAATGGACAACCGGCGTAAAAATTGCTTCCTTAATACAAAGAGAAGCAGCAGGTTCTCAAGATATGCCCCTTATATCCGGAATAATATGGAATCGTTTAGAACAAGGCATGAAATTACAAATTGATGCAACCATGCAGTATACTAAGGGTAAAATAAACAATAAATGGTGGGGTACCATAGATTTAACAGAGAAAACAGTTGATTCTCCTTATAATACCTATCTCTACAAAGGATTACCGCCAACACCTATATGTAATCCTGGAATAATTGCTATTGAAGCTGCTTTAAATCCGCAAGATACTGATTGTTTGTATTATCTTCATGATGAGAATAAACAAATTCATTGTGCTAAGACATACGAACAGCATAAAATTAATATCAATAAATATTTACTATAAACCAAAATTAATTTTTATTGATTTCCTCTTTAATGTACTTTTGAATTCCTGACCAGTTGAACTGACCTTCTTTGGGGGTAAATATGGCTTGTCGGTCAGAAGATGTAGTAGTGGACAGAACGTTTGAGGCCGACAAATTAATTCTTGAGATTTTGAAAGAATTAGCTTTTTTTAATCCTGGTGAAAAAAATTCTATAATTTGTGGATTTAGGTCAGTTTGGATATTTTTAGAGACTGTTTTAAAGAATCCGTTAATATCGTCCAGTGCATTGATAGAAAATAGTTTTTTTGCAATTCCCAACATTACTTCCTGTTGACGTTTTCCGCGGGATACGTCACCTTCTGATGAACCATGTCTGGAACGGACATATTTAAGAGCTTCGCCTCCCTGCATTTTATTTAATCCTTTTTCAAAATGCAGATGTTCATATCGGCAAACGAATTGTTTTTCCAATTCAAAACCCGATAATTCTTTGGTTAATTTTGTCACTTCTTCAGGAGTATTTCCGCATAGATTTTGTTCTTCACCTTTAATCGGATACCAGGGGTCATCTAAAGTTTCTTCAACTTCCACATCGATTCCTTTTAAGCTTTCACCAATTGTTTTTTGAAAACCTACAAAATCCACAGCGATTACGTAATTTATCGGTAAACCGGTAATTTCTGAAACTACTTGTTTTGCTATTTGTGTGCCGGTATTATTTTTGGCACCTGATACAAAAACAGTATTTATTTTTGTTTCACCATTATTAGGCACCTTTACCCATAAATCTCTGGGAATAGAAATCAGATTTAATTTGCCATTTATAAAATCAAAATATAATAATTGGATAGCATCGGTTAAATAACCCCCGTCATGACCTGGTCCGCCATAACCTAATAATAAAATTCCCATTGATTTATTATCTTTTGGAAATGCTGACGTGGTGGCAATTTCCTGAGGAGTATTTGTATCCGCTTGATTATTTATTGGGACAGAATCTATATTTGATATTTTGGTTTGTGGTTTTTTAAGTGTTATAAATCCTAGGATAAGACTAATTAGAATAAATAATCCGGCAGCTATAAACCATAAAATTTTTCTATTTTTTAATACAACCTTTAATTTCATAAATAAAACCGGTGAATATCCCGGTTAATAAATATTTTAACATATATTTTTTTAATGCTCACTTGACTGATTCAGAATAACTCTTTAAGATGAGACTGTTTATGATTAGAGATAAATATAGTGCTACCTGGGTATCTTATTCATCAATTACTGATTATTTGAAATGTCCACGATCCTATTTTTTAAAAAATATTTATAAAGATCCCCAAAATAGACGTAAGATGCAAATTGTCAAACCGGCATTAATTTTGGGTCAGGTTGTACATGAAGTTATTGAACAATTATCCATACTTCCTTCACAAGAGAGATTTAAAGAATCACTTATTGACAGATTTAATAACGAATTTGCTAAATTTACAGGAAAAAGAGGCGGTTTTTCATCAGAAAAAGAAGAAAAGAAATATCTGGATCGGGGATTTACAATGATGAAAAGATTAAACAAGAATCCGGGACCTATTGCTAAAAAAATAATAAAAATCCGTCAAGAGTTACCTAATATTTGGTTAGATGAAAATGAAAACATTATTTTATGCGGAAAAATAGATTGGTTGGAATATTTTCCTGAGTCAGATTCTGTTGGGATATTGGATTTCAAAACCGGCAAATCAGATGAAGATCCTGAGTCTTTACAATTGAGAATTTATCATTTATTAGCAAAAAATATTCAAAAGCGTAATGTGACACAAGCCAGTTACTGGTATTTAGATCGTGATGATGAGCCTATGAAAGTAAAATTACCGGAATTGGTTGAAGCTAAACATGATATTTTGGAAATAGCAAAAAAAATAGAGTTAGCCAGAAAATTAGAACACTTTATCTGTAAGAAAAAAGATGGATGTTTTGCCTGTCTGCCTTACGAGGATATTTTGCTTGGAAAAGGGGAACATGTAGGCACAAACGAATTTGGGCAGGATATTTATGTTATTTAAATACTTTTAAATATAAATTAAATTATTAAGGAGGAATAGATATGTCTATAAAAAAAACTTTTTCAGAAATTCGGGCAAAACAAATCGGAGAACAATTAGGTATAGATTGGTCAAAATTTGATGTTGAACAATTTAGAATGGGAATGGATGTAGAATTAGAGCATGGAACAGTTGATTCCAATACTAATGTTACCAATGATGATCCTTTATTAACAGGGAAAATTGCTTTAGCACATCTAAATGAAATTCCCGATTATTACACGCGCTTATATAAAATGGAAGAGGCTGCGGAGAATGGACAACCTGCTTAAAATATTTGGCGGAATTACGGTATAATAAAAGTAACATAAATCAATGCAAGTAAGTGCCGTAATCCCTAATTATAATGGTTTAGCCTTATTAAAAAATAATTTACCTGTAATTGTAAAAGAATTGCAGGGAAGTGAAGTTATTGTAGTTGATGATGGTTCAACTGATGGTAGCGTAAATTTTATTACACAAAATTATCCCCAAATTAAACTAATTTCCAAACCATTTAATGATGGTTTTTCAACGGCAGTAAATTTAGGGATAAAAGCGGCTTCTAATGAGTTGGTATTGTTAATTAATACTGACGTTGTGCCTACCAAAGACTTTTTAAAATATTTGTTACCTCATTTCGAAAACCCAAAAATATTTGCTGTTGGATGCTTGGATAAAAGCATAGAAGGTGATCAAGTTACATTACGCGGTAGAGGTACAGGTAAATTTTTCAAAGGATTTTTGCAGCATCAAAGGGGAGAAATTGACCAAAAAGACACTTTATGGGTGAACGGTGGAAGCGGTATCTTTAGAAAAGCTATTTGGGAATTATTGGGAGGTATGGATGAGTTATATAACCCGTTTTATTGGGAAGATATTGATTTGTCATATAGGGCTCTTAAAAGTGGATATCTAATTTTATTTGAACCAAAAAGCCAGGTGATACATAAACACGAACAAGGGTCTATTAAACGCAGATATTCACCAAAAAAAATAACTCAAATAGCTTACCGTAATCAAATTATTTTTGTATGGAAAAATATTACTAGTCTTGCTTATTTAATTCAACATCTAATCTATCTCCCCTATTATTTAGTTTTATCTTTGATAAAAGGGGATAATAATTTCATAAAAGGATTTACGTCAGCTTTTATATTATTACCTGAGGTTTTTAAAAAAAGAAAAATCTCAAAATCAAAATATATTATGACTGATGAACAAATATTTCAAAAATACCAATAAATTTTATTATGAAAAAAATATTTATAAATAAAGTTACATATATTTTGTTATTTTTAATTTTAATACTTGCGGGAATATTGCGATTTACTAATTTAGCAGGTTTACCACCAAGTTTAGAATGGGATGAAGTAGCAACGGGATATGATGCTAATTCAATACTAAAAACCGGAAAAGATCAATATGGTAATTTTTTACCTCTTACTTTTAGATCATTAGACGATTATAAGCCGCCTTTATATACATATTTAACTGCGATTTCAATTTGGATTTGGGGTTGGAATGACTTTGCGGTTAGATTTACCGGTGCGTTTTTAGGAACATTGGCTGTGCTTACAACCTATGGAATGATGTACATGCTTTTTAATAAGAAATCTTTGGCTATTCTTTCAGCATTTTTTCTAAGCATTTCTCCATGGCACATACTTTTTTCCCGTTTAGCCTTAGAAACTAATAGTACTATTTTTTTTACTACCGCCGGAATTTGGGCATTTATAGTTGGTTTAAAAAAAGGTAAATTTCTTCTGTTGTCAGCAATATTATTTGGACTAAATTTATATCTTTATCATAATGCCAGAATATTTACTCCATTATTAGGCCTTTTTTTACTTATAGTATATAGGAAGGAATTAATTCAACAAAAAAAATATTTTATTTTTTCAATAATAATATTATCAATATTTATTATTAGATTAATTCCCATAATGTTTTCCATAGAAGGACAGATGCGCTATCAGGGAACCAGTATATTCTCAAGTGCTAAAAGCATAGAAATAGCAAAACTTGAAAATGTTTATAAATCATGGATAACGGATGATAATTTGGTTAATGACAACATCAGTGCGAAATTGTTTCACAGCCCAAAAATTTTGTATGCAAAACTGATTTTTCATCAGTATCTATCACATTTTGATCCAACTTTTTGGCTTTTCACAGCAGATAATCCCCGACATCATGTCACTGAAGGAGGATTACTTTATTATTTAGATTTGCCTTTGATGCTAATAGGTTTATATTTTTTATTAAAATTAAAAAACATTCGATTATCAGCCTTAATTATTATTTGGATATTATTAGTTCCGATTCCTGCATCAGTTACACGTGATGCTCCGCATTCTTTAAGAACTGCCATATTTTTACCGACTTTTCAAATACTTATTGCTTTTGGGATTATAGGATTAATTGATTTACTAAAATCAAGAAAAATTGTTAAAACTATTTTTATAATTTTTTTAATTTGTGGGTATGGCTATAATTTTTTATTTTTTACCCACCAGTATTTTGTTCATTATGCAAAAGATACATCATCAGAATGGCAATATGGCAGACAAGAAGCAGCTTTATTTGCTGACTCAATTAAACAAAAATATGATCGTATATTGGTTTCTCAAAAAATTGATCAAGGACATATGTTTTTTCTCTATTATTTAAAATATGATCCGGTTAAATATCAAAAAGATGGAGGAACTTTATCGGGCGGATGGGCAGAAGAAGGAAATAAGTTTGATAAATATGAGTTTAGAAATTTTGATTACGAAAAAACGAAAAACGGAAAAATACTGTTTATTGGAAGTCCTAAAGAATTTTCTCCAAACGCCCAAGTATTACGCAAAATAAAATACTTAAACGGTGAAGATGCTATTTGGATAACAGACTAGAAGATTATTAACTCTGTTTTTAATCATGAATAAATGGCATTCATATTTTTTTGGATTAATTTTATTATCGATTATATTAAGATTGCCATATTTAGGCATTCTACCACCGGGAAAAGTTGATTCTTTCAGTGAAAGATTGCCGTATTCTGTAGCCGGAATTTTAACAGTAGGAATTTTTACTCTTCTGATAAAGAAAATTACCCATGATAATAAACTGGCAATTTTTTCCGGATTGATGCTGGCAATAATGCCTTGGCACATAGAACAAAGCCGGGTGATTTCGGAACCAATGCTTGGCTTATTGGCTATTTTACTTCTTGTTATTCTACCTCAATATTTTAAACAATTTTGGGTATCTTTTTTTGGAATATTGATTTCCGGAACAATTTTTTATTGGGTTTATCCGCATTTTTGGATATTTACCGGAAATTGGGGATTACCTACTATTAGGGAATGTTTAAACAATTTATACAAGTTAATTTTTATTGAATTTTTATTTTATAAAAATGACAGTTTTTGGTTAGGTGGTTTAAGAACATATGGGACAATGTTGCCTTCAGTATTATTTTTATTTCTGATCGGTTTATATAAAATTTCTTTTATTAATTACAAAAAATTATTAAAATGGACAAGTATATTTATGATTATTTGGGTAATCAGTGCTATCAGCCCTTTTTTTCCTGAAAGCCGGGAATACTTTTTGGTTACCCCATTTTTGGCTCTGATATTGGGATTAGGATTAAAAGAAATATTTTTAGGGCTAACAAAAGCAAAAATTTTAATAAAAATCATCTTATTTGTATATCTTCTATTTATAATTTATGACTACACCTTATTTTTCCATTTTTATATCAATCATTACCCTCAAAGAATCAATAGTGAATTGAAATATGAAGAAATTAAATTTTAATAAAAAATTATTATTAATTGTATTTTTAGCAGCTATTATCAGATTACCGTGGTTGGACAAGTATCCGCCCGCATTATATTCAGATGAAGTCTCCCAAGGATACAATGCTTATTCTGTATTAAAAACCGCCAAAGATGAGTACGGTAAATTTTTACCCGTATCGTTTCGTTCTTTTGGTGACTGGAAACCACCTTTGCCTACTTATTTAATGGTGCCGACTGTGGCAATTTTTGGGCTTAATGCTTATGGAGTCAGATTACCTTCAGCAATTTTTGGAATAGCCACAGTTTATCTTAGTTATTTTATATCTATAGAGTTATTAAATTTAAATAAATCTAAAAACATAAAGAAACATTTTAAGTATAAAAACATGATTGCTTTAATTTCGGCTTTACTTTTAGCAATATCTCCATGGCATATCAGTCAAAGCAGGTCTGCAATGCTGGTTAGCATTGCGCTTTTTTGGTTATGTTTAGCATTATGGAGTTTTTTAAAAGGGTTAAAAAATCCGCGATTTTGGTATGTTTCCGGCATAAGTTTTATTATGGCTACATACAGTTATTATGGTTTAAGAGTAATTGTGCCAATTTTTCTTATCTATTTAGGTTTTCAATTTAATAAACAAATTGCTGCTAATTTAAAAACAATAATTTTTACCGTTTTAATCTCCATAATCATGATGCTCCCAATAATTGTAGGTTTTATAAAAGAACCGGATATTGTTTTTGGTCGGGCTAAAACAGTTAGCATCTTCTACGATCAGGGGGTTGTATTAACTGTAGCAGACTTGATTAGAAAAGACGGTCAACAATTCCCGCCGAAATTAGCTCAATATTTTCATAATAAACCTTATTCATATGCCGTTGATGTGATCAGAAGATTCGGAGAGCATTTTGACGGTAGATTTCTATTTCTATACGGAGATGCGCAGACACCTTTCCAGATCCCTAATATGGGAATTTTATACATCATTGACGGAATTTTTATATTACTCGGATTGATATATTTAATAAGATATGATGTTTCGATAGCTAAATTAGTTTTTGCTTGGCTCGCTATTTGTATTATTCCGGCTGCACTGACTTTCATAACACCTTCGTCAAATAGAACATTTAATATGATTGTACCGTTAGAAATTATAATCTCTGTTGGTATAGTATATTTTGTCAGCAGATTTATAAAATTCGCTAAATATATTATTTTAGCTATAAGTATTTTATATATTGTAAACTTTGGATATTTTTTAAAACAGTATATAGTAGTATTACCAAAATATTATGCTGATTGGTGGCATGGAGGATACCCTGAATTGATCTCGTATTTAGCATCAGAGGAAAATATGTATTCTGGTATATACATATCGGGAAAAGCCAGTGTTCCGTATATATTTTATCTTTTTTACAGACAATATGATCCTAAATTATTACAGACACAAATACACCGTAATTTTAAAGCTGATAAATTTGGATTTGAGCATGTAGATAGTATAGGAAAATATTATTTTCCTAGATATTATGATTGGAATACCGATAAAGAGACTTTTGCCAATAATTCTTTATTAGTGTTAACGCCACAAGAAACAGCAAACGGTCTTTCAGTAAAGCAGCAAATATATTATCCAGATCGCGAAAGTGCTTTTAAGATTTATAATATTGATAAATAAATGAAAAAATTAATCAGTTTTTTATTATTGTTTTTGATTTTGTTATTCGCGACAGGATTACGATTATATAAGTTAAGCGAAATTCCACCCGGTTTAAATCGGGATGAAGCTGCTATAGGTTATACAGCATTCTCATTACTTGAAACGGGTAAAGATGAGTATGGAAAATTGTGGCCTATATCTTTGAAATCTTTCGGTGATTGGAAACTACCTGTTTATGTTTATTTAACTATTCCATCAGTAGCTATTTTTGGATTGAATGAATTTGCTGTTAGATTACCTTCAGTTATTTGCAGCTTGTTAACAATTATTTTTGTTTATTTTCTGACAAAAAAAATATTTAAAAGTAATGCAATAGCTTTAACTATCTGTACTTTGATATCAATTTCTCCTTGGAATATATTTTTTTCTAGGGTTGCATCAGAAGCCAATGCAACAGTTTTGTTGGTAACAATTGCAATATTTACATTTTTTGTTACTGAAAAAAAATTCTATTGGTTAATTTTAGGTTCAATTTGTTTAGGATTAAGTTTGTTGACCTATCACGGTAATCATGTATTTACACCCTTATTATTTATTGGTTGCTTAATTCTTTTTAAGAATAAGTTTTTATCTAAACCATGGGGCTGGGTGAGCGTAGGTGTGTTTTGTATTATTAGTATTTTTATTTATGGTCAAACATTATTTTCAGCAGATAAAACTAAAATTTCCGGATTAACTCCATTGGGTGATATTTCTTTGGTTCATGAAAATATCAATTTAAATAGAATAATTTATCCAAATCAATTTTTTGGCCGATTATTAAATAATAAAGTAATTTTTTTGGGAGAACAAATAACCAAAAATTATTTACGGTCTTTTTCTCCGGAATTTTTGTTTATAAGCGGAGGTACCAATTTACAGCACAATATTCCTGATTTTGGAAATCTTTATAAAATTGAAGGAGTTTTAATTCTTATTGGTTTGTTTCTATTATTTTACAGAAAAGAAAAAACTGCTTGGTTTTGGCTGTACTGGATACTCATTTCACCAATTGCCGGATCTTTGACTAAAGACGCTCCTCATTCAGCCAGAATGTATGCCATAATTCCGGCAATTTACGTAATTATAGGATATGGTTTAATTAAAGGTTTAAATTTAATTAAAAATTTGCGAATAAAAAAAATAGTAATTTTAATAGTTGGGTTGGCATTTATTGTTGATATTGGTTTATTTACAGGGAGATACTTTATTTTATTCTCTTATAAAGCCTATAAATCCTGGGGATTAGCTTATAAAGAGATGATTTTGAAACTGGATATATATAAATCAAACTATGATTTGATATATATATCAAGACCTGATTATTCACCCTATATTTACTATTTATTTTATAATCAAGCCTCTCCGCAATTATTTCAAACATATGCTATACATTATCCGGAAACAAGTGAAGGTTTTAGTCATGTAAAATCTTTTGATGGAGTAGTTTATGAAAAAAATAATTGGACTGACGAATTATTAATACCTGATAATTTATATATTGATTGGGCAGAAAGTATTCCCAGCGGAGCAACTAACAGCGCAACGTATATTACCAAAGACAAATATACTCAAATGAAAAAAAGCGGTATTGATATATCAAAAATTAAAGTTGGCGATGTAATTACCAGTAAAATAATTGATAAAGTGATTGCTCCCGATACTTCACCAATATTTTATTTAATTTCTACTCAAGTTGGTACATCGTCTGCTTTAATTAAGAACTTTTGAGTAAATTAGGCTTTTTGAAATAAAACTTATTTACCAGAAAAACTACAATTAAAAGACTTATTCCTAATAAAGAAATTATTGCTGCATAATTTCTGACACGCGTATTATTAAATTTTAAAACAATTTGGTGTTTACCTTGAGGCAACCAAAATGTCATTAATCCCCGAAATTCCGGATCTTGAAATTCAATCTGATTGGTTATTTTTTGCTGATTATCAAATAAATCCCATCCTGGAAAATATAACGTATAATCTATAATTCTGGCTTTATCAGTTTTTACATCAATTTGATATTTATGATATTCATATAATTTATCAATTAATTTAATATTTGCGTTTCCTGACAATATTGCAATCGTTGGGTAAGATTTATTGTCAGTAGTTAAAGTTGACCATATAGGTGAACTTTCTCCTAAATCAGCAGTTCCCACATATTCCTTTAAAAAATATGCATCGGTTTTTAAAAAAAAGCCGGAAGGTTTTTGATAAGAATAAGTTAAAAGTAAAGATATGATACCAAATAAAAATATAAATAATACATAAAATTTGTATTTATTTTTAAATATTTTTTGTATTATTATTGCTCCAAATATAGGACTGATAATACTCAAAAGTACTAATAATCTCCAAGGGTAAAGAATGTTATAAATTATAGGTAAAATGAGCCATACCGGCTTTGACAATTTAATCATTAAAAAAATTGCAAATAAGTAACATATGATCAAAAATAAAATTAATAAGTTTAGCTTCAATTTTTTGCGAATCAAGAAATATATTAAAAGTGCAAAAACTACTAAGTTAATGATTCCGATTTGAACCGACAACCCGTGAGCAAATTGCGGATCACCGAAACCCCAGTTGGGAATTACTAATTGCCACAAATTGGTCAATTGAAACACAACAGATTGTTTATTGATGATTAAATAACGAAGAGTATATTTTCCTTCAACTAAAGCAGGGAACCAATAAAAAAAAGAAATTATAATTCCAAAAAGAAAAGGAAGAAAAATTTTAGTAAATATTTTTATTTTATTAGGGTTATCAGACCAGTTTTTTACTAAAAATAAAATTAGGGCAAACGGATAAAAGAAAAAAGCAGATGCATTATGGGTTAAAATGCATAACGATAAAACAATGCTAGAACAAATAAGTCTAAGATAAGAAGGCTTATTGATATAAATTGTTGTTGTCAATAATGCCAGAGGCGCAAACATAAAAAACATATGTTCCGGAAGAGCTCCGCGAACAAAAAAATCAACAAATCGATAAGGTGTAAAAAGATAAATAAGACTGCCAATTGCTGCCGGAAATGCACCAAACCACACAATTAATAATAAATACATAAATATACCAGATAAAACATAGCTTGATGCAAAAAGTATTTTAACCGTATTAACAAAAGAAAAACCCATAAAATGAATTAGTGATCCAAAATAGTTGGGTAAGGGATATAGAAACATTAGAGTAGGATGACCTAATCCATGATTTAAATTTCCTCCCCATCTGGGAAATATATTTCCTTGAGTTAGCGACTCATAAAAATTTGCTAATCTGGCTATGTGAATTTCACCGTCGTGACTATTGAACATGCCAGGCTGTAGTAGTGACCGTAATGGAATTAGAGACAAGATTATTATTGTAAGTAATAAAAAAACATTAGTTGGTTTTTTCATCTAAAGGAATTATTGTGCCATAAATATCCTGATTTTCAGGTTTATATAATATATTGCTTTCCGGATCTTGTTTGGTGAGTATTTGCGTATCAAATAAAGCATAAGCCAATTGTCCATCCGGATAATAGACATAAGACATGGGTGCAACGTTTTTAGGTATTTCTGCTGCCTGTGCCAAATAAAGTATATTTTTTGAAAAATCGAAATATTTGGGAACTTTCGCAAATCCAAATTTTCCGAAATGCTCGATGGTACCAAAACCGTATACGTTAATCTTAGTTAATTTGGCCTCATTTTGGTATATATTTGGAGGATATTTTAGGTAAAATAAAAAATGTATATATCCTCCGGAATTGGAGGTAACCCAAATATTTGGATATTGATCCATATAAGGTTTGACCATGTTTACTAAATCCTTGCCTATAACTCGTATATCACGGGAATTTTTTATAGATGCATGTATATAATAAGCATCAAGATATAAACCATATTCAAAAATAAACAAAACACACGTTATATAAGCTATTAATTTATAATGACCTTTAATCTGCTTAAATATATCAAATAAGCCAACACCAATAATAATACAAATAGGAATTATTATAATAAAATCCCGATTAGATGAAGCAGACAAGCGTGTTAAAGATGAGGGTATTGGTGCTAAAAATAACCAAGACAAAACTAACAATTTTTGGGGATTTTGATATGTGATTAATTTTGATATGCCCCATAATAAAGGTAAAAAAAGAATTAACGGAATTAATCCTATATTTGGAGTCTGAAAAAGATGGTCTTCGTCTCCTTTAATAAACAGAAACGAAAAATCAAAATGGGCAATATAGTTTTGAATAAATTTTTGAGTAAATTGCATAATTTTATTATGCAGAATTCTCGTGGGTATGGAAATTTTAAAATTAGACCATGCATGTTCAGCAATTTTTTCATTTATAGCAAATGATTCACCCGGATCAGTAAACACACTGATATAACTAGCTCTATTCAAACCGTCACTTGATACCATTTGTGGAATTAGAGGATAAATTATAATAATTCCCAGTAAAATTGCAAAAAATATTGATAAAATTTTAGACCTGATGGTACGTCTATATATTATTAATAACGATATGATGAATAAAGGCAGAAATAAACGCACTGAATAATGAGCATATGGTATTAATGCAAATCCTGCAAACGATATAAAATAAAATCTGTTTGAATCAATTCCGCGCAAGAAAAAATAAGTAGACAAAGTTAATAAAAAAACGACCAGACTGCCTTCATAGGCAATTCTAGTAAATTGTAAGTGCCATGGTATGATTGTCAAAATTAAAGCAGAAGCTAGAGCAAGTTTTTGATTACGGAACAATTTATTTATTAATAAATACAGGAAAAAAATTGTACTAATGCCAAATATTGCAGCAGGCAATCTAGTGGCAAATTCATTTAAACCGAAAATAGCAATAAAAGGAATTGTTAAATATATATAAAGAGGGGCTTTAAATTCGCCAAAAGATTTAAATGATAGCGGAAATGATTTTCCAAACTCGTCACGACCGGTTTTTAAAATAGAATAAGCATTATAGCCAATTGCTGCTTCATCACTTGCAAAACCATTAGGGGTTTGTTCCAATTGATAAATTCTTAATATAAATCCTATCAATAATATGCTAAACAATAACCAGGTATGTAATCGATTCATGCAGTGCAATTTTATCATAATTAACAAACCCATTTTAAAAAATCTGATATATAAATATGGTACAATTATTGTGTGTTTAAGGCTAAAATAATCATAATTCTACTTTTAATTCTGGCAGCTTTCTTAAGAATCTATAATTTAGCTAATAATCCTCCGGCTGCTTATGGTGATGAGACATCTTTTGCCTGGAATGCCTGGAATATATTGAAAACCGGAACAGACGAATATGGGACACCAATACCTCTGCAATTTAGGGCTTTTGATGACTATAAAGCTCCAATTCCGGTATATTTACTGGTTCCAGTTATTAAATTCTTAGGTTTAAATACATTTGCAATAAGGTTACCTGTGGCGATTGTATCGGTATTTACCATTTTAATCATGTTTTTATTAGTCAAAGAATTACTGGGAGAAAAAATCGGTTTAATTGCTGCTTTTCTTTTGACTATATCGCCTTGGCACATGCATTTATCACGCGGGTATTTTGAATCAACATTAGCTTTATTTTTTTTAATTTTAGGTATTTATTTTTTTATTTTAAGTAAAAAAAGAGCAATTTATTTATTTTTGGCATGCATGTCTTTCGCTTTAACTTTATATACTTATTTTAC
Organism: uncultured Gammaproteobacteria bacterium; assembly: GCA_964387625.1. GTDB lineage: Bacteria > Patescibacteriota > Microgenomatia > UBA10105 > UBA10105 > CAYLWN01. The sequence goes on from CAYLWN010000001.1 coordinate 23,352, forward strand.
CCCAAGAATTATGTTAATTATTTTTATTCCATTTTTATTATTTTGGGGAAGAATTTGGCTTTCTCAAATAAAGAAAAAAGTCCTTTTTTGTCTTATCTGCTTATTTATCATATTAATACCTTTAATTTATGCATCATTTTTTGAAAAAGGTCTGTCAAGAATTAATAAACTTACAACATTAAGAAGCGAACAGATTACCCGCTCAGTAAATCAAGACATATTTCCATATCTTTATGAAAAAAATATATATATTCATAAAGTTTTTCATAATAAATATTTCTACTGGATAAAAGAAATAAGTACAAGTTATTTGGAGCATTTTTCTATAAATTTTTGGTATTTAACAGGAGATAACAGTTTAAGATATTTTTTAGGGAATATGGGGATGTTTTATTTATTGGAGTTGCCATTTCTTATATTGGGTATTTATTTCCTTTTTCGTAACTTCAGGCATGTTTTTTATCTGTTATTAGGTTGGTTGTTGATAGCACCGATTCCTGCTTCAATATCAGGGAGACCTTTTGCGGTAAGGTCTTTATCAATGCTACCGGCAGGATTGACGTTTTCAGCAGCTGGAATATATTTTTTCTTAAAGCTTGTTAAACAAATCACAAATTTAAAAATATTACTGGCGTTTTTATTTATGTGTAGTTTTGTCTATTATTTTGTCCGATACCATGTGGAATATCCGGTATATGCAGCAACTTGGTGGGGGTGGGAAAATAAAGCAGCAATTGATTTAGCAACTAAAGAAGCTGATAATTATGATCAGATTTTTATATCAAGTTTTTATTCGGGAACTGATTTAGCCTTTGGTTTTTATAATGCAGTTGATCCTTCCGAATACCGCAAGATTAAATCTAATCCGATAATATTAGCAGATAATAGAAAGTTTTTTAAATTCGGAAAATTTTATATAGGATCGTTTGACATTAATGATAATAATCGGTTAAATTCCGGAATTATTCCTTCCAGAAGTTTATATATTGCACGTCCTGAGGAAATTCCAAGTGCTGAAGTAATAAGGGCTCCTGATGATGGCAGAATATTATTTTATGTCTATAGAACTAATTAACAAATAATGAAAAAACATTACTGGATATTATTAATTACTATTTTTATAGCTGCTTTTTTACGGATTTATAAATTAGGTTCTAATCCACCATCACTTTATTGGGATGAGGCATCTTTAGGATATAACGCTTATTCCATTTTAACTACCGGTTATGATGAACACGGAGAAAAATTTCCGATTACCAGGTTTATTGCTTTTGGGGACTACAAACCTCCGGGTTATATTTATGCGATTGTTCCATTTATGGCTATTTTTGGAGTTTCTGAATTTGCAATCAGATTTCCTTCAGCATTAGCAGGTATTCTGATGGCATTGTTTACATATTTAATAACCTATAGACTTACAAAAAATCAAACAATTTCTTTATTGGCAGCTGGGTTATTATGCATTTCACCATGGAGTTTACAATTATCAAGAGCTGCTTTTGAAGCAAATTTAGGAGCTTTATTTAATTTGGTAGGAATTTATTTATTTATTTGCGCCAAAAATAAAAAATGGCTGTACATCTTATCTGTTGTATTTTTTTGCTTGGCTTTTTACACTTTTAACTCCAATAGAATATTGTCCCCATTATTTTTAATTTTATTAAGTTTAATTTATTTTAGGGAAATAATCTTTGCAAAAAAATGGATATTTTTAGCAGCTGTTATGGGAATATTAATGATTTGGCCATCAATTTCTTATCTGCAAAACAGAGAAAGCAGATTGAGATTTGATGAAGTGTCCATTTTTACTGACTTGGAAATTATTAAGACTTCAAATGTACGGATTGCCCGTGAAGGTGGAGTGTGGTGGGCAAAACTGCTTTATAACCGGAGAATATTTTATACCAAAGCATTTTTGATGCATTTTGTTGATCATTTCAAAGGAGAATTTTTATTTATCAACGGAGATAAAAATCCCCGTTTATCCATCCAGTCAATCGGAGAGATGTATTTATTTGAGTTACCGTTTCTGCTGGCCGGTTTATATATTGTTATTATGAAAAGAAGCCGTTTGACCATATTACTTTTTAGTTGGTTATTGATTGCCCAAATTCCGGCTGCTGTTGCCAGAGAAACACCACATATGCTGCGTACAGCTTCGGTATTACCGGTATATCAAATATTTACAGCTATTGGAGCGTTTTCATTTTGGCATATTTTAAAACAACAGCATAAATATATAAAAATTGGCAGTTTAAGTTTGTTTACCCTATTGATTGTATCAACATTATTCAATTATGCGCATAATTATTGGATACATTATTCAAGAGATTGGTATGGGGAGTGGCAATATGGATATAAGCAATTGGTTAATAAAGTTTCGCAACTGGAAAAAGATTACGACAGGATAAATGTATCATACAATCTCGGTAGACCCTATATATATTTTTTACTTTATGAAAAGATTAATCCCTTGGAATATGTCAAAACAAGACAGGCTGAGCGAGATTGGTATGGATTTTGGACAATAAAAAGATTTGGTAAATATGATTTTGTCGGTAAACCTGAAAAACCAGGGGAAAAAGTATTAAGAGTTTATAGCCAGGGGGCATATTCTGGAAGTAATAAATTAGACGAAATAATTGCACCTGATGGTAAAGTAATTTTTGAATTAGGTAAACAATAAAATATTTTATGTTTAAAAATAAATTGATATTAGTATGTATATTTATTGTGGCCATCTTTTTACGTTTATATCAATTGGGTGTTAATCCGCCATCATTGGATTGGGATGAAGCATCGTTAGGATATAATGCTTATTCAATTTTAAAAACTGGACGTGACGAATTTGGGAGACCTTGGCCTATATCTATCAGATCATTTGAAGATTATAAACCGGCAGTTTATGTATATTTGACTATTCCAGCGGTAGCTATATTGGGACTGAATGAATTTGCAGTCAGATTGCCATCTGCTATTTGTGGAATTCTAACAGTAGTTATAGCGTATTTTTTAATAAAAGAATTAGTTTCTAATAAAATTGCAATAATTGGGACGTTTTTGTTGGCCATTTCTCCCTGGCATTTACAATTTTCCAGAATAGCTTTTGAGGCAAATGCTGCTCTTTTATTTGTGAGTCTGGGGATTTTATTTTATTTAAAAGGTTTAAAAAGTGGAAAATGGTTAATTTTATCTAGTATTCTTTTCGTAACGTCTTTTTATACCTATCATAGTCCAAGACTTATTGTTCCGCTTTTACTTTTAGGCTGGAGTATCTATTTTAGAAAAAAGTTATTAGTGCAGAAAAAATATATGGTAATTGGACTGATGATTGGATTTTTATTATTAGTTCCTTTTATAAAAGAAGCTTTTGGAGAAGGTGGAGCCAGATTAAGATCAGTAACAGTGATTACCGCAGAGGATAATCTTAAGGATTCTATATCAAAAATTGAATTTGATAAAAATAATCAGGATTATTTAGGAGCATTGTTACACAATCGTAGGATGATATATACGCTGGCTATTATTAAGGGTTATTTAGATCATTTTAATTTAGACTTTTTATTTTTAAACGGGGATGGATCTTTACGGCATCATGCGGTAGATATGGGAGCTCTGTATTTATGGGAAGCTCCTTTTGTTTTGTGGGGAATGCTAAGACTTATAAGAAACAAAAATTTAACGGTATGGTGGTGGTTTTTAATAGCTCCGGTCGCATCAGCCATAACTTCTGGTACTCCTCATGCGGTGAGAGCTTTATTTTATCTACCAATATACCAAATATTTACGGCAGTTGGCATAAATGAAGTTATGAACAGATTAAAAAACTACCAGATTATAAAAATAGGATTATTTTTTCTGATTGGATTAAATATTTTTTATTACTTAAATATGTACTATAAAAATTCTCCAATTGAAGCTGCTAAAGATTGGCAGTACGGATATAAACAAGCAGTCCAAACACTTGCTTTATATGACAATAATGTTGATCAGGTTATCATGACTTATGCTTATGATCAGCCTCATATTTACGTCATGTTTTATCAAAAAATTGATCCTTTTTGGTATCAACAGCAATATAAAGGAGAAGACATCAAAAGAGCAGAAAGAAATTTTGGTAAATATGTCTTCAGAATAATAGATTGGGATAAAGACAAGAATTTAAAAAATGCCTTATTAGTAGGAACGCCTGGAGAAATTCCTGCAGGAACACAAGGCATAATCAAAGAAGTAAAGTATCCGGATGGCTCTGTTGCCTTCAGGATAGTTAAACAGTAAAATATTAATATGAAAATATTAGTTACAGGTGGAGCCGGATTCATAGGTTCACATATAGTAGATAGCTATGTAAAGTTAGGACATCAAGTAATTGTTATTGATAATCTTATTACTGGTCGATTAAAAAATTTAAATCCTAAAGCAAAATTTTATCAAATAGATATTACTAATAGGCAAGAAGTCGCCAGATTGTTTGATACGGAGAAACCTGAAATTTTAAATCATCATGCGGCGCAAATGGATGTGCGAAAATCGGTTGAAGATCCAATTTTTGATGCACAAACTAACATTTTAGGATTTTTAAATCTTATGGAAGAAGGGCGAAAAAATGGATTGAAGAAAGTAATTTTTGCTTCAACAGGAGGAGCAATTTATGGAGATGCCAATATAATTCCTACACCGGAAATATATTTAACCAACCCGGTTTCTCCTTATGGAATTTCCAAACTCACAACTGAACATTATCTTTATTATTACAACTGGTTATATAAAATAAATTTTTGTGTTTTAAGATATAGTAATGTTTATGGTCCTAGACAAAATCCTCATGGAGAAGCTGGTGTCATTGCCATTTTTATTAAAAAAATGTTAAACAACGAACAACCGATAATTAACGGTGATGGGACACAAATTCGTGATTTCGTATATGTTTTGGATGTGGTAACAGCTAATGTTTCTGCATTAAATATAAGTCAACCAATTATTGTTAATATTGGTACGGGTATTGGAACCAACCTAAATGTTTTGTTCGATGAATTAAACCAAGCAGCACATTTAAGATTTAATAAAATATATGGTCCGGGTAAATTAGGTGAACAAAAAACCAGTACATTAGATGCAACTAATGCTTCAAAAATTTTAAATTGGAAACCTCGATATGATCTAAAACAAGGCCTACTTGAAACTGTAAATTTTTTTAAAAATGGTTAATAATCAATCTCCATTAGTTGTAATCTTAGGTGCCGGATTAGCCGGTTTAGCTTGCGGTTATGAGTTAACCAAATCAGGACGTAGAGTAATAATTATTGAAAAAGAAACAGAAGTAGGGGGTCTCGCAAAAACTATAAAAGTTAATGAATTTAGTTTTGATACCGGTCCGCACCGTTGGTATACCAAAAATGATATGGTGAACAACTGGATGTTGAAACTAATGAATAAAGAAATTATCCAGGTACCCCGTTTAACCCGCATATATTTTGACAAGAAATTTTTTAATTATCCTGTACAGATAAAAAGTACATTAATTGGAATGGGTCTTCTAAAAACTACTGTTGCTGTTATTGATTATTTATATGTAAGAATAAAATCAATTTTTATAAAAACAGTTCCAATTTCTTTGGAGGATGGATATATATCAAAATTCGGAAATACTTTATATAAAATGTTTTTTAAGAGATATAGTGAAAAATTATGGGGGGTGTCGTGTAAAAAAATTTCAGCGGATTGGATCGGGCAGCGAAGTCGAGGATTTAATGTTTCAACTGTAATAAAAAATGCCATAATTCCTAAAGAAAAAATAGTCTCTTTTGTGGATGAATTTTCTTACCCCAAATTAGGAATTGGGCGTATTGCGGAAAAGCTTGCTAAAGAAATTACTTTTGGCGGCGGAGAAATATTATTAAACTCATCAGTTAAATCAATTATTCATGATCAAAATAAAATTTCCAGTATTTTAGTAAAAAATAACCAAATGTCCAAAACAATTATCGCTGATGAAATTGTTAGCACGATTCCAATGTCAGAATTGATTCAGTGTTTGAATCCGCCAGCTGAAAAACAGATTTTAAAAATAAATAAAGCACTTACTTACCGGGATGAACTGCAAGTGGTTTTATTTATTAACAAAACTCATATAACACCTGATACCTGGGTTTATGTGCATCCTTTTGAAATTCCTTTTGTAAGATTTATGGAAATGGATAACTGGAGTTTGGATTTGTCTCCTCAAGGAAAAACAGCTATAGTTTTTGAGGTTGTATGCAATCAAGGAGATAAAACCTGGAAAAAAACAGATGCGGAATTAATTAAATGGATTTCAGAAAAATTTATCAATGAATTTAAACTGATAACACAAAAGAACATCATTGGTTCATATGTACATAGAATAACCGGAGAATATCCGGTATATCACATAGGTTATCAAAAGGACATAGAATTTTTGAAAAACTATCTTAAACAATTCAAAAATCTTCAGATTGCGGGCAGAAACGGAACATTTAGATACAACAATATGGATCATTCAATTGAAATGGGTTTATACGCAGCCTGGAATATTATTGAAAATGAGAGAAAATTTGATATTGAAAATGTAAATATTGAAAGAGAATATTTGGAAGAAAAAAGAGTAAATACAAAAGATATGGAACTTGCGGAGGATGAACATGTGGAATCAGTCAAAAATTAAATCTAAAAAAACAATAAGTCCTAAAATAATTGTAGTTATGCCTGCGTATAATGCGGAAAAAACTCTTGAGAAAACAGTCCGCGATTTTCCTAAAAATTTAGTTTATAAAACAATATTAGTTGATGATGGTTCAACAGATAAAACAGTTGAAATTGCTAAAAAATTAGGTCTGACTGTTTTTAGTCATACAAATAATTTGGGGTATGGAGGAAATCAGAAAACCTGTTATTGGGAAGCTTTAAAGGAAAAACCTGATGTGGTAATTATGGTACACCCGGATTATCAATATGATTCAAGTTTAATTGGTGAATTAACGCGGCCAATATTGGAAAATCGTTATGATATGACTTATGGTAACCGCATTAGGACGCGTCATGAGGTTTTAAACGGGGGTATGCCATTAACCAAATATCTTTTAAACAGGTATTTTTGTATTTTGGAAAATATGATTTTAGGTGCTAATTTTTCCGAATATTTCAGCGGTTTACGGGCATATAGCGGAAAATTATTAAATGAGATTCCTTTTCAGCGGTTTTCCAATGATTTTGTATTTGATCAACAATTTATGATTTCAACTTATGCCAATGAATATCGGATTGGAGAAATTGATATACCGGTCAGGTATTTATCAGAAAGTTCTTCAATCCAATTTATTAAAGGCAGTAAATTTCTTTTACAAACAATTTCTGTATTGTTTAAATATTTACTCTATAAATATAAGATTATCAAAGACCCAATTTTTACAATTTATCATGCAAAATAAAACTAAAAATATATTAGCCATTTTATTTTTAACAATTGTCTCTTTGTTTGCAATGAGGGCGCTAATTCATTTCGGTTTTTATACCAGTCATGATGGGTGGCATATTGTAACAAGGCTTTATTATTTTGATGCGATTGTAAGAGACGGTCAAATTCCGGTAAGGTTTAGTGCTAACTTACTTAACGGTTTTGGTTACCCGTTATTTATTTTTTCCTACCATTTACCCTGGATCATTGCAGAACCGTTAATGTTGGCAGGCTTAAATGTTTTTGACGCAATTAAGGCGGTTTTTATATTGACATATATAATGTCAGGAATCTTTATGTATTTTTGGCTTAGTCAAGTATTCGGAAAAAAAGCCGGTTTGCTTGGCGCTTTTGTGTTCTTATTTACTCCTTACAGATTTGTCAATATTTTTGTCAGGGCTAATATTGGGGAAGCTGTGAGTTTTATGACATACCCTTTGATTTTTTGGTCAATTTACAATCTAAGCCTAAAAAAATCTTTTAAATGGGTTTGCATAGGAGCTTTTGGATTGGTCGGAGCTATGCTTTCACACATTATGGTAATCTTTTTATTCTTTTTGCCTTTGATACTTTATGCTGTGCATTTATTTTTTAAAACTAAAAATAAAATAATATTTATTATCCAAATAAGCATAATGGTGTTTTTGTCTATTGGTGTTTCCGCTTATTATTTATTTCCGGCAATTTATTATAAACCCATAACTGTTTTTGCAGATACATATAAACAACTATATGCGAATCATTTTACACCGATTTCAAAACTATTATATTCACCTTGGGGGTATGGGGCATTAGGTACGCCAGGAGAAATGTCCAGACAAATTGGTATTGCTATTTGGCTGATTAATATTATTTCAATACCATTAATAATTTTTCAGTTTCTTAAAAAAATAGACCGTAAAACAATTTTCGTTCCGTTAATTTGTCTAATAACGTTTAGTATATCTTTGTTTTTTTTGACTAAAATTTCCATATCAATATGGAAAATGGGAGAGAATTTTGCATTAATAGATTTTCCCTGGAGATTTTTAGCTGTAACAACATTTTTTGGAAGTTTACTGACGGGATGGGTGGTTTTTTCTTTAAGAAAGAGTAAATATCAGATAATTTTTATGGCAATATTTCTTGGGCTTATATTTTATACCAATAGAAATCATGTAAGAGTAAATCAATATACTGACATTCCTTTATCTCTTTATATAGATTCGGAATTGACGACTAATACTGATGATGAATATTTACCAAAATGGGTTTCCAGAGAATATGCTAAGAAAAAACAGCCCTTAATTACCAATCAAGATATTACCATGACAAATCTGACAAGAAATTCCAAGGAAATAATTTTTGACATAAATTCGCAAAAACAAACGGAATTGCAGATTAGTCAAATGTGGTTTCCCGGATGGCAAGCTTTGGTTAATGGAGAAAAGATAGATATAGGCAAATCAAGTTTTGGAGGTATGACAATAAATGTTCCGCAAGGAAAGTCTCATATCAATCTAGAATATGGTTCATCAGAAATTATGAATATAGGAAATATATTAACTATAATTAGTTTGATGGTGACAGCATCAGGATTAATTTTCAAGAAATTCATATGGAAGAAAAAGTAAATTTATCTATAGTTTTAGCAACGCACAATGAAGAGAAAAACATTGGTGAGTGTTTACGGTTGGTAAAAAATTGGTGTAAGGAAATCATAGTAGTTGATGGTGGTTCAGGTGATAAAACCGTAACTATTGCCAAAAATTTAGGTGCAAAAGTTTTAATTGTTCCAAATTTAGCTAATTTTCATATCAATAAACAAAAAGCTATTGATTTAGCCACCAGTGATTGGATTTTGCAGTTGGATGCAGATGAAAGAGTTGAAGAAAAACTAAAATTAGAAATTATCCAGGTTATTAAAAATGGAACTTTTGATGGTTACTGGATACCCAGGAAAAATCACTTTTTAGGCAGATTTTTAATGAAAGGCGGTGTTTATCCTGATTATACAATGCGTCTTTACAGACGGGGAAAAGGTAAATTACCGCAAAAAGACGTTCATGAACAAGCTTATGTTGAAGGTGAGGTTGGATATTTAAAAACACCTCTAATTCATATGTCTGATGTGAATTTTCAAAGATATTTATTACGGTGGAACAGATATACTGATCTAATCGCAGGGGATTTATTAACACGGCAATTTAATCTAGTCATTACAGGCATAAATTATCTGATAATTAAACCGATTTTTTGGTTTTTAAATATATATGTCAGACACAAAGGATTTATGGACTCGTGGCAAGGATTTGTATTTGCTTTTTTTTCAGGCCTACGTTTTCCGATGGCATTTATCAAATATTTAAACAAAAAAATATGCGCATAGCCATAATTGAACTATTCATCAAAGGTCATAATTTACGGGGAACCGGTATATATGCAAATAATTTAAAAAAAGCTTTGGGAAAAATGTATCCGGGTGAAATTATTGAAGCCAATGCATCAAAATTACCGACAAACTGCGATATATATCATTTTCCGTATTTCGATCCGTTTTTTTTAACACTGCCTTTTATAATACATAAACCCATAGTTATTACAATTCACGATTTGATACCCTTAAGATTTCCTGAATATTTTCCCCGTGGCTTTAAAGGAGAATTTAAATGGCAAATCCAAAAGATGCTCGCACGGGGCGCGGAAGCGATTATTACAGACTCATATGCTTCAAAAGCAGATATCGGTAAATATATGGGTATTAAAGAAAGTAAAATTCATCCAATATATTTAGCAGCGGATAATATCTTTTTTCATAAACTTTTGGAAACCGATAAACTAAAAGTAAGAAGCAAATACAGCCTACCTGAGCAATTTGCATTATATGTAGGAGATGTTAATTGGAATAAAAATCTTGTCAATGTAATAAAAGCCGTAAAAAGTATTAATTTTCCTTTAGTTATTGTATCCAAAGTTATAAATAATAAGCAGAGCGATATAGAAAATTTATGGTTGCAAGAATTAGTTCAAATAAGAAAGGAAATTCAGGATTCAAAGTTGTTTTTTGTCTTAAACAATGTTTCACAAGTTGAATTGGCCAATTTATATCAAATGTCCAAAATGTTGTTATATCCTTCCAGGTATGAAGGATTTGGATTACCTGTTATGGAGGCTTTTGCATCCGGTTGTCCGGTGATTACAACTGATAAAGGAAGTCTTAAGGAAATTACAGGAGATGCAGTAATTGTTGTAAATCCGGAGTCTCCAAATGAAATTGCTCATGCAATACAAAATATTTTAAATAATCAAGAATTATGCTTGGCATTAATTACCAAAGGTAATAGTCAGGCTAAACAATTTTCATGGGAAAAAACTGCCGAAAAAACTTATTCAGTATATACCCAAGTATTAGCTAAACATTGATAAATAAATGAGTTCAATAATTATTTTTTTATTATGGCGGGCCGGCTTATTTTTAAATTCATTTATTGCTCAAAAATTTCCGTTCACTCCCAGTTTTCCTTATAGTGATATTTATTTTTTTCCATCAGGTTTGCCACGCTGGCTCTGGTCTTGGGCCAATTTTGACGGGGTTCATTATTTGACAATTGCCAAATCTGGATATATGGCTCAGTTTACACAGGCATTTTTTCCATTATTTCCATTAGTGATTAACTTTATAAGTAAGCTATTTAATGATCCATGGATGATTATTTCAGGATTGGTGGTTACCAATGTGCTATTTTTAACAGCCATTATTATGTTTAAAAAATTATTGGCTTTGGATTATGAATCCAGGGTTGTTAAATGGGTAATTTTATTTCTGTTATTCTTTCCAGCCTCTTTTTTCTTTGGTAGTTTATACACAGAATCATTATTTTTTCTGCTTGTGTTATTGTCTTTTTATTTTGCAAGGCGTAAACAATGGTGGTTATCAGGTTTTTGCGGATCGCTTGCCTCCTTCACTAGAATTACCGGAATATTTTTGTTACCGGCAATATTATGGGAGCGGTATGTAGCAAATGTAAAGTTTAAAAATCCCTACCTGCGTAGGCAGGAAAATTTAAAATTAAATTTCAAATCAATAATAAATTTAGTTAAGTCTCCGGTTGTTTATTTAATTCCTTCAGGCTTGATTGCGTATATGGTTTACTTACAATGGAAATTTGGAGACTGGTTATATTTTTGGCATGCTCAATCAGTTTTTGGGGCTCAAAGAAGTGGTGGAACAATTATTTTGCCGCCACAAGTATTATGGAGATATTTTAAAATATTAAGCAATTTTAATGCCATTAATTATCAGTATGGAATAGCATTTTTAGAAGTAAGTGTTTTTATTTTGACAATATTGATATTGATGTATTGCCATATGAAAAAAGTGCGTACTTCTTATTTAATTTTCAGTTGGTTTCTAATACTAATACCGTCATTAACAGGAACACTATCCAGTATCCCCAGATATGCATTATTGGTGTTTCCAGGTTACATTTGTTTAGGTTTAATACAAAATAGTTATGTTAAAATTTTACTATTATTAATATTTTTAGGATTATTGATATTGTTGTCCAATCTCTATCTTCGCGGCTTATGGGTAGCCTGATTTAAGATGGTATAATACTTAAAAAGTATGTGTTTTTATGAAAAAACCATTGGTAATTATTCCCGCTTTTAATGAGGCGACAAAGCTAGGAGAAGTTATTAAATCAATCCAAGATATTTTTCAAAAAGAAAATATCGATATCTGCGTGATTGACGATGGATCAGTTGATAATACTTATAAGATAGCAAAAAAAATACATGTTAAAGTGTTAAAGCATTTGTTAAATCGGGGTTTGGGAGCGGCTCTTGCAACTGGTTTTGAGTATGCAAAAAAACATAAATATGAAATAGTGGTGACATTTGATGCAGATGGTCAGCATAAAGCCTCTGATATTAAGAGGATAATTGTGCCTATTATTGAAGGAAAAGGAGATGTGGTTATCGGAAGTAGAGTTTTGGAGTATAGACAGATGCCTATTTTAAGAAGATTGATAAATTTATTGTCAAATTTAGCAACTTATATCTTGTTTGGAATATGGACCACAGATTCACAATCGGGCTTAAGAGCATTTAGCTCAAAAGCTTTAAAACTGATAAAATTAAAGTCTGAAAGAATGGAAGTTTCATCAGAAATTTTTAAAGAAATTGGCAGGAATAAATTGCGATTGAAAGAAATACCAATAAAACCAATTTATACCCAATATTCGTTAAATAAAGGACAGCGGATATCAAATGCTACAAATGTAATTTGGAAGCTGTTCATAAATAAATTTTCTAATATATGAGTATACAAATAATTCTCAGTTTATTTTTAGTTTTTGCTATTAGCAGGGTAGTGTTACAAGTAAAATCGGCAAAAATCACCTGGGGTTCATTTTTATTCTGGTGCGGATTATTCATTTTTGCATTGTTCGGAGTTTTGGATCCTAGAATAACCACATATGTAGCTAATATTTTGGGTATTGGTAGAGGAGCGGACGTGGTAATTTATATTTCAATAGTATTAATTTTTTATATGCTTTTTAGGTTATCTATTGCAATAGAAGATACCCGCAGGGAGATATCAAATTTGGTCAGAAAAATTGCTCTTCAAGATGATAAAAATTCGGATACAGATAAAACAAGTAAATAATTCAAATGAAAATACTCTTCATAAGCGAATATTTTCCCACTGATCAATATTTGGATGTTCATGGAGGAATGGAAATGAGAACTTATTATGTTGCCAAGCTATTATCTTACAAACATCAAGTTTGGGTTATTACTTCAAGATTAGAAAGTAAATCAAAAAATAAACAAATAAATGGGATTAATGTCATATATGCAGGCATAACAAGATCATATAGCTATATAGGGAGCATTGGTGCAAGAATTATTTTTTCTATCAGCGCTATTTATCTTGGACTATTTACTGAATTTGATTTAGTTGAGGGAAGCGGATTATTAGGTTGGTTTCCGGCATATATTTTAGGAATTTTAAAGAAAAAGAAAAAAGTCATTATAGTTGCTGATGTTTCAGAAAACTATTTAACAGGATTTTTAAAGTATATGATTTCAAGGTTTGAAAAATTTATTTTTAAGGTGTCGTGGAATAAGATTATTTGCATCAGTAACACGATAAAAAATTATTTGACTATATATGGAATTCAGGAAAAATCTATTGAAACAATTTATTGTGGTATAGACGATAAAATCTCAAATCTTTCAAAAAAAACAAACGAGAAATTTAACATAGTTTGTGTTTCCAGACTTGTTCCTTACAAAAGAGTACTTGATCTAGTTAAAGCAGTTCATTTACTTTCACAAAAATACCCACAGATTAAATTGGAAATAATTGGTGATGGAGAAGAATATAAAAACATTTATGATTATATAAATAAATATAAACTGAAAAATAATATAAGATTATTAGGTTTTATAAAAAAGCATCAAGAGGTGATGGATTATATAAAAAGGGCTTATATTTTTTGTTTACCTTCTATTGTTGAAGGTTTTGGTATTGTAACCATAGAGAGTTTAGCTCAAGGAGTGCCTGTAATTTTGGCTGATTTGCCAATTCATCACGAAATAACCGAGAATAAGGGGGTAATATTTTTTGATCCTAAAAATTATATTGATTTAGCAGATAAATTAGAAAATGTTTGGGAAGATGAGATTCTTTATAAGAAGTTACGTACACAAGGACACGAAGTGTCTAAACAATATACTTGGCAAAAAACTGCTAATAAAACCGGAAAATTATATGAATATTTGTGTTCTAATTGATGCATGGGATCCCATTTGGGGTGGTGGTCAAACACACGTATGGGAAATTTCCAAATTGTTAATTGGTAAATATAATCATAATATTGATATTTATACTAGAAAAATTATATCTGAAGATAACAATACTTATGTAAACAATGAACAATATTATAAAGGAAAATTAAAAATAATCAGGATTGGTCCTTTAACCAAGTTTTTTAATCCTTTGGCAAGAACTTTATGGTTCCTTAGTGTTATGGCTTCGGTGATTAAAAATCATAGGCAAAAAAAATATACTCTGATTCATGCGCACGCATATTTATCAGGAATCCCTGGCAAAATATTAAGTAAATTACTGGGTATTCCTGTGGTATTTACTGTTCATGGCAGTAATTTGCTGGATTTGAATAAGAAGACATTGCTGTATTATTTAGAGAAATTTATATTAACTCAAATAAAATATGATCAGGAAATCTCTGTTTCAAATTCATTTTTAAAATATGAAAATACTAATTCAAACATTGAAGTGATTCCCAATGGCGTAAACGTACAAGAATTTGATAAAGTAAAGAAAGCCGTTGATAAAAGCAAATTTTCATATTTATGGGTAGGTAGATATGACAAGGTAAAAGGTTTACCCATTTTAATAGAAGCATTTAATAAATTATTATTATGTTATAAAGATATTCAACTTATTCTGGTTGGAGACGGACCTGAAAAAAACAAAATTCAATTATTGGTTAATAAATTTAAAATAATTGATTTTATTAAGTTTATTCCAAAAACTAAACATGAGGATCTCATAAAGATATACAAACAGTCGGATGTTTTTGTTTTGCCTTCATTGACAGAAGGTCAGCCAATTACTATTTTGGAGGCTTGGGCTGCTAAATTACCTGTGATTGCTTCAAAAGTAGGCGATAACGTAAAATTGATTGAAAATGAAGTCAATGGAATTTTAGTAAATCCAAATAATATTGAAGATCTGTACCAAGCGATGCTAAATATATATAGATTTAATAAACGGGAACTTTTGGGAAATAAGGGACACGAGTTAGTTTTAAAAAAATATACTTGGATAAAGAATGTTATAAAATTAGAACGAATATATAAACAATTGTTCTTATATTAATATCAACATGTTTAAAATTATTAAACACAATATAGTAATTATTTTAATATTAATTACTGCAGCGGGTTTGTTGAGTATAAATATTAATAAAAAATTTATCGGTATCCATGATTGGAATGGAGTCTGGTATGGAACGATAGCCAAGAATAATTTAAAACTTGGCCTATTACATACAAAATTAGGATCAGTTAAAGGTACAGGGGACACTCAACTCAGTGCAGGATCTTATTTTACACATTATCCGGTACTTTTCCCTTTGATTTTGACAGCAGGTTATTATTTAATGGGCGTATCTGAAGCATCCCTAAGAATTACAGTATCGGCGTTTTCATTATTATCGGTATTATTTATTTATTTGATTACCAAAAGAATTTTTGATAAAAAAACTGCAATTTATTCCGCAATTTTTACAATTATAACGCCATTATTTATCTATTATGGAAAAATGCCGGTTCATGAACCTGTGCTGTTGTGTTTGGTCTTAGGCACTGTCTATTTTTATATTAAATGGTTTGACAGTCAAAAAAATAAGGATTTTTTGGGAATGTCTGTATTTTTGGTCATCAGCCTATTGATCACATGGCCGGCTTATTTTGTACCATTTTTACTATTATGTCATTATTATCTATTTCATAAACAAAAAAAACATCTAAAATTGTTATTACTGTTGATATTAATTGAAATATCAGCTTTTTTACTTCATTTACTGCATGTTTATATATTAACCGGATCTTTTTTTGGCGGAGGATTGATAGAAATATTTTTATCCAGGATAAGCTCTGATTCTACAACACAATTGTATTCATTAAATATTACAAAATATCTCACCACAGAAATAAGATACTTTTCTTTATATTTTACGCGCATTCTTTTATTTTTTAGCGGTGTATGGTTTTTTACACAAATATATTATATTTTAAGGTTTAAAAAAATATCATATAAAAATAGTATTATCTGGTTATTTATGATATTTGGAAGTTTATATTTAGTAATTTTCAAAGAAGCTTCATTTTTACATGACTATTTGATTTATTACTTACTGCCTTTTTTTGTCATTTCTTCTGCAATCATATTTATAAAGTTAATTAATTTTATTACTAATAAGTATTTAAAATACATTGTTATTGTTTTAGCAATTGTTATTATTGGTTCTGACAAATATAGTTATTTAGTTGCGTTAATTAAAAGTAATCAAAGCGAAAAAGCATATACTATTGGCAATTTTATCAATAACAATGCATCAGCTAACGATAAGGTGTTTATTGCGTCCAATGTTTATAGACAATTCTATGGACCTTTTATAACTTACTATTCCAATTATTCTATAATTAATTATGCGGAGTCATTGGATTTAACTACTGCAAAAAAATATAATTTGATAGTCAGAATTAAATCCCACGATGCCTTGGACCCAAACAGTAAAATTATACTAGCAACAAATTTCAAACCTAATGAAGATGATAATTTTATTTATTATTTTCCTCAATAATTCATGAAAAAAATTGATGTTATCATGCCTGCAAGAAATGCTAGTAAATATTTAAGGTGTGCAATTGACAGCATATTAAATCAAACTTATGAAAATTTCAGACTTATCATTGTTGATGATGCATCAACAGATAATACTGTAAAAATAATCAAATCATATTTGGATAATAGAATATTTTTAATTAAGAATAGATCTCAAATGGGAGTTGCAAAAAGCCTAAATATTGCCCTTAATTATGTAAATTCAGAATATATAGCTCGGATGGATGCTGACGATGTTGCTAAATCAAATCGTCTTCAAACACAGTTAGATTACCTGATAAATCATAAAGACGTTGGTGTTGTTGCAAGTGCAGCTGATCTAATTAATGAAAACGGAAAAATTTGTGGTATTAAACAATATTCATCAAATGAGGTAGATACTTGTAACCAATTAATAAATAGAAATGTAATAATTCATCCTACTGTGATGTTTCGGACGCAACTCATAAATAAATACGGTTTATACGATGAAAATTTAAACGGAGCAGAAGATTATGATTTGTGGTTAAGGTTGGGAAAACACACAAAAATAATTAATTTGCCTCAAAAATTACTAAAATACAGAATACACACAGATAATGTTTCAAATTATGCAATAAAAAAAGTTGAAAAAGCCACAATAAAAGCTCAAATTAAAGCCTTAATTAAATATAATTATAATCTTGTATTAATTTTATATATAATAAGAAACATTATTTCATATTTAATACCTGCTTCAATAAAAAAAGCATCTTTTAATTAATTAAAAGATAGCCTATTTTTTTACTTTTTAGAATGAAAAAAACAACTCCTACACAACTAAGAATTTTGATGTTGACTGAATATTTTTATCCATTTGATCGGGGAGGCAGTGAATGGAGTGTTTATCATTTATCTAAGTCTTTGCTTGATTTAGGATCAGAAGTTGCAGTTTTTACGCCTAATTATGGTGAAAAATCCTATGCTGTCAAAGATAAGATTAAAATTTACCGTTTTCCTTTTTTAATTTACTTAAAAAGAAAAAATGCACCCATAACCCCTTTTTGGCACTCAAACATATTATGGTTTGTTGTTTCATTTGTCTATTTGTTCATAACAATACTTAAGTTTAAACCTACTCATATTCATATACAGGGAAAATATTTTATTCCTCAAGCTGTGATTGCAGGAAAAATTATACGCTTACCCGTAATTGTAACTTTAAGAGATTATATAGTTTTATGTCCTTATGCTTTTTGTATAAACAGGAAAAATAAATATTTATCCTGTTCTTACGGTGATTTAATAAATAAAGATCTAAATTTATTTCAAAAAAATTATCTAAGTAGTAAAAATTTAATTAGCTATTTTATAAGTTTTATAGCTGCAATCAGAGGCTATTTGGTGTCAGCAATTTTAAGATTTTTTTTAAGTCAAGATACATATAAAATTGCCATTAGTAAAAAAGTCGCATTAATATATAAACTAAACAACATTCACGTAAATAAAGTAATTTATAATTCGATATCTTCCGTTAAAGCATTTCCTTCTAAAACTAAGAATTATTTAGTTTATGCAGGCAGATTAACAAAAGGTAAAGGGATTGATTCATTTACTAAAGCATATTTCAGTCTAAGTAAAACAATATTGCTACCAAAATTGTTAGTTATTGGAGATGGCCCATTAAAGACGCTACTTAAAGAGTATAAGCTAAAAAATATCAGCCTTTTGGGGCATTTAAGACAAGAAGAGGTGCTTAAGGTTTTTAGGTCGGCTAAGGCTGTTGTAGTGCCTTCAATTTGGGAAGAACCGTTTGGACGGGTAGCTCTCGAAGCTATTATTTGTCAAATTCCTGTATTAGCCAGTAACAGGGGTGCATTGCCAGAAATTGTCATAAATAACCGTTATGGAAAAATTATTGAACCATCAATAAATAATTTTAAAAAAGAGTTAGTAAAATTTCTGAAAAATAGAAATATATATAAAAAATATTTACTAACGGACAAAAAATTAATATTAGATAAATTCGCGTATAATCCGATCACTGCTCATTTAGCTGTATATAAATCATTATGATTTTGAGCGTATTCTTAGCAATTGGCGAAAGTTGGGAAGATTTCCAAAAAAAAGGACAGGATAAACTGCTTATAAAAAATAACTTTTACCAATATTCTCAAAATTTTGAAAAAGTTTTTATTTTTTCATACGGAAAAAAAAGTAAAAAACTTCTCAAAAACGTTTTCTTATTAGGTAATAAATATAGAATTCACAGATTTGTTTACTCTTTTATTTTTCCTATAATTTACAAAAAGGAAATAAAACAAAGTCGGATAATCAGAGGAATGCAAATAACTAGCGCCATAGCTGGAAGCGTTAGTAAAATTCTATATAAAAAAAAGGTGATTATTAACTATGGTTATGATTATGGAAACGTGGCAAAGATAGAAAAAAAATATTTACACGCGTTATTATTTAAGTTAATGGATAATATTATTTTTAATTTTGTTGACGGTGTGATTGTTACGACAAGACAATTAAAGAAAAAAATTTCTATCTTAACCGATGTTCCTTTATATTTGATACCTAATAGTATTAATACAAAAATATTTAAACCTATGCGAAGAAAAAAAAGTATTGATATATTATATATTGGTAGATTAGAAAAACAAAAAAATTTGAAACTAATTATAGATGCAGCTTCTTTATTAAAAAAGAAAATAAGCACAGTGTTTATAGGAGATGGAAAACAAAGAAATCTTTTAATAACACACGCGAAGATTAATAAAGTTAATTTAAAAATATTATCTTCTAAACCTCATAATTTACTAAATAATTTTTATAACAAAACAAAAATTTTTATTTTACCTTCACTTGAAGAAGGACACCCAAAAGCGTTACTTGAAGCAATGAGTTGCGGAGTAGCTGTTATTGGAACCAACGTAACTGGAATAAAGAATTTGATTATAAATAACAAAAACGGAATATTATCAAAATTGGATTCTTATGAATTGAGTAAAAAAATTGAACTTTTATTAAAAAATTCAAAACTAAGACAAAAACTATCTTCAAATGCACGACAATATATAATATCTAATTATAATAGTATCAGCACCTGGAAAAAGGAAATCCTGCTTTTGAAACAATAATCATGCACATTTTATTTGTATGTTCAGAATTTCCTATAGAGAATAGAGCTACCGGTGGTTTCGGAAGTTATGTTGATAAAATTAGTCAGGGATTAGTAAGTTTAGGACATAAAGTCACTATAGTTTGTATAGGCGAAAATCCTAAATTTGTAAATGATAAAAAAAGAAATATATGGCTTATTAAGCCAGTTTTAGACGATTTATTATTATATTTTTTAAATTCCTCAAGTAGATTTTTAAATCGATTAATAAAATTTATAAGGTACCCTTTAGGATTTAGTTTAGCAGTATATTTAACTATTCAGAAAATAAACAAAGCAACTCCTATAGATATTATCGAAGGTGGTGATTTTGGAGCAGAAATGTTCTTTTATTTATTGCTCCGGTCTGCAAAAAATCCTAAAACAGTAATTAAGCTTCATACGCCAAGTTTTATAATCCGTAAGACAAATGATGAAAAACTAAATAACTTTTATAAAGTAATGGAATTTTTGGAATCCTTCTGTTTAAAAAAAACAGATGCACTTAATTCTCCAACTAAAGCATTAGCCGAATTTGTTTGTAGATATTTGCATATAAAAGTAACTAAAATCATTCCTTATCCTGTAATTCCCATAAAAATGGACGCAAGAATAAAAAGAGATAAGAATCTGGTTTTATATATAGGTAAATTTCAGAAAAAAAAGGGGGTGTTCGTTTTGGTAGATGCGATTCCAAAAATTATTAAATTATTTCCAAAAGTTAAATTTATACTTATAGGCCCCGACAGTATGACAAACAATAAATCAACAAAAGAGATGTTACAAGAAAATCTCAAAAAAGGCCATTGTTTAAATAACGTAACTTTTATTGAAAATATCAGCCAAAACGAGCTATATAAATACTATCAAAAAGCGATAATAACAGTAGTTCCATCAATTTGGGAAAATTTTCCAAACGTTATTTTGGAAGCGATGTTGCTTAAATCTTTAGTTGTTTCTACAAAAGTAGGGGGAATACTGGAAATAATTCAACATAAGCAAACTGGTATTATGGTAGAACCCGGAGACAGCAAAGATTTAGCAAAATCAATTATAAAAATTATCAAAAGAAAAAAACAGATAAATAGAATGGTTCAATTAGCAAAAAAAGATATTCAAAATAAATATTCATTAATAAAAATTGCACAAAAGACTATTTCTTTTTATGGGAAGATAATGCAAGTGCAATAAAAGGGACAATTGGCTCAGTCCATCTTTCTATTAAAATAATAATTATCAATCCCCAAATTTGATATCTTGGAATAAGTATAAATATTAATACTATTTTCACTAATTGAGGTAAAACGCCTGCAATAATTTGCGGTTTCTTACGTTTTTGATACATGACCATATCATAAACCACCCATGAAAATGGAAGAGGAATAAGGGCTAAGCTTAATACCTGTCCGTAAACAATAGCATCTTGGTATTTTGAACCGAAGAAAAAATTTATCAAAATCGGCGTTAATAAAAATAAAAATAAACTCAAAAAAATACCCAATATAAAAAATTTCCACCAATGAGTTTTTAAGGTATTAAGATGTTCTTTGTTTGATTGTGATGCTAATTTGGCAGTTATTGGTTTATAAAATACTTGAAAATTTTTCTGCACTGATGTTAAAAATTTGGAAGCTACAGCGTAAATTGCCAATGCTTCAACATTAATAAAATTACCAAGAATAATACTACCCAAATTACCGGTTATCCAGGGAATAATAGATAAAATAGTTAAAAATGAACCATAACGAAAAAGCTCCTTATCCTGAGTGTTATTTTTTACTAAACGCAGACAGTAATAGAATCCGATTATTGCAGGAATAATTAATGCCATCATATAACTAAATATTAATAATGGTGTTTTAGGAAAATAAAATATGGAAACTGATAATAAAACTAAAAAAAATAATGAGGCTAAAGAAGATACAATTGATAAAACAGAAAAATTCCGTTTACCTGTTAAAAAAGCCGGATAAATTGAAAATGGATTTAAGAAAGGAAAAAGCAAAGCAGCAATCAAGAGACCTGTACTGATCTGATTTTGTTGTTGAAGAAAATGATATCCAGATATGGCCAGAAGTATAGGAATACCCAATAATGAAAATTTAAATTTTGAATTTATGGCAAATATTAATGAACCGTCAAATTTTTTACTTACTGATTGAGTTAATGCAAGATCTAACCCGGGTAAACTAAGAAAAGTTAACATACCTAAATATGAAAGTATTAAATTGTATTCTCCAAAAGTGGTTTTTGAAAGGAAATGACCAAAAAAGTAACTGACAATTAACCCGCATGTTACACCGATTATTTGTTGTAATGTTGCCCAAAGGCTACTTTTAGTAAAATAAGTAATATCTAATTTTAATAAGCTTAGAAAAAATCTGGGAAAGGCATTTTTTTGCATAATTAATCATTTTATTATTGAAAACATTTCATTAAAACGCATAATATATGTGTGATCTTTACGGGTTTTAAGCCAACCATTTTTTGCAATTCTCTCTCTTTCTTTGTCACGTTTAAGATAATAAATTGCCTTTTGTCTTAGTTCTTTTTTATTTCTGAAAAAAACCATTTCTTGATCTTCAATGAATAATTTAGCTAATGCTGGGCAATATTCGCTTAAAATAAATGTACCAACACCGGTTGCTTCAAAATTTCTTAAGTTAGCAGTGTTGATAGGTATACCCTTTTCTCCCGTTAAAACATTAATAACAATTTTTGCTTGTCTAAAAATATTCTGCATCCTATTTACAGGTAAGTAATTTCGATAATAAGGGGCCATAATGGTATGTTTCCAATGCGGATAACCCCAAAGATTAAAATTTAAATCGCAAATTTCAGAAAAATAATTTATTCTCTTTTGAGTCCTGTGTCCAGCAAAAACAATATCATAAATTTTGGGTGTTTGAATAATTTTAATATCTGCTTGACCAGCCACTGGTAAATAATATGTTTTTCTTCCTGTTTGATTTAATTTTGTAGTAAGCATTGTACAAACAGAAAAAAAATATTTATAGGTTTTTGCTGTTTTTATAAGATTTTGCCACAACACAAGATTATCAGGATACCAGTTTATAGTTATTATTCCCAAGGAATTAATTTGTTCAATAGTCTTTGGGTAAAACACTTCCCCTTTAACCGTAAAAAAATAATTAGGTTTCAATATTTTAATTTTTTTTATCAATTGATGATTTATTCGATTGTTCCTTAATATTTTAAATCTCTTGGAATTGAGTAAGTTTGAGATTATTCCCAGCATACGAGACATTACGTCAGGTTTAAGATAATCAAATGTAAAGACATCCATTCCAAGTTTTGTTAATGCGTGTTTAATAGGTATAAAAAACGAAGAATTTCTTGGAGAAACGAATAAAATTTTGTTTTTCATAAAATCTGATTATAACTTATAATTATATCAATATATTATTGACTAAAAGCATAAGACTGTGATACAAATAAACAATGAAAATTATATCAAAATTCCCAGTGTATAAGGATAATCGTGGTCAAATAGTTAATATATTCGATTTTACTAAAAATAACAAAATTAAGTCGTCATTAATAATTACATCTAAAAAAGACGCTATTAGAGCTAATCATTACCATAAAACAGATAGTCATTATATATATTTAATATCCGGAAAATTTGAATATTATGAAAAAAAATTAAAAAATAATAGTAAGATTAAATCAATAACTATAAACAAAGGTGATTCAATTAATACTGAAACCGGCATAATACATGCAATGAAATTTCTTGAAGATTCAATTATGTTAGTTTTAACTACTGAAGATAGAGATCAGAAAAAATACGAAAAGGACATAGTAAGAATTAAATTAATTTAAATGATTCTTGGTTTAGGAACTGGAAGAATAAATTTACCCCATTTACGAAAATTTTTATGATTTTTCATTATTGATTCTGCAAAATTCCAAGCAAGAATAAATAAATAATCAGGTTTGTCTTTATATAATTTTTCCGACTTAACTATAGGAATTCTGGTTCCCGGAGTATATAATCCCTGTTTATAAATACTATCTTCAATAATATACTCAATAATTTTATTATTTATTCCAAAATAATTTAAAAGTGTATTCCCTTTTGCGGGTGCTCCGTATCCGGCAATTCTTTTTCCTTTAGATATTAGCGTATTAAGAACATTTAGAAGAGTAATTTTGTTATTTTCTATTCTTTTAGAAAAATTAAGATAAGTGTTTAAAGAATTTAATTTTAGTCTTTTTTCCTCTTTCAGTAATTTAATAACTGAGGATTGAACTTTATATTTACTTTCATTTAATGCAACAAAAACTCTTAAAGATCCTCCGTGTGAATTAACTCTTTCAGCTCGGAATATTTTCATGTTAAATCTATTAAATAAAATTTGTAAAGGTACAACAGATAAATACGATAAATGTTCATGATATACAGTGTCAAATAAATTGTTTTGTAAAAAATCAATCAAATAAGGAGCTTCAATTATAAACACACCATTTTTGTTTAAAATAATTTTGACTCCGTTGATAATTTCATCTAAATCATGAATATGAGCAAAAACATTTGTTGCGCAGACAATATCAGCTGACCCATATTTGTTAAATATTTTTTTTGCTAGTTTTATATTAAAAAATTCTGGTAAAGTTGTTATTTTTTGATCAATGGCTGTTTTGGCAACATTTTTTGCGGGTTCAACGCCTAAAACACGCATATTTAGTTTTTTTAGCGGTTTAAGTAAAATTCCGTCATTGCTACCGATATCTATACATAATGAATTATTTTTTAGATGTAAAGTTTTAGTTACATGATCGGCAAAATCTTGAAAGTGTTTTATAAAAACAGAGGAAGTTGATGAATAGTAAACATAATCTTTAAATAATATTTTTGGAGATACTACATATCGAAGCTGTAACAAATAACACTTTTGACAAAAACACACGATTAATGGGTAAAAAGTTTCTTTTTTATTAAGATTTTTCTCATTTATAAATGCATTTGCTAGGGGAGTAGGTCCAAAATTAAACACGTCTTTTAAATTGTTGTTTTTGCATATTCTGCAAATTTCAATTTTAGTTATAGTTTTCATTAAAACTTAGAATTAATTGATAAATTTTGTTACAATAGCGTTCATTATATGAATAATCCAACAATCAATCAAGATTTAATAGAAATAAGTAAATCTCTTAAAGATGAAGTAAAAAAACTTAAAAATAAAACGATTTTGATTTCAGGAGGATCAGGTTTTATCGGTAATTATATTGTTAGATTCATTTTATATTTAAACAAAAAATACCCAAACTTTAAATGCAGAGTTATTTCTATAGACAATTATATAACCGGATCTAAGAATAATTTAAATAAATTTTCCAATAACGGTTTAAAGTTAATTGAACATGATATAAGAAATCCTTTAAAAATAAGCGAGCCTATTGATTATATTATTCATGCCGCAGGCGTAGCCTCACCAATTTATTATAAAAAATTCCCAATAGAAACAATTGAAACAACGATATACGGAGCAAAAAATCTTCTTGAGTTAGCCAGAATAAAAAAAATAAAAGGGTTTTTATTTTTTAGTTCAAGTGAAATATATGGTGATCCGGATCCTTCATCAATACCTACGCCGGAAACATATCGGGGAAACGTGTCTTGCACGGGTTCCAGGGCTTGTTATGACGAGTCCAAGCGATTAGGGGAAACCCTTTGTTTAGCATATCACGAAGTGCATAAAATTCCGATTAAAATTGTCAGACCATTTAATGTATTTGGTCCAGGTATGAAATTAAATGATTATCGCGTCATTCCTATGTTCTTTAGTAGAGCGTTAACAAATAAGCATTTACCCGTACATGATAATGGAAATCAAACTCGAACTTTTTGTTATATCACTGACGCAATAATTGCTATATATAAAGTATTACTAATGGGTAAAAATGGCGAAATATACAACATTGGAAATGATACTAATGAAATAAATATGATGAGTTTAGCTAATATTGTTTCTCAATTATTTAAGAAAAAGCCTGAAGTTCGATCGGTGCCTTATCCTTATAAATATCCATCTGATGAGCCTCGAAGAAGATTACCTGATTTAACTAAAATAAAAACATTACTGAATTATCAACCTAGTGTTGATTTAATAACAGGTTTAAAACGAACTAAAAAATGGTATAAGGAAATGAATTTAGCTAAACTATTTTAACATTACCAATCTAACTAGAGTAATAGAAATTAGTAAAATAATTTTTGGGTCAGAATATGAATTTAGAGCTAAATTTTGAACAGCTTTTTTTATATATATAGTAATTATTATTGTCCATTTTTACTAAATTTTATTAAAAAATATTTTAGCATAATTCTGATTTATTTTACTTGAATAATGTCAATAATAGGTCCTAGTCTTTCAATTCTTACGGTCTCTAGCGTATTTGCTGAACCATGAATTAAATTAACAATATTATTGGTATCGTTTGATTTCATGGGAGAAAATCTTTTTATTAATATATATTTTTGTTTATCTAGTTTATTTATAAGAGATGAATTATAGGACCAGTAATAGTTAAATATATATTTAATATCATTGTTATAGACATATTTATTTATATCGTTCACATTATTAACATCAATAACTTTTTCAAAATAAATAATATTTCGTAAATTATCAGAAGATATTGAAGAGTTTATTAGACTTTTTAATTTTTGATATGAACCTGGTTTATTTTTTTGTATTAAGTTAATTGCTTCCATATTTGGTACGAATGGACTAAAACGAATGGATGTTGAGGCTACTTTAATATCTTTAGAAATATTCTGGTTAATCCAAGAAGATGCTTGTATAAACGTAGGAGTTTGTAAATATCTAGATAGCCAAAAACACGAGGGTAAAATGGCTAAGATTATTATTATTGAGTAAATTATTTTTACTAAAATACCTGATCTATTGATTAAATTCAATCGATATATAAAATACCCAGTGAATATTGGGAAGATAATTAATACTGGCAACATGTACCTTAAAGATTGGTAAAAAGTTATCGAAATAAATAAAAAATATACAATTGAATAAAAAGCTATAGAAATTAATAATTTTGGTAAGTATTTAAAAAACCAAATTATACATAAAAAGGTTAGCAATATAACAGGTTCAGTAAATAAAAATTCTTTTAGGTAAAAAATAATATATTTAAAAAATCCATCTTGGAAATTACCAAAAAGAATATTTGTAAATTCAGTAGACGCGTATTTATAACTCATTAATCTTGTAAAAAGTATGAATGACAATATAGGCAATAAAATGATTAATAAATATTCAAAATAATTATGACCCAATTTTCTAATTCTCCAAAATCTAAAAAACCAGATGATAAATATTAATCCTAAACCATAAACTGCTGAAAAATGAAAACCGATAGCAAAAGATAAGAAGAAAACAGCAATTAAAGCATCAAAAATTCTATACTTATTTATTTGATATTTGATAAGCCAATAAATAGCTAGAGAATAGAAAAACAATGACAACATCCATGGTTTTGCCGTATGAGACATTTGAATTTGAGTAATTGAAAATGTAGAAAAAAATAATACCCATAAATAAATATTATTTTGTTTAGGAAAAATCAATTGAGTTATTTTAAAAATTACATATACTGTACATGTACCGAATAATGCAGATATAATTCTAGGAATAAACATAAAATAACCTTCATGTGTCACCAAAAACAACATAAATTGTTCGATAGTGGATACTTGATGTAATATCAGCTTATAAATATAGGCTAAAATAAAAAATGGCAGCATTATATGGGATCCAAGCGGCGGATATTGCGAACTAGTTACTAGGCTTTTATTAGCTAACATTTGCCATGCAGCAAGGTAATTTGGTACTTCATCCGGAATTACATATAATACAGGAGAACCAAAATTTGGATTAACGACACGGATTACAAATCCCACTAATAATATGATTGGAACAAAATATTTTTTTAAATTTGAAAGTTTTATTATGTTTGTTGGCATTAGTTTTTCTATAAAAAAACAAATATTCTATTAATTAGACCATTATAACAATAAATTTTAAGAATGAAAAATTTATTAAAGCCTATTAGCTATAACAAACAATCAATTGATACTCTAGACATTAAATCTGTTATTAAGGTTTTAAAATCCGATTTTTTGACACAAGGACCTTTGATTGAAAAATTTGAAAACGAACTGACAAAATATTGCAAAGTAAAATATGCAGTAGTTTTCTCTTCAGGTACTTCAGCTTTGCATGGAGCATGTTATGCAGCGGGAATCAAAAAAGGGGATGAAGTGATAACAACTCCTATGACATTTGCTGCTTCAGTAAATTGTGTGATGTATTGTGGTGGTATACCTGTATTTGCTGATATTAAGCCAGAAATTCCATTAATTGATCCAAACGAAATATTAAAAAAAATTACTAAAAAAACTAAAGCCATAATTCCGGTTGATTATTCAGGAATGCCAGCAGACTATGATGAAATTAGTGAAATTGCCAAAAAACATAATTTGATAGTTATTGCTGATGCGTGTCATTCATTAGGAGCTACATATAAAGGAAGCAAGGCTGGTTCGTTAGCTGACATGTCTATTTTTAGTTTTCATCCGGTAAAATCTATAACTACAGGAGAAGGAGGAGCTGTATTAACAAATAATTATAAATTTTATCAGAGACTAATATTGTTTCGGACGCATGGCATTACCAAAGATCCTAAACTATTTATTAACAAAAACGAAGGTCCTTGGTATTATGAAATGCAGGATTTAGGCTTTAATTACCGATTAACGGATATTCAAGCAGCGCTAGGCTTATCTCAATTAGTCAAATTATCTAAATTTATCAAGGTACGTCAAAAAATTGCTGGTTTTTATCAACGACAACTAAAAAACATTAGCAATATAAAATTTTTAACAGTTCCCAAAAATAGAACGTCATCTTGGCATTTATTTCCAATACAAATTAGAAACATTTCATTTTTTCAAAAAACACTATTGGTAAAAATGCTGCATAAAGCCAATATCAAAGTACAAGTTCATTACATACCAGTTCATTTGCAACCGTATTATACAAAGAAGTTTGGATATAAAAAAGGAGATTTTCCAATTTCTGAAAAATTCTATCAAGAGGAAATTTCAATACCGATTTATCCAAATCTTACAAAAAATGAACTTAATTATGTACTAATGAATTTACTACTAAATAGTAATAAAATGAATTAGATCTGAAGATCGAAAAATTGTTCTTTTGAAATATTTTTAAAGAAATTATATTGTTTTTCTTTATTTTTGCTTTTATTGGTATTTTTCTAGTTTTAACCAGCTTTAGGGTTTTTTGAAGAAAGTAGCTTCCATAACCCTGATTTAAAAAACGTTTATCAATTCCTATAGATAAATAATAAATGTTTCTCGCTAAGTTGTATCTACAATATCCAATAATTATATTTTCTGAATATTTTAAATTGACTTCAAGTAAAAATATGTAATTATTAGAATTGTCTAAGAATTTTTTATACCACTTTATGTGTTGAGAGAATTGAATTAACTCCGTATTGATAGATTTATTTCTTACGTGTTTTTGATTTCTGATTAACAATAAACTCTTTGCGTCAGAAAGTTTTGCTTTTCTAATAGACAAATTATTCATTCTTGAATCATTTTCCAACTTAAAGGTGACCCTTTTTCAATATTTTGTTTTGCAGCTTTTCCAATAATCTGATCTAGATATACAGGCGATATTCCATATCCTGGTCTAATGCACTTAATATTTTTATAAGTAATACGTTCTCCTTTTTTTATATCTTTTACAGCAAACAACGAACGTTTAAAAATGATATTTTCAGATTCTTGTTTATCAGGTTTATATGTAATTTTTCCCATAGCTTTTTCTACATCACGAATAGTTATTACCAATTGTTTCATTTCCTTAGGTTCGAGAGAAAAAGTTGAATCATATCCATCATCTTTTCTGGATAAAGTAATATGTTTTTCAATTATTTTTGCTCCCATTGCAACAGCAGTGATTGAAGCAGTTAATCCTAAACTATGATCAGATAATCCGGTAATTACTTTAAATTTATGTTGAATATCTTGCATAGTTCTTATGTTCATTTGATTTAAAGTGGCAGGATATGAGCTGATACAATGTAATACTGCAATATTTTTTGATCCTGCAGTTTTAAGCGTTTTAATGGCTAATTTAATATCTTCAAGCGACGCTAATCCTCTAGAAATAATTACCGGTTTTTTAGTTTTGCCAATACGTTTTAATAGTTCTAAATCTATATTTTCAAATGACGCAATTTTATATAATGAAACATTCATTTTTTCTAAAAAATCTACCGCAGAATTATCAAATGGGGTAGAAAAACAAATCAAACCTTTTTTTTCTGCATAAGATTTTAGCTTGGGTTGCCATTCCCAAGGTGTGTATGTTTTTTGATATAAAGTATAAAGGGTAGTACCTTTCCATTTTCCGGAAGTTATTTTAAACCATTTTTTATTGCTGTTTATTGTTAATGTTTTGGGAGTATATGTTTGTAATTTTATTGCGTCAACACCAGATTTTGCTGCCTCATCTACAATTTTATAAGCTTGATCGATATCTTGATTGTGGTTTCCTGACATTTCAGCAACTATAAAACACGGTGAGTTTTCACCAATTGTTTTTTTTCCGATTTTGAAGTTAATATTATTCATTCTGTTTTTCCCAGATATTATCTTTTAACCAGTTTCCTTTTTTATCTTTATTCCATACTAAAGAGTTTCTGAATGAATTTGCAATTTTCCAAAAATCTTTTTCGCTCATGTTGACATATTTAAGCCAATAATTTAAATCCTTAGGTATTATATGGTCATATTTTTTTACCATTTCTATGCCTTGTTTGCGAGTCATATATCCCATTTTAATATCTTTTGAAGCATGATCAGATGCTCTACCATATCCGAATTTTATATATTTTAAATAGTCATGAAGACCGTTTTCATAACGGTCATCCAGATTGGAAAAATTTCTATAGGTTCTGTCAAACGGTTTTTTTCTTGGTTTCCAACCGTATTTTTTTTGTATAAGTTTTGCATGCTGATTAGGATCCCATTTAAAAAAGTTTCCTATATAAAGACCTTTCACTCCTACTTTTAGAATTTCCTCATCAGCCGGATATTTTGCCCATAAAAGATCTTTTTCAGTAAGTTTTTCTTGAGAATCTGTAATTAAGTCATACCATTCAAAGCCTCTTAAGGAATGCTCATGCCTGCTTCTGTTGCTAAATTCAACAAAATCTTCAGGTTCATACATACCTGAAATATCCCAGGCAATTTCTCCCCAAATAATCAATGGAATATTAAATTTGACTGCAATTTGAATTGGATAAGTTGAGATACCGCAGTGCGCATGCCAATTCATATCTCCCATTTTTCTAAAACATAGGCGGTTTAATTTTTTTAATACTTCCACACTGGGACCAAATACGAGATGATCTGCATCAAATTTGTGACGCATTTGATCGCGGTTATAATCACCTTCAGGTAAATAATTATTACCGTGATATGTAACCAAAAGAGGTTTTAATCCATATTCTTTAACAATTGTGTGTGTTTGAAAATAACTATCTTTACCGCCACTAACAGGAATTACACAATCATAATTTGACTTATTATTTTTTGTTGTTTGCGTTATGATCTGTAAAAACTTTTTTTTCCTTATTTTCCAAAACTCGTTTGTTAATTTCTTAAATTTTTCAAATGTCCGACAACTTGAACATACGCCATTTTCATCGATATATAAATTGACAGCAACTTCAGGATAGACACATTTTTTACAATATCGCATATACCTCCAATTATTTAATAAATAAGATGGTTTTAAATTTTAAGAGGCAGTATATATCTTATCGTTTTAACACAGCTCTATTTTTTATCTATTAAAATCAAATCTGGTGATCTAACATTAAAACCATTTTCAAATAAATACTTTTTTGCCAAATAAACACTTTGATCAGTATATTGGAAAATATTTGCGGCTGCTATTGCATCAACTTTTGTTTTTGTCAAGGCTTCAGCGAAGTGACTCCACTCACCAACTCCGCCACAAGCTATAATCGGGATTTTAACGCAATCTGCGACTTCTTTAATTAAGTGTATGTCATAACCATTTTTGACACCGTCTCTATCTACAGAATTTAATAGTATTTCTCCGGCGCCAAAATTTTCGACAGTTTTTGCCCAATCAACAGGATTATAGCATGTTGGTTTAAGACCGTATTCAGACATAACGATGTATTTATTATTAATTTTTTTTACATCGATTGAAACTACTATGCATTGTGATCCGAATTCATGTGCAGATTCGGATATAAATTTAGGTTTTTTCAAAGCTATCGTATTGATAGAAATTTTATCTGCCCCCTTCTTAAGTCTGATTTCAATATCGTTTAAATTTTTTATTCCACCTCCGACCGTAATTGGCATCAAGGCAACCTTAGAGACGTCATTTATAATATCTAAGAAATTATTTCTATTGGGGTTGTGAATATCATTACGTCGTAGGTCATAATTTTTATTTCTAGATATATCTAAATATATTAACTCGTCAGCAGCCCATTCACTCAATCGTTTGACTGAAGTTACAGGGTTGCCTAAATTTTGGAAACGTTTAAATTGCTTACTTTGAACCAACCAACCGTTCTTTAATAGAAGTACAGGTACCAAGCGCTTTTTCTTCATAAATTTAGGAAATTATATAAAAGCATTTGTCCGGCTTTTTGGCTTTTTTCTGGATGGAATTGAACACCGTAAATATTATCCATATTAATAATAGCTGCGAAATTATTTCCATAGTTTGTTTGAGCAATCAAATTTTTTTTATTTTTTGGTTGAAATACAAAACTATGGACAAAATAAAAATCAAGAGTCTTAAATTGTTTAGTTAATGGTGAGGTTTGTATGACTTCTATATTATTCCAACCGATATGAGGTAATGGAAGGAATCCTGAATCCAATTTTTTTACTTCTCCCGGAATCCACCCTAGTCCAGTAGTGATTTCAAATTCATATCCTTTATTGGCTAGTACCTGCATTCCAACGCAAATACCTAAAAAAGGTTTTTTATCTGTAAAAACAGCTTTTTCTAAATGAGTCATAGGGATTAACTGATGGATCTTTCGCATTGCCGCTGCATATGCGCCAACGCCAGGTAAAATCAAATGAGTAGCATTTTCAATATCACGGGTTTGGTTTGAAATAGTAACATTAGGGTTTAATGTTGTTGCTAAATTAAATACAGATTTTACATTACCTGATCCATAGTCCAGAATGCAAATACTAATTTTTTTCATAACAGCTATTTTTATACAGTCTTAGGTATAGGTAATTATAAATTTTGGTTTATAAATTCTGAAGTTTTTAAAAACCAATAATTATATTAATAGTATTATCTACGGTGTTAATAATTTATATAAAAACATATTTTATCCCTTTTTTATTCCAGATGCAGAGTAATATTCTCGGGTTTGCATAGCTTGTTCAAGTAATTTACCTGGTGTATAAAACCTATCACCTAAAATTACACGATCCAATATCGGCTTATTATTTTTATCTACTAATTTATTTATTATAAGAGAGCC
The DNA here is from genome assembly GCA_964387625.1 of uncultured Gammaproteobacteria bacterium. Lineage (GTDB taxonomy): Bacteria > Patescibacteriota > Microgenomatia > UBA10105 > UBA10105 > CAYLWN01. Next base: position 57,009 of record CAYLWN010000001.1, read on the forward strand.
TTCATTACAAGCGACAAATAAGGAATTTGAATTAATTCGGTATATGATACCAGTTTGAAAAGGATGAAATTTACCGTCAGTTGTAATACAATAACAATCTTTAATCCTGACTAATTTTCCGTTTAAAAATGTCATAGCACCAGGATAAGGATCATCAAAGGCGCAAATGAAACTTTCAATATCAAAAAGTGTCCAACTCCAGTCGATGTATGCGTGTTTATTGGTTGCTAGTCTTGGCCAGTAACTGCTGAAATATTCAGTTTGTGAAATATGTTTAAATTCGTTATTTTTCTCTATTTTTTTAATAAATGACCCAATAAATTTTAGGTATTGATTCGTAGAAAATTTTTGAAAATCTAAAGAAATACGACAAAAGGCAGGAAATACATATTCTTCGTAATATACGATATCTCCGGTATCTACTCCGTCGTCAATTAAATGAATTAGGTTAAATCCTTGCCGGTCTTTCCGTAATATTCTCCAGGAGAATCCACCGCCACCTCTGTCCTGAGGAAGTTTACTACCATGTAGATTAATTAATCTAGAATTAAATTTTCTAATAAAACTTGATTTAAAAATCCAAGCAGCTCCTATTGAAATACCTAAAGTAGTTGGAGTGATAATTTCATCAATAATTTTATTATTTAAATTGGATAATGAAATGTAAGGAATTTTATTCTTATTTAATAATGTGGCTAAAGTAATTCCTATATCAGGAAGGATTTCATTAACGTGTCGTGGGCTGGTGACAACAGTAATTTTTTTTTCTTGTTTAGTTAGGGTAATTGCCAATTCACCCAATAATTTTCCGCCGCCAAGAAGTAAATAATGGTCAATTTTTCCAAATCGCATAATTCAACTTTCCCGAACAGAAATTTGTCTGCCTTTAAGATAGGATTTAATCCGTACTATATCATAGTCTTTTAAAAAAAACATTTTTAATAACATTTTTTACAGTTGTTTTTCTAGCCTTTTTTATAATCTAATTTTGTTTTGTTTCCCAATTTCAGAAGATATTAAGTACTCCAATAATCAAAATAAATAGATTCCTGGTTATTAAATAAAATACAACATTAACAACGAAGTTGTTGATTAATAAAATTAATTTAGAATTTTTAACGGCGTAAACAATTAATTATGTGAGGCGAAAAAATCCTTTATGAGCAGAAGTGCTTTTTAGATGGCTTTCGATATTGTTTTCTTTTATATATTTAGATAATAGTGAAAAAGTAGTATCCAAATGTTTAAGATAATTATTTATATGGTTAACTTTATGAGCATATGAAACGTAAAATGCATTAGTTACCAAAAAACCCTTTTCAAGCATGATCTGGATCATCAGTGTTTTTATTGCCTGACTATTTGGATAATTAAATTCAAAATGACTTAGAGGATAAATACCGCTAATTGTGATATTAATGTGATTTTTGGATGCAATTTTACGCCATCCATTCTGAACAAATTTACCAATTTTATTTATATAAGGAATTATTTTTTTTGTTTTAATAAATTTTATAGTTGCTAAAGCAGTTGTTGGTCCACATCTGTCTGTCCAAAAAGTGCTGCTAATAAACGAGTCCTGAGCTGCATTCATAAAACTAGATTTTCCTATAATAGCTGCCATGGGAAAACCATTGCTAATAGCTTTTCCTAAAACAGCAATATCCGGATTAATGTCTAATTTCAAATGGGCGCCTCCCAAACTTAATCTGAATCCAGCAGTAACTTCATCAAAAATTAAAGCGACACCATATTTTTGGGTCCGAGATCTGATGGTGGTTAGAAAATCCTTATTGGGATAAGTATTTCGAATAGGTTCCATCACTACTGCTGCCAAATCTTTTTTTAGTTGATCAAATTTTTGAGTGAATTCTAATAAATTATTATAAGTAAACGGTACAGCGGTTCCAAGAAGACTACGAGGAACACCCTTAGATTCAAGACCAGGTAATAAATGATCATCAAGAGCTTTGTCGTTATTTAAATTAGCTGCCAAATACCAGTCATGCCAACCATGGTAACCGCAAAAAAGGATTTTGTCTTTACCAGTTGCAGCACGAGCAATTCTTACTGCAATAGCCATTGCTTCACCACCGGTTCGGCTATAACGCACTTGTTGTGCCCAAGGATGAAGTTTAATAAGTAACTTAGCCAATTCAACTTCTTCCGGATTATTGAGAGTACACATATTTCCTTTGTTAATTGCATTTAACGCTGCGTTGTCAATCTCTTTATTAGCATATCCAATAATACTCGCGCCTATGCCCATATAGCTCATATCAAAATAATGTCGACCATCTAAATCCCAAACCTCACATCCTTTTGCTCTTGAATAATATGCAGGCCAAAGATCCGGTAAAAACATTTCAGGACGTTTGGATAAAAGCTGAGTACCTCCGGGAATAATTTGTTTTGCAATTTTATATAAACGTTGTGATTTGTCCATGAATTAATCCTAAATAACAACTTTCTTATCTAATTTAAGAGATTTTTGATAGCCAATATTTCTAGAGATATATTTATTAATATTTTCCAGTTCCGGGTGTTTTTGAATGAATTTGATTATATCACTTATGCTAAAATACGGTTTTATATTATATAATCCTTGGTAGATTTTTTTAATAAATTTATAATCTTCCGGATAATCAAGTGTCCACCTTTTGTTTGAAAGGTCGATAGAGTTTTTAAAATCAAAAATTGAGAACAATTTTGGATGTTTATAAATAAAAGACGTGACATGTTCACGTTCAGACAATAATTTTGCTTTTTGCCAGGTTTTTTTTAAAGTTAAATAAGTCATAATTTCAATATCTTCACCATCCGGATAAGTAGGAGGCTGACTATTTGTAGAATAATCATTTTTTTGTTTTTCATGGCATAATATCATTTGATCTACCAATTGAGGATCAATCAACGGGCAATCCGAAGTTATACGGATGATGTTTTGTAATTGGAATAATCTGGCTGCTTGATAATAGCGATCTAAAACATCATTAGTTGATCCACAATAAACATGTGTTTGTAAATTAAAACAAATTTTCAAAATTTCCAGATCTTTTTTTTCAATTGTGGTTGCAATAATTAAGATAGAAGACTTTTTAACCCTATTAAGTCTTCTAATTATGTGTTCTAAAACAGTTTTTTTACAAATTGGTAAAAGTATTTTATTCGGTAAACGAGTAGATCCGCATCTAGCCTGCACAACGATACCGTATTTATGTGACATAATGTTTTGTATTTTTTATATTTAAAGCAATTCTTAATGTTTGTGAAGCTGATATAACTGAATTTAAGGTATTTCGTTTTTGTTTAACACAGTCCAGAAAATATTTGATTTCATCTATATACATTTGATTTAAATTATAAGATCTAGGTTCTTCAATCAATTGCCATTTCTTGGTGTTGTGGGAATAAATCTTTACTAAATGTTCTGAAAAATTCCATATGATTGTGCCTTTTTCGCCGATTATTTTACAATTTCGTGAATAATTATGTTGTAAATAGTCAAGGTGAATATTTACAATCGGGCCTGACTCGAATTTTAAAAGGACATCAGCTACGTCTTCAGTGTCAATATCTAATTTAGATACCTTACCATACATAGATATTTGTTTAATTATTTTTCCAAAAAACCAAATTGCATAATCGAGTTCATGAATTCCATCAAGAATAATACCGCCTCCCATTATTTTTTGCGCAGAATATGTTTTTCGATAATTGTTTTTTCTCCATTCGGGTAAGTACGAACCTGATTCAATATGTGCTGCGTATAATTTACCAATTATTTTCTTTGAGATTAACTCTTTAATCTTACGTATTGCCCAGTAATAACGCATATTACATCCAACCATAGTTGTTAAATTTTTATCATCTATTATTGTTAATAATCTTTTTATACTCTTTAAATTGTTTGATAAAGGTTTTTCAATAAAAATGTGGCAACCCATATGAGCAGCTTTAATAGCATATGATATATGTGTATAAGTTGGAGTATTTATAAAAACTATGTTAGGTAATTGTTGCCAAATACTGTTTATCTTGTTGCAAAAAACAACAGAAGGCAGTATTTTTTTAGCCTTAAAAATTTGTCCCTTGGAAGTATCAAAAATAATTACATCCCGATATCCAAGTTTTGATAAATTATTCAAATGTCGTAAACCTATTGAGCCTACACCAATTAGCGCTATTTTCATATTTTTCTGGTTATTAGTTAAATAACTAAAAAGTATATATTGAGTAAAAATTTATATATTAAAATTAACTAATAAAAAAATAACTATTGTATAGAACTTGAGATTAGGCCTATTGTATGCTACATTCATACCATGTTTAACTGGTCAAAACAAGTAATTCTATTAACAGGAGGTACTGGTTCGTTTGGACAAGCATTCACTAAAACTGTATTAAAACTACATCCACCAAAAAGTTTACGGATTTATAGTCGGGATGAATATAAACAATTCGAAATGGAAAAAATAATTTCTCATCCGCATGTAAGATATTTAATTGGTGATGTAAGAGATAAAGATAGATTACAAAGAGCTATGGATGGCGTAACCCTTGTTATTCATGCAGCCGCGATGAAACAAATAGAGGCTTGTGAATACAATCCCACTGAAGCAATTAAAACCAATATAAACGGAAGTATGAATGTAATAGAAACCGCTTTAAATGCAAATGTGGAAAAAGTAATGGGCATAATTACAGATAAAGCTGTATCTCCTGTTAATTTATATGGAGCTACTAAATTGTGTATGGAAAAACTTATGATACAAGGAAATGTTTATACAGGTAAAAATAAAACTACTATCAGTTGTGTTAGATATGGAAACGTTGCGGGAAGCAGAGGGAGCGTAATTCCGGTTTTCATAAAACAAAAAGAAAACGGAAAATTCACCGTAACTCATAAAGACATGACTAGGTTTTGGATTACTTTAGAAGAAGCAGTGGCATTTGTTATATCATCTATTGAAAAAATGAAAGGTGGGGAAGTATTTATTCCCAAAATGCCAAGTTTTAAAATTATAGATTTAGTTAAAGCAATAGATTCTAAAGTAAAAATACAATATATAGGAGTTAGATCCGGAGAAAAAATTCATGAGGATTTGGTATCGCAACACGAATCAAGAAATATTGCAGAGTTTAAAAATTATTATATTCTATCACCTGATTTTGAATTTTGGAATGATAATAAAAAAACAAATAATAATGGAAATAATAAGGTTATTGTTAATTTTTCCTATAATAGTGGTAATAATAAATTTTTTCTTACAGTTAAGCAACTAGAAAAACAAATAAGTAATCTTCTTGTATGAATACAACGGTAATACTCACCTCTTCTGATTCAGAAGTTAAATTTGCAATTTCATACCAAAAATCAAATGCTGATAAAAAAGTAATTATTTTAACACCAACTTTAACAGGACAAAAACTATTACGTAATTTAGGATTAAATTATTTTGATTATTTTAAATATGGTCACGTGAGCCATTCAGATTATTATCAAAAATATTTTTGGAATTTTGAAATTAAAGTAACTTATTTGGTACAAAAAGTTTTAAAAAATCTTGTAGCAAGATTTCCAGATTTTAAAAAATGGATTTTACCAAATCAGGATTGGTTAGAATTAGTTTATTTAGAAGTATTGGATACTTATCAATACTGGCTTTCAATTAATAAATTATTACCCGGATCCCATTATTTGAAATTTTATTATCATAATAAAATACGTACTGACATATATTATCCCTATCAAAGTCAAATGCAAATATTATCAATGTTCGTTCCCAAACATAGAATAACTATTATTGATAAACATAATTTTTTAGAAAAAATTATTAAAATATTTATAAATCTCTACATTTATATTCAGATTATTCCCAACTTATTGATTAATGTTAATACAATAATACACCGATTAATTACTAATTATTTAACTGATAAAAAATTATATAAAACAGATATTTTGATATATTCTGCAGGTAGAAATCTTCTTTATTATGAAAGTTTAATCAAATTACTAAATAAAGAAAAAATATACAAAGGAATTCAAATTCTTACTGGTTTTCAAACTATCGAAGATGAAGTTGTATTGAATAATACAGGTTTTAAATATATTTCTGCAAATAATGTTATTCCTAACGAATTTAACAAGAAAAAGGATAATCTTAAAAAGAAGTTAATAAGTCGCCTTAAGAATATATATACCAGCTATGATTACTCAACCTGTTTAAGTGGTTTTCCAAAATTAGTTGAAGAAATTTTAATATCAAAGACAAAAGAAGTATTAATTACAAATATTTCAAAAATTATTTCTCAAACAGATATAGCTGAATATTCAATCAAGATGATAAAACCACGACTATTGATTACAACTCACGATCCAGGTCCTACTGCATTGCCATTTGTGTTAGCGGCAAAAAAAATGAAAATAAAATCATTATTATTAATGCATGGATGGCAAAATACACTTATTGGGAATAGATATTATAGTGATTATATTGTTGTTTGGGGAAAATATATAGCTAAATGGTATAAAAAAAGATTAAGGTATAATCCAAAAAAAATATTAGCAATAGGATATCCTGCTTTAGATAAATATTTTAAAAATAAGCAGGCTTTTTGGAAAAAAAGACAAATTCTTCCTACGTTCAAACAAAAAACCAATTTGGGATTGTTATTAACAATGTATTTACCAAACACAGCATTATTATCAAAATTTCTTACTGAACTATTTTGTGAATTAAGAAACAATCACAATTTTATTATTAACATCAGACTTCATCCAGGGCAACCCTCTGATGGATTTAAAACACTGGCAAAAGAATTTGGTATAAACGCTAGATTTGGTCAATCTGTGACTCTTGATAATTTTATTAAAAATAATGATTTTTTGTTGGTTTGGGATACCACCGCAATTATTTGGTGTATGATTTATGGTAAACCATTGTTTTATTGTGCTCCCAATTGGGGTTTGGGTATAACGCCGATAAATAAATTTGGCGGAGCTTGGTTGGTTAATAGTCCTTCTGATTTATTGATTAAAATTGAAAATTATATAAAAAATCCAAAAATTATATATAAGTTACATAAAAAGCAAAAAATTTTTTTAAAAAATATAATGGGAATAATTGATGGATCTTCATCAAAAAGACATAAAAATTTAATTCTAAATTTACTAAAAAGATCTAAATATTAATTTTTTTAAAACTTTTCGATAAATAAAAGTGAATATAACTTTAGGATCTTTTCATTAAATAATCTTTATTTTGGGAACAGGAATGATGAATTTACCGCCATTTTTGCTGTATTTAACTTGTTTGTTTATAATTTCTTTTACAAAATTCCAGGCTAAAATTAACACATAATCTGGTTGACGGTTAATGATTTCTATTTCAGGATAAATAGGAATATGTGTGCCTGGAGTATAAAGACCTTGTTTATATGATGTTGAGTCTACTATGAAATCAATTAATTTATTATCAATTTTGCTGTAGTTTAATAATATGTTGCCCTTTGCTGCTGCGCCATATCCGGCAATTGTTTTTCCCTGTATTTTTAATTTTTTTAATGTTTTTTTTAGTAATTTACATAATTGTTTTACATTTTTTGCAAACTTAATATAAGTTTTTGCATCATACAAGCCAACTTTTATTTCTTGCTGAAACAGTTTATTTATTTGATTATTTATTTTATATACTGATGATTTTTTAGCTAAAAATATTCTTAAAGAACCTCCATCAATTGACGTGCGTTGAACATCAATAAGTTTAAGATTGGATCGTTTGATTAGATAAATTAATGGCTTAATTGAAAAGTATGATAGATGTTCATGGTAAATCGTATCGAATTGATTTTTCCGTATTAAGTCCAATAAATAAGGAAACTCACAGATAAAAACTCCATTATCTGATAATAATTGTTCCACAGAAAGCAATAAGTCTGGTAAATCACTGATATGTGCTACCACATTGGTAGCTGTAATAATATCTGCTGAACCATATTTGGATTTAATTTTTTTGGACAACTTAATAGATATGTAATCGTTAATTGTTTCAATACCTTTAAGAACTGCAATTTTAGCTAAATTTTCAGCCGGATCAATGCCAAGTGTACGGTATCCCAATCCCTTAAAATATGAAAGCATGCTGCCATCATTGCTTCCAATGTCAATTATCAGAGAATTTGATTTTAATTTAAATTTTTTTTGAGCTTGTAAAGCTATAGTTTCAAAATTGTTCATTCTGGTTTTTGAAGATGATGGAATATAAACATAATTTTTAAACATTTCCTCCGGATTTACTATTTCCGTAAGTTGTACTAGACCGCAAATATTACAATAACCAGCAGTGAGTGGATAGAATTTTTCTGATTTTTTTAACTGTTCTTTGGTTAAAAAGCCATTTGGTAAAGGAATTGAGCCAAAAGCAAAAAATTTGGTTATTTTTCTACTATTACAAATACGACATTTCGTAATTTTTTTAATCATATATAAGTGTAGTGAATTTTATAGTGAAAATACTGTTTTTACAAGATTGAATATATATATAATGTTTCTGAATTAGGACCAGTCATTTGTCCGAATTCATCAAATATTTTAAATAATTTATAATTTTCTAATATTACATTCATTATTTCATTTCTTTCAAAATCATTTTTTCCAAAATAATATTTTGATTTATTGATTAATATAATAAATTTAATTTGTTTGTTAGCTATTATATTTTTTAACATTTCATGACTAGTTAAATGCCATTTTTCAGATTGGTATGAATCGATAATTGATATTGATCCCGGTCCTTCATTCATAGTTAATGGTACATTGCGGTTTATTGCAGCGACAACAGGCATATGCATGGTTAGAATTAAATCGTTAGAATTACTATTATCTTCCAAATATGAAGATATTTTATGTAAAACAGAATGTGGGGTAACTAGCATATTACTTAATGATATTTTTATAAATTTATGATGGGGGAAGATTGCATATGAGGTAAATATAAGTAAAACTATAAATATTACAAAATATTGCTTCATTTTTTTATTAGTAAATTGTTTAACCGTAAAAAAGCCAGCTAAGAAAGAGAGAAATGGAATAGAAGGATAGATGTAAGATGAATCTGCGGGATGATGAATAACTCCTGTAACAAAATAAGAAAGACAAATAAAAATAATTAATAAAATATATCCGGATTTCTCATTTTTTAAAAATATTTTTTTAAAATTAAAAAATATTCCAGTAATTATTAATGCTAAATAAATTCCATAATCACGGGCAGTTAGTGTAATAAAGCTTGTCAATTGTCCTAAGGTTATTGAGTCATTGTCATAAACATATAATAATAATTTATTAGCAAAAAAAGGCCAAAAAATTCCATATAAAGTATTTTCCCAGCTCAGTAAAAAGTATGGAGTATATATCAAAACTCCAAAGATAATAATAGCAAATGAAATAATAAATTTAAATTTTGCAGCATAGTTTCTATAAATAATTAAGTAAAGCCAAACTAGAATTAATACAATCAGTGCTTGGGATCTTACTAAAACTGCAAGAACTGAAAAAAAGCATGCAATAATATCAAACATAAACCTTCTTTTTTTAAATGACTTAGTTAGCATAAATAAAGAAATGCTTGTAAAAAAAGTCGCATGTTGTTCAGAAAATGGTACATTAGAAAAATAAATGTATAGAGGGCATCCTAGACCGAGTAATAATGCGGTTAAAATGATTAAATTACGATTTCCAAAGTTACTACAGATCTTGAGTATAATTACGAAAACAGATAATGCAATAATTAATCCATAAAACCGCTGCTGTAGTATTGAAGGAGAAAGGAAGAATGACGGTATTTGATTCAATAAATCGGTCAATAAGCTGTTCCATCCATTATAATTAATAAAAGGTATTAGTCCGGATCGTGCCAATTTACTGTTATATAATAAAATACCATCTTCGTTTCCAATATATCCATAGTAAATAGTAATTAATCTGAGTAAAATTGACATTAAAACAATGGAAAAAAGTAATAAATTCTTTTTGAAAATATTAAATATACTTCTGATCTTTTTATGCATGTTAGATTAATTATTTTAGTTCGAAAATTACAAATTTTGAATTACTGATAATTGTTTTATACTTATTTTTTAGATAATTTAAAAATTCAGGATTTTGCAGAAATTCTGATTCATCAGAAACAACGTATAAAGAAGCTCCCCATTTAATCAAATTTTCAAATTTATCAATTGCACATGAATTTGTACAACTTGGTTCATTTATATCAAAAGTAGCTCCCCACATATCAGGTCTCAAAGAATAGTAGGTTAATGAAGCATTATTATATGAAGATGTGATTATTTTGGAATTTGATTTCGCAATATTTTTTACATTATTAGCGGTTTCTAAAACATATTTATGATTTAGTGAGGAAGCATAAGTTCTAAGTAAATAAGGTTTTCCAGTAAAAATCATTAAAGTTATGATAATTACGATAGTATAGAATTTTCTTAATTTTATAGTATTTTTTAAATATGTACTTAAATAATCGACTGTGATACCTGCAAGTACTGTTAAAGGAAACAAAATTGGTACCTGGTAATACCAATAGTTAATGTTACGGCTAAATAAGAAAACAAAAATTAATAAACCGAACAACCATGAAAAGATAAAATTAAATTTTACCTTAGTTTTTATGAAAAAAGCGGTTAATGCAAGCATAAAAACCGGTAAAGTAATGACTTGTTCAATAAAATCATAAAAAATATTAATATACCAGTTTAAGTTAAATATTTTATCTAATGCTATCCAGTAATTTGCATTTAATACGAAAGCTGATTGCAGGTTCGGATAAAGTAAATATACAGATTTAATATGTGTTAACCATAGGAGTATTGGAATACCTGAAATACAATATAAAATTATAAATTTATTTTTAACAAAATTTTTACCGAATTTTTCATACGCTAAATAAATCATTGGAACCCCAAAATGGAAAAATTGAACTTTTACTAACAAAGTTAACATAAATAATATAATAGAATAAAAATAATCAGATATTTTTCTATAACTTATCCAACAAGAGAAAAAATATAAGCTGCCCATTCCTAAAAATAATCCGAATTGATCAGGTTGGTAGCTTCTGCTTAAAATTATTTCTTGCGGTGATATTAAATATGCAAATATTAATGCCCATACTGCAACAGTGTTGTTAAAATATTTTCTAATTAGTAAGAAAAAAAATATTGCTAATCCAATAGATGAGAAAACAGATATTAATTTGCCCCAAACTTCATTAATTGTTCCAAATATAACATACGGAATAGCAGCTAAAACATTATAGATAGGAAATTCGCATAAATAATATCCGGGTTCATCTGCCCAAAGTTTAGTTTTTGTATACAAGACATTAAAATTATCAAGATATAAATTACGAGTAACTTCAGCCGTATGAATTTCCCGATGTGGTTTAGCGTCTAGTAGGGGCAGATTAATTTTATACAATCTTGGAAATAATCCAATGCATATAATTACCAAAGGTAATAGTTTAAATAATAGAGATCTATTCATTATTTCATCGCTTTCTTCATCTTTAATAAACCTGCTTTTACAGTTATGGGATTAATTTTAAGTAAATTTTCCATTTTTTGAGTTGATAGGCATGTGTTTCTGGGTCTTGGGGCAAGACCTTTAAAAAATTTACTTTTAACAGGTATAACTAAATTTTTATTGAAATAAAATATTTTTATCAATTCAATTGCGAATTCATATCTACTTAATGTGTCTTTACCTCCTATATGGATGATATTTCCGTAGAGTTGTTTATTTATTGATTTCCAAACAGCCTTTGCTGCTTGACCGACCCATAAATGATTATTATAAACGTCGCTAACCATATAGGTTTTTTGGTTATCTTTAAATCTTTTTAATAACCATGTGGCTGGATTCTCTCGCTCAAGAGGATCATTCCAACCATACATATTTGATAGTCTGATAATCATTGAGTGAATCATATATTTTTTGACAATTTCTTCTCCTTCAGCTTTAGTTTTGCCATAATAATTTATTGGATTAACAGGATCAGTTTCTGAATATGGAGGGTGTTTACCATCAAATACCCCATTAGAGGAGAAATAGATAAATTTTGACTTTATTTTTATAGCTGGTTCCAACAAGTTCTGGGTACCTAAAAAATTAATTTTATAAGTTTCTGTTTTATTTTTCTCGCAGTAATCGGTATTAACCAAAGCTGCTGTATGGATGATTAAGTCAGGATGAAGCTTTTCTATTAATTCCTTACAGTTTTTTTTATTTGTAATATCCAAATATATATTTTGTTTGTTCGTAAAAATCTTATGATATGTTGGATAAATTAGGTAATTAGATGGAGCAGTTTTTAACAATTCTTTTCCTAATAAGCCCGTAGGACCTGTCAGTAATATTTTCATAGTAATTTTAATTGTATATTATCTTTTTAAATACTTGTTCTAATTTATTAGCATACATGTTTATATTGTATTTACTTTTTATTATTTTTCTGGCATTTCTGCCTATTTTTTCCCTTAGTGATTGAGATTTATTTAATTTATTAATTGCTAGTATTGCACTGTTAAAATCATATGGAGGTATCACGACGCAATGTTTGTAATTTATAAACTGATATTCGCCGACTCCTGATGTTTTTGTAAATATTACAGGTTTTTCGCAACTCATGCATCTAAATGCTGTACTTTGTCCGGAAAAATAATGATTTGTTTTTGTTAAAAGTAAAACAAATTTAGATTGCCAGACTCTTTTTCTTAATGTTTCATAATTAACGTTATATTCAAATATTACATTATTTAACGTCGTAGTTTTTATTAAACCCTTGTGAGTAATAACTCTAAATTTTTCATTTGGAAAGTATTTCACTACTTGAAAAAAAAGATCCCAATTTCTGTATATATCAGCACCAATTGTTAATATTTCATTAGTAGATTTTATTGATTTTTTATAAAAAAATTGAGTATCAATCCCAAAGGGGATAAAAGAAAAACGGTTAATTGGAATTCTCAACATCTTAGATAGTAATTTACATTCACTAAAACTACCTCCCGACACTATATGATCTATTTGATTAATTATATTTCTTATAATAAATAATGAAATTGGATTGTTTGACTTTATTAAACCATCATACATGCCAATCGTATTTAAGATAATTTTAGGTTTTATAAATCCTAATTTTTTCAATAGAGCTATTGGTAATCCATAAGTGTCTACAGTAGCAAAAATACAATCTGCAATGTTTAATTTTGGAATTAATAATAAAGTTGGAATTATTGAAAAGCCACTTTTATAAAATAAGGATACAAACAAATTTAAGTAATATTGAAAAAATAATAGAAATTTATGTTTAAATACTTCATCAGTATAAATTAAGTTAAACTTTTTTATTTTTGTTAATCCATAATATAAATCATGAGGGTTTTTATTATACTTGGTTAAATGTAAGTTTTTAGTAATTGGTCTGCGAAAAACATAAAAAAACGATTTTTTAGGCCTCATAACAGCTATTATATCTAAATATGAGATAATATCGAATAAATGAAAGTGTATCCAATTATTTTATGTTTTTTATTATCACTTTTTGCCACTTTAATTATTCCTAGACAATACGACTCAGAGGACATGGTTTTGCATCTACCTTTTATTAAAGTCATTAACGATAATTCCTTATATAAAAATGATTATTTAATATCTTCTAGTAATCCTCAAAATAATATCACTATTTATTATCAAGTAATTGCAAAAATTGTTTCCATAACTAAACTGACATACGATGATTTATTTTCGATATTACGATATGTGTATTATTTTTTATGTTTCTATTTTTTTATAAAAATTTCACAATTGCTGTTTAATTCTTTGGATGTAGGATTTTTTATTGGCTTGTTAAGCTTGTTAAGAATCCCGGTTGGGGGAACAGCGATACAAATACTGGAAACTGAAGCATTGCCAAGAGCTTTAAGCGTTTCATTTGGTTTATGGATTTTATATAGTTTTTTTCACAAAAAATATTTTGTAGCAATTTTAATATTTATAATATCATTTTTAATACATCCCACATCAGCCTTTTTCTTTATTTCCATTTTATTTGTTTATCAATTATGTAAGTATTTACATAAATTTAAAAAAATTAAAGTACCTTTAATAATGCTTTCTACATTAATATTAGCAATATTACTTATAGTAGTTAGTCCAATACGTCAAGACTGGTTAAACATTATTAGTTTAAGAAACAGTTATGCATTTTTAAATCTTTGGAATATTAATAATTTTATCTATTTAGTGATGTTAAATATACCGCTTTTTGTAAGCCTATTAATAAATGCAACTAAAAACCAAAAATTTCAAATTTTATCAAAAACTGTAATTTTAACTGCATTAATATTTACAGGCATACATGTCATATTTGTTGTAATAAAACCTGTATCTTTAATAATTAATCTGCAATTATTAAGAATTTGGATATTTCCGTCAATTTTATCTCTATTTGTGGTTTCGTATATTGTCATAAACAAATTTAATAAATTTCCAAAAATTTTAATTATGAGCATATTATTGGTTTTTATTATATGGAGGAATCTAGTATTACCATCGGTAAAAAGTAAGACTTCATGGATAGATATACAACAGTGGGTGGGTGGCAATAGTCAGCAAAATTGCGTTTTTTTGGTTCCTTTTTACAATTCCGGTTTTCGAGTTTATTCAAACAGATCAATAATAGGAGAATATAAAGACGGAGCTTTGAGTTTTTATTCAAAAGAATTTGCATTGGATTGGAATAATCGGTTGCATGATTTAGGTTATTGGGAAATTAATACTAACGATGAAATTATAAAATTACAATCTAAATATAAATTTGATTATTTAGTAAGCGGTACTTTTGTATCAAATAAATTTACTAGGGTTTACAAAAATAACGAATATAAAGTTTATCAAATTACTAAAGACTGTAATTAAATATGAATATATGTTTTTTTGGATCTTATGATCCCAATTATTCACGAAACAGTATATTGATTAATGGTTTAAATCAAAATAACGTTAAAGTATTTCAATGCAGATCAACTTATGGAAGTGTATTTTTACGTTATCCAGACTTAATCCGAAAATATTGGAAGATAAGAAACGAAATAAATGTTATTTATGTTGCGTTTGTGGGTCAGTTGAATATGCCACTGGCTTGGATTTTAGCAAGATTAACTGGTAAAAAATTAGTATTTGATATGTTTTATTCAATGTATGATACATATGTTTATGATAGGCAAAGTGCAAAACCAAACAGTATTCAAGCAAAATTATATTTTTCAATTGATAAAATGGCTACAATTTTGGCTGATGAGGTGATAACCGATACCAAATCTTCAGGAAATTATTACAAAAAATTATTCAATATTAATCCAAACAAGTTACATCATGTTTATGTGGGAGCTGAAGAGATTTTTATCAAGCGAAAACATAAAGATAAGAAAAAATTAATAGTTGAATTTCACGGAATGTTTACTAGACTTACAGGAGCCAAATATTTTATAGAAGCAGCAAAAATATTGGAAAATAATAAAAAATTGGAATTTTGGTTAATCGGTGATAGTCAAATATATAAAAAACCATTGCAATTACTAATAAAGTTAAAACCTAAAAATCTAATATATTTTCCTAAAATGCCTGTAAGGGAATTAGCTAAACATGTTTCACAAGCAGACGTTTCAATAAGTCATTTAGGAACATCAAAAAAAGCACGAATTGTAATTACCAATAAAACTTTTCATAGTTTAGCTTGCGGGATTGCTGTGATCGTTATCAATTCTTCAGGAAATAGAGAGTTATTGGAAGACAAGAAGAACGTAGTGATGGTTAGATCCGGTAATACGAAAGATTTAGTTGAGCAGATTTTAATTTTGCTTCATAATCCAAAACTTCGTCAAAATATTGCTGACAATGGTTATAGGATGTTTCAAAAATTTTTAACCAATAAGCAAATAGCCAAAGATTTGTTAATAAAAATTAGTTAGTTTTATTAATTTGAAATAGATTTGGCAATTATTATATCTCGTTCATCTTTGATTAAATTACCTCTATTATAAGGGAATTCTTCAGGTAACCCGATTATCAAAGTGTTAGATTTTATTAAATCCTCATTTAAATTAATTTTTCTAAATTCATATTTACCAAAAGAAGCATATCCTATATAAGAATTACGTTTGGTATTTTGAGATGAGAAAATTACTGTTGGATTTTTCTCTCCATATAATAATATATAAATATATATTTGTTTTATGCTATCAGTAATAATTATTTGATCATATTTACTTTCTTGTGCTAGAGTATATTGAGCAATTTGTTTAGCTCCGTATTGCCATTGTTGTTTGAATCTTGTAATGCTGTCGTTAAAATAAGCATTAAGAAAATTAATAAAACTTATTGTGTAAATTAAGGGAATAACTACTTTTAGTGACAATTTTGAATTATTTAAAGTAATTGATATTAAATGAGTAATACCAAATGCAGTTAAAAAATCTATTGTAGGAAATAACATAGCGATTCTACCGGCATTTGGAGGTCCTGAAGTTAATGCCCCTGGTAATACCGAAATTATAATCCATCCATAAATAAATTTTCGAAATTTTGGAATAAAACTTATTCGATATAATCCAATTATGATAAAGGGAATACTTGTTAAATAAAATAATCCTGTTCCGCATACATTAAAATATCTGGTATTACTGGTATCATAAAATAGAACAAAAGGATTAAATTGTTGTACATAATTTAGAATAAATTTAATAATGATATCAATTAATGAAAAATTTGATGGATTAAGTCCGATAAATAAATTAATACCGGCAAATCGTGATTGGGAGAATGGTTTAGAAATAATATCTGTAATTAATGGAACTGAAATTAAGATAACAATGATCAATGCGCATATAATTTGTTTTAAGGAGATAAATTTTCGAAATATCCAAAATAATAATATTATTAAGAGTGGGGTGGTTAGTCTAGGACTATGATATGCGTATACGGATAGTGATAGTATTGAAATTGAAAGAATAAATAATAATTTTGATTTATTACGGATAAATTTAAAAAATAAAGTCAAACCGCATAACTGTAAAAATAAACCGTATGCAGCATCATGTACAATGCGTGACAGTTGAATGTGCCATGGAGAAATGGATATAAATAGTGTAGATAATAAAGCCAACATACTAAAAGAAAAATTTTGATTAAGTACTGACGATTTATTTTTAAGTAAAAAAGTTTTTATTAATTCTTTAATAAAAATATAAAATATTATTGTTGTGAATATGCCCACTAAAGCTGAAGGTAATCTGATGCTAAATTCGTTTAACCCAAATAATGCTATTGCAGGAATAGTTACATAAAAAATAATTGGAGTGACATCCGCTCTGAAAGAAATAGGAAACTTTTTATTATATTCATCAACTCCATATTTTAAGAGGGTATAAGCATTATACCCAACACCCACTTCATCGCCATGCAAGGAAATGGGAATTTTTCCAAGTTTAAAAAAAATTAAAAAAACTGTCAGAATAATAATTCCTGTTAAAATCCATATTTTAAACTTCATATTTTTGAAAAACGTAAATTAATCACAGTTTTAGTATAGGTTACAAACATGTTAAAAAATTTAGATTTGCTTATTCCATAAGTACGGTTTTTATAAAATACTGGAGTTTCAGTAATTGAATATTTTTTTCTATATATAATATATATTAGACGAATAAAGTAGTCACCAAAACCAAAAAAAATTTTGTATAGCTCAAGTTTTTTCAGGATTGATCTTTTGGTGATAAAAAATCCGCTGAGATTGTCGCTTATATCATGATTTAGTAAAACACGAATATATAAATTAAAATAATAGCTAAACCATTGGCGGATTCTATTTTCCATACCGCCGTTTTTTATATATCTTGACCCTATTACTAAATCAAATTTTTTTGACAACATAAACATTATAGGTATTTCTTTCGGGTTATGATTAAAATCAGTATCCATTACTAGAATATATTTTCCGCGAGAATGATTGATGCCATATAATATTGCACTGGCCAACCCTTTATTTTTTTTACGGATAAAAACTTTTACTGAGTGATTGTTTTTAAATTTATTTATTGTTTTTATACCTGTTAAATCCTGACTATCGTCATCCACCATGATGATTTCAGTAGAGATGTTATTTTTTTTGCAAATAATAAGTATAGAATTTATAAGTTTTATTATGTTTCCGCTTTCATTGAACGTAGGTAAAATAATAGAAAGATTTTTTGATTTCATAATATTAGAGGTTTTTATTCAGTTGATTTAGAATAAAATTTATTTATAATATGAGTTATATATTTTATTTGAGTGGTTTTAAGATCAATAAATGTGGGAAGATTAATTCCTTGTTGAAACAACATTTGAGATACAGGAAAATGTTTATTAGATTTATACATAGGAAATTTGGTAATCGGGTAAAAAAACGGTCTGGAATCGATGCTGTTTTGTTTTAAATATTTAATCAGAGAATTACGTTTAATTTTTCCTCCTGATTTTAGAAGACAGGAAAAAAGCCAACAAACAGATTGGATGTCTTTATTAATTGGTTGGAATTGAATATTTGGTATTTTTGTAAGTTCCTTACGATATTTTGTGCTTATTTCATTTCTTATTTTAATAAACTTATTCATTTTTTTAAGCTGTGCTATTCCAATTGCAGCTTGTATATTGGTCATTCGATAGTTATATCCGATAATAGGATGATAATATTTTTTTATCGGTGACATACCGTGATTTTTCAGCAATTTAATTTTTTCAGCCAGTTGTTTACTATGTGTAATCAGCATTCCACCTTCACCGGTAGTAATTATTTTATTACCATAAAAACTAAAACAGCCTATATCACCAAAGGTACCTACATATTTATTGTAATATTTTGCCCCATGAGCCTCAGCAGCATCTTCTACAACATATAATTTATATTTTTTAGCCAAGGACATAATTGGATTCATGTCAGCGGGGTATCCGTATAAATGTACCGGCATAATGGCTTTAGTTTTTTTTGTAATAGCTTTTTCAATAAGTTTAGGGTCGATATTCCATGTGTTGGGATCCACATCTATAAAAATGGGTTTTGCTCCCACATATTTAATAGCATTTGCTGTAGCAACAAATGTTAGAGCTGGTAGAATAACTTCATCACCGGGTCCTATATTTAAAGCCAAAAGAGCTAAATGAAGAGCGATAGTGCCATTGGAACAACTAATTGCATGTGGTATATGAAAGTACTTTGCGAATTCATTTTCAAAAGTGTTGATATATTTTCCCGCAGAAGAAATCCATGTACTTTTTATGCAAAAAGTTGCAAGTTTTAATTCTTCTTTTCCTAAACTGGGTTGGGCAACAGGAATAAATTTCATAGTTTCTTAATTTTTAATAAATTATAGCTATATTTGTTCCAAACACGATCATATATAGAAAACGATGCATAAAACTTACCACCGGTTGATTTATAAAATTCATTTGCAGGAAAGTTTGATGATAACGTACCTACTTTTAAATGTTTAATATTTATATTAATAAGTTTTTTTTTCAGTTGTGATATTAATTTATTACCGATTCCCATGCGACGATGATGTTTATCGATTGCCAGAATTAATATTTCAGATGAAATTCCATCAGAGCAATTTCCATAGAAAATTGTTTGCCAAATATTTATTATAGTTTTTGGAGATATGATAATTTTTTTTAATATAAATGGTAAAAATTTCCAAAATCCTTCAACAAGAGCTTTTTTCATAGTTATTTTTGTATTGGTAGTTGCTAATATAAAACCAACTAATTCATTTTTGTCATAATATCCTAAATTTATGATCTCGGATTGATTTATTAATTGTGCATGTAAGTTTTTTAGAAATCTCAGCCCAAATCCGGGAAGAAAATCATTAGTCATTCCTTCATAATGAATCTTAGCAGAAGATATAAGATCACCTTGTTTTAAATTTTTTATCATATACGATTATTTTTATACCAATTAACAAATTTTTTTATTCCTTGACTAAATTTAGTTTTAGGTTTCCAGCTAATAATTTTTTTAGCTTTATCTATATTAGCATAAGTTATTTTTGATTCCGCGCTTATTATTGGTTTATTTATGATAATTAATTTATTTTTAGTATATTTCTCTATATATAATATTAATTTATTTAATGTAATAGGGTAAGAATTACCAATATTAAAAATATTAAAAGTCAAAGGTTTTTCAATGCATTTTATAATCGCCTGAACGATATCATCTATGTAGGTAAAATCACGTGCAGAATTACCTGGTCCGTATTTAATTACTGGCTTATTGGAATAAGCTGCCTTTGTAAAGATATAAGGAGCCATATCTGGTCTACCATGAGGACCATAAACTGAAAAAAATCTTAAAATAACGGTAGGTAGTTTATGTTTTTTATATAGTTTTATAATAATTTTTTCAGCAGTAAGTTTTGATTTAGCATACGGGGAATTAGGATGCAATTTGCCATTTTCTTTAAAAGGAATTTTAGATATATTTCCATATACACTGCTTGATGAAGAAAAGATAAATTTATTTATATGATTTTCTATAGATAATTTATATACATTTTTTGTACCATATATGTTGACGTATTCATACAATTTTGGATTGGTAATTGAATTTCTAACTCCAGTAAGAGCTGCTAAATGAATTACAACTTGGGGTTTATATTTTAGAAATACTTTTTTTAGCTCCAAATAATCGAGAATATCAATTTTTTTAAATTCAAAATTTGGATATTGAGAAAGAATTTTTAAATTATCTTTTTTGAGTTTTTGAGAATAATTATTGATTATATTATCTATGCCAATTACCAATTTGTATTTTTTGATTAATTCTTGAGAGGTATGATAACCAATAAATCCCAAAGCTCCGGTGATTAAGATAGTTTGTGGTTTCATTTCTTATAGCAGTATGGGGCAAGTTTTAAAACTACAGCAATATAGATGTCCATGATTTTGTATAATATATCAATTACAACAACCTGTCTAATATTGCTATGATAACTTTTTTTTCCATACCAAAATCAGATAAAAACAATTCTAATATCATTCAAAAGAACTCAATCAATAGTTGGCTTAAATTAACAGATGATATTATTCTGTTTGAGGGAAAAAAGGAAATTAATAATTATCAAATCAGTGATAATATAAAAATAATTTCTGGTATTAAAGAAAATAAGTATGGAACGCCTATTTTATCTGATGTCTTTAAAAAAGTGTACCAAAAAGCAAAATATCCAATTTTGGCATATGTAAATACAGATATAATATTATTTCCTGACTTTATCGATACAATAAAACAAATTTATTTTAAGAAATATCTATTGATTTCTAAAAGACAAAATATTTTGTTAAAAAAACAAATATCTTTTCAAACTAATTATGTATCAAATTTGACTAAGACATTAAATCAACAAGGGAGAGAAGAACCTATTGGTAATTCTTCAGAGTTTTTTGTTTTCCCCAAAATCGTTAGGTTTCAAATGCCGAATTTTGCAGTGGGAAGATTATATTGGGACAGCTGGATAATTTATCGGGCCAAGCTATTAAGAGTTCCGATTATTGATGGGACCAAAACTATTCATTGTTTACATCAAATTCACGATTATGCTCATCATCCAAATGGTAAAGATGGAGTTTGGAATGGACCGGAGGCAAATCTAAATTACAGGTTATCAGGTGGTGGAAAAACACGTTTTAAAGTAAATGATGCCGATTGGATAACTACGGAAAATGGAATAATTAAGCCAAAAAATTCTATAAGAAGATATATTAGAACAATCAGGATAAAGGGAATAATTTACCCGAAATTAAATATTATTTTCTTTCCTTTATTTTTATTATTGAATGTATGTTTTAAATTAATTATTTTAATGAAATTTTTATTATTTAAACGGGGTATTTTAAGTATAATTGATGCAATTAAACATCCGGAGGATATTGAGTATAAATTTAAAGAATTGTAATTTTTATCTTTCGGTGAGCCGGTGTTCAACAGTTTCTCGGACGATATTTCTATCATGAGTAGTAAAGTACCACTCAATAGTTTTGTGTAAACCATTAAAAAATTTTACTTTCGGTTTCCAGCCTAGTAATTTATAAGCTAAAGAATTATCAGCGACACGATTTAAAGGCCCAATCGGCATATTTGGTTTAAATTTTATACGGGGATGAAATTTAGTATATTTACATATTTCCTGCACAGCATCGATAACTTTTATCCTTTCCATGGTTCCTAAATTTACTGCCGTACCATCATGGAGTTTTTCAGCTGCCAAAATTGTGCCTTTGACAATATCGCCAACATATGTCCAATTACGTATCTGTTCGCCGTTGCCCCATATTTCAAATGGATCTTGTTTGATAAAAGCTTTGGCGATCATGGCTATAACAGCATGATTTTCTAACCCACGTTCACCATAAACTGTAAAGTAACGGCAGGAAGCAGTTTTGATTCCCCATTCATGATAAAACGCTTTCAATGTCAACTCTCCCATAAGTTTCGCCCAACCGTACATATTGTCTGCATCAAATGGAGGTTTAACTAAGTTTTCTTTTAAATAAAGATTTTTTTTAGGATTGGTTTGCAAAAAATTTGGGTAAACACAACCTGAAGAAGCAAAAACGATTTTTTCCACTCCTTGTTTTATAGCAGTTAAAAACACTGCTCCATCCAAAGTTAAATTGGTGCTGCAAGCTGCTTGATGTAAGTCTACATAACCTCGACCACCATGATCGCATGCTAAATGAAAGACGACATCAATATTGGAACACGCTTTTTTTGTTACAGCTGAATTCATTAAATCAGCCTGAATAAATTCTATGGCAGAATTTTTTATATGGCTTTTTAAATTATCTTTTTTTCCGGAGATTAAATTATCAACTACCCGAACCTTTGCTCCTAGTTTCACTAACGCATCGACCAAGTGAGAGCCAATAAAAGATGCACCTCCTGTTATCAAGATACGGGTTTTTTTCCAGTTCATATTTTATTTAAACCGATTCCAATAGGATAATATTTTATATTATTGATGATATCAACAGATTTAATAATTCTCCAGCAATCAATAAGTATTGGTTTTCTTTTTTTATTTATTTGAATACTGTTTATTTCTTTAAAAGGAAGTGTTATTACAGATAAAGGATGATTGTCAATGCATTCCTTTATTGAATTAACATATTTTACTCTATTTCCAAATATTTTTTTAGCATTGTTTTCTGCTTGCGGATCATAAATAGTGACGGGCCGTTTGTTTTTTATAAGTAATTGAGCTAATTTTAAACCAAGAGATTCATCAATAACATCAGTATTATTCCTATAAGCTATTCCTATAATTGCGATTTTATCTTTTGGTTTAACTTTTGAAATTATCAAATTATATATTCTTCTAAATTGATGTGAATTTATTTTGTCAGTAGCATAAGCTAAGGATATTTTTGTTTTGTAACGATTACCGGTATAAATTAATGCTTTATTATCTCGGGGAAAACAGGGACCACCATAACTTGGACCTCCTTTTAAATACTTATTTCCAATCCGTGAATCATTGCCTAAGGCATGTGTTATGGTATCGATATTTGCTCCGGGAATTTTTTCACACAGTTCAGAAAGCATATTTGCATATGATATTTTAGTTGTGATAAATGTATTTAGGGCAATTTTTGTAATTTCTGCATTAACATGATTCATGGTGATAATTTTAGGATTATTTAAACAAATTTTATTATAAAAATTTGACATTATTTTTGAGCTTTTTAAATCAGAAGAGCCAATTAATACGAAGTCGGGATTTAAAAAGTTACTGATTACATTTCCTAATGCTACAAAAGAAGGATTGTAGCAGATGCCAAAATCTTTACCGGATATCTTTCCCGAAGTTTTTTCTATAATTGGTAAAATGTCTTTTTGTAATGATCCAGGCATAACAGTGCTAACAATTGCAACTACATGAAATTCTTTTTTTTGTTTAAGTGAAGCCCCTATTTTTTTTAATGCTGAAATTACAAAACTATTTGTGAAACCACCGCCTGGTAAACTAGGTGTGGGCACGATTATAAACGAGATGGATGATTTAATTATTGCGTCATTATAATCTAATGTTGCATGGATATTTTTTTTATATTTAATTAAATAATCTTTATATAAGGGTTCATTTATGTGTGCTTTGCCTTGATTTACTGATTTTATATTATCATTATTTATATCGACACCTATAATTTTAAATCCTTGTTTGGCACAAGCTGCAGCGATTGGTGCACCAAGTTTACCTAAACCAAAAATTGATATTGTAGATTTTAAATACATTGTAAATTAATTGAAATCTATTAATACATTTTAAGATAATACCATATTGTTATAACAATAACTTTAAAAGTTTTTTCTAATTTAATGGTATTGCTTTAATTAAAATATGCCAACCAAAATTTTTTTCTAACCATTTAAAAATTGATTTCGGAATTATTGTCCAATACCAAGTTTTTTGATAAATGTATTTACGGTATTTGTTAATGTTGTATGGAAAAATATGATCAATCCATATATTCGTGATACGAAAACCTTTTAATAATTCTTTTGCTTGCGGTATTGTATATACATAACTAACAGGAGATCCAATTGCTGCTTCTGAATATTTGCTTATAAGTTCATTTATCCTCCAGAATGCAGCATTTCCATATTTTAAAATAATCCAGAAAACCTTCCATGAATATTTATGATAAAGCATTATCCGAAGTTCAGTTTTTGGATACGTATACTTTTTTAATTCTTTTATCACGTTTTTTGGATTAGGCGTGTGATGTATAACTCCAAAAGAATAAATTAAATCATAGGGTTTTATTGGAACTGTCTTAGACAGTTGTTCTGCGTTAGCGTGATAGAATTTTATTCTTTTTGTAAGAACAAATATTTGAGAACGTTTTTTGGCAATAGAAATTGATGATTTTGAAACATCGACCGCAGTTACAAAAGCTCCCGCTCTTGCAAAATTTATCGTATCAGTTCCAATTCCACAACCAATTTCTAATACTTCTTTATTTTTCCATTTTGCAAACTGAGTAAATTGTGGAATATGCGGTTCAACAAAATATTTCCTTTTTTCTATTTCATTGAAATATTTTTTTGTACCAAATATTGATTTTGAGTGTTTGATATTACAAGGATGTTTATTCCAAAACTTAGATACAATATTTATAGAAACTGTTTTATAGTTCATTTATTAAATAATAATTTTAATGTAAGCAATGGAGAATCCATAAAAATATTGATCACTCTTTTGATATTTACTAATGAAGGATAGTGTAAAACACTCTGGATAAGCATTTTGAGTGCTAATAAATTTTTTTCATTTATTGCTTGTTGTGCTGTCCAGAAACTTAGTCCACTATATGCTTTATATTTAAGAAAGGGAATCATTTTATATTTAGTATATCTATTTAGAGCTTTATCAATCACGATTTTTTTTGCCTTATAAAATCTCATAGCATATCTTTGTGCATGTGAATCATTGTGAGAATATGCTCGATATTTTGATATAACACCAGGAATATGTTTCATAGAGAATTTAGAGGCGATTCTGATCCACATTTCAAAATCAGGGCAAGTATCAAGGTTTTTATCAGCATAAAAACCTACTTTTTTAAAATATTTTGTTTGTATGAAAGCAGCCTGTGCGGGAGGTACTAGTTCTACACAAAATAGTTTTTTTAAATCATATTGATCTGAAGTTGCGATTTTAATGAGTTTCCCATTTTTGTCTATGAGGTACACATCTCCATAAATCACTGCATAATCAGGAAAAAGTGAAAAGTTTGTTATAGCCCAAGCACATGCATATGGTAATAATTCATCATCAGCATTTAAAATTAAAAGGTAATCTCCTTTTGCTTGTTGAATAGCCTTATTTAATCCGTCTGATTGTCCAATATCTTTTTGTGAAGAAATTTTTATTCTATTAATATATTTTTGTTTTCGATATTTTTTTAAAATTGCCTGAGTATTATCTGTTGATTTTCCGTCATGGATAATATGTTCTACATAGGGATAATCTTGATGCAAAACACTTTGAATACATCCGTCTAAAAATTGACCCATATTATAGGTTGGGGTGATGATAGAAATCAGTGGATGATTCTTTGAATAAGTCATATTTGTTTATATCTCTATATCTTAGTTATAATTAAGGAGCCGCTAAATCCAGAAAAAAATTTTCTGTAATTTTTAATATTTTTAAAATACTCATCAATTGCATATCTGGCACCAATGCATTGAACATGTCCATAATCCTCAAATAAAATTATTCCTCCCTTTGATAATCTGGGAAAAATTTTTTCGGTTACTAACTTAACTGCCCGATAAGAGTCACAATCGACATTTACAAACGAAAAGTGGTTAATTAATAATTTGTCAATCGTATCAAAAAAATCTCCTTTTATTAAAGATACATTTTTGTATGAAGAAAACATTTTCTTGATACTTATAAAATTTACTTTATGTGTATTACTCCAAAATCTGTCAATACCTAGACGTTCATAAGGAAATTGTTTATATGTATCACATAAGAATATTTTTTTATTTATATTTAATCTGCGTACAATCTCACTAATTACTAATCCGGAATGACCTCGATATGTACCAAATTCAGCGATTTCACCCTGAACATTTTTAGTTTGTATTAAAGCTTGGTATAAATCTAGTACGTCTTCTAAAGGACATTTAACCTCACATTTTGCTAAGCTATATCTATATATATCAAAAACAAGTTTATCATCGAAAACACTAGAAATATAATTTAATGAAGGTGGGTATTGGGTAGGTAGACTCACTTTATAAATTAAATTACGATATTTTGTTTTTAAATTTGCTGTTAATATTTTTATCAATTTATATATTGATGAATTGTCATCATAACATAAAACGATATTATCAATTTGATTTTTCTCTTTTTGATTAAATAACTTTTTTAAAATATATTTTGATAAATCAGATAATGAATTTGATTTTAATGATTGTGCACTAAGTCTTAAAAGTCTAATTGATGCTTTATCTGATTTGGAGAATGTAGAATATAAATTTGTTATATTTTTACCAGGCCCTATTAAAATGGTAAGTTTATTTGATAAATATTTCTTTATTTCTGATGAAATAAAAACCAGCCATTGCTGATAAGTAAAACTCGAATTCCATTGATTAATCTTATATTTATCACTCCACAAGTAGAAATATTTATTAGCAGTGTTTTTGATATAAGTGATCAAATGTGATTTAATAATTCTCCAATTTAGAAAATCATGTTTAAGTGAATAAATGTTAAATTTTGTTGCTGTTAATTTTAAATAAATTATATAATCGATAATATCAGTTAACATAAAATAATTTTCTCCGGACACTTAAAAAAATTAAATTAGATAGACGTTATCTTATGAAGAAAAAAATAAAAAAGCAAATATTGATTATAGGTGGAGGATACTGTGGTTGTAGTATTGCCAGAATACTGTCAGACAGAGGATTTGAAGTCAAAATTTTTGAACAAACAAGTCGGATCGGGGGCATGGCAATTTCATATTATAAAGAGGGCATGGTTTTTGAACTTGGGCCACATGTTATAGCAAATCATGCTTCCAATCAGCTTTCAATGGAGTTTTTAAAAAAGTATATTAAACTAAATCCGACAGTAATTCATTCAGCAACTTACATTCAAAATAAATATTTAAATTATCCACCGCTTTATCAAGATATTAAACACTTAAAACAAAACCACAAAATATTTAAAGAACTACTGAATTTACCAAGTAAGCCAGATATTAAAAATTTTGAAACTTACTTGATATCTAAAGTAGGGATATCTCTATATAAAATATACTTTAAAAGTTTCACCAAAAAATTCTGGAAAATAAATCCCAGATTATTGAGTCATAAATGGGCAAAACTAAGACATCTAGGAAGCAGTTTATCTGAAAAACAAATGTATTTTAATAACAAATTCTGCAGCTATCCTAAATTGGATTTTAACGAATTATTTGTTAATTTATCAAAAAATATCAATATTTTATTCAATCATAAAATAACAAAAATTGATTTTAAAAATTCTACAATTGAGACATCAACGGGACAAAAATTTACAGGAGACCTGATTATTAGTACTATTAGTATTGATGAATTATTACGATTTAGATTTAATAAATTAGCTTACCGTGGTTATAGTATCAAACCGGTAATAATCCACAAAAGTTATTTTCATCCAATAGACAGTAAAACTCACAAGCATTTTGGAATTGTTTATTATCCTGAAAATAATTACACCCATACAAGAATTACGGAATATAAATCATACAATCAAAAACACAATACACCGGCGTTTATAAATCGAACCTTAATAACTGTTGAAACACCCTCCAAAATTAAAAAGTATTATCCTATTATGAATGACGAAAATGAAGATATATTTAAAAAAAATATTAGATTAATATCCGATTATAATCGAGTTGTTAGTTTAGGCAGATTAGGTCTGTATAAATACATGACACTAGACACCACCACGGAACAAATATTTAGATTTTTAAAATATTTTGATAAGTGGACAGAAATTTCAAGTAGGGAAAGAGAAGCTGCTTATATGATTATTCGTGGAAGTTGGGATAATTAAATAAATAAGATATGACTTCTAATAATTAAATAAGTTGAAGCCATATACTGATTGCATATTTTAGCTTGTTTTATAAGTTGTTGATAAATATAATTATAAACAGTATTTTTAATTTTTAAATATTCAGATAAATATATAGAATTAATGTAAAATTTATCTATAATTAACATTTTTTCAGAAGCAGAACGCAAATAATCAAAAAATCCTAATCTGCAATAATTTGACATATTAACGTTGGTAACAGTTTTATTTAGATATTTATAAGGAAAGGTGTCTCCTAATTTTAAAAGTAATTCTAGCATATTGTTAAATTTGACAGTATTATTTATTGATAAATTTTTAACTTTTAAATGCTTTGTTTGTATAAAAGCAGTATAAAAATTTAGATTAAGAATAGACTTTATAAAGTATTCTAAATCTAAGGACTGATCATGATATTTATTTGATACTGTTTTTGATTTTATATCATTTATTCCATAAATAACCGCCACATTAGAATGTTTTAAAAATGTTTTAACTACTAAATGGCATGCTTTTTGATACATTTGATCATTTTGATCAAAGATAACACATATATCTCCGGATATTTTTCTTAGCGCAGCATTAATATAATCTATTATATTTTCTGATTGGCATTTTATAATAATCTGCTTAAGTTGAACATTATTTTTAATTATTTTTTTTATATTTTTTATATTTTTGACTTGAGTGATAACTATTAGTTCAATATTTGAATAATTTTGATTATTAATGCTTTGTAGACAGGTAATTAGATTATTGGTAATGTTTAATATGGGTAAAATAATTGAGATTACAGGTTTTTGGGGTAATGGGTTGTAAATATTTGCATACATTTGTTTTTCCCACAAGTGTAATCCCATATAAGCACATTGTTGGCTATTCTTTACAGATGGAGATGTTAATTTGTTATTCAATACTTTATTGATTATTTTTTCTTTTTCTTTAACCAATTTGTTTATATTTGAAAATTGTTTACTTCCTGAATTAGCATGCCATCTATATCTTGCTACATAACCGGGAACATGTTTTATTTTAAATTTTTGTCCTATTCTTATCCACAGTTCAAAATCCATGGCTTTTTTTATTTTTGGATTATAATATAAACCAACTTGTTCAAAATAACTTTTTTTGATAAATGCAGCTTGTTCGGGGATAACTAATTTTGAACATAGTAATTTCTGAAAACTATAGTCCGGAGGAATAAACTTATCAATAATTTTATTATTTTCATCAATAACGTATTCATCACCATATATCACTGCATAATTAGGATATTTAATAAAATTGTCATAAGCCCATTTGCAGGCTGAAGGGTTTAATAGATCATCGCTGTTTAAATTTAACTGAATTTCTCCCTTTGTGTGTTTTAATAAATTATTTAATGCAGCTGTATGACCTAGATGTTTTTGTTTAAAATAGCGGATTTTCCCGGGATACTTATTAGCATAATTTTGAATAATTTCTTGACTTTTATCGGTTGACCCGTCATCGATAATTAAATGCTCAATGTTAGGATAATTTTGTTTAAGAACACTTTCAATACAGCCCCTGAGAAATTTTTCCATGTTAAAATTAGGAGTAATAATCGATATTAACGGGGGTGTCATGTTAATTATTGTCTAAATAAATTTTTATAATTTTTTCCGCATCTCCTTGTGCTACAATTCTTCCCTTTTTAATTAGATATACCTTCTTACACAATCTTTTGATGAAATCCATATTGTGACTTATAAAAATAATAGTTCTTTTTTTTTCACTACAAATTTCTTCCATTTTCTTAAGTGATGCTTCTTGAAATTTATTATCTCCAACGGCAAAAACTTCATCAACTAAAAGAATATCTGGCTCAAGTTGTATGGTGACTGAAAAAGCCAAACGGATATACATACCTGATGAGTAATATTTAACGGGAATATCAATAAATTTTTTTACTCCTGAAAAGTTAACAATTTCAGTAAATTGTTTATCGATTTTTACTTTGGGAATACCTAAAATAGCTCCTGCTAAATACACGTTTTCTCTACCCGTTAATTCTCCTCTAAACCCGGCACCAACTTCTAATAAGCTACCTATTGTACCCCGAAGAATAATTTTTCCACTAGTTGGAGTAATAATATTTGCTAAGATTTTTAGTAAAGTAGATTTACCTGCTCCATTAGGCCCAATAACACCGATAGTTTCACCTTGATAAATATTGAATGAAATATTTTTTAATGCCCAAAAATTTTCTTTTTGAGGAATAAATTGTACATTTCTAGTTATAACACTTCTTATAAATTTTTCCATCTCTTCACGAAGACTCAATTTTGGCTGAATTTTCGTCAAAACGTATTTTTTTGACAGTTTTAGACATTCAATAATAGGTTGATTCATACTATATCGCTAAAATATTTTTCTAATTTAATAAATATATAGATACCCACAACGAAAAATATTATTGAATATAATCCAATTAATAATAACCCTGGTATATCTATATTGAACGTATTTATTAATAGTGAATTTCTACTAACTTCTATGAGTCTTGTTAAGGGATTAAAATCAAAAATAGCTCTGTATTTACTTGGAACAAAATTTATAGGATATAAAATTGGTGTAATTAATAAAAGAATTTGTAAAAAAAAGGGGATTATAAATTTTATATCCCGATAGATAAGATTTAATGCAGAAAAAGCTGAACCAATTCCAATTGATATTAAAACTGTTAAGAATAAAATGATAGGCATGATGACTATACCTGCTGGATTAAATGAGTATCGATAATAGATTAATAATAAAATTAGCATTACTAAAGATATAAAAAAATCAACTATATTCACAAAAACTGAAGCAATTGGTAAGATAAGTTTAGGTAAATAAACTTTGGTGATAATGTCTCGATTTGCAGATAAACATTCAGTTGCAGAAGTAACAGATTTAGAAAATAAGTTCCAATAAATTAATCCAGTATAAGTCAGTAGTGGATAGGGGATATTACTGACAGTTTTTGTCATTTCTCCAAAAACTATATTCAGTATGATCATTGTTAAAAAAGGTTGTAAAATTATCCAAAAAATTCCAATAAAAGTTTGTTTATAACGAATTTTTATATCACGCCATGCTAAAAAAAATATCAATTCACGATATTTCCAAAATGTAAATAGATTATAATTTATTGAATTGGGGGATATAACGATCTCCATACAAAATTATTTTTTATAGAAGCTTACGATTTTTAAAACAGCATTGATTACGTCAATAATATCTTTATTTGTCATGGCAGGGGATAAAGGGAGAGATATTGATCTACTGCCTACAAATTCTGCATTAGGAAAGTCACCTAATTTATATTTATAAGTTTCCCTGTAGTATTTATGTAAGTGCAGTGGCGTAAAGTGTACTCCACTGCCGATTCCCTCTTTACTTAATGCATTGATAAATGTATCTCTGGAAATTTTCAATTTCTCAATTTTTAGTAAAATTGCATATAAATGTCTGGCGTGTGTTGTGTTATTTTCTTCCGGGGCAGGCAATATAAGTTCCGGCACATCCTTGAAAGCCTTATTATATATATCCCAATACTTTTGTCTGATTTTAAAATTTTGTTTAACTTGAGCTAATTGATGAATGCCCAATGATGCTACTAAGTCCATCATATTATATTTATATCCGGGATAAAGTGTTTCATAAGGAGAATATCCATCTTTGGAATATCTTTTCCAAGCATCTTTTGATATACCATGTAAACTTCTGATGCGAGCTTCCTGCGCCCAAATGGAGTTATTTGTGGTTAACATACCGCCTTCACCAGTCATGATATTTTTGGTGACGTAAAATGAAAAAGCTGTGAAATCAGATATAGTGCCAATCTTTTTACTTCTATATATGCTTTCAGCTGCATGTGCAGCATCTTCTATAACAAAAAGCTGATACTTTTTGGCAATTTGAGAAATTTTATCCATTTGACAAGGTCTGCCGTGTAAATGAACAGGAATTATAGCTTTGGTTTTTTTAGTAATTTTTTTCTCAATTTGTTTATAATCGATATTCCAGGAATTTATATCAATATCGACAAAAACAGGTTTTGCCTGATGATGGACAATGACGTTAGCAGTTGATGCAAATGTAAGAGGTGTGGTAATAACCTCATCGCCTTCCTTTATACCCAACACATCTAAAGCTAAATGCAGTCCTGCAGTACAGGAATTTAGAGCAACGGCATATTTGCAGCCAATAAATTTTTTAAAATTATCTTCAAATATTTTTGTTTTTGGACCGGTTCCTAACCAACCGGATTTAAGAGTTTTTACAACTTCATTAATTTCTTTATTGGTTATTTTTGGTTTTCCAAAAACCAGGAAATTTTTTCTTACAGATTTTCCGCCTGCTATTGCTGGTTGAATCATATGACGAAGTATAACATGTTAAGAAAGTAATTTAAAAAAATATTATTGGTATAATAAGACGATGAAAAAAATTATCAATAAAAATTTTAAAACATTATTACCTGTTATAAACGCAATACTAATAGGTTTACAGTGGATGATTGCGGCTTTTCTGATAGTTGGTTTACATCCCAGACCCAGACAGTTGGATTTGTTAACTGATTTAGGCAAGTACTGGTATAGACCGGAATATGATTTATTAATTTATATATGCGGTTGTTTTGTTGTTTTATTGTTAATTTTTATTTTTACCCGGATAGAGCAAAAACTGCATTTTACGTACAGTTTATTATCATGTGTAATACAATTAATACTAGTTGTGTTTTTTAAAAATTTTATTTTAGACTTCTGGAAACAACCTGTTAATTATAACTTAAAAGTTCTGCTGACCATGATCTGGGCATTTATCTTAGTTTTTCCAAGTATGTTAGCTGTATATTTTTCCGTGAAAAATACCAGATGGAAATTTCCATTCAGCTCGAGACTAAATATGAATCTTATTGACCTGATTTTTCCGCTACTTATCATATTATTAATTTATATTCCGGATATGAAAAACCTGTCTGGAAAAATATATTTAAATGATCAATTTTTACATTGGAATTCATTTGCAATCAGACCGGCATTAGGTTTTAGACACGGTTTGACGTTGGGTAAAGAGATGTTTGTTCAGTACGGTTTGGGATGGCCGGTTGTTATGTCTCTTCTAAATCCTCCCGATTTGACATATAGCAGCATGATCCATGTCGGAATTATTTATGCAGGAATTTATTATATTGGATTATATATTTTATTGCGTTTATTAACCAGGGATATATTTTGGTCTATCACAGGCACATGTTTGACGCTTTTGTTTCAATTT
Source organism: uncultured Gammaproteobacteria bacterium (assembly GCA_964387625.1). Classification (GTDB taxonomy): domain Bacteria; phylum Patescibacteriota; class Microgenomatia; order UBA10105; family UBA10105; genus CAYLWN01. Next base: position 91,065 of record CAYLWN010000001.1, read on the forward strand.
TTTACCCGAAATTTTCCTTTACCTTTTTTTTGGGAAACTCCTTCTTCAACAATTCTTAGAATGCCGTTTGACGTTTGGTTTTTTAGCGCTGTTGTTTTGGCAATAAATTCAGGATTTACGTTTTGGAAAATTGTAGCAGCTATTTTTACCGGTTTAGCAATTTTATTTGAATTTGATACGGGAATTTATCTGGCATTTACCTTTGGTTTTTATTTGGTTGTTCCCATAATCAACGCAGTTATAAATAAAAAATATCAAACAGTTAAAAAAGAAATTTATATTTCTTTATTATGTATTTTTACAGTTTGCATAATTTTATTTGGTAGCATGGCATTTGTTGTAAAAGTTTCGGTATTAGATATTAAATATTGGTCGGTACTGATTGAAGGAATTAAGGAGTACGGTGGGGGTATTACTAGTTTACCTCTTGCCACTCTCAGATCGAACAGCTCTTTAATTGTGTTTGAGTTAATTATTGGTATGTATTTATTCGTGGTAGGTAATTGGTTGATAAAATTTTTGAATAAAAAATCGCATTCAGAAGATATGTTCGTAGCAGGATTAGGTTTTTATGGTTTGGTAATGCTTTTAATCTTTATTGGCAGATCACATATATTAAATTTAATGTATCCAACTGTGCCGTTTTGGATTTTATTTACCTGGGTAGTAGTAAAGATTTATAAGTTAATGTCTGTTCACTACAAGCAAATACAATCATATATACCAGCAATATCAGTTATAACTGTAGGAATACTATTATTGACTAATCCGGCTTATCAAAATTACTCCAATATATTAAACTCGTATTTTAAAGGAAGTGATAAAAATGAAATATGCTTGTTTCAAGATCATAATGATGTTTGCGGATTGCCGGAAACAGAAAGAAAAACAGCCATTGATTTTACAGATATTACTACGAAAATGAAAACATGGCAATCACAAGGAAAAACAGTAGCAGTTTTTGATGACTATGATACAAGATATTATCTTGCTATTAATAGTTATCCTAAGTTTAGGTACACGCCATATGATATTTTTACTAAAAAACAACTGGAATATATTAGTCAACAAATTATTAATAAACAACCAGATTATATTCTGATCAGAAAAGACGCTCCAAAAAATGATATTATGACAGAAACACAGGGATTAATAAATAGTTATTATCAGCAGGAGAAAGACTTGAGTATTTTCAATGTTTGGCAAAAGAATAATTAGCAGTTAACGCGAATAAGAGTGGTAGTGATAATCTCATCATCTTATGCCAGTTTTAATATTTTCTATTTTTATATTTATTTTGTTTTTTAAAAGTTTATTTGTTTATTTTGTACAGGATGATTTCTATTTTTTAGCTATCACAAGAATTCATACTTTTTCGCAATTTTTTTCATTGTTTATTCCTGATCCTAATAATGTTTGGTATCGGCCTTTATCTTCACCGGTATTTTTTTATTTATTAAAATTATTGTTTGGTTATAATCCATTTGGATTTCATCTGATAGTTTTTGTTACACATGTATTTACCATATGGTTACTTTATTTTTTCATAAAAACGATTTTAAAAAATAATTTAATTGCATTATTATCAGGATTATTTTATGGCATTCATCAATTGCATACAGTATCTCTTTCATGGCTCGCAACATACCCATTTATATTAGGGCCGACAATGCTGTTATTAACGTTAATATTTTTTTATAAACAAAAAATATATTTATCATTACTTTTTTTTATATTCGGATTATTATCTTGGGAAATTATTGTTATCGTACCGATAATTTTAATACTCTTTACAATTCTTATAGAAAAGCAAAAAAAGTTTCTCAGAATAACTCCATTTATATGTTTATCAGTGTTATTGGTCATTGTTAGATTAGTTATTTTTAAAACTGAAGTTAAAACAAATCTTTATAGCATACAATTTTCCTGGGAAATAATAAGTTTGTTTAAATTCTATTTATTGAGACTAGTGGGTTTACCTATGTTGATAACAGAAATGCCAAATGTAGAAAAAATTATTACTTTATTGCTTTCAGGATTTTTTACAATAATTACAATTTATGGATTCTATTTATCTTATATTAAACGGCATTTACAAAAAAGAATTGTGCTATTTTTATTATTACTAATGATTATTGGTATTGGTCCCTTCTTATTTTTACCGAACCATATAGCTCCGCATTATTTATCTGTAGCTCTTATAGGTTATGCTATTTTATCTGCATACGGTATTTATGAAGTCATACTTAATATAAAACATAAAAAGATAATTTCTACGATAATAATATTGATTTTTGTAATAAATCAATACATTGGAATAGATTGGACTTATAAAACACATTGGATATTTCAAAGAGCTGTTTTAGCCAAAAAATTAATAGAAAATAATCAATTAATTCAAAAAATTGGAACCGAAGAATATTTTTCTTTAGGCGGAGAAAACGGTTATACTGCTTTGCATAAATGAAATCATTGAATATTTTTATAATTAAAAATGCATACTTATTTATTTTAATAATTATTGCCACATTAATGTTTTTTCTTGTTTTAGGCAATAAATCTCCCTATTTTTCTTCGGACTCTTATCTTTATAAACATTTTTATTATCAGTTTAAAGGGCATTCATTCGATGAATCACGTAATAAAATTCTTAATGAAATTAATGTAACTAATTTTGATGAAGCCACCAAAAATATCTTATTAAATGATGAAACATATAGTATAAGTTTAAATTTAGTTAATCGAAGGGTATTTTATCCTTATGTTTCTTTTCTATTAAGTAATTTTATGCAAAATGACTATAATAATTTATTAATTCCAGTGTATTTTTCATACATAGGAGTAATTATTATGATTTATGTTTTGATTAAATCTAATAAACCGGTTTTATTTTCTTTTGGTTCTGCTTTATTATTTTTAAGCTTTTACCCATTTATCTATTGGTCAACATATTTTTTGACTTATACAATTGGGACTTTTTTTTGGATGTTTAACGTATTTGCAGCTTATAAATATTTGAGGGAAAAATGCAATAAATGGCTAGTTTTATATATTTTTAGTCTGATTTTGTCATTAACTAATCGTGAGACCAGTATTTTACTACTGCCTTTTTTAATGTTTGTAAAAATATTTTGTTTATTTAGACCTAATCTTAAACAAACAAAAATACAATTAAATAAGCTATTGTTTTCTACCATTTTAATTATTGCAGGCTTTTTCATGTTTATATTTCTATTTAAACAGAAAAATATTATTGACGCTATTGTTTATAACCAAAATAATTTTGGTTTATATAACAAACCAAGATCATTAATAGATGTTATATCATTTTGGTTTAATTCAGTAATTTATGTTCATCAGGGTATACTCAATGATTTACTGAAACACAAATATTGGGGGACAATTTTATTATTAACTTTATTAAATATATTTTTTAGAAAAATAAAGAAAATAGATCAATTGGAAATCATTTTAATCAGTTCCGCCTTTGCATCATATTGTGGATTACTGATTTATCCGATATTAAGTTACAGATATTTTTTTCCAATCGTAGCAAGCTTAAGCTATTTTTATTGGGATTTAATCAGTTTTTACTTAAATAAATTAACGATATTTATCAAAAAAAATAACTAATTAATTTTTTTTGGTTTATTTAAACATCGGACCTTATAAATAATTAAATATAATGTATAAGAAAATTACCGTTTTCATAATTTGTTTAAGCGTAATTTTACTGTATATGTCTCCATATATAATTTTGGGAGAAAAATCCTATCTACCGATTAACGACAATTTAGATGGGCCTTTTATAGATTATGTTTTACTGTCAAGAAGCAATAAGATTTTTTCAGGTCTTACTGCGGTTTTGCCTCAAATTGCTAACGGAATATCCAGAAATGTATTCCCTAGTGAATTTGACTTAACTTTATGGTTTTTTTATTTTTTTCCACCGTTTGCAGCTTATTTTGTTAATCTTTTACTCTATAGAATTTTAGCATTTTTTGGTATGTTTTTACTGCTTAAAAAGCATATCTTAGATAAGAAAATTAACCAGTTAATATTATTTTCAGTTTCACTGATTTTTGCGCTTTTACCATTTTTATCATTTGGCTCGGGTTGTATAGCTTTGTTACCTTTAACTTTTTATATTTTTTTAAATATCAGGAAAAATAAATATTGTTGGTATGATTGGGTGATACTGGGATTTATTCCACTGTATTCAAATTTACCTTTAGTTTACACATTTTTTATTTTATTTTTAGGTTTATTATGGTTGTTCGATCTAATTAAATATAAGAAGATAAATCCGATATTTGTTTATGCATTGATAACATTTTCTGTATTGTTTTTAATTAAAGAATATCGGTTAGTTTATATTACTTTTTTTGATCATAGTTATATTTCTCATCGGGTAGAATTTGTAATAATAAAAGATTCAATCTCGCAATGTTTACAAAAAACATTGGATATCTTGCATTATGGACAATATCATGCTCAAAGCAGTGCATTTCCGGTTTTAATAATTTCCTGGATTGTTGCATTTTTACATATTCGAAAAAATAAACTGAAAGCTAATTTTTATTGGACAACTGCAATCATATTCTTTTTTGCTCTCTGTTACGGGTTTCGCGATGTCTGGTTTTGGAAAGACATTGGCAGCAAAATTACACTACTGCATGCTTTTGATATCAGTAGATTTTTTATGTTGTTGCCCTTATTTTGGTATATAAATTGGGCATATTCATTACAAGTAATATGGCAAATCAAAAAATATGGTCAACAACTAACAGTGTTATTAATTGCAATACAATTGATGCTTATTTTTTATAAGAATGAAATAGTGCAAGGATCAATAACATATAAAATAAATTTTAAACAATTCTTTGCAGAAGAACTTTTTACTAAAATCAAATCTGATATCGGTGATAAAACAAACAGTTTTCGTATAGTTAGTTTGGGAATTCATCCATCAATAGCATCATATAATGGTTTTTTTACCTTAGACTTTTACCTTAACAATTATCCACTAAAGTATAAACATGAATTTCGGCAAATAATTTCTGGTGAATTGAAAAAAAACATGGAATTACAGAAATTTTTTGATGAATGGGGGAGTCGGTGTTATTTATTTTCTCAAGATCTACCGGTTCATCCTTGGACAAAATCAATATACGAAACAATAAAAATACAAGACTTAATAATTGATACATACAAATTTAAGAGCATGGGTGGAAAATATTTATTTTCTGCTGCAGAAATTATGCATCCGGAAATTAATAACCTTAAATTTTATAAAAAATATTCAAATGTAAATTCTGCTTGGGATATTTATGTATATAAATTATTGTAGGAAAATTATTAAATTTTATGTTATTATCCTAACCAATTAATAAGTTATATCATTTTTATGCAAGTAATAATTCTTTGTGGTGGTTATGGAACCAGACTTCGGGAAGAAACAGAATTTAAACCGAAACCCATGGTATTTATAGGTAAAAAGCCGATTATTTGGCATATCATGAAAATATATGCTTATTATGGAATTAATGAATTCATTTTGGCGCTTGGGTACAAAGCTAATAATATTAAAGATTATTTTCTTAATCAAAAAGCTTTTACAACTGATTTCATTCTGCATACCAGATCACACAAAACAAAATATTTTCTGGAAAATCGGACAGAAATAGATGATTTTAAGATAACCTTTGTAGATACTGGTTTAGATACTTTACCTGGAGAAAGGATTCTTCGTTGTGAAAACTATATTAGCAAAAAAGATAAACATTTTATGGTTACTTATGGAGATGGCGTTGCAGATATAAATCTTAAAAATTTAATTAATTTTCATAATAAACAAAAAACTATCGGCACCATAATTGGTGTTCATCTCAGATCAAAATTTGGTTTGATGAATGTAAATACAAAAAATTTGGTTACAAATTTTAACGAAAAACCAGTACTGACTGACTGGGTAAACGGTGGATACATGGTATTTAACCGAGAAGCTTTTAAATATTTCCGAAACGGGGAATCTGAACATCCGGCTTTAAAACGACTAGCAAAAAAAAGAGAACTGTCGTTTTTTAAGCATACTGGATTTTGGTTTGCGGTGGACACTATTAAGGAACTGACAGAACTTAATCAAATGTGGACTATTGGAAACTGCCCTTGGAAGGTATGGAAATAGTAAATAAAAACATCTTAATAACGGGAGGTGTTGGTTTTATCGGTAGTCATTTAGTTAAAGCCTTAACTGATCAAGGAATTTTTCCAATCGTATTATATCGTTCGATTGACCTAAAAAGTTATTTTACTTTACAAAATCTAAATACCAAGACACAATTAATTTATCAAGATATAAACGATTATGCTGGTGTTTATAGAATAATAACAAAATATAAAATTAATGTTGTTTTTCATTTAGCAGCTCAGGCTCTGGTTGAATTAGCTTATGATAACCCATTAGATACTTTATTAACAAACATAATTGGAACTGCCAATATTCTCGAAGTCTGTCGTCAAAAAGGCGATATGGATGCAATAATAGTAGCGTCATCAGACAAAGCATATGGAAAAAAAGGAAATGTTAAATATAAAGAATCTGATGCATTAGTAGGAAATCATCCTTATGAAACATCGAAAGCCAGCGCAGATCTTATAGCCCAAATGTATATAAAAACTTATAATATGCCAATATCCATAACAAGATTTGGAAATGTATACGGTGAAGGAGATTTGAATTTTTCAAGAATAATTCCTGGAATTATGCAGGCATTAATTAAAAAACAAACGTTAGATGTTCGTAGTAACGGTAAGTTTATTAGAGATTATATATATGTTGATGATGTTGTTAATGGATACTTATCAATAATAAAAAATTGGAATAAAATTTGTGGACAATCAATTAATTTTGGTTCAAAAGAAACATTAAGTGTAATGGAAATAGTTCAATTAGTTGAAAAGACCCTCAAATTAAAAATAAAACATAGAATACTCAATAATTCAAAAAATGAAATAAATTATCAGTCTTTAAATGATAATAAAGCCAGAAAAATACTCAAATGGCGACATAATTATAATCTTAAAAATATGCTACCTGAAATTTATTCATGGTATAAAAACAGCTTAACCCAGTAATTATTATTTAATTTGAGTTAATATTTTAAGGGAGTGATATTCCACTTCAATAATATCTTTTTTATAAAGTACTTGTAGCTCTTTTTAAGAAATAATTATGATGTCTTGTAAATATTTATTACGATTAGGAGAATTGTTTTTATCAATGAATCACTTCTTTTATTCTTCTTATGCCTTCGATTAAGTTATCTTTAGAAGTAGCGTAAGAAATTCGTAAATACCCTTCACCGTATTCTCCAAATGAGGTACCATCTAAAAGTGCGACTCCGGCTTCCTTTAAAATATAATTAGCCCACCATTTAGAGGATTTGCCTAATTTTTTAATATTAGGAAAAACATAAAAAGCCCCTTGTGGCATGCTACAGCTGATACCTGGGATAGAATTCAGTAAATTAACTATCAGTTCTCTGCGAACCGTAAATTCTTTTAACATAGCTTTAAATTCAGTATCTGTGCCTGTTAATGCGGTTAGAGCGGCTTGTTGGGTAAATGAAGCTGTACAGCCGATAGAATGGGTCAAAAAGCTGTCAACCTTATCAATATTTGCAACTGGTACTGCCAGATAACCTATCCGCCATCCGGTCATGCTATAAGTTTTAGAAAACCCATCAATCAAAAATGTCCGGTTCTGGACGTCCTTATTAGAGTAAAAACTGTGATATTTTTCTAATCCGTACAGAAATCGGGAATATATTTCATCGGTTAAAATCCAACAACCTATATTTTTGATTAAATCAGCAATTTCCGATAAAATTTCCACAGGAATTATTCCTCCTGTAGGATTACTAGGAGAATTAAGAATTATCAATTTAGTTTTGGAAGATAATTTTTTTCGGAATAATTTCATGTCGAAACTAAAGTTATTTTCTTCCAAAAGCGGGATAGGAATCCCAGAACCCCCTAAAAAATTAATCAGTGAAGAATAAGTAGGAAAACCTGGATCCGGATAAATAACTTCATCACCATGGTTAATTACCAGAGACATAGCTGTGAAAATGGCATTTTTTGCGCTGGGAGTGACTGCAATTTGCTCGGGATTAATTTCAACATTACGCGACCGATTTAAATATTTTGCAATTTCCTGTCTTAAGGATAATATTCCTAAAGGCGGTGTATATTTGGTAAAACCTGCATTTATAGCATGGACACCGGCTTGGCTAATATTTTTGGGAGTGGAGAAATCTGGTTGGCCGATTTCTAAATGAATAATTTTCTTTCCTTGTTGTTCTAATTGCGTAGCTTTATTTAATACCGAATATGCTCCTTCCGGTAACAAAAAACGTGTTTTATTAGTTAATAATGGCGAATTATTTGTCATATGTCTTATTTAACAAATTTGATATATATTCCGGACGGTCCAAAAAAGGAAACATATCTTCAAAAGGTCGAGATTCCATAGATCCGTCAGGATTAAGCACTGATTCAACTGCAGGAATGACCATTTGATTTTTTTCTATAATTACTTCGCAGAGTACTGCACCTTTTTTCAACACTTGTTTAATGCCTCTTTTTAGATTTCGATTATTATCAATTTTTATATAATTTAATCCGTATGCCGTTGCAATTTTCTTTAAATTAGGAAATGATACTCCTGAATTAGGTCCTTCGCCAATAAAACGTTCGGCGAAGTATTTTTTCTGTGAATATTTTATAGAATAATAACCCTGATTATTTAAGACAAAAATTTTTATAGGTAGTTTGTAATGAATCATTGTTTGCAATTCCTGAATATTTTGCTGAAACGATCCGTCACCGGTTATACATATTATTCTTTGATTATTATGGGCAAAAGATGCTCCGATGGCTGCCGGTAATGAATAACCCATAGTAGCAAATCCTCCAGAAGTAATATATCGCATGCCAGGTTTAATAAATACAGCTTGTGATCCAATATAAAAGGTTGATCCAGCATCAGTAACAACAACGTCATTTCCGCTTAATAAACGGCAAAGCTCATCAACTAATAGATAAGTATTTATCCCTTTCTTAATTAATTTGTAATTTGGTAAACAAACAGGATATTTTTTCTTCCATATTTGACAATGCTTTATCCAAACTTGATCAAAATTTAATGTTACCTTTGATAATTTAGAGTATAAAATTGGCAGTAATTTATTTAAATCAATTTGAACATACAAATCAGCTTTAAGATTATTTTTTTTATGACTTGAAATATCAATATCTATGATTATTTTTTTTGAATTAGGAGAAAATGAATCGTAATCATACCCAATTTCCGCTACTGGCATGCTGCTGCCAAAAACAATAAGTAAATCGGTGTTTTGAATTGCCAAATTTCCAGCTCGATCTCCTTTGATACCAATTCTACCTACATAATTTGGGTGATTATTGTCTATAACGTCAATACCTAAGAAAGTAGTTACCACAGGAATTTTGAATTTTGATACAAACGCATGAAATATCTTTTCAATATTGGCAATTCTGACACCTCTGCCTGCCAAGATAACGGGTCTTTTAGATATTTTTAATAAATTAACTATTTTGTTAACAGAATCAGTAGAAATTGATTGCTGTTTAGGTTTAGGATAACCAACAAGGTTCTGTGTATTTATTAATGCAGATTGCACATCTAACGGAATTTCTAACCAAACAGGTCCTGGTCTTCCAGATTTGGATATATAAATTGCTTTTTCAAGATGATATTTAATATCTTGAGGTTTATCTACAAAATAATAATATTTTGTGATTGATTGAACCATTGGGGCAATATTTATTTCCTGGACACCACATTGTCTTATTGCTGGATTGCCGATTTTATATGTTGCTTCTTTTTGTTTAACTTGACCGGATATGAATAGACATGGTACAGAATCCAACCATGCTCCGGCTGTACCGGTTAATGCATTTATTGCACCTGGACCGGTAGTAAAATACCCTACAGCAAAATTATTATTGGTTTTAGCATAGGCCTCAACTGCCATAGCTTGAGCTTGTTCATGATGAAAACAGACAGGTTTAATTTTTCTAAAAACAGTTAAACCGTCAGTTAAGTGCATAATGCCAGCCCCACTTAACATAAAAATATGCCTAATGCCAAAATTGTATAAATATTGAGGAATAAAATCAGCTACTCGGATTAACTTTTGTGCCATAATATTTTAAATTAATTTACATTGAGAGACAAAACAAAGTTTGTCTTTAACTTTCTTATGGATTATTGCTAAATTTTAACAAATAATACTCAAAATTAATAACAAAACTCCGAATAAAAGTAACATAATATGATTGTAGTTGCAATACTAGTTAAAACAAAAATTGTTCATTCTAAAACTGAAAACTTAAAAATTTATTAATTAACCTGATTTATTTTATTAATTCTAATTATTTAGATAAATATTTTTTGTTTTATTATTTTTTATAAATATATACTATAATTGTGTTAAAAATGATTGTTATAATACATATTATTAATAAACTTAAATTAATCTAACACATGTTTAATAACATTTTTGTTGAATTTTTTAATAAATATACATCTAAATTAATTACCAAAGAAAAATTTATTGATTGTGCATATAAAAATCACAATATTTTATTTGACTATGCAAATTATTTAAAATTTACTGATATTAAATCTATTAGTATTTCAGATGATGAAGTGAAGATGATTTCAAGAAAAGAAGAGATTATATTATTATGTAAGCGAAATGATAAAAGAATAGTTCCTTTTGAAATCATCAATTTTAAAAATTATGAAGGAGAATATTTTAATTTTTATTTAAATTTAATAAAAAAAGCAAAAGTAGTATTTGATATCGGATCAAATATAGGTTGGTATAGTTTGAACGCAGCTAAAATAAATAAAAAAATAATAATATATGCTTTTGAACCGATTAAAGATACATATGACTATTTGATAAAGAATATTAAACTTAATCAACTTAATAATATTATTCCAAATAATATTGGTTTATCAGACAAAAACGCAACCGTTAATTTTTATGTAAATCCAGAAATTTCTGCAAGTGCATCAGAAGCAAAAATTACTAATTTTAATACGAAGAGGATAAAAGTAACGTTAAAAAAATTAGATGATTTTTGTGATGATCAAAAAATTTCTATAATTGATTTAATAAAATGTGATGTTGAAGGTGCAGAACTATTTGTATTAAAAGGAGGAAAAAAAATAATTGAGAAATTTAAACCAATTATATTTATCGAAATGCTTCGTAAATGGGAGAAAAAATATAATTATCATCCTAATGACATAATTGATCTTATGAAGTCTTTTAACTATTTATGTTTTACAATAGATACCGGAAAATTAAAACAGATAGCAAAGGTAACCGAAGTGACAAAAGCCACAAATTTTATCTTTTTTCATAAAATTAGACATGATAACTGCATAAAAGAATATGAAGCAAACTAATCAAATAGTTAAAGAAGATATAAAAGAAATAATATATAACCTTCAAAAAGATTGTAAGAAATTAATGGATTCAAACATTCTTGTGACCGGAGCAAGCGGAATGTTAGCTAAATATATTGTATTAACTTTAATTAAGTTAAACGAAAAAGTTTTAAAAAATTCTTTAACAATCTATTTACTATCAAGGACTGACTGTTCACCATTATTTGGATCTAACAAAAATATTAAGTACCTAATCCAAGATGTTTCAGAACCATTGCCTAAAATAAAAAATCTTAATTATATTATTCACGCAGCCTCAAAAGCTGCACCGAAAAATTATTTAGCAAATAAAACAGATACGCTAAGGGCTAACATTTTGGGTTTATTTAATGTTCTAAACTTAGTTAGCAAAAATATTAAAGGTATTCTTTATTTCAGTTCAGGTGAGATTTACGGTGTAATTAATCCAAACAAAAAAATTAAAGAGGATCAAATAAGCATTACTGATCATTTAAGTGAGCGGTCAAGCTATATTGAAAGTAAGAAGATATGTGAGTCAATCTGCATAAATTATTATAAAGAAAAAAAATATCCGATAAACATTGTTAGATTATTTCATACATTCGGACCAGGTTTAAATATGAATGACGGAAGAGTTTTTAGTGATTTTATTAAAAACGCAATTGACAAAAAACCGATCAATATTAAAGGTAACCCGAATTTAAAACGGCCACTACTCTATATAAAAGATGCCACAATTATGTTTTTTAAAATTTTATTAGCCAATAAGTTTGGTGAGATATATAATGTTGCTAACCCTAAAAATTTAATTACCGTCAGAAAAATGGCTCAGCATAGTTCAGAATCAATTAACAAATTAAAAGGGCTAAAAATTCCAGTAATCTTTTCTAAAACAAACATTAAATACTATAAAAGTATAATGAATAAAGTAAATCCTGACATCAACAAATTTATCAAAGAATTTAAATATACCCCAAGAACAACTGCCAAAGAAGCTTTTTTCAGAACGATTTCTTCTTATTTATCATAAGCTAAAGATTAATTTTGTTTCTTTCAATAAATAAAGGTCTTTTTTTCACTTCATTATAAATTCGGGCAAGATATTCACTAATAATTCCCAGAAATAAGAATAATATTCCAAATAAAAAAAGAAGAATCATTATGATTGTCATAATTCCTGGTGTTACTTGTCCATAAACTATAAATAAATACAAATATAAAAGCATAAGAGCAGAAGAAAAAATAGTAACAATAATTCCAATAATTGACATTATATGTAGAGGGACATATGAGAATGAAAATATAGCATTAAAAACAATGCCAATTACGGTTTTAAAATCAGCTTTTGATTTTCCTGCATATCTTTTTTCACGGTTAAAAGGAATACCTATTTGTTTGAAACCTGTCCAAATAATCAGGCCTCTTAAATATTTATTTTGTTCAGACATTTTATTAATAATTTCATACACTTTTTTGTCGATTAGTTTGAAATCGCTGGCATTTTCCGGAAACATATTACCGGTTAACAAATTAATGGTTTTATAAAACAAAACAGAAAAAATATTCCTAAAAAATGAGGCGGTTCTTTTTCTTACAATTCCATAGACTATTTCGTATCCTTGTTCCCATTTATTAATAAAATCCTTGATTAATGATAGGGGCTCCTGTAAATCAGCCATCATTATCACCAGTGCTTCGCCTTTGGCATAATGAATCCCTGCTTCAATTCCATTTTCAGTACCGAAGTTTTTTGAAAGTTGAAGAACCTTAATTTGTTTATTTCGATGGGCATATTGGCTTAGAACAACATAAGACTTATCAGTCGATCCATTTTCGACAAAAATTATTTCAAATGAATAAATTGAAAACGACTTAATAAATTTTAGAATTCTTTTTAATAATTCAGGTAAACCCTCTTCTTCGTTATATACTGGAATGACAATAGAAATTAGTTTTTTAGACTTCATTAACAGACATTCTACAATTAATATAATTTAATTTCCAATTAGCTAAAAAATTAATATAAATGTTAAAATTGTAACGATGAAAACATTTGTCTTCGGTAAAACTTATATTCCTGTTACGGGAAAAGTATTTGATGGAAAAGAAATTAATAATGCTATTAAAGTTGCAAAAGAAGGTTGGTGGACTGAAGGAAAATTTGCAAAACAATTTGAGACAAATTTTAAAAAATATCTGGGAATTAATTTTGTTTCACTTGTAAATTCCGGATCTTCTGCAAATCTGTTAGCCGTTGCTTCACTGACATCTTCCATATTTGGTAAAAGAACTCTTAAAAGAGGTGATGAATTTATAACAACATCAGTCGCATTTCCTACTACAGTTAATCCCGGTATTTTATATGGACTTAAGCCAGTTTTTATTGACGCACGGTTGGATACTTTAAATATTGATGCTTCACAAATAGAAAAAGCAATAACAATGAAAACAAAACTCATTATGCTTGCTCATACAATGGGAATACCATTTGATTTAACAAAAATTACCGCTCTTTGTAAAAAATATAAATTGTGGTTAATTGAAGATTGTTGCGATGCACTTGGATCTGAATTTAAAGGAAAAAAGGTAGGTACTTTTGGAGATATTGCTACTTTTAGTTTTTATCCGGCACATGCAATTACCATGGGTGAAGGTGGAGCAACTATTACTAATAATTCATTAATCTATAAATCAATCAGACAATTTAGAGATTGGGGACGTGACTGTTGGTGTGATACTGGAAAAGATAATACTTGTCGTAATCGGTTTGGCTGGAAAATGGGAGAACTTCCTAAGGGTTACGATCATAAATATATTTATTCTCAAATTGGATTCAATTTGAAATTAACAGACTTTCAAGCTGCAATTGGTGTAGCACAACTTAAAAAATTGCCCCTCTTTTTAAAAAAAAGGAAATTAAACTATAATTCGTTATATGTATTTTTTAAAAAATTATCAAAATATTTTTTAATAATGAAAAATGATAAAAATATGGATATTGCATATTTTGGATTTCCGTTTCTTATTAAAAAGAACGCACCATTTACGAGAAATGAATTTGCAGAATATTTAGAAAAAAACAATATTGGTTCCCGTAATGTTTTTTCCGGAAATTTGTTGCGGCATCCGGCATATTTACAAATAAGAAAGAATTTTAAAATTATCGGTGAACAATCAAACGCGGATCAAATTATGGAACAAGCTCTTTGGATTGGTGTATATCCGGGAATAGATTTAAAAAGATTAAATTATATGAAAAAAACAATTAATTTATTTTTGAAAAAATACGAAGTGAAATAAAGCTCATGAAAAAACAAATACTTATCACTGGAGCTTCTGGTTTTATTGGTTCTGTTTTATTACGCAAACTACTTCAACAGGGATATAAAATCCATCTTATCTTAAGAAAAGAATCTAACACTTGGAGAATAAATAAACTACTTAAAAGCGTTACTATTCATCATTCTGATCTTTCAGACCTTAAAAAATTAAAAAGAATAGTACAAATTTCAAAACCAAAAATTATTTATCATCTCGCCACCAATGGTGCATATTCGTATCAAAAAAATGCTAATCAAATAATTGAAACAAATATTTTAGGAACCTGGAATCTAATTCAAGCATGTAACGAAATTAATTACAAACTTTTTGTAAATACTGGTAGTTCTTCTGAGTATGGTTTTAAAAATTGCGCAATGAGAGAAACTGATATTCTTGAGCCAGACAGTTATTATGCTGTCACAAAAAGTGCACAAACTCTACTTTGTAGTCATGTTGCTAGACAAGAAAAAAAACCTATTGTAACTATTCGTCCCTTTTCAGTTTACGGACCATACGAAGAACCAAAAAGATTTATCCCTACCTTAATGAAGTCCTTATTACTAAACCAAGAAATAAACTTAGTATCGCCAAATATTGCTCGAGATCAGATATATGTTAATGATGTGGTTGATGCTTATTTAAAAATTGACGAACTGGTTCAAAACCCCGGGGAGTATTTCAATATAGGAACAGGAATACAATCAACGATTCGTGAAGTTATACAAAAAGCAATCGAAGTAACAGGTAAAACTACTAAATTTAACTGGGGCAAAATGAAGTCAAGAGATTGGGATACCAATGCTTGGGTAGCTGACATTTCTAAAGCACGACGACTGTTAAAATGGAATCCTAAAGTAGATTTAAAAAAGGGTTTACGAAAAACTTGGGATTGGTTTAAAAATAATTCTCATTATTACTAAACTGATAATTATGAAACCAGCCATGTTAACCTACAATAATTGCCCTATTTGTAATACTCGATATCAGTATAGTGTTATTTACAAGAAAAATTTTAACCTATCAGATTTTAATCAAAAAGTTTTTTCTGCTCGCCGACTACCCGACAAGATTCACTATCAAATTGTTAAATGTAAAAAGTGTGGATTGGTAAGATCTAATCCCGTCGTAAACACCTCAATGTTAAATCAGCTTTATAGAGTAAGTAAACTAAATTATTCAGAAGAAATAGATAATTTAATTGAAACATACCTTATGCATTTATATCCCATCCTAAATAAAATTAATAAAAATGATAATATTCTTGAAATAGGATGTGGCAGTGGTTTTATTTTACATGTTTTGTATAAGAAAGGTTTTAAGAATGTTTATGGAGTCGAACCGAGCATTGACGCTGTTAGTAAGGCCAATAAATTAATCCAAAAAAATATTGCTAACGAACCACTAAGTTCAAAATCATTTCCCGGAAGAAAATTTAAATTAATATTTATTTACCAAACTTTAGATCACATTCCCAATCCCAACACTTTTATTAAAAACTGTTACAACCTTCTTGACAGAGGTGGATATATATTGACATTTAACCACAACATCGATAGTTTTTCATCAAAATTACTCAAAGAGAAAAGTCCTATCATTGACATTGAGCATACATATTTTTATTCTCCAGATACCATTAACAAGTTGTTCCAAAAAAATAAATTTCTTATATTAAAAGTATATTCACCAATAAATATTATTTCCATTAAATATCTGATTTGGTTAGTACCGTTACCCAAAATAATAAAAAGTACTATACTAATGAGTAAGTTAGCCATCTTTAATAACAAAATAAATATAAAATTGGGAAATCTTTGTTTAATTGCTCAAAAATGAAACTTAACACAACTCAAAAAAAACTTCGAAGTCGTTTGTTAGAAATTATTTATAATGCGCATCTTACTCATATTGGTTCTTGTTTAAACGCAATAGACATTATTGAAGCGATTTATCAGATTAAAAACAAAGAAGAAAAATTTATATTATCAAATGGACATGCAGGAGTAGCTTTATATACAGTTTTAGAAAAACATGGTTATCCTATCACTATTAATCCTACAAGGATTTCAGCACATCCTGATAGAAATCCACTATTTGGAATTGACGTTTCAACAGGAAGTCTTGGTCAAGGTTTACCAATCGCTGTCGGTATAGCTTTATCAAACCGTCAAAAAAATGTTTACTGTTTAATCTCTGATGGAGAATGTGCTGAAGGAAGTATTTGGGAATCCTTAAGAATTATAAAAGAGAATAATATTTTAAATTTAAAACTTTTTATTTCTATAAATGGATGGGGAGGATATGATCCGATATCTTCTTTAAGTTTATTGAAAAGAGTAAAAGGCTTCGGTTTTAAAGTTATACAGGTTGATGGACATAATATTTCAAGTATTAAGAAAAAAATATCTACAAAACCAGCAGATAATCCAATACTATATTTTGTTTCTACCAAATCTGACCAATTTCCATTTCTTAAAGGACAAGATGCTCATTATTATTTGATGAAAGAAAAAGATTATCAATTTGCCCAACAGATACTAAAATGATTAATTATTCTCAAGATTTACGCCGTCGTTTTGCTGATGACATTTACAAGCAAATGAAAACAAATGACAAAATTTATATTGTTACCGGTGATCTTGGTTATCGAATGTGGGATAAAATAAGAGTTGAGTTTCCAGCTAATTTTATCAATGTTGGGGCGGCGGAACAAAGTCTTATAGGTATTTCTGTAGGTTTAGCGTTAGAAGGTAAAATACCTCTTGCTTATTCCATAAGCCCCTTTTTATTATATAGACCTTTTGAAACGATTAGAAATTATATTAATAGAGAAAAAATCCCAGTAAAATTAATTGGTTCAGGTCGAGATAAAGATTACCTTCGTGATGGTTTTTCTCACTGGTCAGAAGAAGACAAAAAAGTTTTAAAAATATTTTCGAATATAAAAACATTCTGGCCGGAAACAACAAAAGAAGTTTCAAAAATTGTTCCCATGATTATTAATGATTCAAACCCTTGGTATATAAATCTTAAGAGATGAAAAAAAATAAACTATCAGCGATAATAGCTTGTTATAAAGATGAGCAAGCCATACCTATAATGTATAAAAGACTCAAAAAAACTTTTGAGTTATTAAAAGTGAGTTACGAAATTATTTTTGTAAATGATGGAAGTCCGGATAACTCCGAAAAAATAATTAAAACAATTGTTAATAGAAATAAACATGTAATAGGTATTAATCATTCACGTAACTTTAATTCGCAAATGGCTTTTACCAGTGGTATGAATATCGCTACTGGAGACGCTATAGTTTTATTAGATGGGGATTTACAAGACCCTCCTGAATTAATAGAGCAATTTTATAAGAAATGGCAAGACGGTTTTGATATTATTTATGGAGTAAGAACTAAAAGAGAAGCTCCTTTATTGATGCAATTTGCATACAAAAGTTTTTATCGTATATTTCACTTATTATCATACATATCTATTCCTCTTGATGCTGGAGATTTTTCTTTGATCGATCGTAAAGTTGTAGAAGTTTTAAAAACATTTCCTGAACGGGATCGTTATTTGCGTGGCTTAAGAGCTTGGGTAGGTTTTAGACAAACGGGTATTCCATATAAAAGATCCGAGAGAATGTTTGGTAAAACAACAAATAGTATGTTAAAAAATTTTCAGTGGGCAACTAAAGGAATTTTTTCCTTTTCTTATGTACCCCTTCAGATAATAACCATACTTTCATTGAGTGTATTTGTTTTGTCAGTATTAGCTATGGTTATACAAATTGCTTCAAGGTTATTATTTCCTCAATTAGCGCCTCGTGGAACATCTACAATTTTAATTGTTGTATTATTTATTGGATCAATTCAATTACTTGGAATCAGTATTTTAGGAGAATATATAGGTAAAATATTTGAAGAAGTTAAACAAAGACCAAAATATGTTATTAAAAGTATTTTAAAAAACTAATTATTACAATTAACTTTGTAGATAATATTTCTGCCAACCAGAGAATAGTAATTATATTTACATTGTTTAAAAACTAATACTTGTTGTGGTATAAAGGTAGATGGTACAATAATATATTCGGTATCTTTAATAACAAAATCCCATTCAGGTTTAAGATGTGATATTTCATAAGCAGGAAAAGGTGTATCTAGACGCATATTCATATAAAATCCAATTTTTCCTCCATGGTAATCTTTACGAATTTCGTTTTCTATTTGATATGATTCTGTGGTAGTTAAATGTTTATGAATCAATATTTGAGAAAATGCATTTATTGGAAGTAATTTAATAATAATTATTACTAATAAGATTTGAAGTAATACGTAGCGCCATTTGATTAGTTTAAAAATATCATTAGCAGTA
Source organism: uncultured Gammaproteobacteria bacterium (assembly GCA_964387625.1). Taxonomy (GTDB): domain Bacteria; phylum Patescibacteriota; class Microgenomatia; order UBA10105; family UBA10105; genus CAYLWN01. The sequence continues at coordinate 110,284 of CAYLWN010000001.1, forward strand.
AACGTAAATAACAACATGTAAGCAATTATATGTGTAGGGTAGTGCCATTGATAAAATCGTGAGATTAGTATTAGTAAACTACTAAATCCGCACAGCCAAAAAATATTATTTAATTTAGATCTACTAATAAAAAATATAAAAGCAATAGGTGCACCAAGAAATAAACTTAATATAAATTGTGATCCGGCATTTGGAATACTATTAAGGAAAAAAGTCTTCAATCCCAATGAATATAAAGAATATGGAGCTTGGTCAATTAATTCTTTACCATTTTTCATAAAATGATAAAAGATAAGCGTAAAAAGGATTAGGAAACCGGAAATAACCATATGTTTTATTTTTTTTGTTTCCAATTTTTTAAGGAATAAAATACTCGAGATAAATAAACCGGGCACTATTAAATAAAAATCATATTTAGCTAAAAAAGATAATATGAAAAATGGTACTGCTTGAAAAAATCTATATTTACTCCAAAGATATACTCCAATTAAACTAAAAAATATTGTAGCTCCTTCTCCAGTGGAAGCAGTATAAGGATACCAAAACATGAGTGATCCCAGAATAATAAATATTGGTAATAGCAGTTCAACAAATTTTTTGGGTCTTTGATATTTCCAAAAAATATTTATTAAAAATACTGACGATAATCCTCCGAAAGTTAAATCAAGTATTTTCCATGCATTATTCATTGCTATATGCGAGAGTCTTTGAATTAGAATTACTAAGATAAAATTAAGCGGAGTTATAGCTGGATCCAAAATCTTTTCACTAAAACCATCGTACGATACATGCCAGGCCATTTCTGTATAACCTAACGGATCTTGAATGCTATTCTTAGATATCAATAAACCTAAACCAACTATACTTAAAAAAGTAAATAGAGATAACACCCTTTTCATAATTAATGCGAATTATAATTACTTGTGTTGCTAGTATCAAATATTTATAATTAAATAAATGAATTTTGTAATTATATTAACTTTATTAATAAAACAAATTCTATGGTTGGCGTTTATTCCTATATGGCAATTTCCAGACGAACAAGCACATTTTGCTCAAGTTCAAAATATTGCAGAAAATCAATCATCTGCGTCAAATCAAAAATTAAGTACTTCCCGTGAAATATTTGAAAGCGAGAAATTATTTGGAACTAATCGTGACGGTTTTGGTAATAATAAATATACTTATCATTCTGATTATAATATTCAATATTCAGAAACAACTACAGGTAAAGAAGAACTTAAAATAAAAGAATTTCCCAATATTTACCGTAAAGAATTAACAATTAGAGAATCTACAGGATATCCACCACTTTATTATGAATTTTCAGCGTGGTTTTATAAGTTTGTTTATAATTCTGATTTGATAAGCCGAATTTTCGTTACCAGACTATTTAACTTATTTTTATTTTTTATCTTCTATTTTATTATTTCAAAAATAAGCAATTTACTTTTTAATAATAATATTTTATTAAAAAGTACTTATATAATTATATTAATTTTTAACCCGATGTTGTCTTTTTTGTTTTCAGGTATAAATAGCGATAATTTATATAATGTAATAAGCGTATGGGTAGTTTATCTAGGACTCAAATTATTAAAAAAAGGTTTATCGATAACTACTTTTATACAAATATGTCTAAGTATTTTATTGGCAATGTATACCAAACCACAAGGTTTTTGTTTAAGTTTATTTTATATTTACCCCTTAATATATCTTTTCTTTAATAAAAATAAATTATCTTTAAAGTGTTTTATTTCACTATTAGTTATTGGGATAATAGCTTTTGGAGGGATTATTAGAAATATTTTACTGGGAAGGCAAATTTTACCGGATTTACCACCAATAGAAATTATTCAAAAATTAAGTTTACCCGGATTTTTGATTTATTTAAAATCAATTATTGTTCATACATATCGTGAAATAATTCCCTGGTATTGGGGAGTATACCGTTGGTTGAGTTTAACTTATCCGAGAATCATTCATAGAATTTTAAATTGGATTACCGTTTTTAGCATATTAGGATTAATAGGGCATATTTATCAAAAAATAAAATTGAAGGAAAAAAAGGAATTTTTAGTACTAGGTTATTTAATATATATAAGCATGATGTATTTTGCCGTATTAGCTGTATTTGATTATATTTTTAATATTTCTCACGGTTTTTCTTTCGGAATACAGGGAAGATATTTTTTTCCAACCATAGCAGCTCATATGGGAATACTTTTGATCGGAATATTTCAAATAATTCCCAAAATAATCCAAAATATAGTGATTAAAATACTAGGTTTAGGATTTATATCTTTTCATTTATATGCGCAAAATATGGTTTTATTTTCTTATTTTGATACATCATCTTTTTACAAATTTTTTATTCAAGCAAGTCAATATAAACCTGTATATTTTAAATATCCTTGGTTATTGATACTAACTATAACTTTTTTTCTTTCATTAATCATATTTATTTGGTATTATCTGCACATTAAAGCCAATAAATATGAAAAAAATTGAATTTTCATTAATTCTTCCCTGTTATAACGAGGCAGAACATTTTAGTAAAAGTGCAGATATTATCCTACAAACTCTAATCAATAATAAAAAATCTTTTGAAATAATTTTTGTGGATGATAAGAGCAAAGATAGCACAAAAGAATTAATTTCAAAATTTATAAATAAACATTATGATCAAAAATTAAAGGTTATATATCATAAATCAAATCAGGGTAGAGGAAAAACTGTGGCTGATGGTATTTTGGCATCTAAGGGAGATTATGTTGGTTATATGGATATTGATTGTGAGGTATCACCAAAATATATTGGTGAATTTATCAATAAGTTAAAAAACGGATATGACATTGTATATGGACATAGAAATTATGAAATAAATATATCAGGCTTAATAAGAACAATAACCAGCATAACTTATAAAAAACTAGTAAATTTACTTATTAATACTACAATTACTGACAGTGAAACAGGATATAAATTTTTTAACAGAAAAAAAATCATACCACTTCTTAAAACAACTCATGATAATGGGTGGTTTTGGGATACGGAAATTATGATCAAGAGCGAAATGAGTAGATTAAAAATTACATCAATTCCTGTTTTATTTAAGAGGCGTAAAGATAAAACCTCGACTGTAAATTTACTAAAAGACAGTACACAATATTTATTAAAGTTGTTTCAATTTAGAAAAACTATAAATAAATGACTATAATTAATTTTTTAAGAAATATAATTATTCCGATAAAAGAAATAAATGTTGTTTTACCTAAAAACGGATTTATTTACGAAGTGGGTAGCGGTTATGGTAGTTTAGCTAATGCTATATCGAACAATTATCCTGACAGAAAAGTTATAGGTCTGGATTTTGATCAAAACAAGATTTTAAGAGCAAATTGTCAAGTTAAAACAAAAAATCTTCAATTTATGCATGCAGACGCTTTGAAATTTGAATATAAAGAGTGCGATGGTGTGATTATGTCCGATTTTCTACATCATATCGACTATAAAAAACAAGTAATGCTTTTACAAAAAATAGAAAAAAAAATTAGAAAATCAGGGTTACTGATTATTAAAGAAATTGATGAAAATGATAGTTGGAGAAGAAATATGAGTAGAATTTGGGATTTGTTATTATATCCGAAAGACGCAATTTATTATAGGTCAAAAAACGATTGGACAAAAATAGTAAGAAAATTGAGTTATGATGTAAAGATTAAACGAACTAATATATTCTTTCCCGGGTCTACGTATTTATATATATGCAGAAAAATATAATCCGGTTATTGCCTGGGGTCATTATCATTATAGGAATAATTTTAAGATTATGGCGGTTACCGGAAGTATTCCACTTTACTTACGATGAAGAAGTATTTGCTTTCATAGGAAAAAGAATGTTTGTAAACGGACATATTCCACTTATTGGCGGTGTGACTCCAATGCATGTACATTTAGCTCCTTATTTTTATTGGTTATCGGGTATTTTTCTATGGTTTTCCAAATTAAATCCATTAGGTTGGGGATATGCGGCTGTTTTGATCTCATGCATTACAATGATTTTACTTTTTGTTACTACCCAAAAAATATACGGAAGAACTGTTGCGATCATAGCTTTATTTATTTACTGTATATCATTTTATCAAAATGTTTTTGACCGGCATTATTGGGGTTTAGTTTTTGATGGGTTGATAAGTGTTGGCGTGATGTTTAGTATATTCAATATTATAAATCTAAAAACAAAATATGTTTATTTATTAAGTTTATTATTAGCGTTCGGTATAAATACTGATCCGTCAATGATAGTTTTAATATTATTATCTATTATTAGTTTATTTTATTTTAAGCCGAAGATTAATTTTAAAATTTACCTCATAGCTTTATTTATATTTTTATTTTCATTTTTACCATTAGTAATTTTTGATTTAAGACACAACTTTTCAAATATTGGGGGTTTGAAACTTTATATAGAAGATATTCAAGCTACAAAAAATAGAACAGACCAATTTTCTCCAATACAATCAATATTATTTATACCACAAGCTTTAGGGAGAACGTTATATACATTCGGAGATCAGGATTTGGCTAAACAATACTCGTATTGCCAAAATCATTTGATAGAAAGATTAAATAATGTGCCCATACCGATAGTAATTATAGTATTGGTTTCATTAGTGATATTTTTTATTGATAAATCAACAAACTCAAAAGAAAGAATTGGCAATATTTTGATTAAAATTTTATTTATGTCTGTAATATTAGGGATATTGATATATGGAATTGGTTTTGGCGGGATTTTATATGATCATTATTTAGCAACTTTATTTCCGATTTATTACATAATGGTTGCTTATCTATTAAAAAAGTATTTAATTAAAATTCCAATATTATTTATTTTACTTTTAAGCATGTTTGCAATTTTAAATATTAATAGTAGTTTAAATATAAAACATTCATATGGTTTTACAGATAAAACTTCAGCTGTTAAATGGGCAATAGAAAAAACAGGGAATAATGAATTTTCCCTAGACGTATTGAGCAGTTGTTTTCGATACAATGGATACAGATATTTGTTCTTACTTGGTGGAAAAGAGCCGGTAAAGAGTTATGTTGATGCAAATTTTACATATTTATTTGATAAACCACCTGCTTTTGAGCATCCAAAATATTTAATATTAATCACAAATCCTGATTTTGTTGAAACAAAGCAATACGATGATAAATTAAAAATATATCAAGATCATATTATTGAAAAAACTAAATTTGGAAAAATAGAAGTAATGTATATAAATAATGTAGGACTAGAAAAATACGCAGATTATTGAGTATGAAGAATAATCTTACCGCACACATGTTAGTGAAAAATGAGGAACAGTGGATTTGGTATGCAATAAACTCGGTAATTAACCGCGTAGATCAAATAATTATTTATGATACGGGATCTTGCGATAATACGATAAAAATTATTGAATCTATAAATAACGGAAAAATTAAGTTAACTAAAGCAGGAGAAATTAATTCAGAAAAACTTATTGATCTCAGAAATAAACAAATTGAAGAAACGAATACAGATTGGTTTTTGATATTAGACGGGGATGAAGTTTGGCCTGAAATAACAATTAAAGAATTAGTTAATAAATTGCTACAAGTAAATAGCATAGTCAATGCAATTGTGGTACCGGCAATTTTGCCATTAGGCGATTTGTATCATTATCAGCCTGAAAATGCAGGTAAATATAATATATTAGGTAGAACTGGTCATTATAATATCCGTTGTTATAGAAAAACGAACAAATACAGATGGAAAGGCATATATCCGTTAGAAGCTTATATGGATGATAAAGGTAATTCTGTTCAGCAAAAACCTGACGAATTAGAATTGCTCACCAATAATTATTGGCATCTGACGCATTTAAAAAGATCAAGATTTTCTCATAATAAATTTAAATTAGAAATTGGGGATTTTAGAAAAATACAAATACCTGAAACTTTTTACATAAAAAGACCAAAAATAATACCAGCCCCATGGGTAAAATATAGTATATGGGAATATTTGTTAGCTTCAATATTGACACCAGTACTTAAAATAAAAAGAAAAATTATTTGTGAATAATTTTAAAAAAACTACCGCTATTTTTTGGATAATAATTATTGTGGGAATTGTTTTTAGAATTGCATTAAATGGAATCAATTATTCTTCAGATGCCGAGTCTTTTATTATTTGGGCTCACTATTTGACACAGCATCGTCTATCGGATTTATATATTTTTCTACCAAGCGGTTATTTACCTTATCCACCATTTTATTATTATATTTTATGGATTTTAGGACAAATAATGAATATTTTCAATATTTGGTCAAATCATTGGTTGTCTCTTTTGATAGTAAAAATGCCCGTATTTGCATCTGATATAGGAATAACTGTGATAGTGTATAAATTGAGTAAAAAGTGGTATTCCGATAAAGCTGGTTTAATAAATGCTACTTTTTATTTTTTAAATCCTGCAGTTATCTATGTTACTTCAGTTTGGGGTCAAATAGACTCATTTATCAGTTTAATTGGACTCTTTAGTATGGTTTTGTTATTTAATAAAAAATATCTTTGGTCGTATGTAATTTTTTTATTTGGTTGTTTGACAAAATTACAAATTTTAGCATTATTTCCATTAGTAGCTTTTTTGAGTTTGATTAAACTTAAAGTAAGTAAATTACTAATTTATTCAGTGTTAATAGTTATTGCTACTTTTTTAGTTTTCTTTCCTTTATTAAGAGATATGGGAGTTTTGTGGGTCTTAAAATACTTTTATAATATGCCAAATCAATATCCATATACTTCTGTATACGCCTATAATTTATGGGCCCCTTTGGGTTTTTTGGTATCGGATAAAATAAAATTATTAAATTTGATAGATATAAGATACGCAGGTCTGATATTATTCATAATTACCAGTATAGTAATCATTAGACCTTTATTAAAGAAAAGTTTAAATAAATTACAGATGATATCCTTTGCAGGATATTTATTATTTTTTGCTTTTGCTTATTTTCCGACCAGAATTCACAGCAGATATTTAATATATTCAATAGCATTTTTTGCTCCGTTTTTTATACAATATCCGGTTGTTGGTGTTTTGTTAAGTTTTTTGATGTTGAGTAATTTATTTTTACCAAATAACGATTTGCTATTTAAACCGGTGGTGAATATTTTAAATAATCCATATACGATATTTATATATACTGTTTTTGCTTTCTGGTTATTTATTTATTCCTTAAAAAAATACTTATTAAACGTTTATAACAAATGAAATATTTTTTTAAAAAATATTTAAACTGCTTTGTAATTATATTTTTATTAATTATTCATCTTGTTTTATTGGTTACACTAAAATTTACTGCTTGGCCGGAAATGCTGACTTATCCTTGGTTAATGTTAAATGGTTATAAATTATATACTGATATTATATTACCTTATCCTCCTTTGTTACCGTTATTGTTAAAATTTTTTTATAGTTCTTTTGGATTATCCATTATTTCTTTAAGAATATTTACCATTACAATTATAATTTTCTCAGACATATTAATTTATTTAGTTTCAAAAAATCAATTAGGTAAAAAGCTAGGAATTTTTTCATTAATTATATTTATTTTTAGTCAATTATTTTTTGAAGGTAACGGATTATGGTTTGAATTGGCCAGTTTACCGTTATTACTTATGGCATTATTTTTATTGCAAAGCAAAAAACTTGTATTTACAGGACTGTTCATAGGATTGTCTATTTTGATAAAACAAAATAATGTTTTATTTATTATTCCGGCACTGCTTTATTTAATTTTTAATAAAAAAAGTATCCTAAAATTTTGTATATCAGCTATTTTGCCATTTTTAACTGTATTTATTTATTATTTATCAAAATCAAATTTTAACGATTTTTTTTACTGGGTTATATACCATCCGCTATTTATTCATGCAAAAAGTCCAGGTTTTTTTCTTAGACCATCAAACATGCAAATTTTGATAATTTTTGCTTGGTTTTTTCCACTAATTATTATCTGGAAGAAGAATTTAATATTATTTGTTTGGTTTATTATTTCTTTAATTTTTGCATTTCCAAGATTTGGTTACTTTCATTTACAACTTTCTGTTGCTTTTTTCAGTCTACTTATCCCTTATATTTTTAATATAAATAAGAAAATAAGATATTTTCTTCTTATAATTTACATTCCGTTGATTTCTTTTGTTTTTTCTAAATTTATTCTAAAGGAATTAGGTAAGCCGATACGTTTTTTTACATCAGACGTAATAGAAACAAGACAGACATTATCAGCTATTATTCCGAAAAATAGTACCATTTTTTTCCTGAATGTTTCTTCAGAATATTTTGTTGGAAGTGAACTATTGCCGGTTAAGCCATGGGCAGATAATTTCCCTTGGTATCTTGAAGTGTCAGGTGTACAAGAAAAAATTATTAATAGCTTTGATAAAAACAATGTTCAGTGGGTAGTTTATAAAAAATACAATAATGAGGGTAAATATGTACCAGGATCATATAAACCGGAATTATTAGATGCTTATATAAATAATCATTATCAGGTTAAAGATAAAATAAATGATTCAATATCCATATTGCAAAGGAAAATTGATGGTAAATAGTTATATATTTTGAAAAACTAATTTTTTTATGCATTTTTATCCTCAAATATCAGGAACGTGATACAATTTTAGTGTGCGTATAGCATTTTTATCCTTTTATAATGGTCGAATTGATCGGGGAGTTGAAGTAGCAACTGCTGTAATAGCTTCAAAACTGTCCCAAGAACATGAAATTACGTTATTTCAGGCAGGGGACAGATTAACTTCTAGTGTTAATACTCAAATATTGACAGTCGATGGCAAATGGCCTCAGGATTCAAGTGGCAGTTGGTGGCGCAAATTCTATCTAGATCACTATAGCTTAAAGATACTTTTATTTACCCTTAAGTTTTTGCCGTACTTTTTCAAACAAAAATACGATGTGGTGATTCCCACAAATGGAGGATGGCAAGTATTGACAGTCCGTTTGTTAACACATATATTTGGTAAAAAGATGATAGTTCAAGGTAATGCGGGTATTGGCAGAGACGATCATTGGCAATTGCGTCTTAATCCGGACATATTCATTGCCATATCACCTAACGGATATAATTGGGCAAAAGAAAAAGCACCACAGGTAAAAATTGTATATATTCCTTATGGTGTTGATATAAAATTATTTGATAAGACAAAACCAGCTTACATACCTCTAAAAAAGCCGATTGTGCTTTGTGTTTCAGCCTTACTGGAATATAAGCGGGTGAACTTACTTATAAAAGCTATGACTAAAGTGTCTAATGTCAGTTTATTGGTTATCGGTCACGGACCATTAGAAGTTAAAATAAATGAGATGGGCAAACAACTTCTGGGCAGCAGGTTTTTATTAAAAACCAATGTTAATCATAAAGAACTGACTGGATATTACAAGGCTGCTGATTTATTTTCATTGCCCAGTAAATCCAATGAAGCATTTGGTATAGTTTATGTAGAAGCAATGGCAGCTGGTTTACCAATTGTTGCAACAGATGATTTTAACAGACGAGAGATTGTTAAGAGTGCAGGTATATTAGTTAATCCGGAAAATGAAAATGAGTACGCCCAAGCGATTAAAAATGGACTAGCGCATGATTATTTTGAAAAATCTTTAAATCAAGCTAAAAAATTTGATTGGGAGACAATTGTTGCCTCTTATAAAGATTTATTGAATAATTTATGAAAATTACAGTAATAATTCCCTCATATAATGAGTGGCCTTATATTAAATATTGCTTAATTTCGCTTTCTAAACAAACTATCAAACATGAAATTATTGCGGTTGACGACGGATCTAAAGATAAAACTTATGAGAAACTTGTAGAATTTATAAAAGAACACCATTTTGAAAATTTAAAATTATTAAAACAGGATCATTTGGGACCGGCCCAAGCCAGAAATTTAGGCGCAAAAAATGCATTAGGAGAAATTTTGGTTTTTGTTGATGCTGACATGACTTTTTCAAGTGATTTTTTACAGCAATTAACTAATCCAATATTAGAAAATAAATTTAAAGGAACATTTTCCAAAAACGAAAAAGTGGCTAATTGGGATAATTTTTGGGCAAAATCTTGGAATTATAATCAAAATTTGGCAAATGATCTAAGAATTCCGAGCGATTACCCATTATTTGCTCCGGTATTTAGAGCTATATTAAAATCGGAATTTGAAAGGGTTGGGGGATTTACGAAAGGCTTGGGTTGGGTTGACGATTGGTCATTATCAAAAAAACTGGGTTACAAAGCTTCCTCAACACAAGCTGTGTATTATCATCATAATCCAGAGACTTTATTTCAAGTTTTTAAGCAAGCAAATTGGATTGGGAAAAATGTTTTTTTAACTGGAAACATAAGTCTTTTCGTTAAGAATTTAATGAAATATAGTTTTCTTGTGTCGATATTATTAGGGTTTTTTAAATCAATAAAGTTTAAACTCTGGAAGTTTTTTATTTTCAAAATTATTTATGACTTCGGTATAACATCGGGTATTTTAAGCACGTTATTTTCCACAAATCGTAATAAATAAATGAAAAATTTCGGAAAAATATTACTAACTATTGCAATATTAATTTTTGGAATTACCAATCCAAATAACTCAATAGACAGACTTCTTACAGGTTTATTATTTTTATATACAGTTTGCATATCTTTTGGAAATTATAAGTATTTTTTAAACATTAGTTTTAAAAAGTATTTTAAATTTCTTGTATTCCCGATAATTATTATTTTTATTATAACTAGTTATGGAAATTCAAAAAATTTAAGAAATTATCTATCACATGAACCTATAAATGGAACATATAGGACAGATATGGATGATTTTTTAAAAACTTATTATCTGATGAAACAGGGAAATGATTATTATTCAAGTTACAAAATGGCTGTAGAAAACAATCCATTTAAAGGAGTTGTTTCAACAAATTTATGGTCATGGAAATTTCCTACAGTTTATTATTTTTGGAAGATTTTACCAGGGAATGCACAGTCGATATATTTTGTTTTCATTATTTTGGCAATTTTTACTTTATATAGTGCTTATCTATTTACAGCAAATAATTTATCGGAAAAAAATAGATATCTGGCAATATTGTCTCCCTATCTCTTATATCCATATCTGCATTATGCCGGGAGGGATGCAACTTTTTTACAGACTGAATGGTGGGCAGTTATGCTACTAATTATCGGTGCGTATTTTATGTCTGTTAAAAAAATAAAACTAACAATTATTTGTTTTTCACTATCAATCTTAATCAGAGAATTGATGATTATTCCGATATTATTTGCTTTTGGATATTTACTGATTAAAAAAAACCATTTATGGCGAATTTTTGTTGTCCCAATTCTATTATTTATAGTGGCCACAATTCTTCATATGTTTTTTGTAAAAAATCAAATTCCCTTAACTAACCAATTTTTTACACCGAGAATTCATATTTTAGGATATAAAATAATTATAGCTACTTTGGCTTTTGGATCATGGGAATTTTACTTTTATAAATTAAGATTATTTATCTGGTTTTATTTAATAGCTTTGATGGGAGTTTATTATCTTAAAAATGATAACAAAGCAATTTTATTAGGTAGCCTAATTTTTCCATTATTGATGTTATTTTTGGGCAGTAGTATTTATAATGATTATTGGGGCATATTTTATATACCGGTTACGTTAGTAAATATTCCATTAATTTTTAATAAATTATGATTTGGTTAATTTTAATTATTGGTTTTATATTAAGAAGCATAGGATTGAATCAATCATTATGGTTAGATGAGGCTGCTCAGGCGTTGGAGTCAATCAGACCATTAAATCAACAATTTGACATTGTTGGTGATTTTCAACCGCCTTTATTTCATTTATTACTGCATTTTTGGTTATATCTTGGTAAAAATGAAATCTTTTTAAGATTGTTACCGGTATTAATCGGAGTATTAACAATCTTTGTTATTTATAAATTAGCTTATATTTTAGGAAATAAAAATATCGCTTTGATCTGTGCGGGCCTACTTTCAATATCCCCATTTCATATTTGGTACAGTCAGGAAATCAGACCTTATGCTTTATCGGTTCTATTAGGCATAACGGCAACATATTTTTTGGTTAATAAGAAATTTGTCTATTATGCAATATCAACAATATTATTTATTTACAGCATTTATTTGGCACCTTTTTTAGTCTTAGCTCATGGAATTTATATAGCCTTATTTGAAAAAAATTCTTTAAAGAAATGGATGATATCTATTGGTTTTATGGTTGTTTCATTTATTCCATGGATACCACAATTTATCAAACAATTAAATATTGGTACCGGTTTGGTGAGTGCTTTACCCGGTTGGGGAGATGCAGTAAGTACGCCAATTGTAAAAATTTTACCATTAATATTTGTCAAATTTATAATCGGCAGGATAACTTTTGATAATAAACTGGTTTATGGAAGCATATCAGCCATTTTGTTTACAATCTTTACTTACTTAACTATTAAAGGCTGTAAGAAAAATATAAAAATGGCAAAACAATTATTAGTTTTACTCATTGTTCCAATAATTTCGGCTTTTCTTGTTTCAATATTTTTGCCCATTTTGGCACCACAAAGGGTGCTTTATGTTTTACCAATATTTTATCTATTAATTTCTTTAGGGTTAAATTCAATAGATAATAAACAAGTGAAAATAGGAATTATCGGGATATTTCTAGTAATTAGCAGTTATTCAAATTATCAATATGTCACTAACGTCAGATTTCAAAGAGAACAATGGCGGCAGGCAGTTAAGTTTGTAGAATCTCAAGGGAATAGCAAGAGCATTGCAGTATTTATTTTTCCTGAGGCTTTTGCTCCTTGGAAATATTACAGCCGGAAAATTGTGCCTTCAATCGGTGTCGCGTCAAAATTTGTCGTAAATCAACAGGACTTAAAACAATCTTTTGACAGAATAAACAAATCAGATAAAGTTTTTTTATTTCATTATCTTGAAGATTTAACTGATCCTGAAAAACAAGTATCAAAATATTTAATAGATCTAGGTTTTATAGAAATTAAAAAAACAGATTTTCCCGGAGTTGGTTTTATCAGTATTTATGAAAAATATATTGCATACAATTGAGAGTATTTTAGGAATTTATAGGTGGCATCCAAAGATAGCACTGAGATATTTGCCTGTTGTTGATGATATCAAAAAAAATTTCTCGGAATATTCTTCGGTATTAGAGGTGGGAAGCGGAGGATTGGGAATTACGCCATACCTAAAAAAGAAAATAGTTGGTGTTGATGTATTTTTCGATCTCCCTGTTGATAAAAATATAACAGCAGTTACAGCTTTGGCTAATGAGTTGCCTTTTGCTGATAAAGCTTTTGATACTGTTATTTGTTTGGATGTAATTGAGCATAATTCTAATCACAATAGAATAAAAATAATTTCAGAATTATTAAGAGTTGCATCCAGTAAAATATATATTGGTTTGCCTGTGGGAAAGTTGTCTCAAAAACAGGACGAGGAAATATCAGTAGATTTTTTTAAAAAACATGATCATAATTATGAATATCTGAGTCAACATTTAGAATATGGATTACCTGAAAAAGATTGGATTATAAAAACTGTCACTGAGGAAGCTCAAAAATTAAATAAATCAGTGCAAATTAAAATTTATGGAAATATAAATTTAAAATTCAGAAAGTTTTTGATGAGTGGATGGATATCAGATAATATTATCGTAAATATCCTATTTAGAAAAATATTTATTTTATTTATACCAATTTTTAGAATTTTCAATCATAGTCCAACATATAGAGAGTTATTTTTTATAACTATTAATTAAATACATGATAAAACGTATTATAAAATTCGGACTTAATTTAGGTAAATCACAAACAGCTAAATCTGTTTATTGGATTTTTTCCGGCAATGCGATATCTGTTGTATTAGCATTTTTCATTACGGTGTTAATAGCCAGATTTTTAACCAAAGAAGATTTTGGATTATATCTGGCTCTTTTTACATTTGCTTCCCTCTTGGCTGATTTAGCTGATGTGGGAATAGGATCATCCTTATCAAATTTTTTACCACCATTGATAACTTTAAAGGATACGCACGGAACTAACGAGATATTAGGTACGGCATTTTATTTAGAATTAATTTTTGGAGGATTAATTTTTATTATATCTTTGATATTTTCTCCATTTATTTCCAGATTTTTATTTAATAATGTGGCCATTTCAAGCATCATTATCACAGTTTTATTGATGATGCTAATTTTATTTACCAATTTTTCAATTTTTGCCCTTACCTCGCAAAAAAAATTTAAAGAAGTTTCTTTAATTAATATCTTAACCAATTTATTAAGATTGTTATTAGTGCTGATTGTGGTATTTAAGTTTACTTTAAATTTAAACAATATATTGATTATATATGTGATTTCCTTGTTTTTTACTTGGTTTTATTCATTATTTTATCTAAAAATTAAATTTATTAAATTTTTTCCAAAAATACTGCAAATAAGAAAACTTCTTCAATTTTCCGGATTTTTAGGATTACAAAAGATTTTCATCACAATGTCTTCAAGACTTGATATGTTAATGTTGGTACCTTTGGCCGGAAATTTGTCTGCCGGTATATACGGTGCGGCGTCAAGAATATTGCAAATATATCCTTTTTTTATTTCCGGGTTTGGTTTAGTAACAGCGCCAAAATATGCAGAGTTTAGTGATCATAGGAAAGCATTACGTTTTTTCTATAAAACTCTGACAGTAGTATTCATATTTTTAATGTCCATAATTTTTTTATATATATTTGCTGATAAATTTATTCTTTTATTATTTCCTAAATACCTTGAATCAATAAATGTTTTTCGTGTGTTGCTAATTTCTACAAGTATATTTGTAATCACATCACCTTTTACCACGCTTTTAATTTATACTTTAAAAAAGCCTCAACTAATGGCAATAGCTACAGGAGTTTCTTTAATTGTTATTTTTACCGGAAATATTATATTTATTCCTATTTATCATGAGATTGGGCCGGCAATCAGTTTAGGTATAGGAAATTTTTCAATGTTGTTAATTTGCGGAATTAGTGTATGGAAATTTTATAAGAAATAATATGAAAATCGGTATTGATATTTCTCAAATAGCATATAAGGGAAGCGGGATTGCGTCTTACACTCAAAATTTGGTTAAGTCTTTATTAAAAATAGATAAAAAAAATCAATATATTTTTTTTGCATCAGCTTTACGAAGACGTTATGAAATAGAAAAATTTATAAAATTGTTTGATGTTAACGGTAATTATCAATTTAAATTATATCCATTTCCTCCAAAAATGATGTCTTATTTATGGAACAAAATGCATATATTACCGATGGAGAAATTTGTTGGAAATACTGATGTATTCCATACTTCTGATTGGACTGAACCTCCGGCTCGGGCTTTAAAAGTCACTACAATACATGATTTATTGATATTTTCACAACCTCAATATGTCAATCCATCAATTGTTGAAAATCAAAAAGCTAAACTTAAGTGGGTGACTAAAGAAACAGCGATTATAATAACCGATTCCCAAAGTTCTAAAAATGATATTATTAAGTACTTAAAATATCCGGCTGACAGGATAAAAGTAGTTTATTTGGGGATTGATAAGATATTTTATCCCCAATCAGATGATGCTATACAAAAAGTCAAAAATAAATACAAATTAAATTTTGATTATTTATTATTCTTGGGTGTTAATGATAAGAGAAAAAATTGGGATTTATTAATTCAGGCATTTTCGCAAGTTAAAACAGCTGGTCTAAAATTAGTAGGCATCAGCAGTTTTCTTAGTACTTATAAATTTACTGATGAAAAAATTAAAATTTTACAATATGTTGACTTACAAGATATGCCGGCATTATATACCGGAGCAAAAGCATTTATTTACCCATCTTTATATGAAGGTTTTGGTTTACCGGTTTTAGAAGCAATGGCCAGTGGAGTACCGGTTATAACTTCTAACAGGGGTAGTCTGAAAGAAATTATAGGCGAAAACGGTTTTGTAATTGATCCCTATTCAACAATAGATCTTGTTTCAACGATAAATCAAGTAATTGGATTATCAAGTGAAGAAAGAAATAATATCATATATAAAGGTATCCAACACACAAAGAAATTTACTTGGGAAAAAACTGCATCCGAAACTTTAAAAATCTACGAAAGTTTAATATGAATATTGGAATAGATGGATATGAGGCCAATATAGCTCAAAGAGTAGGTATTGGTCAATATGCCTATCAACTATTATCGGAAATTTATAAATTAGATGATATTAATCAATATACAATTTTTTTACCTAATAACCCTTTGACTGACATGCCAAAGCCGAGAACCGGTTGGACATATAAAATAGGTAGGTCCGGCTCGTTTTGGACAATACGGCAATTACCTGGGTTGATTAAAAGTATAAAACTGGATAGATTTTTTTCTCCAACGCATTATTGCCCTTGGTTTACCAATCTACCAAAATTTATCTCCATTATGGACCTTTCTTATTTAAAATATCCGAAAATGTTTAAAATAAAAGATTTGATTCAATTAAGATATTTAACAGCATATTCAATCAAACATGCACAAAAAGTATTCACTATTTCTGAATATTCAAAAAAAGAAATTATTGAGCAATATAATTACCCAAAAGACAATATAATTGTTACATATCCAGGAGTAAATAAAGTATATACAAAAATAAACAAATTCTTAGCTCAAAAACCTGAAATTTTTAATAAATATAATATTTCGAAAAGATTCATTCTATTTGTTGGCACATTGCAACCGAGAAAAAATATTTCTAGATTAATTCAGGCTTTTAAGAGCATTGAAAGCGATTTACAGTTGGTGTTAATTGGGAAAAAAGGCTGGCTGTATGAATCAATATTAGCGCAAATAAATAAGGAAAATACGAATAATAAGATTATTTATATAGATTATATTGAAGAAAATGAATTGGCATATTTGTATAGCCAAGCTATTTGTTTAGTTTTACCGTCCTTATTTGAGGGTTTTGGTATGCCAGTTGTTGAAGCTATGAGCATGGGTTGTCCGGTTGTGGTGTCAAATAATTCAAGTCTTCCTGAAATTGCTCAAAATGCAGGAATTTACGTAAATCCTTTAAAAACAGAAGACATTGGCAAAGGCATCTTAAAAGCAGTAAAATTAACACCAGAGGAGCGAAGTAAGTTGATTAATCAAAATTACAAACAAGCACAAAAATTTACCTGGGAAAATTGTGCTAAAAAAACCATTGAGGTAATAACAGCTGACATTTAAATATGAAAGATAGAATGGGAAATGAATTATCGACCAAACAAGTATTTTATAAAGGTATCAATAGAATGGTTAACATCTGTTTAGATTTTGAACTGATGATTTTACGTTGGGTTGGGTATATTCCTATTCATGGTTTTAGAAATTTTTGCTATAAATTGGCTGGTATTAAATTCGGTAAAAACTCAACATTTCATATGTGGGCGAATTTTTATGAGCCAAAGAATATATCCATTGAAGAAGGCACGATTATTGGTAATAATGCGTTTTTGGACGGTAGGGAAAAAATCGAAATAGGAAATCATGTAGATATAGCCTCACACGTATCTATCTATAGCGGTAAACATGATTATGAAAGTGAAGATTTCAAGCCGGTATTTTATCCAGTGAAAATTGAGGATTATGTATTTATAGGTCCTCGGGTCATTATTCAACCTGGTGTTAAAATTGGTTACGGAGCAATTGTTGCTGCAGGCGCTGTTGTTACCAAAGATGTACTTCCATATTCCATAGTGGGTGGCGTCCCTGCGAATATTATTGGAGAACGTAAATTAAAAAATCTTCATT
Organism: uncultured Gammaproteobacteria bacterium; assembly: GCA_964387625.1. Lineage (GTDB taxonomy): Bacteria > Patescibacteriota > Microgenomatia > UBA10105 > UBA10105 > CAYLWN01. Next base: position 128,244 of record CAYLWN010000001.1, read on the forward strand.
ATCGTTTGGGTCGGGCACGTCTTTTTCAATAAAAACAACTTTTTATAAATCTATCAAGAATGGTATAATTTTTTCTAGGTTTTTAAATTTAAAACAGCATGAATATTACCAGAAAATTTTTAAGTTGGTTTGATAACCATTTATTGTTCTTTTTGAGTGGTTTTTTACTCGCATTTATACCGCTTTTCCCCAAATTACCGCTCTTTGATGTTATTCCCGGTTACATAGTTAGGGTGAGACTCGAAGATTTTTTAATAGCAATAGCCATTATAATATGGCTAGTTCAATTATGGAGGAAAAAAATTTCTTTTGGCCCAAATCCATTGGCAAAACCAATACTTATATATTTAACTGTGGGTTTATTATCGATGTTATCGGCTATTTTTATAACCCGAACTGTACCTCTTGAGATTTTGCATATAGGAAAAATGGCACTTCATTTCTTAAGAAGAATTGAATATTTTTCCCTATTTTTTATTTTTTATTCAACAGTTAAATCCATAAAACAAGTTAAAACATATCTTTTAATTTTAATCGTAACTATTTTAGGCGTAACTTTATACGGGTACGGTCAAAAATATTTATATTGGCCTGCTTTTTCCACAATGAACCGTGAATTTTCCAAAGGATGGGCTTTGTATTTAACTCAACATGCAAGGGTAATATCAACATTTGGCGGTCATTATGATTTAGCAGCTTATGCAATGATGGCTTTAATTCTTTTGTGGAGTTTATTTTTCAATATAGAAAAAAAATTATATAAACTTATAATTTTTATTATTTTAGCCGGAACCTTTTGGCTTTTAATTCTGACTGCATCGCGTACATCTTTTATTGCTTATATGGTTGGTGTTACGGTTTTATTTGGGTTTTGGACTTTCCGTAAAGGGATTATGTGGTCGGCAAAAAGATGGTTTATTGTGACGGTTTTAAGCATGTTTGTTATGTTATCTTTTGGTGATTTGTCCGATAGGTTTACTAAATTACTTAAATTAGACCAAAGATTAGGGGGAATCAAGTCATTACTCACACAACCGTTTAGCGCTCCACCAATTGGAGATAATATTGTTTTATTGGAAAATAATATTGAGGCGGTTACTTCAAAAAGTGATTTTCCACTATTGCCTATAAGACCATCTGATGTAACAGATATTATTCCTGAGGGGACTATTGCTACTCAAACAGCCAGCGGAGCTGCTATTACAAAAGTTGTACAACGAAATTACTCAAAAACAGCTTTAGTTTATGATTTATCAACCGGAATAAGATTGGATGCTCTTTGGCCAAGAGCTATAGCCGGTTTTAAGAAAAATCCTTTATTAGGAACAGGATATTCAACATTAACAAAAATTCAAGTAAACGAATTTACAGAGGCTGAATCAACGGACAATGATTATTTGCGGGCATTGGGCGAAACCGGACTGTTGGGGTTATTGGCTTTTGGATGGATTTTAGTAGCTGCTTTATCTATGGTGTGGAAGGCTTATACCTCAATTACTGATAAAGTGATTTTTGGTATGATTACAGCACTGACAGCAATAATTATCGGTTTATTAGTTAATGCAGTTTATATTGATATATTTGAAGCATCAAAAGTTGCCTTATACTTTTGGGCAATAACCGGCATTATTTTAGGGTCGATTAAAATAACTTCAGCTAATAAATTTCAACCTCCAAAATTATCATCAATTTCTGATTTGTCGTCTACTTTGCATAAGATAAAGCAAATCACCCAAAAAATTTATCGAAGTGACAAAACATATTTATTGATAATTATTATATTAGCTCTAGTTGTAAGACATTACAAAATTTCCGAGCCTTTGGCAGATTGGCATTCTTGGAGACAGGCGGATACATCGGCAGTTACTAGAAATTTTGTTCGGTACGGATTGAATTTATTTTATCCCAGATATGATGATTTATCTTCAATTGCATCCGGCATACCTAACCCGCAAGGATATAGATTTGTGGAATTTCCTTTATATAGTTTTTTTGCAGTTTTAACTGATAAATTATTTCCGGGATATAACGTAGAATATTCTGGCAGGTTAACTTCAATTTTTGCCTCAATAGGAACTCTTATATTCCTATATTTCTTAGTTAAAAAATATTTAGGAGTAAGAGTAGGCATGTTAACTGCCGGTTTTTTTGCTTTGCTTCCGTATAACATTTTTTGGTCAAGAACTATTTTACCTGAACCAACCCTCGTATTTCTTACAACAGCCATGCTCTATACATTTGATAAATGGGTGGAAACTTCAAAATGGAAATATTGGGTAATATCAGTTATATTTGCTGTTTTGAGTTTGCTAGTAAAATTTACAGCTGCTTTTTTTGTTATTCCGATGCTGTATTTAGCATGGAATAAATGGAAATTTAAAACTTTTACCAACATTTGGCTTTATATTTATGCAATTTTAACAGTACTGCCTTTTATTGCCTGGCGGATACATATTTCTAAATATCCTGAAGGTGTACCAGCTTATCAATGGTTATTTAATGGTAATGGAATCAGATTTAAAGGTGCATGGTTTTGGTGGCTTTTCAGCGAAAGAATCGGTCATCTAATTCTGGGAACTTGGGGCGTAGGTTTATTTTTGTTGGGGATGATTAGACAGGTTAAAAATAAAATTACCGGTACTAACGTATGGTTCTTTCATTATTGGTTGACGGGTTTGATTATTTATTTAATAGTCTTCGCAACCGGAAACGTACAACATGATTATTATCAAATTATTTTAGTACCAATTTTATGTATATTTTTGGCAATTGGAACTGATTTCTTATTAATAAAATCTGATTTGTTCCATCAATTTTTTTCAAAATTAGTATTAATAATTTGGATAGTTTTTATGTTGATGTTTGGCTGGTATCAAGCGAGGGATTTTTTCAATATCAATCATCCGGAAATCGTAGAAGCAGGCAGGGAATTCGACAGAGTTATAAGTAATAATAAGGTTTTGGTAATTGCTCCATATGGAGGAGATACGGCATTTTTATATCAAACCGGAAGAAGAGGTTGGCCTTTGATGGAAGGCACAATTGATGAAATGATTGCCAAAGGAGCGCATTATTATATCAGCACTAATTTTGATGATACGACTAATAAAATCATGCAAATGGCACTCAACAATCAATTGGGTAAAGATCAAATTCATCAATTTAAAATAATTAAACAAACCCCATCCTATGTAATAATTCAGTTAGTTCCGGATAAATTTCTTCCAAAAACAAACTAATTTATGAAGATACTGATGCTGACTCCTTATTTGCCTTATCCGCTTTTATCAGGGGGACAAATCCGGTCATTTAATTTATTAAAAAATTTAGCATCAAAACATCAGATAACACTGGTAGCTTTGATAAAGCATGATAATGAGAAACAATTTATTCCATACATTCAGCAATATTGTCATAAAGTAATTGTAGCTAAAAGACCGGAAAAACCCTGGACTTTTAGAAATATTATCAAAACAATTTTTGGATTATATCCATTTTTAGTAGTAAGAAATTTTTCATCTGAAGCAAAAACCGCGGTTATCGAAGAATTAAAAACTAATAAATTTGATTTAATTCATGCTGAAACCTTTTACGTAATGCCTCACATTCCTAAAACAAATGTGCCAATCTTGTTGGTTGAACAAACAATAGAATATTTAGTTTATCAACATTTTGTTGATACATTAAAAATCTTTTTTTTAAGATGGTTATTTGCAATAGATGTATATAAAATCCGTTATTGGGAAGAATATTATTGGAAACAAGCGAAAAGAATTGTGGCTATGTCCGAGCCGGATAAACTGATGATGAAAAAACGGCTTAAGTCATTGGATGTTTCAATTGTACCCAACGGTGTTGACTGTGACTTTTTTACATTCAGAAAAAATATTCCTAAAGATAACAGCACAATTTTATTCGTTGGTAATTTCAAATGGTTGCAAAACCGGGAAGCAGTACTTGAATTGGTTAATAAAATTTGGCCAAAAATTTCAACAAAAGTTAAAACTGCAAAATTATGGATTGTTGGTAAATTCCCTACAAGAGAAATTTTAGCTCTAAATAGCGTACGTATTAAAATATCTGCAGATGTTGAAGATATCAGGGATGCTTATTACAAATCAGACGTATTATTGGCGCCGATTTATGGACCCGGTGGTACCAGATACAAGATACTTGAAGCCATGGCGTCAGGTATACCAGTTGTCACTACGCCGCAAGGCATAGAAGGTTTAGGAGTGATAGATGGAAAACAAGCCATAATCAGAAAAAATTTGGATGATTTAGCTCAGGCGACAATTGAAGTATTAAAAAATAAAAATTTATATGCAACGTTATCCGAAAATGCAAATGCTATAGTTAGAAATACCTATAATTGGGAAGTAATTGCCAGATCGCTAGATAAAATATATGAGGATGTAGCGCATGAAAAATGAAATTGATTTATCCATAATAATTGTTTCTTTTAACACAAAAAAAATAATTGATAATTGTTTAAATTCAATTTTCCAATCATTAAAAAACAGTAAGTTTACTTCTGAAACAATTGTTATTGATAACGGTTCAATTGATGGATCAGTGGATTTGATAAAACAAAAATATCCGCAAGTTAGATTAAATTCTAATAAAACTAATTTGGGGTTTGGTAAAGCAAACAATCAAGGGACATTAATCTCTAAAGGTAATTATTTATTGTTTCTGAACTCTGATACGGTTGTTATAAATTGTGCCATAGATAAATTATATGATTTTACAAAATCTAACAATGGAAAAATGATTTGCGGGGGGAAATTATTTAATTTAGATATGAGTCCTCAACCATCGTGCGGTCCCCAATATTCATTGATCAACATATTTATTGCGTTATTTTTAAAAGGTGATTATTTTGGATTAACCCGTTATTCTCCTAATAAGATAACTAACGTTGATTGGATAATGGGTGCCTGCATGATGATGTCTAAAAATTTATTTAATACTGTTGGTGGATTTGACGAAGGAATTTTTATGTATATGGAGGAAATAGATTTTGAATACAGAGCAAGAATGCTTAAATTTAATATTCAATTTTTTCCAGATGCTCATTTTATCCATCTTGGAGCAGCTAGCGGTGAAGGTCGAAATAGAGCGATATTAAATGTATTTAAAGGATTTAAATATTATTATAAAAAACATTTTGGATTTTGGAAGAACATATTACTGAATCTGATTTTAATATCTAAATCATTAATCTCGATATTATTATTTACAATTATTATAAACAATTCTAAGAAAAAATTATATTTAGAGGCGTTAAAAATTTCTGTATCTAAATGAAACTATCAATAATTATCGTAAACTACTACGTAGAAACATACTTAAAGAAGTGTATAGATTCGTTAATCGATAATTACGAATCAAATTTTAAAAACGGCGAATTTGAAATAATAATTGGCGACAATGGATCACAAAATCATGCCTTAGATTTTGTAAAAACTTATGGTGATTATATAAAATTAATCAGAAATAATAATAATTTAGGCTATGCTAAAGCAAATAATATATGTATACAATCAGCTCAAGGTGAATATGTTTTACTATTAAATCCGGATACTATAGTTTATAAAAATACTCTGACCAAATTAATTAAATATCTGGATGAGCACTTAAAGGTAGGTTTAGCAACCTGTCGGATATTGTTACCTGATGGAAGTATTGACGATGCATCACATAGAGGATTTCCCACGCCATGGCGGGCATTTACTTATTTTTCCGGCTTAGGAAAAATGTTTCCCAATTCTCAATTTTTAAACGGTTATCATTTAGGTTATCAAAATATGAATTCAGTTCATGAAATTGAGGCTTGTGTAGGTGCTTTTATGTTAATCAGAAAAGAGGTAGGAGAAAGTTTAAATTGGCTGGATGAGGACTTTTTTTGGTATGGTGAAGATCTGGACTTTTGTTATAGAGTAAAAAAAATAAATTACCAGGTAATGTATGTTCCAAGCGTCTCAATTTTGCATTATAAAGGAATTGCCAGTGGTATTAAGAAGCATTCTCAAAACATAGCTAAAGCTGATAGGAAAACAATCATATTGGCAATTAAAGCCAGATACGAGGCCATGCGTTTATTTTATAAAAAACATTATTTAACCAAATATCCTTCAATTGTCACAAATTTTATTTTACTGGCAATTTGGATTAAAGAAAAAATCAACTTTTTATTTATATGAAAATTGGTATCGATTGTAGACTTTGGAATGAAACCGGTGTTGGCAGATATATAAGAGCATTAGTGAGTCAATTGCAAAAAATTGATCACAAAAATGATTATGTATTATTTTTGCCAAAACTTGAATTTAATAATATTACTTTGTCTAATCAAAAATGGTCTAAAATTTTAGCAGATGTTTCCTGGCATTCCTGGGAGGAACAATTTAAAATGCCAAATATTTATAAATTCTCAAAGGCAGACTTAATACACATTCCTTACTTTTCAGTGCCAATTTTTATCAAACAACCGTATATTGTTACCATTCATGATTTAACAATTTCACATTATGCTACAGGTAAAGCTACAACCAAACCAATGCCAATTTACTTAATAAAAAGACTTGCATATAATTTGATACTTAAACAAGCTGTTTCAAAATCAAACAAAATTTTAACAGTATCAAATTACGTAAAAAATCAATTAATACGGGAATTTAATTTAAATCCTCGTAAAGTAGTAGTGACTTATGAATCCGGAGAATTGGAAGATAAACTAATACCTGAAAAAGCGTCAAATTTGCCCACTAATTATTGTTTATATGTAGGTAACGCGCATCCTCATAAAAATTTAGAAAAACTGCTTTATGCATTTGCAAAAGTACGAAAAGAATTACCGGGATTCAAATTATTTCTAATTGGTAAAGATGACTATTTTTATACAAGATTGAAAAAATATGCAGAAAAACTTCAGTTAACTGATGGTGTTTTTTTTATAAACTCGATTTCAAATTCAGAATTACCAAATTGGTACAATAAAGCCACATTATTGGTTTTTCCATCACTTTCAGAAGGTTTCGGAATTCCCGGGCTGGAAGCAATGAATTGCAATTGTCCTGTAGTTGCATCAAACATTCCGGTTTTTAAAGAAATTTATGGCGATGCAGCGGTTTATTTCAATCCTAATTCAATTGATGATATGGCTCTTAAAATAATCCAACTTTTAAAAAATAAACAATTGCTATTAGATTTAATAGAAAAAGGGAAAATACAAGCTAAAAAATATTCATGGGAAAAAACAGCTACAGAGACTCTTAAAGTATATGAAAATAGCCTTAGTATATGATCATATTAACAAAATTGGGGGAGCAGAAAGAATTTTAGAAGCTCTACATGAATTATTTCCCAAAGCACCTCTGTATACACTAGTAGCTGATACAAAAAAAGCTAAATGGGCAAAAAAATTTCAAATTCATACGTCATTTGTGCAAAATATTCCAGGTGCCAAATCATATCACGAATTTTTCCCCATATTGCCAATTTTTGCATTTGAAAAATTTAATTTCGATGATTTTGATGTGGTAATTTCAGTAACTTCAGCAGAAGCAAAAGGGATCATCACCAGTACGAAAACTCTGCATATTTGTTATTGCTTAACACCAACCAGGTATATATGGAGTCATTACAGAGAATACTTTTCCAACAAATGGATGCGTAGATTATCTTACCCTGTGGTTGTTCTAATGCGGATGTGGGACGTATTGGCTGCAAATAGACCTGATGAATACGTTACAATATCAAATAATGTTGCAAAGAGAATTTATAAGTATTATCGAAGGCATGCTGATTTAATATATCCGCCAGTTGATGTAAATAAATTTACACCGCAAAAAAATAAAACTGAAAAAGACAACTATTTTTTGGTAGTATCCAGGCTGGTTAAGTATAAACATGTAGAAATTGCCATAGATGCTTGTAATCAATTGAATTTACCACTAAAGATTATCGGGGACGGTTTTGAAAAAAATAATTTAAAAGAAATCTCCGGTCCTACCATTGAATTTTTAGGAAACTTGACCGATAGTGATTTAATTAGGTATTATCAAGGATGCCGGGCTCTAATATTCGCTCAGGAGGAAGATTTTGGCATTACTGCTGTGGAAGCATTGTCATGTGGTAAACCGGTAATAGCTTTTGGTTATGGTGGAGCAAAAGAAATAATTACTGAAGGAATAACAGGAGAATTTTTTTATAAGCAAAACAAACAAGCTTTGGCAGAAAAATTAGCAAATTTTGACGATAATAAATATCTTTCCAAAAATTGTTGGCAACAAGCTCAAAAGTTTTCAGTAGAAAGATTTAAATTTGAATTTTTAAATTACATAATTTCAAAAAGGAGCATTTTTAAATAAATATGAAAGTTGTTATTTTTGCAGGAGGAGTTGGTACGAGGTTATGGCCTTTATCAAGAAAAAAATCACCTAAACAATTTGAAAAAATTATAAATAATGACTCTACACTGCAACTGGCAGCAAACCGCTTAAGACCGGATTTTGAGTGGTCAGATATTTATGTATCTACCGGAAAATCATATATTGACATAGTTGCAGAACAATTGCCCCAAGTTCCGCCGCAGCAAATAATCGGTGAACCGTTAATGCGTGATGTGGGACCTGCTGTTGGACTGATAGCAGCGATTTTAGTAAAAGATCATCCTGAGGAGCCAATGGTGATTTTATGGAGTGATCATTTAGTAAAAAATGAAATTTTATTCAGAAAAATTTTAAAAAACGCAGGAGATTATGTATCCAAAAATCCGGAGAAGATCATTTTCGTGTCTCAAAAGCCCAGGTTTGCCAGTGAAAATTTAGGTTGGATTGAATATGGAGATATCGAATATAGTAATAATGGCATAGATTTTCATTCATTTATTGACTTTCAATACAGACCAGATAATAAAACTGCACAAAAATATTTTAAAAGCGGGCAGCATGCATGGAATTTAGGTTATTTTGTAACTACTCCTAAATATCTTTGGAAACAATATCAAAAATTTGCGCCGAATTTAATAACCGGATTATCACAAATTCAAAATGCATGGAAATCAGGAAATTTCTATGATGTATTAGAGAAGGTCTATCCAACGCTTGAAAAAATTAGTTTTGATAATGCTATTTTGGAAAAATTAAGTCCCTCTCAAGCATTAGTTATTTCAGAAAATATTGGTTGGAGTGATATTGGAGCTTGGGAGGCTTTGAAAGAAGCTCTGGAAAAAACTGAAGATAAAAACGTCACTCAGGGCAAAGTTTTATTAAATGATACCAGAGATTCTTTGATTTATAATTATTCAAATCAATTAGTTGCTACAATTGACTTAGACGGATTTTTAGTAATAAATACTCCAGATGTGGTATTGGTTTGCAGAAAAAGCTCGGTTCCAAAAATAAAAAAATTGGTTGAAAGTTTAAATGGAACTGAGCACGAAAAATTAACCTAAAATAAAAATGTATAATTTTATAAAACGATTAATTGATATTATAGGATCATTCATAATTGGTCTAATTTTTTTACCTATAATTATAATTACTGCTATAATGATAGTTATTGATTCCCAAGGTCCAATATTAGCTGATACGCCTGAAAGAGTTGGTAAAAAAGGAAAATTATTTAAACTGTATAAATTCCGTTCAATGATCATCAATGCTCACAATTTACTCAAAACAGACCCAAAATATAAAAATTTATATGCCATGTACAAAAAAAACAGTTATAAATTATATGCAGATCCAAGAGTGACCCGAGTTGGTCATTTTATAAGGAAACATTCTCTGGATGAATTACCGCAAATTTTTAATGTCATAAAAGGTGATATGAGTTTAGTTGGACCCCGTCCTTATTATCCTGATGAATTGGTAGATCAACAAAAGAAATATCCGCACACAAAAGAATTAGTGAATATTGTGTTATCAGCCAGGCCTGGTATAACCGGAGAATGGCAAGTTTCAGGCAGAAGTGAAGTAAATTTTGATAAACGGATACAAATAGATGCAGAATATGTTAGCAGAAAATCAATAAAACACGATATTGCAATTTTATTGAAAAGTCCTATGGCAATGGTGACCGGTAAGGGCGCAGTTTGATAGTTTTGTAATTTTAAGTTAAAATATTATTCTTATGGAAAATCTGCTCAAAAAAAATAACAGTGATAATTTTACGGCAACACCTGTTGTAACAAATATAAATTCAAAACCAGTCCTCACAAACGTATTAAATAAGGAAGCAGCAATTCTTAATAAAATACCTGTATCTGATAAAAAATCTATGGTAAAAAGATCTAAAATTTCAAAAATTTGGTTTGTTCCTCTTATTTTTATCATGTTATTGATAATTGGTGTGATTTTTTTGGGAGTAATACCGGCAAGAAAAGCATATGTAAGTGGTCAGGAATTTTTTCAAACAGCCAAAAACTTAGCTTCGCAATTAAAAAGTCAAAACCTAGAAGAAGCTAAAATTATTTTACCAAAAACACAGGAACAATTAACCAAATTACAAAAAGATTGGGAAAATATTTTAGCTTTAAAATACTTACCTATAATAAATAAATATCATCAGGATGGCGCTCATGGTTTAAAAGCTGCAGAATATGGATTGGATACAATTAAAATCAGTTTAGAGACAATAGAGCCATACGCAGATTTATTAGGATTAAAGGGCAAATCGACTTTTGTATCAGGTTCAGCTGAAGACAGGATTCAAACAGCAGTAAAAACCTTGGATAAAATGACTCCCAGGTTAGCTGATATTGGCGACAAAATTGAAAAATTAAAACAGGAAGTAGAT
>CAYLWN010000002.1:0-35456 GCA_964387625.1 uncultured Gammaproteobacteria bacterium
TCAAGTTCCTGCTTCGCCCATGCGAAAACTTGTACCTTTTGCCATGGAAGCTAAGAAAAAAGGCGTTAAAATTTACCACTTAAACATTGGAGATCCGGACATCAAAACTCCGCAAGTGATGCTAAATGTTTTGAAAACCTGGGATAAAAATCCAATTTCCTACAGTAATTCCCAAGGCGATCCGGAATTTATCAAATCATTACTTTGGTATTATCATAAATTGGGATTTAAATTTTTGAAAGAGGAAAATATCCAAGTAACTACGGGTGGTTCAGAAGCGATTTCTATGGCTTTTTTTGCAATTTGTGAACCCAATGATGAAATTATTGTTTTTGAGCCATTTTATGCAAATTATAATTCTTATGCCGTTATAAATGAGGTAAAATTAAAACCCATTCTAACCAGAATTGAAAATGGTTTTCATTTACCTTCACAAAAAATTATTGAAAAAAATATCACTGCTAAAACTAAAGCCATTTTTATCTGTAATCCAAATAATCCTACTGGTACAGTTTATACCAGACAAGAAATGGAAATGCTTGTTAAAATTGCCAAGAAACACAAATTATTTTTGTTATCTGATGAAGTTTATCGGGAATTTGCCTATGATAATAAAAAACAGGTTTCATTGCTTGAATTTATGGAAGAAATTCCAGATCTGGCAATTGTTTTAGATAGTTTATCCAAAAGATACAGCTTGTGTGGCGCAAGACTTGGGATGTTGATTTCAAAAAATCCAGAGATTATGAGTGGAGTATTAAGAATTGCTCAAAGCAGATTGTCGTCAGGATTGATTGATCAGATATTGGCTACAAAGTTAACCGAAGTGAAACAATCATATTTTGATAAAGTAAAACGAGAATATGAGTTGAGGCGTGATGTTTTATATGCAGGCTTAAAAAAAATAACTGGTGTAAAAGTTTTTAAACCAGAAGGCGCTTTTTATACAATTGTAGGATTACCAGTTTCCAATGCCGAGGATTTTTGTAAATGGTTACTGACTGATTTTAGATTTCCTTCGGCAGGCTCAGGACAAGTGGAAACCATAATGATAGCTCCAGCTCAAGGCTTTTATGGTACAAAAAATATGGGACAAAATGAAGTCAGAATTGCCTATGTATTAAATATCAAAGATTTAAAGAAAAGTTTGAGAATATTAAAAACAGCTTTAGAAAAATATCAAGACTAATAGATAAAATTTATGTCAAATATTCTTTTTTCCGGAACATCCAATTTACCATTGGCACAAAAAATTGCTGTTAAATTAAATATTAAATTAGGTGATTTACAAATAAACCGTTTTATTGATAATGAATGTCGGGTATGGGTAAAAGAAAAAATATTTGCCAGTGATGAAATATTTGTTTTGCAGTCTCTTTCATCAGTAGCTGATCAAAATCTAGTGGAATTATGCTTGATTGGACAAGCACTGAAAACTTTGAAAGCTGATAAAGTTACAGCCATCATTCCTTGGCTTGGTTATAGTAAACAGGATAAGGAATTTAGAAAAGGTGAAGCAGTTTCAGCTCAATTAGTTGCAAAATTTATTGAAGCGGCTGGTTTTGATAATATAATTTCTTTGGAATTGCATTCTGAAAACCTTTTGCCATTTTTTAAAATTCCTTTTCAAAAGATTTCTACACATGATTTATTAGCCCAGCAAATACAAATAAACAAAAATATGTTGGTTATTTCTCCTGATAAAGGTGGTCAGGGAAGATCGCAAAATTTTGCTAAAAAATTGAACTTACCAATAGCTTATGTTGAAAAACAAAGAGATTTAATTACCGGAATTGTGAAAGTTGTTTCTGTTTCAGAAAATGTTAAAGGCAAAGAAATTATATTTTTTGATGATATTATTAATACTGGGCAAACAGCTATAAAAGAGAGTGAATATTTAAAAGACAAAGGTGTTAAAAAAATAATTTTCTTAGCCACCCACGCAGTATTGGCAGGGGATGCGAGCCCTAAATTACAAAACAGTCCAATAGATGAAATCATTGTGACAGACACCATCAAAATTCCTAAAGAAAAACAATTTCCCAAATTAAAAATTATCTCTGTTGTAGATTTAATAGCTAATAAAATAATTTAAAATTAACTTTTCCCTGAGCGAATCCGCCAGCTGGCGGAAGAGTCGAAGGGTGATAGATAATAAAATTTAATCTTCGACAAACTCAGACAATAAATTTTACTATGTTAAAACTTGCTCGTCCTTTAACCAAATTAATCGAAGCCTTTGAAAGATTACCTGGAATTGGGCCAAAAAGCGCCCAAAGATTAACTTTCTATTTATTACATGTACCTCAGGAAGAACTGGAGTTATTTGCCCAAGCTTTAACTAATCTGAAGAAATTAACTAAAGAATGTACAGTATGTTTTAACGTCAGTGAAACCGATCCTTGTGAAATTTGTACAATTCCTTCAAGAGAAAAATCAATTATCTGTGTTGTAGAACAGCCGTTGGATATTTTATCAATTGAAAGAACCGGAAAATTTAACGGTGTTTATCATGTGTTGCATGGAAGTATCAATCCTTTACAAAATATTGGACCAGATGAAATCAGAATTTCCGAGCTGGTAAAACGTGTTCAAGCAGCAGATAGCCAAGTAAAAGAAATAATTATTGCCACCAATCCGAATATGGAAGGTGAAGCAACGGCTATGTATATTACCAGACAGATTAAGAATTTAGACAGCAAGATGTCAGACGGATTAAAAGTAACCAGATTGGCTCATGGTCTTCCAGTTGGCGCTGATATTGAGTATGCAGACGAAATTACACTTTCGCGGGCAATTGAAGGGCGGAGGGAGTATTAGTTGCTATATCATTTGCATGTAAGTTAAATTTAATCTTTTCTGTTCGTGTTGTGATTTGTTTAATCCCGCCTTTTGGTATATGTGTAATTTTTGCTGATTTTAAAATTAAAGATGTCACAGCCTGATCTATGGGAGATAATACTGGTTCAAAAATTCCTTCAATTTCAGTCATTAATCCTTCTTCTGTATCAACAGGAGTCCCGAAAGTAATTTTGTAAAACTCGTTTTGTACTAAAACTTGATTAACAAAGTATAAATTTTCTGGATCTGCAAAGGCAATCTCATGATTAGTTGTATCTGATTCATGAGTTAAATTTAAAGCATGTAAAATCCTGTTTGGAGGAAACTTCTTATCGGTTTCTTGTATTGTTTCACTTATAGTCATAGAAGCCTATAGTCTATTACATGTTATAATGGGAGTCAGTAATTATGATTACCAAAAAGCAAATTTTAAGTCAGTTAAGAACTGTCATGGATCCGGAATTAGGCATATCTTTGGTGGATTTAGGGTTAATTTATGGGGTAAAATGCCTTAAAAATGGGTTTGTAAAGGTGACTATGACTTTAACTACAATGGGTTGTCCTTTATTTGATGTGATGGCAGATGATATAAAAACAAAAGTAAAAACCCTCAAAGGCGTTAAAGATGTAAAAGTAGAATTAGTTTTTGAGCCAGTTTGGTCAACTGATAAAATGAGTAAAAACGCTAAAGAACAATTAGGGATTGAATAATAAATGTTGATTCTGGATTATTGATTCTAGATTTTTGAATTTGTCATTGTCCTGCAGAGCCTGACTGCGTAGGCAGGCAGGATCTCGCTTTGCGAGACGAGTAGATTGTGAATATACGGTTATCTTTTCCGAATCAATGTTATAATAATTATATAATTTAAAATTGATTGAAAATTAATAAATATGGGTGATTCAATTGCAAAAGGTATAGGTGAACAATTAGGATCTTTGGGTAAACAAATAGTTACAGAAGTTGCCAAAACACCTGGAAAAATAATTGGAATTGATGAAGCTAAAGGTGATGGTACAGGTGGTTCCTCAAATCAACAAGGTCAAAAAACCAAAGGTCAAACCGGCAATGTTCAAGATAAAACTCAACAGGAGGAAATAAATAAACAACAGCAGTTAGCTCAAGCCAGAAAAATGCTTCAACAAATGACACAGCCTCAACAACAGGAATTATCAATACATGATCAAATTGAGCAGGAAAAAATGCAAAAACAACAAGCGGCAATTTTAAATCAACAACAAGCTAATAAACAAACATTGCCCAAAATTGCCTCCCGTCCAAAACCATGGAGTATTTTAAAAAAACAATCAGGCAGCGAAACAAAACAAAATATAAAAGCACAATAAGTGAAGATTTAAGATGCCAGATGATAAGATAGTGAGACGATAAGATTTTTAATTTTTAGAATTTAGTATTTAGAGTTTATAATTTTCAAAACATATGGAAGTAAAGAGTACCATTCGTTTTTATAATACATATAAACGGGAAATTGAGGATTTTATACCTCTTGAAGAGAGTAAGGTTAAACTATATTCCTGTGGACCTACGGTTTATGATTATTCGCATATCGGGCATATTAGAAAATATATGTTTGATGATGTGTTAGTCAGAATGTTGCGTTATTTGGCATATGATGTGACACATGTGATGAACATAACAGATGTAGGACATTTGACGTCTGATGCTGATACAGGTGAAGATAAATTACAAAAAAAGGCTACCACAGAGGGCAAGACCGCTTGGGAAATTGCTAAATATTATGAAAGTTATTTTTTTGATGTCATGGGTAAAATGAATATTTTGAAACCTTCAATTGTCTGTCGTGCTACAGAACATATTAATGATCAGATCGAATTAATTAAAAAATTGGAAAGCAAAGGATTTACTTATAAAATTGATGACGGGATCTATTTTGATATTTCCAAATTTCCTGATTACAATAAATATACTACGGTAGACGCAAGTAATACAGTTTCCAGAGTCGAAGAAATTGTTGGTAAAAGGCATCCTACTGATTTTGCTTTATGGAAATTTTCTTATTCAGGAGGAAGATCCTTCGATTTTGCTGCTGATGACGCTAAAAAAAAGCGTCATATGGAGTGGGATAGTCCTTGGGGAATTGGTTTTCCCGGATGGCATATAGAATGTAGCGCTATGAGTATGAAATATTTGGGTGATACTTTGGATATTCATACAGCCGGTTTTGATCACATTTCCATCCATTCTCCCAATGAAATTGCCCAAAGCGAGGGAGCAACGGGGAAAACTTTTGTAAGATACTGGATACATAATAATTTTTTAAACGTTGAAAATGAAAAAATGTCCAAATCTAAAGGAGATTTTATTAAACTTGAAGATGTGATAGGTAAAGGTTTTTCACCCATGGCATTACGTTATTTATTTTTACAAACTCATTATCGGCAGCAATGTAATTTCACCTGGGATGCGCTTCAAGCCGCACAAACGGCTATTAATCAGCTGAATAATTTAGTATCGGTGATTAAAAGTCAGGTGTCTCAACCGGAGCGATCAATACTTTCAAATGAAAAACTGGATAAAGTGAACAATTTACGCAAAAAATTCAAAGATGTTATCCGCTATGATTTAAATACGCCGCAAGCTTTGGGAATTTTATGGGAAATTGTCAAAAGTAATATTCCTCCGGGTGATAAATATGATCTGTTAATGATAGGCGATGAAATTTTGGGATTGAATTTTAAAAATATTACCGGAGATGAAGGAAAATTAGGAAAAATTCCTCAGGAAATTGTTGAACTGGCTCAAAAACGGGAAAAATTGCGTCACGAAAACTTATGGCAAGATGCAGATTTAGTTAGAAAAGAAATATCAGATAAAGGTTATACTGTCGAAGATTCCTCAAACGGTCCAATTGTTAAGCTAAAATAATCCTTAATTATAAATTAGACATG
Source organism: uncultured Gammaproteobacteria bacterium (assembly GCA_964387625.1). Taxonomy (GTDB): domain Bacteria; phylum Patescibacteriota; class Microgenomatia; order UBA10105; family UBA10105; genus CAYLWN01. The sequence goes on from CAYLWN010000002.1 coordinate 5,773, forward strand.
ATACATTATGAATTATTAATATGTTGAAAGCTGTAATTTTTGATTTTGATGGATTATTATGTGATTCAACTCCTTTACACAGGGAAGCAAATTATCAATTGTTAAACTTTTATAAAAAGGTTAAATTACCTTCAATTGGTAGTAGGGAAGGCATGCGGATAAATGAGATAATGCAAGATTATAAAGACGTTTATAATTTACCAGGAACAATTGAAGAAATTTATAAAATAAGACAAAGTTTTTTTTATGAAATTGTCAAAAATAAATTAGAAATTTTTCCAGATGCGTACCCATTACTTGAAAAAATTAAACAAAAAAATATAAAAATTGCTTTGGCTACCAGTGGAGATGCGAGTTATATCAATTTAGTGTTTAAAAAATTTCCTAAATTCGCAAAATATTTTGCTGTGTTAGTTACAGGCGACGAAGTCGAAAGGGGTAAACCTTATCCTGACATATATACCAAAACTATCCAACTTTTAGATATTAAACCTCAGGAATCGGTTGTATTGGAAGATTCAATTAATGGTATATTTTCTGCCCATGCAGCGGGAATTCCGGTTATTTGTGTTCCAAATAAGCATTATTCTGAAGCTGATTACTCTCAAGCTGATAAAATTTTCTCAAGTTTAAAAGAAGTCACACAAGCACTGGTTTTCTAAAATTGAAGTTTTTAGCTTTAAGTTATATAATTAGCTTGTTATGATAGCCTATTTTACAGCTTCAATAGTAGGTAAAAAACATCATTTACACAAATATTTAAATATTATAAAAACCCTGGAATCTAAGGGTGTTAAAGTTATCTCTGATCAGATTATCAATACTACAGAAGATAAAATCCGTTTCTCTAAAAAAAGCGACAGATTAAAATTCCACAAACAATTACAGGACTGGGTTCACCAGTCAGACTTTATGATTGTTGAGGCCTCATTTCCTTCAATTTCCGTAGGTTATGAAATTTCCATGGCTTTGCATAGCGGTAAACCGGTTTTAGTTTTATACAGTGAAGGAGATCCGCCATCACTTTTACAAGATATGCATGAGGATAAGATGGCCTGTGAAAAATACGACGCTAAGTCATTAGCGGAAATTATTGACGATTTTCTGCTTTATGTTAAAGGTGCTGCGGATTTGCGTTTTACATTTTTTATATCACCTAAAATTTCTACTTATCTGACAAATATTTCCAGAAAACGTAAAATTCCTAAATCAGTTTATTTAAGATATCTGATAGAACAAGACATAAAAAAGCTAAATTAAAAAAATAATTATTGCGATTTTTTTACAAATTAGGGGGTATTTTTATACATATTTTGGTGCTATAATAGCCACATGTTTGCACTAACAGCAAAAATTCATCAAATGCCTAAAAATTCATTAAGTAAACTGTGGTCTTTCGTAGAACAGTTGTTTTTCTGGTGGAAACCGAAATCAACAGTTAATGAAGACGTCAAATATAATTATAAAAAATATCATAAAACCTATGAACTCTTGGAAAAATACGACCGTGAAGCTACAGAAGATCCCCAAACATTGGTTGACGCTGGACGCTTGCATCCGTTCATTTCTGAGCTTCAAAAAAAGTCTCGAAAACATGGGCGAGCCAATACCACCAATTGAAAACAGGTTTCCCGGAAAATTGGAAAGCATATTGGCATCAGTTAGACAAACTTTTGACGGTAAATCCCTAAACGCAACAGTTTTGGATGCTGCATCAGCTTATTTTAATCAAATTATCAGAGGTCATCCTTTTCAAAATGGTAATAAACGTTTAGCAGTGATGTATACTCACATTTTTTTACTTTGGCATGGACTTGATTTAAGTTTGTATTACAACGAAATGTTTTATTTTGCTCTCACTGTTGCCAAAGCAGGTGAAGAGGGTATAAATAGTGAAAAAACCCGCAATTGGTGCAAAACCATTATTGGTCAATTTGCCCAGGAGAAAAAATAATGACAAATTTTTGGCAAAAACTATCGAAACCTATTTCAGTTTTATCACCTATGGAAGGTGTCACTGATACGGTTTTTCGAGAAAGATTATGCGAAATTGGCAGACCGGACGTTTTTTATACTGAATTTATCAATGTTGATGGTTTAGTATCTATCTATGGTCTATCAGATTTAAGGTTAAAATTTTCGAAAGCAGAAAAACCAATTGTGGCTCAAATTTGGGGAAATGTACCTGATCATTTTTTCAAATCAGCCCAAATTATTCAAAATTCAGGTTTTAATGGAATTGATTTAAATTTTGGTTGTGCAGATAAGGAAGTAATAAAACATGGATGCGGAGCAGGATTAATTGGTGATTTTTCACTTGTTGCAAAAATTATCCAGTCAGTTAAAATCGGAGCACCCAAATTACCGATTTCTGTTAAAACAAGGTTTGCAATGAATTCAAATTTAACGAATGACTGGATACAATTTTTACTCGAACAAAACTTATCAGCCATTGTCATACATGGAAGAAACAGCAAGCAAAATTATCTAACTCCGGCAAATTGGCAGGAATTTGAAAAAATAGTCAAACTTAGAAACAACTTGAAAAGTAAAACTCTTATTATCGGAAATGGGGATGTGATAAGTTATCAAGATGGATTAAATAAAGCTGATAAATATAAAACTGACGGTTTTGCGATAGCGAGAGGAATATTGCAAAATCCTTGGTGTTTTTTAAAAACTAAAATAAAAGATCCAAGAATCACACAAAGATTAATTTTATTAAAGAAACATGTTGAGTTGTATCATCAAGTTTGGGGAGATCTCAAATCGTTTGCAACATTTAAAAAATATATAAAAGTTTATATTCAAAATTTCCCAGAAGCTCAAGCATTACGTATGAAATTGATGGAAGCAAATAATCATCAGGAATTGATTAAATTAATTGAAATAAACTAAGATTTTTCTAATTCAAAAAAAGTTAAATCATATTTAGGAGTTTTCAATTCTTCTTTTTTAATTACTTTATTAAAAGCTGAATAATCGGGGAAAAATGTATCTGCATCAAAATTTCCATGTACAATAGTTAGATATAATTTGTCTGTAACTTTTATAGCTTGCTTATAAATTTGTCCGCCTCCAATAATAAATATTTCCTGTTGATCATGTTGTTTGCCTAAATTTATAGCTTCTTCCAAAGAATGTACAATAATAGTTTTATTGTTCGAAACCTGCTTTGCAGGTTGAGAACTATTCATAGATAACTTCTCATTCGGCAAAGCCGAATTCGAAGAATAAATATATTGATAATTTGCATTGTGAGTTACAATTATATTTGTCCGATTTGGTAAAGGTTTACCAATTGATTCAAATGTAGTCCTTCCCATAATTACCGGATGATTTTGGGTAATTTGTTTAAAATGTTTTAAATCTTCGGAAATATGCCAGAGTAATTGTTTATTTTTTCCGAGTTCTCTATTTTCTCCAATCGCTGCAATGATACTGGTAATCATTCTTACTCTCCTTTGTCATTCCCGCGAAAGCGGGAATCTCATTTAATTAAATCAAAATATAAATCTTTCCAATCTGGATTTTCTTTTTCAATTAATTCAATTTTCCATTGTCTGTTCCACTTTTTTAATTGTTTTTCTCTAACAATAGCCTGAATGATGTCAGAGAAAATTTCATAATAAACTAATTTATGAACGTAATATTTTTCAGTAAACCCTAGTACTATATTATTTTTATGTTCAAAAACGCGTTTTATTAAATTATTTGTAACACCTATATATAAAACTCCTAATTTTTACTGGTTAAAATATATAAATAATATTGCATCTAAGATTCCCATTTTCCTACCTGCGTAGGCAGGCAAGGGAATGACATTTTTGTTGGTTAAAAACCACCAACTACGGTAATATCTCCCTTAATTGGTGGGTGGGGATCATATCCAACTACTTCAAAATCCTCAAATTTGAAATCATCTATGTTTTTGATTTTTGGATTAATTTTCATAATAGGAAATTTTTTAGGGATGCGTTTAACCTGTTCTTTCATTTGCTTCATATGGTTTTGGTAAATATGCACATCACCAAAAGTATGTACGAAATCTCCGGGTTTATAACCTGTAACTTGAGCCAACATCAAGGTTAATAACGCATATGAAGCAATATTAAATGGAACTCCTAAAAAATAATCAGCACTTCTTTGATACAACAATAATGATAATTTATCACCGGTAATATTTATGTGGTACATGGTGTGGCAAGGAGCAATTACCATAGATGCACTGTGACTGCCGGACATTTCATAAATACATCCTGCATTCCAGGCAGAAATTATATAATGTTTTTTTTGAGGGTATTTTTTGATTTTTTCAATAGCCCAACCCAATTGATCAATGGTTCGACTTCGCTCACCAAGAGCGGTTTTTATTTTGGGAGGTTTACCATCCGAAGCTTCAGCGAAGGATGGCCATTTTCTCCATTGAACTCCATAAACCGGACCCAGGTTCCCCCATTTATGTAAAAATTTAGAATCAGTTTTAGCTTTTTCCATAAAAGTTTCAAAAGACATGGATTTCAATTTTTTATCATTACATGCCCATTGATATTTTTTATAAGCCCATTCATCCCAAATATGCACATTGTTGTCTACCAAATATTTGATATTTGAAGATCCTGACAAAAACCAAAGTAATTCGTGAATGATACCCCGATAAAAAGTTTTTTTAGTGGTTAGAAGAGGAAAACCTTTCGATAAGTCAAATCTGATTTGTCTGCCAAAAACACTTTTTAATTTCACACCGGTAGAATGGCTGATTTTCCAAGCACCATTTTTCATAATGTCTTTTGCCAAATCTAAATATTGGTATTCCGGATGAATTTGTTTTGTCATATTTCTTAAAAATTTATATTAATACGTCTTATTTTATAACACAAAAAAAATATATTTGCATCAGGGTTATTTTGTTAAAAAATTAAAAACTGTGAACTAGTTTTCCGCCATTTTTTTCTCATTACATTATTTTAGGAATTGAGGAAATGTAAGTATAGTTTTTAGACCAATTGCAGGTAAAATCATATTTGAAATAACCATGGCAATTAATATAGTTAAAAGAATATATAAAAATAATTTCATAAAAAACCTTTTTAACTTATTCTTACACCGACAAAATCTATTTTGGGAAATATGAGTCTTATTGCCCCCCAAAATTTATCTGAAAGACCTCCGGAAAATTTACCATATTGACCGGATTCACTTTTACCACATAATTTTTTTTCATAAATACGGATTAGATCAACCACTTCAGAGCCAATTGCATTAAATTCAGTTTGCCAAATTTCGGGATGTTCGACATATTTATCATGAATATTTCTAAATTTTTTTAATAATATCTCATTTTCCCTAAGCATTTCCTGAAATAGAGCCTGGTATTTGGTCATATATTTTAAGTATAATTAATTTTTGGTTGATGGCAAGAGGGAAATAAGATTATTCTCGTTTGTCAATGCGAGCGAGCCAGAGATACAACAGACGAACGTAGAAATCTACTGATCACTTATATTGAAAAGATTGTATCGTCTTATCGTTTATCATAATGATATATGAGTATATACAACTTACCTTGAACTCATAGTTAGTAATTAATATAATATACCGTTATGTTCAAAAATAATAAGAATTTATTGGTTATAGCGGTAATAGCCATTGTTAACGCCTTAGGTTATGGCATCATTATTCCTGTTCTTTATACTTACTCGCAAAAATTCGGATTAACTGATTTTCAAAATGGGTTGCTTTTCAGTGTTTATTCAGTCGGTCAGTTTATTGCAACGCCAATAATTGGTAGACTTTCTGATAAATTTGGTCGGAAACCATTACTTTTAATTTCCTTATTTGGAACCTTTTTATCATTTTTGCTGATGGCTATAGCTTTCAACGGATGGATGTTATTTTTTGCAAGAGCTCTTGATGGAATTACAGCCGGTAATATTCCGGTTGCTTCAGCTGTAATATCTGATACCACAGCCCCCAAAGACAGAGCCAAAGGATTTGGAATTATTGGCGCTGCTTTTGGTTTTGGATTTATATTTGGACCGGTAATTTCTGCATTTGCTTCTCCTTATGGACTATCTTTGCCATTTTGGATTGCGGCTATTGTGACTTTAATTTCCGTTATTTTAACCTGGATCATATTACCGGAAACCAATATTAATAAAAAAGAAATTATTAAAGGGAAATTAATTGATTTTAAAAAATTGTTTACCAGTGTTACAGATCCAAATGTAGGTACAACACTTTTAGTATCGCTGTTATATTCATTAGCATTCTCATTGTATATTTACGCATTTCAACCATTTGCAGTAAAAACTTTAGGAATGAATGTAAGTATGATTGCCTTAAACTTTACCGCAATTGGAGTAGTGGGATTGATTGCTCAAGGATTTGTAATTCCAAAAGTCATTAAATTGTGGGGAGAAAAACAGTTATTAATTTATTCATTTATTGCTACAACAATTACTTTTATAATTTTATTTTTAGCCAAACATTTATGGTTATTTTTAACTATTTCTATCATCCATGCATTTTTTAATTCATTTATCAGTCCATTAATTCAGACTATGTTATCGAAAGAAATGGATGAAAAATCTCAAGGTTCCATTTTAGGGCTTAATGCCTCATATATAAGTATCGGTACAATTTTTGGGCCAATCATTGGTGGAGCTATTACCACTTTATCTATTGAATTGCCATTCTTATCAGCAGCAGTGGTAGTTTTTACTTGTTTTATTTTATCTCGAGAAATATTAAAAAAACACTTAGCTAAACAACACGCATTTTAAATTTATTTAACAATCTTTAAATCCACTAAATTAGGAGTAATAGTAAATTCAAAAGTTACTGGGAAAGTCTGATTATTCTTGACGTACAAATTTTGATCAGGACTATATGAATAAATAGCAGTTCCGAATTTTTTGGGAACTCCCATGACAGGTGCAAAATCGTGATTAACTTTTGATAAGACTTCAAGATTTGCAGCATAAGCTACCCAGTTAATCAGTGATGCCAAATGACAAACACCGTTTCCGCCTAAGCCCCCGACTGACAAATATCCTTCATCAATATAATATTTGGAATTCATTGAAACAGTCGGGTTTTTAAATTCAGGTAAAACATTATTATGAAATACAAACGTTTCATTTGGTTTTAAAGTAAAGCTTACCGAAAAAGGTTGTTTGATCTTGTTCCAATCTAGGGGTAGGGGATCCACATCATTTTTTAGATAATGCAAGCTCAAAATGATATTGTCAGCAAAAACTGAATTGACAGATTTTTCAGGATAACGGGTAGTTAAATCCAGTTGTCGTTGGGCTAAAATAGTTGGTTTATTGTTTCCCCACAAAGAGAACGCCTCTGATTTATCAGTTACAGGTATGATAAACAGAGATATTAACAATATGCTTAAAACGGTTAAAATCAATTTTATTCTCATAAAGTTTGTTTTTTATATAACTTATTGTTCGAATCCCGTTTTACGGGACGAGAACTAAGTTTTTATAAACTTCTCACCCGACATAAAGTCGAGTTCGAAGAATAAGTATTTAATATTTATTAAAGTAATACCCCTGAAAACTAAAAAAACTCTTGCAAAAATCAAGAGTTATAATAGGGATCTAGTATACTATAGGTCTATCAAAATGTCAAGTTCCAGCCTCAAAATGAGGCTTTAAGCTTAATTAAGTTTGAGCTTCTAACAGCAGTTACGGATAAAATCTTGTAACATAACAAAACCTATAGTACAATCATCAAATGTCCAAATTCGAACTATGCGATTATAGACCTTACACTGGTATTAATCTGTATCCAAATTCACGTATACCAATAGTAATGTATCCTACACAAATTCCGGAAAGTTGGTTTTCTCATAGTGATGGTTGGGAAATAATTAGAACCAGCAAAAATCCCCATTACGAAAGAATACTTTCTCCAAATATAAAATATACTAGAATAGGGGATGACTCATGCACAAATATTGAAATATGGGAGCAAAGCAATAACTCATTGAGAAAAGAACATCGTAGACATCTGCATGCCAGCATAACTGCTAGATTAGACCCAAATTTAAAAGAATTAATCAAACAAATTGCAGAAAAAGAACAAAATTTAGGAAATTGCGCTGATGTTTTATCCTATGAAGTCGAATTAACTAAGGCAATAACAGCTCAGGTCCCGAAATTATTTTTTTCTGAAAAACAAATAATAGTTGATAACTTTTTAAATATAACTACTGAAAAAACAGAACTTGCCAATGATATTTTTGATCTAAAAGACATTAGGGATACTTGCGATTGGCAAGGTTTAAATTCAAGAAAGTTGAGATTTGTTTTATCAGAAAAAAGTTTTATTATCGAAGTATTAAACGAAGAATACGAAGGTTATTACTTAGTACTTGGGTTTCAAGTTTTTTCAAAAAATTTGGTTGAACATCAATCTAATATATTCAAAGCTTTAAAAGCCGGTAAATTAAATCAAGATACTATAGAAAATTTCATTGATTATTACCTGAGAACAGAATTAAAAGCTAACGTGCCATTTATTGCTTAGAAATAGAATTTTTAAAGCTTAGCTTTGAAATTAGGAAGCTTGTCAGAACAACCTATTTAAGACCTCCCTTTTCGTGATACAATTCCTAATATGAATTTAAAAGTCGGGATTGTGGGATTGCCAAATGCAGGGAAATCAACCTTATTTAACGCGCTTTTGAAAAAACAAGTCGCTTCTGTAGCTGCTTATCCTTTTTGCACAATTGAACCAAATGTGGGGGTTGTAGCTGTGCCTGATTCAAGACTTGAAAAATTAGCTCAAATTGTTAAACAAGAAATTGGGATTGTTCCTCCACTTGTTCCTGCTGTAGTTCAATTTGTGGATATTGCGGGATTGGTTAAAGGCGCAGCCAAAGGAGAAGGTTTAGGAAATAAGTTTTTATCCCATATCCGGGAATGCGATTTGATTTGTCATGTAGTTCGGGAATTTGATGATAAAGACGTGGTTCACGTAGCAGGAGAAATTGATGTCAAACGCGATAGAGAAATTATTGAAACAGAATTAATATTTGCGGATTTACAAACATTAGACTCACAAAAAGAACCGAAGGGGTTGATGGAAAAAACTGCTCAGCAAAAATGGGAATTAATTACTAAATTAAAAGTTGGATTAAACAATGGTAGTTTAGCTAAAGATATTATTACCGATGCAAAAGAAAAAGCATTAATTGCTGATTTGCATTTATTAACTGGCAAACCCGTGATGTATGTGGTAAACGTCGGTGAGAATCAGTTGATTAATTATTCTTCGAGTTCGGTTTCACCGAACGAGAAGTTATCAATGTTAAGTTCTCACCCGATTTCATCGGGTTCGAACAATAATTCAATTATTATTTCGGCCAAGATTGAAGCAGAGTTGGGAGGACTTCCTGAATCAGAGCAAAAAGAATATATGATATCTTTGGGTTTGGAAAAATCAGGATTGGAACGCCTGATTCAAAAAGCCTATCAAATGTTGGGCTTGATCTCATTTTTGACAGCCGGAGAAATTGAAGTAAAAGCTTGGACTATTGAAAAAGGCATGTTAGCTCCTCAAGCAGCCGGAGTCATCCATACTGATTTTGAAAAAGGTTTTATCAAGGCTGAAGTAATAAGTTTTTCAGATTTAGTTAAATGTGAAACTCGGGTCAAAGCCCGCGAAATGGGAAAACTGCGTTTGGAGGGTAGAGAATATGTGATGCAGGACGGTGACGTTGTCGAATTTAAAGTAAATGCCTAATTTTAATGTGACATATTGGCGGATATAGAACTTTATGGTAAAATCCTAACATATCCCGATATATTGATATAACAATATATCGAGGATATACACGATGCATTTTAAAATGCTATCGGTATACTTTTATGAAATACGAATTAGTAGTGATTTTAAAGCCTGAAACTGAACAAAAAGCAGAAACTATCAAACTTACAAACATTCTTGAAAAAGAGGGTTTTAAAGTGTCAAACGTGGAATGGGTGGGTAAAAAAATCCTGGCTTATCCGATAAAAAAACAACTTGAGGGTAATTATGTATTCTGTAATATCGCAGGGGACAAAAAAAATCCCAATGATATTTATAAGACTTTTAAATCAGACGACAATGTATTAAGGGCTTTAGTTTTAAAACTTGATGGTGTGAAAAAATCCAAAAATTAAAAAATTTTACATTTTGATTTTTGCATTTTGCATTTTCTATTATGTCTGTTCGATCTTTAAACAAAGTCATGTTAATTGGAAATTTGACCCGTGATCCGGAACTTAGATATACACCAGCCGGAACAGCAGTAGTGACGATTGGTTTAGCTACTAATAGATCCTGGACAACTGAATCAGGAGAAAGAAAAGAGGAAACAGAATTTCATAAAATTGTAGCTTGGAATAAACTCGCTGAACTTTGCAGTCAATTATTGACCAAAGGCAGAAAAGTTTTTGTTGAAGGCAGATTGCAAACCCGTTCTTGGACAGGTGCTGATGGCAATCAAAGACAGTCAACTGAAATAGTAATTGACGATATGATTATATTGGATTCACGAAGACCCGATCTGATGGGAGCAACAACAATTCCGGTAAGTCCAGTTGCTCAACCGGTAGTAACGCAACCTGTTGCTGTAGCAAGTACGCCAGTTGGTGATACGAATCTAAAAACCGGGGCAACAAATGTAACAAAAATAAAAAGTACCAAAAAAACAGCAGAAAAAACTCAGCCAAAGGCTGATCGTCCTTTGGACGAAAGTGTAGAAAATAAATCGGAAGACATCAGTCCTGATGATATTCCGTTTTAGAAGCTGTTTAAAAATTGGAATTAAAAGGTAAAACAGTTTCATAAGGGTTTGTAATGAAAAATTCTTTAAAAGATAAAAAAATAACTTTTCAAACAAACTCTAAAAATATTTAAAAAAAATATGGCATTACGCAAAATTAGACATAAAATTGTTCCTAAAAATTGCCCTTTTTGTAAAGAAAAAACCGAACCTTATTATCGTGAAGTTGAGATACTGCGTAAATATGTATCAGAACGGGGAAAAATTTTGTCACATTTAAGAACTGGTATTTGCAGCAAACACCAACGAAGAGTAGCTAAACAGTTAAAGCATGCTAGATTTCTAAGCTTTATACCCTTTATAAACAGATAATATCCTGCCTATAATGTCACAAATAACAGAAGTCACATTAAAATTAGCCTCAAGTGATAAACCTTTAGTTTCCAAAGGAAAAAAAGTTAATATAGGTGATCCTTTAGTTAAAAGCTTCATTGATGAAACTGAGCAATTAAACCTCTGTAAAATCTTAAATATCAAACCCCAAAAATTAGAAAAATTTTTAAAAATAAAAATTGGTGCCAATGTCAAAGCCGGTGATATTTTGGCGCAAAATAAAAAATTATTTAAAAAAACTCTTTTAAAAGCTCCCGTAAGCGGAACACTGGTCATGTTAAATAAAGATCAGGGATTGGTAGGCATCAAAAGACAAATAGAATCTCCAAATTCCTTAATTTCCTGGTTTCACGGAGAAGTGATAGAAGTTACGAAAGATAAAATCATGTTAAAAGTTGACGGTCTGATTATTACTTCAAAAGAAGGAAAAGGTAAACCCGTAAAAGGAATATTGAAAGTGATAAAATCTCCAATTTCCATTTATGATTTACCTACAGATTTAAAATCGGTTATTTTGGCTATAAAAACTGCCCATTCCGATATTATAGCCAAAGCAGACGCTTTGGGAGCTATGGCAGTGATTGCGGAAAAAATAGAACAACCGTCATTTAAATTACCGTATTTATTAATTGAAAGAATTGATGATATTATTAATTTTAATGATTACGAAGTGATGGTTTACGGAGATGAAAAACAAATTTTAATATTAAACAAAGAAAATAAACCAGCTATCAATAAATAATTATGTCACAACCAAAACCTATTTTAAGCATTATTCAAAAATTTATTTTAGCAATTATCTTGATCGTTATATCAGGAAATATTGGTTATCGGATGGGTCAAAAAAACCTATCTTTATCTGATTTGCAAATCAAGAAAGTATTGGTCAAAAGTTCACCACCACCAAACCAAAATGTGGATTTTACGCTTTTTTGGTCTGTTTGGGACAAATTGGAACAAAAATATTTGGATAAAACTAAATTTGATCCGCAAAAAATGGTTTATGGAGCAATACAAGGCATGGTTGCCTCACTTGGAGATCCTTACACTTTATTTTTACCACCCAAAGAAAATAACGATTTTAAGACTGATTTGGCAGGATCTTTTGAAGGCATTGGGGCACAATTGGGAATTAAGGACGAAAAAATTGTAGTGATATCACCTTTAAAAGGTCATCCAGCAGAAAAAGCCGGCATTAAATCCGGAGATTTTATTGTAAAAGTTAATGATGAAGAAACAATCGGATGGACTGTTCCCCAAGCTGTGACAAAAATCCGTGGAGCTAAAGGTACAACCGTGAAATTATCAATTGCCAGGGAAAGCTTGGCATTGCCTTTTGAAGTCAATGTTACCCGCGACACAATTATTGTCAAAAGTGTGGAATATGAAACGAAAAATTTGCAATCCGATTGTAAAACAGATTGTGCAAAAGTCGGATATCTTAAACTTTCAAGATTTGGAGATCAAACCAATGATGAGTGGAACAAAGCTGTGACACTGGCAAAAAAAGATTTGCCGGATGCAAATTTCAGAGGAGTTATCCTAGATTTAAGAAATAATCCCGGCGGATATTTCCAAAGCTCAATTTATGTAGCCTCTGAATTTATTAAATCTGGAATTGTAGTAATTCAGGAAAATAGTGATTCTACCAAAGAAACATTTTCAGTTAACCGTTTAGGAAGTTTGCTGGATACAAAATTAGTGGTTTTGATAAATCAGGGAAGTGCATCAGCTGCAGAAATTGTTGCAGGAGCTCTCCGTGACAATAACCGTGGTCAGTTAGTCGGTGAAAAAACTTTTGGGAAAGGCTCAGTTCAAACACCTGAAGATTTACCGGACGGCTCAGGATTACACATAACTACAGCCCGTTGGATCATGCCCAAAGGCGAATGGATCAACGGCACAGGCATAAAACCCGATATAGAGATAAAAGATGCTACAGATTCTGCTGATCTGCAACTTAATAAAGCTTTGGAATTATTTAATTAATTTTTTTTCTACATTTTTTAAATTGTTGAATACAATTTACTAATCTATTATTTTATTAATTTATTTTTCAGCAAATTCTCAGAAAAATTTTGTTATAATTTTTTCTAAAGTCATTGCGAGCCCGAAGGGCGTGGCAATCTAGTAAATTTTAAATAGAAGATTACTTCGTCATTTCATTCTTCGTAATGACAAACGACACAAAATTAATTAGCTAAATTTCATTTTTTTATTGAAAATTATTTCTTAGTCGTGTTAGAATAAAATATTAAATTTTTATTAATTGTCATTCTGAGTGGAGCGAAGAATCTTCTTTTATCATTGTTTTATAATAAGATCCTTCGGTTGATACCTCAGGATGACTGTAGTATTTAGGAGGAATAATGAAATCTATCAGAAACACAATATTGATAATTGCATTAATAATTTCCGTATATTTGGGGTTATCAGCCGGAGCTTTTGGTATCAAATGGAGTGATATTGCTGCAAAAATAAAATTACCATCAATGCCTACAAATGTGAGTACTTCGAGTGGTGAAAAAGTTAAAATTACCAATGAAGAATCACTAATTATTGATGTAGTAGATAAAGTATCTCCGTCAGTGGTAACAATTGGAATATCCAAAACCCAAGCACAACAACAATTATTTGAAATTGATCCTTTTAATCCTTTTAATATTTTCCAGCAACAACCCAACACAGCGCCGCAAAAAATTGAACAAGATATCGGTTCGGGATTTATAGTTTCAGAAGATGGACTGATTGTAACAAACAAACATGTGGTTTCTGACACATCAGCCAAGTATAGAGTAATTACCAAGGATGATAAGGAATATGACGTACAAAAAATTTACCGTGATCCGGCAAATGATTTAGCAGTTTTGAAAATATCAGCCAATGGATTAAAACCCACAGAAATGGGAGATTCATCTAAATTGAAAGTCGGCCAAATGGCAATTGCCATAGGTACTGCATTGGGTGAATTTAGAAATACTGTTACGACCGGTGTGATTTCAGGATTAGGTAGAGGAATTAGTGCCGGAAGTCCGTTTGAAGGATTTGCAGAACAGCTGGATAACGTTATCCAAACAGATGCGGCAATCAATCCGGGAAATAGCGGTGGACCATTACTTAATTCATCAGGACAAGTGATTGCAGTTAATACGGCAATTGCTCAGGGCGGACAAAATATCGGCTTTGCGCTTCCTATAAATTTAGTTAAGGATTCATTAAAAAATTTTAATACTAGCGGTCAATTTTCCCGTCCCTTTTTGGGCATTCGCTATAAACAAATTACCAAAGATTTGGCTTTATTAAATGATGTTCCGGAAGGAGCATATATTGTCGAAGTAGTAGCAAATGGTCCTTCTGAAAAGGCGGGTTTAAAACAGGGAGACATAATTACCAAAATAAATAACCAAAGAATTAGCGGAACTGACGGAGAAGTGGCTAAAATAATAGGCTCTAAAAAAGTCGGCGAAACAATTACAGTCACATATTGGAGATCTGGTAAAGAAGCAACCGTGACTGTAACTTTAGCGGAAAATTCAGGATAGGGAATAACAAAACAAATATTAAATCTGTTTAATTTTTCCAGAGCTTCTTAAATAATGAATTATATCGCTAAAAGTAGTAGTTTTGTTTAATCTGTTTATTTTAACTGAAGGGTAATAATAAACACCTTTATTAATAGATTCTTTTTTTAAAAAGCCTAACTTTTCCAGCTGATCTGAGGGTAAATTTATCATAAAATTGTTTGTTATGAATGTGTTTCCAAGCTGATTGTCTACCCAATGTTTAATAAATGTTTCAAGTATTAACTTTATTTCTTCCGGATCTTTACCTTCATATTTATCTTCTCTTCTTAATGCTTGTATGAATTCGCTATATAATTGGAATGTAGCTTCAAGATTTTGATTACCTTTTTCAGTTCTTGATCGATGCGCTTCTTGATTTGCTGCAAAAGTTGTTAAATTCTTCGAATGTTTTTGACTCTTAGGTGTTTCTGTCATGTATATAAATTAAAAGATTAAAAATTTTTTTATGACTTGTTGATATTTACGATTGCGTATTTAATTCCAATATAATTTTTTCTATTTTTCCGTCCATTACATCATCAAGTCTTCTCCATGATTTATTGATCCGATGATCTGTAACTCTGTCTTGGGGAAAATTATAGGTACGGATTTTTTCCGCCCGCATACCTTTTCCAATAACTGACCTGGCATCTCCTAAAGTTTGGGCTTTTTTCATTTCTTCCATTTCCCACAAACGTCCGCGCAAGATTGATAAAGCAACAGCCCGGTTTTGAAATTGATCGCGTTCTGTTTGAGCAGAAACAACCATTCCCGTTGGTTTATGTTTCACCCGCGCAGCTGAAGAAACTTTGTTAACGTTTTGACCACCTTTTCCGCCTGATCTGAAAAATTCCCATTCAATGTCTTCGGGTCTGATGTAAATTTGTGTTTCGGGAATTTCAGGAAGTACTGCAACTGTTGCAGTAGAAGTATGAATTCTTCCGTTTCTTTCAGTTGCTGGAACTCTTTGTACGCGGTGGGTACCTGCTTCGTATTGAAGTTTTGTAAATACGGATGGTCCTTTGATTTTGATGGCATTTTCAGATACTTGTTCAACTTTCCATCCACTAATACCGGCAAACCGCGTATACATACGCATTAAATCATCTGCCCAAATTTTGGCTTCATTACCACCTGGACCCGGCCGGAATTCAATAATAACAACGTCATTATTCATAAGAACTTAAAACTTAAATCACAATGACCAACATTGTAAATTTTATTTATTTTGAGAATTTATAATAATTTTAGCAAATATTTTTATTAATTCTTCGTTTTCAAATCCTAATTCATCAATCATTGTATAGAATTTCTTTTCATTTGTTAATCGAATTATTTTTAACCAGTATTTTGTTTCCTTAGCTTCTTTTTTAACTACTCCCATTTTATATATAAAATCTTTTTTGGTGGGAGTACCATCAGCTTCCTCATAATTTGAACCTATACTAGAAGAAGATCTTACTATTTGATCAATAAATATTCGATTTACTTTATTTTCAGGGAGAATTTTTATTAAATTGATAACTTTAAGTACAAAAAGTAATATTCTTCGTTTTAAATCAAATGATTTATTGGTCATTAAATTCTAAGTAAACTATTTAGTTTTGGACATTGAGTTCTGTGTTCTAGTAATCTTATTCCTATTTTTTTGGACATTGAGTTCTGTGTTCTAAGTTCTGATATTACGCTCCCATGAGCATTTCTTTGAGTGATTTTGGGCCTTTATCTTCTGTAACTACGCCCATTTTCTTGGCTTTTTTCTTAGCCAGTTCCGGAGCCAACGCTTTAGCTTGAGCACGTTTTTTCTGGAATTGATCAACTTTTCCTTCACGGTCAGCATAACGCATTTCTCCGGAGAAAAAGGGATGGCATTTATGACAAATATCCACTCTAAGCTCAGATCTTGTGGAACCTACCTTAAAAGTATTGCCACAGGCACAACCAACCACTGCTTCAGGATACCAAGTAGGATGAATATTTGCTTTCATAATCCGTAAATTATATCATTATTATAGGTAAATTGACAACAGTTAGGTGAAGGTTTAAGGATTGATACTGTCAGGTTCATATCTTAACCTATGAAAAGGATGGTAGTGGAGTCTGCCTTCTGCAACAAATATCCCGCCAAACACAAATAAAGTTCCCAGAATGAAAAGCGGTGTGGGTATTTCTCCCAAAAGTGGAATGGCGATGATTGTTGCAGCAACTGGATCTATGTATGTAAAAATTCCTGCTTCAGAGGCATCAATTCTGGCAATTGCCCAGGAATATAAGGAATAAGCTATAAAAGAAGATAATACGGAACCAAATACCAGTCCCACATAACCCCTGATATCCAAGTTGATAATCCAAGGAGTGCTAAGAGACTCGTTTATAAAAAACGGTAAAAAAGTAACAGTACCGATAATAAACGCCCAAAAAGTGATCGTATTTGCAGGATATTTATGACTTAATTGCTTACAAAAGATGGTATGACCAACTGCTCCGAATGTTGCCATTAATATAAAAATATTTCCTAGCATACCAGATATAGCAAAACCGTTTTCGATGAGCGGTCTTCCAATAATGACGAATACTCCTAAAAGACTTATCAACATACCAATAATCTTTTTCCTTTTAGGATTTTCTTTTAAAAAAATTATCGAAGCAAGAAGTAAAAATATTGGACCAGCAGAAGCAATAATTGGTGCGTTTATGGAAGGAGCCAATTTTAATCCTAAAAAGAAAAATGTGATATTAAATGTGACTCCAGACAATGCAAAACCCAAAATTTTTCCCCAATCTTGTCTATGGATTATTAAACTATTTCGGGAAGCTATTGGAAATAATAAAATACTGGCAATAAAAAACCTAAAATATGCTAAGACAAAAAGGGGGATATCTTGTAAACTCCATTTAAATATAGGTGATGCTGCTCCCCAAATAATATTACAGAAAATTAAAGCAAGAATTGCAGCTTGTTTTCTGGGTAATTTAAAAAACCATTTCACTTATTTAGTGTAACAAGTATATGATTATTTGTCATCCTTGTATCTTTTAGTCATCCCCGTTTCTTTTTGTCATCCCCGCGAAAGCGGGGATCTTATCATTTAAAATTTAAGATCCCCTTTTTCCTACCTGCGTAGGCAGGCAAGGGAATGACAGAAAATAAAAAATTATATTTATTTTGTTTTTAATTCGTCAATTAACTCGCTAATGTTCAATAGTTTTGATTCCCGAGTTTGCATATTTTTCAAAGTCACTTTATTTTGTTTTACTTCATCTGGTCCGATAATTACGACATAAGGAATTTGTTTCTTATCAGCGTATTTGAGTTGTTTATCTAATCGGTCCTCAGGATTTATATAAATTTCACTATTTATATTATTTTTTCTTAAATTCTGAATTAATTCTAAAGATGGATCTAATAAATCTTTATTAAATACTGTTACTAATACTTGAGTATCAACAATATCTTTGGGAATTAAGTTTAACTTCAATGCTGCTTCAACCATCCGGTCAAAGCCAAAAGCAATACCTACTGCCGGCATATTAATTCCACCTAATTGACTGATTAAGTTATCATATCTTCCGCCACCGCCTAATGAGTTATTTCCATATTCGGGTACCAGAACTTCAAAAATCATTCCAGTATAATAATCAAGACCTCGGGCAAGTGTGGGAGTAAATAGCAAAGATTTTTTGGGAACTCCTAATTGTTCTGAAAAATTTATAATTTCTCTTAAATTAGGAGTTATTTGAGCAATTTTTATAGTTTCCATCAGTTGTTTGGTTGATGTGGAAGTTAAGCCTTTTGCAACAAGTTCAGCATATACCTGTTTTTCCTCCAACTTATCCAGTTTATCAATTGATTGAATAATTGAAAAAACATCTACATTGTTGGTAGCAAATTTTTCCAAATTATCAAATAAAATTTTTCGGTCGTTAATTTTTAATAGTACTTGTGGGTAACCGACATTTTTAAAAACAAAATAAGTGGTAGCCACAATTTCTGCATCTGACAGGGGAGAATTAGTTCCAAAGATATCGATATCGCATTGAGTAAATTCGCGGAATCTGCCTTTTTGCGGTTTATCAGCTCGGAAGACATTTTGGATTTGATAACGTCTAAAAAATTTAGGAATTATATTTTGGTATTGCGCTAGAACTCTAGCAGTTGGTACTGTTTGGTCATAACGAAGAGCAACTTTACGACCACCCTGATCTTCAAATTGATAAACCAGTTTATCTGCCTCTTTCCCATATTTTCCTAATAACAATGATGCATATTCAAGCGTTGGAGTTTCTAAAGGTTCAAAACCAAATCTTTCAAACACTTCGGTAACTTTTTTAACCACAAAATCCCGTTGCCGTTTTTCAGTCGGCAAAAAATCCCTGAACCCCTGTAAATTTTGTACTTTGTTCATAATTTCTCCTTTAAGGTTAACAATTTTTTACTATTTAAACAAGATAAAGCTTCATCTATTTTTTTCAAAAATAATCTGTTGGTTTTTTTGTCTTTAATAGATATTCGGAAACCTGTTGTTTTAAGACCTGGGAAAAAATTATTACGAACTAGACCTATTCCTAAATCTTCCAGTTTTGTCACTAAATATTTATTACCTTGAATAAATAGATTATTTGTTTGAGACTTGGCGACTTTTAAATTGCGTTTGGTTAATTCATTAATCAAGAATTGTCTTTCTTTAGCAAAAAAAATTAATGTTTTTTTAATAAAATTGTCATCATTTAATGCAATTTCAGCCAATTTAAGAGAAATTCCGGAAACAGGAAATGGTTGTTGTGATTTTGCCAACTGATTAATCAATTGTATATTACCTACAACAAAACCTATTCTTAAACCTGCAAGACCAAATACTTTGGAAAAAGTACGTAAAACTAAACAATTGTTTAATATGATTGCTTGAGAAATAACGGATTTTTTCAAAAATTCACCATTTGCTTCATCAATAATTACAATGGCTTTAGGGTTTTGTTTAACTATTTTTATAATTAGATTTAAAGAAATTATTTTGCCGGTGGGATTTACAGGATTACATAAAAAAATTAATTTAGGGTTTTGTTTTAAAACAAAAGATAAAGGATTTATAAATTTAATTTTTGCTTCACATAACTCACATTCTTTGGAAAACACACCAAATGTTCCACGTTGAATAAAAACCAAATCTTGTGGTTTTAATATTGATTGTGCGATTAATTTAATAAGCTGTTCAGATCCGTTGCCTAATAAAACATTATTAGGTTGGATTTGAAATTTTAGTGCAATTTTATTAATTAAGTTCTGTGATTGGGGATACTGATTTATATCTTTAGCATTAATATTTTTTAGGACTTTTAACACACGAGAAGAACAACCCAAAGGATTTTCACTTAGGCTCATGTCTATTGTTTTTCGATTTAATTGTTGGGCATATATTTTTGTTAATTGCATAGATAATCATCATCCTCCTTCGCTAAAGCTTCGGCGGATTATGCATTTCTAAGCCTCATTTCATATCGGCAAGAACTGCATAAAAAAACCCGCCTGGTTGGCGGGGTTCGTGAATAATAACTATTAAATACTTTTAAGCACGAGAAAACCCACCAACTTGAGGCTGGTTATAATGATGGCTATAAGATAAAGTCATCAGGGTTTTCATACTTTGATTAGTATAGCATAAGCAGGCAATATTTATGTATTTTTTAGGCAACTTGTAGTAAATTTGCTATATTGACAATTTTACAAAATTTAATTAATCTTTATAAAATATTAAATAAATTTCTTTTAAATTCTTTAATTTTTTAATATTTTTAAGTATTTTTTTAAGAAAATGCAAAAAACCGCTTATCAAAAAGTTTCTTCTTACGAAGGTATTAAAGGAAAAGTCAAAAAAGTGGTACTACTTTATTCAGGCGGTTTGGATACTTCAGTTATGGTGAAATGGATTCAGGAAGAATATAAAGCTCAAGTTATTGCTTTGACTATCGATATTGGTCAACAAACTGACGACTTGGAAGAAATTAAAAAGAAAGCCATCAAACTTGGTGCAGTTAAAGCAATTACAATTGATGCAAAGGACGAATTTGCTGAAGACTATATATCCAAAGGTATCAAAGCCAATGCCTCATATCAGGGAAATTACCATTTATCAACACCCATCGGGCGGCCATTATTGGCAAAATTAGCAGTAAAAGTTGCGAGTGCAGAAGGAGCAGATTGTATTGCTCATGGCTGTACAGGTAAAGGTAATGATCAGGTAAGAATTGAGGGAACTGCATTGGCTTTAAATCCTGATATCAAAATCATTGCACCAGTGCGCGAATGGTCGATGGGACGGGATGAAGAAATTATTTATGCGAAAAAACATGGAATAGCAGTTAAACAAACAGTTGATAAACCATATTCTTATGATGACAATATGTGGGGTGTAACAGGTGAGGGAGGAGAGATTGAAAATCCGGCCTTGATTCCACCTTTAGAAAAAATTCTACAAGTATGTACATTACCGGAAAATGCTCCTGACAAACCGGAATTTATTGAAGTGGATTTTATCAAAGGCATTCCTACCACCATAAACAAAATTCATTATAAACTGACTGATTTAATTTTGGAGCTTAATAAAATTGGTGCTAAACACGGTGTAGGAATTACACATCATCTGGAAGATAGGGTAGTGGGTTTAAAAGTGCGAGGAATTTATGAAGCTCCGGCAGCTGAAATCATCATTACAGCTCACAGAAATCTGGAAAAATACGTTTCCACACGCAATGAAAATGAATTTAAAACTACCATCGATACCAAATGGGCATATACCTGTTATGCAGGACTGTGGTACGAACCTTTGATGGATGATTTAAATGCTTATATTAACCAAGTCAATCAAAAAGTTACAGGTAAAGTGACACTAAAACTTTATAAAGGATTTGTTGAACCAGTGGCAATTGAAACTCCCAATACTATTTTTGAAGAAAAACTGGCAACTTTTATGGCATCAACAGATTTTAATCAAAATGCTTCACCCGGATTTATTGAGTTATTTACTTTGCAAATGAGATTGGCTCAAAGAAGTGAAAAAACCGCATTAATTTCAATCGGTAAAAGAAAAAATAAAATAGATTTACTAAAAGATATTAAAAAACTTTATGAGTTAAAATACAAATTATATTCTACATACAAAACCCATAAGTTTTTAAAAACTGTTGGTATTGAATCAATATTAGTTAATAAAATTTCTCAGCCGCATCTTAAACCAAATTTACTGGATTTACTGGCACAAAATCGTTTTGATTTAATCATCAATATTCCCACCAGCAGAAGAGTTAAAGTCAATGAAAAAACTGATGGAGCGACTATCCGTGAATATGCAATTAAACATAAAGCGCATTTAGTAACTGACTTAGAAGTTGTGAAGAATCTGGTAGAAAAATTAGCGAAATAAAAAATGCACAAGACTCCAAAATTTATTAACCTTAAAGAACAAATTTTAAGAAAAATTAAGGCAAAAGGTGGTTGGGTAAATGCGCATGCTCATTTAGATCGGGCCTATACTTTGTCCAATTCTAACCAGCATGATATCAACGCTACTTTACAGGAAAAATGGTTGCTTAATGATTCTCTTAAAAAAAATTCAACGGTTAATCAAATTTATGACCGGATGGCATATGCTTTGGAAAATTTAATATCTCAGGGTGTTTGCGCAGTTGGTAGTTTTATTGATGTTGATGAAATTGTCAAAGATAAAGCAATTAAAGCCAGTCAGAAAATTAAAGATAGATATGGAAAAAAAATCAAGCTAAAATTTATTAACCAAACTTTAAAAGGAGTGATTGATAAAGAAGCTTATAAATGGTTTAAAATCGGCGCAGATTATGTGGATATTCTTGGCGGTTTACCGGGAAAGGATAAAGGTCAGGAAGAAAAACATTTGGAAATAATTTTAAACACTGCAAAAGATTTAAAAAAAATGATTCATGTTCATGTCGATCAATTAAATACAACTTATGAAAAAGAAACAGAATTGTTAGTTAAAAAAACTTTGGAATCTAAAATGATTGGCCAAGTGGTAGCAATTCATGGTATTTCAATCTCTGCTCAGAAAAAATCTTATCGGATGAAATTATATCAACATTTGAAAAAAGCCAAAATTTCCCTAATTTGTTGTCCTTCAGCTTGGATTGATAGTCGAAGAACTGAAATTTTATCACCTACCCATAATGCTGTGACTCCGATTGACGAAATGATTCCAGTCGGCATCAAGGTGGCTCTTGGAAGTGATAATATAATAGATATTTATAAACCTTTTTCCGATGGTGACATGTGGAGCGAACTTAGATTTATTTTGGAAAGCTGTCATTATTACAACATTGATAAATTAGTAGAAATGGCTACGATTAATGGGCTAAAAGTATTGGGAATAAAATAATATGGAAACAAAGATTAAATTATTTGGAAAAACTTTAGCAAACCCTTTGTTTCTACCATCTGGAATTATTAATGATATTCCGAGCCATAAAATAGCCGTTGAATCCGGAGTAGGTTGTTTGATATTGAAATCAATTACAGTTGAAAAAAGAGAAGGTAATCCGATTCCCAGAATGGCTAAATATAACAGCGGTTTTATTAATTCTGTTGGTTTACGAAATCCGGGTCTTGGTGAAGCTAAAAAACAGATTAAGATATTTTTGCAAACCCATAAAACACCGGTAATTATTAGTGTATTTGCAGTCAAAGCAATAGATTTTCAAAAACTAGTAAGTAAGGTAGTAGAGCTTAAACCTTTTGCCATAGAATTAAATCTTTCCTGTCCGAATGTAACTCACGAATTTGGTGAAATTATCGCCAGCAAAATTGAATCAGCCGGTAAAATGACGAAGTTGGCTAAAAAGGAAGCAGGGAAAATTCCTATTATTTGTAAGTTGTCTCCAAATGTTGATAATATCGGTGAAATAGCCAAAGCGTGTGAAAATGCCGGAGCAGATGGAATAGCAGCAATAAATACGGTTTCTCAAGGAATGATTATTAATATTGAGAATAAAAAACCAATTCTGGGTGTCAAAAAAGGTGGTGTTTCCGGTTATGGCATAAAGCCGATCGCCATTGCCAAAGTCTATGAAATTTATGATGCAGTTAAAATTCCCATTTTAGGGATAGGTGGAATTTCAAGTTGGCAGGATGTTGTGGAAATGATGATGGCAGGAGCATCTATTGTTGGTGTCGGTTCAGCAGTTTATATACATGGTTATAAAATTTATAAAGAAATTCTTGATGGTATGAAAATTTATTTGAAAAAAGAAAAGATTAAAAATATTAAAAGTTTAATAGGAACAGCACACCTATGAGAGACATAATTAGCATTCTAAAAAAGGTCGGAGCGATTTTGACTGATGGTCATTTTGTTTATACGTCGGGAAAACACGGGTCAGTATATATTAATAAAGATTTTTTGTATCCTCATACTAAAGAAACTTCACTCGTGGGAAAAATGTTTGCTGAGAAATTTAACAATAAAAATATTGATATGGTAGTGGCTCCGGCGGTTGGTGGTACTGTTCTTTCCCAATGGACAGCTTATCATTTATCGAAGTTGAAAAAGAAGGAAGTGCTTAGCGTTTACACGGAAAAAGACAGGGGAACCACCGCTTCTGCAACTGAGAGCGAACAGATTTTTAGACGTGGTTACGATAAATTTATCAAAAGCAAAAATGTATTGGTGCTCGAAGACTTAACAACTACAGGTATATCAGTTATGAAAACTATTGTGGCAGTTAAAAAAGCCGGGGGAAAAGTAATAGCTGTATGTGTAATGGTGAACCGCGATCCTGATCATATTAATTCAAAAATGATGGGAGTACCTTTTTATTCACTGGGTGTTTTTCCAGCTGTGTCGTACCCGGAGAAAAACTGTCCTTTATGTAAGAAAAAGATTCCCATCAATATTAAATTTGGTCATGGAAAAAAATATTTACAAGAAAAAAATAATTGAATTTTTTTTAAAAAATATGAATTTTCTACAAAAACTCGATAAAATTGTTAAAAAAAATAATTCACTTGTTTGTGTGGGTTTGGATTCTGATATTGATAAACTGCCAGCTCATATCAAAAACAAAAAAAATCCGCAGTTTTTATTTAATAAAACAATTGTCTATGCAACGCATGATTTAATCTGTGCGTATAAACTCAACAGTGCTTTTTATGAAGCGCAAGGTGCAAAAGGCATTGAAGAACTTAAATTAACATGTAATTATCTAAAAAATGAATATCCGGAAATTCCCATCATATTGGATGCAAAAAGAGCAGATATTGGAAACACAAATATAGGTTATGTAAAGTTTGCTTTTGAATATCTTAAAGTTGATGCCATCACAATTCATCCTTATTTAGGTGAAGAGGCGGTCAAACCGTTTTTAGAATATAAAGATAAAGGAATAATTATTCTTTGCAAAACTTCAAATCCAGGAGCTCACGAATTTCAGGATTTAAAAGTTAAAGGTAAACCTTTATACAAAATTGTTGCTGAAAATGTAACAAAAAAATGGAACAAAAATAATAATTGCTTGTTGGTTGTTGGTGCGACTTATCCAAAAGAATTAGCTGAAGTCAGAAAAATTGTCGGTGATATGACTTTGCTTATTCCTGGCATAGGCGTTCAAGGAGGGGATCTTAAAGCGTCTCTTAAAGCCGGATTAAATTCTCAAAAACAAGGTTTAATTATCAATTCATCCAGAGGAATAATCTTTGCATCACACGAAAAAGATTTTGTTGAAAAAGCCAGAGATGAAACTAAAAAATTGAAAATAACAATCAATAAATTAAGATCTTTTTAAACCTCGATGACTTGACTATTCCATAGTTAAATAAACCAGTTTTAAGGTTTTAGTGTTGATGTGGGAGAAGATTTTGGCGAAGCTGATACGGTAGCTTCTGGTGATGCTGACGATACTTCTGTTTGATTAAATAAATCTGCCGGTAATCTCAAGATTTTTAAAGCGCTAATTTTTTGGTTATCTTCTTCAGATAACGAACCCCATACATAAATCCGGTCACCCGGTTTTAAACGCGATAAACCGCTTTTGATAACCGTATTATCGGTATTTTTGTATTCCTGGGCAATGGTATTTTTCTCATATTCAATATCATTGTCTTTATTAGTGGCAGATTTAATTGTAATAACACCGTTGTTGGCATCGACGATCACAATTTTTCCGGTATAAAAATTGGCAGCACTTTCTAAAAATATAACTTTTGCAGTGGCTTGATTAATTTCTTTGTCATAAATTCCTAAAACTGAAACAATATTGGTATTTTTCAGATCAGTTATTTTTCCCTCAATTTGTTGTGACCCTGATTTTTTAAATATCAAAACATCATCACTGTATTTAATTTTTACTTCAGAAGTTAAGGTAACCATTGTGAAACTGGTTTTGTTTAATTGGGCAATTTCTCCGGAAAAACCTCTTGTTTGAGAGTCCCGCATTTCAGCTACTTTGGTTGCCAATTTTTCTTTAAGTGCTTTGACTTTTTCTTCATCAATAGTTGCAGATTGTGTTGCGGAATTAGTGGCATTTTTTTCCTGCGCCAATGAAATTGATGTTATTACCAAAAAAATACTTAATACAAAAAACAAGAATATTTTTATAAGTAACTTATTTTTTTTAAATAACATATTAAATTTTATCCTCAAAATAATATAGGTATAAATCTTTTGTAATATCCTGGTTGTCATTATCAAGCGCAGAAACTGCAATTTGATTTCCACCTAAAAACAAATCTAAACTGATTTCAAATTCTCCGTTGGGGCCTGGTTTGACAACCTGATTTAGTGTTGGTGTAGTGATAATGACAAATTTTGCGTTGGTAGTTTTGCCCACAAGATTTACGGTTTTGGTTTTTACTATATCACCATCTTTGTTTGAAGTGATATCTAAGCTGAAACCATTTAAAGGCGCAGGCGATTGATTTGTCTGGGTATTTGGTGTAGGTTTAGCTAAATTTTTAGGAAATATCCGGGGTAAAACCCAAATTGTTATCGCAGCTATTAAGCCCAGAGAAAAACCGATGATTGATGCTACCACTGTATCTTTATTCATAAATTAATTTATACCGATTTTCTTTGAATTCGCAAGATTTTTTTAGAATAAAATCTTGCTCTAATAGGATTATCGAGTATATACCCGATGTTTTTTTTAAAAACCATCGGTATAGACTGATATAACAATCTATAGATGAAAGCAATTGTAAAATGATGATCATCTCTTGTCAAGTTTAAATTTTAGTAGTAAACTGGGGCAACACATGGAAATTATTGCTTTAGGTCACTCTTCATTTAAATTAAAAGGGAAAAATGCTTCAGTAGTGATTGATCCATATGATTCTGAAATGGTGGGTCAGAGATTTCCCAAACACGTGACTGCAGATTTGGTTTTGGTTACTCACGAACATAAAGATCATAACAATATTAAAGCTATCGAACCCATTGATAAACAAGTTGTAGTTTTTTCTCACCCTGGAGAATATGAAGTAAAAGACATTGAAGTTTTTGGAATTGAATCCTTTCATGATAATAAGAATGGTGAAGAAAGAGGTAAAAATACTATTTACCATATATCTGTTGATGGAATAAATTTTGTGCATTTGGGTGATTTGGGACAATCAAAATTAACAGATGCACAAATTGATTTATTAGATAGCGTTGATGTATTGTTTATTCCGGTTGGAGGTAAATATACCATAGATGCATTTCAGGCAAAGGAAATTATAAATCAATTGGAACCGTTAATGGTGATTCCTATGCATTATAAGCGGGAGGGTTTATCTCCGGTATCATTTTTTACAAAAGAGATGGGTCAAGAAAATATAATCCCACTGCCTAAAATAAAAATAACCAAGGATTCTTTACCTGATAAAATGCAGGTAGTAGTTCTGGAATAGAAATCCTAAATCCCAAATCCTAAATTCTAAATAAATACAAAATTCAAAATATTTGAGTTTAGCATTATTAAAGATTTGAATTTTTTAGGATTTAGAGTTTAGAGTTTAGAATTTTTAAGTTTTATGGCAAATCTGCAAGTTCCTCCTCATGATGAAATAGCTGAACAATCAGTTTTAGGATCCGTGCTTCTAGATAAAGATGCGCTTATTGATGTTGCAGAATTTTTACGACCCGCATATTTTTATAAACAATCACATGCGTTAATTTTTTCGGCCATGTTATCTCTTTTTGAAAAACATGAGCCTGTTGATTTGGTCACAGTAACGTCAGAACTTAAAAAACTGGGTAAGCTAAAAGAAGCAGGCGGAAATTCATATTTATCGGATTTGTTAAACATTGTTCCAACTGCAGCTCACGCTGAAAAATACGGTAGAATCATTCAAGACCATTATGTTAAAAGACAACTCATCACTGCTTCAGCCAAAATGACCGAGAATGCATTTAAAGAAGAAGGAGAAGCCCGGCAAATTTTAGATACAGCTGAACAGGAAATTTTTGCCATAGCGCAGTTACACACCAGACGAGATTTTGTAAAAGTTAAAGATATTTTAGCCGGTTCTTTTGACAGGCTAGACGAATTACACAAAAGAGCGGGAGGACTTCGGGGAGTTACCACAGGATTTACTGATTTGGATAATAAACTGGCTGGTATGCAGGATTCTAACCTTTTGATTTTAGCAGCCCGACCAGGACAAGGGAAAACCGCTTTAGCTTTAAACATGGCTCAATTTATTGCTACCCAAGCCAAAATGCCTGTGGCAATTTTTTCTTTGGAAATGAGCCGGGAAGAATTAGTTGACCGGTTGTTAGTAGCTCAGGCTGACATTGATGCCTGGAGACTGAAAACCGGAAAATTGTCAGACGATGATTTTACCCGTCTTTCTGAAGCCATGGGACAACTGGCCGAGGCGCCTTTATTTATCGATGATACTCCGGGATTAAATATCATGGAAATGCGTACAAAAGCCCGCAGAATTCAAATTGAACATCAAGTCAAACTGATTATTGTTGATTATTTACAATTAGTTGATGCTGGAAAAAAATTTGAAGGTCGGGTTCAGGAAGTATCTTATGTATCACAGCATTTGAAAAATATTGCCAGAGAATTAAAAGTTCCGGTTTTGGCTTTGTCACAATTATCCCGGGCAGTTGAAGCCAGAGGTACCAAAGTGCCTCAACTGGCTGATTTAAGAGAATCAGGTGCTATAGAACAAGATTCTGACGTAGTGATGTTTTTATACAGGGAAGATGCACCTGAAGGGGAAAAATGGAGCAACAATGTGTTGACTAAATTATTAATTGCCAAACACAGAAACGGGCCATTAGGAGAAATTGACTTGATGTTTAGAGGCGACAGAATTAAATTTTATGGAATGGATAAAAAAAGAGAAGAAAAAAGCCAATAAATTATTTATCATAACGTAAGACATAACATGTCCGAAACCATTATACAAATACAACCAGTGTCTTCGAGCGTATCACAGGTAAAAAAAAACCAAGAATTAATGGCGTTGTCACCGGGTGAAAGAGTAAAAAACGTATTTATCAGTCAATTTAATAAATATAAAAATGAAGCAGAAATGCTTAAGTATCGATTTGATAATGATCAATCTACTATTTGGGCATTAAATAATGCTTTAAGTTCAAAAACACTAGAAGAAAATCAAATTAATCCTCAGGATGCTGTAGACATAATCACAGAATTATTTTCTGATTCAACAGCCGATGCATTGGAATTATGGGTGAATATGCAAAAAGATATCATCAATCAAATATCAAGAACTGATAAAAAACTCACGGAAGCATTGGTTAATGAGATTAAGAAACATTTGCTTGTTAAAGCTTAACTTCAAAAATCCTTAAATATTGATTTTAGTATCAAAGGAGGGGCTTTCCGATGCAGTTCATGAACTTTTAGTAAGTAAATACTGCGTGGATCCCGAGTTTGACTCGGGAAACCCTTTAAAAATG
>CAYLWN010000002.1:35556-39019 GCA_964387625.1 uncultured Gammaproteobacteria bacterium
CCGCCACTTTGGCATCTCTTTTATACTTATTTTACCACGTTTTTAAGGTTGCGAAAAAGGGGGATTTAGCTTATAATAATGCTGAAATCTACCCATATGACGCTTAAAGCTAAAACAATTAAATGGTTCAAAAGTACATCATCTGTCCATGCAATATTGGTTACAGAAGACAATTGGCAGGAAGAATTAAAAGAATTTAATCAGTATTTCAAAGGTGATTTGGTTAAATTCATTAAAAACGAACAATTTTTACCTAAAGAAGGTCATATTTGTAGTTATTATACTGGAGATAAAATTCCAGCTCCTATTTTAGTAATGATTGGAGTTGGAAAAAAAGCTGATTTTTCAAATGAAAAAATTCGTAATGCAAGCGCGATTTTAGTCAGATTTACCAAAAAGACTAAAAAACCAATATTATCGATAGATTTAGACGCTGGCATATTAGCCAATAAAGACATACAAAATATGTCCAAGATTATTTCGGAAGGATTACTCTTAGGTAATTATAAATTTGATAAATATAAAACCCTAAATAAAAAAAGTAATTTACAAGTTGAAGAAGTATGGTTACTCACCACGCCTTCCAAAATCCAGCACTGTGCTAACGGTATAGAAAATGGAATATTGACAAGCCAAGCCACCAATTTTACCCGTAATTTAGTTAATGAACCAAGTTCAATAACAACACCTTTGTATTTGGCTACGGTGGCTAAAAATATGGCAAAAAAATCTAACATTAAAGTCGAAATTTGGGATGAAAAACTGTGTCGAAAAATGGGTTTAAATGCATATTTAGCAATTGCTCAAGGATCTTCAGTTACCCCTAAATTTATTAAACTGACTTATAAAAATTCTATAAGACTCAAAAATGGCCAAAAACCGAAAATTGTTTTGATTGGCAAAGCTTTGACATTTGACAGCGGTGGATTATCTTTAAAAGATGCCAAAAGTATGGAAAATATGAAATTGGATATGGCTGGAGGGGCAACTGTTTTAGGAATTTTTAGTATTTTAGAAAAATTAAAACTTAAAGCAGATATTATTGGGCTTATTCCGGCTTGTGAAAATATGCCAGGAAATAATGCTGTCAAACCCGGAGATATAGTAACAGCCAAAAACGGAAAAACAATAGAAATACTTAATACAGACGCCGAGGGAAGAGTTGTACTTGCAGATGCTTTATCAGTCGCCAGCGAACTTAAGCCCGATATGATTATTGATTTAGCTACTCTTACCGGAGCTTGTATGGTGGCTTTGGGGGAAGATATTGCCGGTTTATTTACCAATAATAAAGATTTGAAAAACAAATTACTTCAATCAGCATCAATTACCGGTGAAAAGTTCTGGGAGTTGCCATTGGAAAAAAATTATAAGGATTTAATTAAAAGTGATATTGCAGATTTGGCAAATGTTGCCAAGACCCGTTATGGTGGTGCAATCACTGCTGCGATTTTCTTAGAAGAATTTGTTGGTAACATCCCGTGGATTCATTTAGATATCGCAGGACCAGCCTTTGCTGAAAAAGATTTACCTTTAATTGCCAAAGGCGGAAGCGGTTTTGGGGTAAGAACATTGATTCAATTTTTATCTAACTTCGTATAATTAAATTTTTAGTCCAATTTTAAAGCACAAATCCTACTATTAGAAAAATAACCATGGTAACTACTTGGGATACAATACCCCAATACGATTGAGTTCGGCTGTGAATTATTGATTGAAATTTATAAATATAATAAAAAATTTTCGGTGAATAGGGATATAATATAAAATATGGAGCAGCGAGAAAATCAGGTAATAAAGATAAAAAAACTGTTATAAAAAGTAGAAATAGGGGAATAAACTTGCCAAAAATTAAATAAATCAACATTAATGAAAAAATTGTTTCAAATATTGCAATTGCTCCAGTTATATATTTAGGACGTCCTTTCCAGTTAGTTCCCAAATCCCAATGCGGAATTGAGTCACAAAAAAAATGAGTCAGCAATGCAGTCGAACCGGCTAGATAAGGATTAGGGATTTTATTTGCAATTGACGCTCCAATTAATGCATGAACCAAGGTTGTCATATTTTTTTAGATCTTGTAAAATTTATCTATCTATTTATGATAACCATAAACTGGTAAATTATACAAGAGTTATGGATAAACCGAAAATTATCAAGTCAGAACTATTTCAGGTTTTGTCAATTAAATCTTTTCAATTACTTTGGTCATCACAAGTGATCACCCAAACAGCTTACAATATGTTGCTTTTTATTTTGGGTGTCATAATTTATCAAAAAACGCGGTCAAATGCACAGGTATCACTTTTTTATTTGACAGTTGGAATACCGGCTTTTGTGTTTGGAATTATATCAGGAATATATGTAGATAAATTTAATAAGCGGTCGATTTTGCTCTTATCGACATTTATAAGAATAATTCTTTTAATATTAATCGTAATTTTCCGTCACCAGTTGTTGATAGTTTTTATTTTATCAGGATTGGTATCAATTGTTGGCCAATTTTTTGTTCCTGCTGAAGCAGCATTAATTCCTCGGTTGGTCAAACAGGAATTATTATTATCGGCAAATTCCTTATTTACCTTAACTTTTTACAGTGCAGTTATTGGTGGATTTGTATTTGCCGGACCACTTTTGCGTCAGTTTGGCACCACACCGGTTTTGATATTCTTAGCGTTTTTATATTTGTTATCAACGGTTTTATTATATTTTCTGCCCAAAAATTTGGGTACAACTAATACTGCAAATAAAAGTTTTCCCTTGTCTGAAATGAAACAAGATGTTTTATCAGCAATTTCTTTTATTAAAAAAGTGATACCTGTAAAACAGGCGATGTTGTTAATGATGATGTCCCAAGCAGTTATTTCTATATTTTTAACATTAGCTCCAGGCATGGCAGATCAACTTTTAAAAATTGAAGTGACCGATGCTTCGATACTGATTATGGGTCCAGCAGCATTAGGAATGATCGTTGGAGCTTTAATAATTGGTAATTTGGGATCCAGGTTTCGTAAACGATCATTAATTCAATTGGGAATTTATGCATCAGGATTAATTTTAATTTTTCTATCTTCGGTAATTTATTTCAAAAATTACGAAGTAGTTTCAGATTTATTTGAATTAATTTTTTACAATAAGATAAGTCAGGCAATACTCATAATTACCAGTTTGTGTTTTTTTATTTTAGGTTTTGCTAACAGTTTAATTGACATTTCGTGTAATACGATTTTACAACAGTATTCAACAGATGGTAACCGGGGTAGAATTTACGGTGTTTTACAGTCTCTGATTTCAGGATTATCTTTGTTGCCGGTCATAATTTCCGGACTACTTGCAGATGTTATCGGAATTAATAAAATTATTTTTGTTCTTGGTTTGTGCTTGACTGTATTTGGATTATTTGCCAGCGGATTTTTCAAGAAATTAATGAAAGAAAACAATCAATCAATATAAATTGTTGTAT
>CAYLWN010000002.1:39119-78423 GCA_964387625.1 uncultured Gammaproteobacteria bacterium
TATAATGAGCTCCATAAATTTATGTTACCGGATATTTTCAATCTACAATTAATCAAAATTTCCTTATACGGTTTATTTATTGTTACGGGTTTTGTAATTTGGTCTTTTATTTTTTGGCGGAATTTACGTGATCAAGGTATAGATGACGAAAAAATTTTTGATAATTTATTGACAGTTACCATATCTTCAATAATTATTGCCAGATTAGTTTATGTTTTTATAAATTGGCATAATTTTGCCCCAAACATATTGAGAGTTTTAGTGATTTGGAAATTTCCCGGGTTTTCATTTTGGGGAGCATTTTTTGGAGGAATTTTAGGCAGCTTATTAATTACGTTAAAGCAAAAGTTTCCGGTAGCTCAGGTTTTTGACAGTTATGGTGTTTCTTTTCCTTATGCCATGTTTTGGACATCAATGGTGTCAGTTTTTAACGGAACAGTAATAGGAACGACTACATCACTTTTTTGGGGGACCCAATCATTGGGACTGGTTGGTAAAAGACACCCAGTAGCTATTTATAGTGCTTTTATAGCTTTATTTATAATTATTTTCATCTTTATTATTAAGAAAAAATGGAGCCTAAAACATAAACCTGGCATAATTAGTTCCTTGGTTTTTTTCATTTTTGGGTTTGGTGAATTCATGCTTGCATTTTTTAGGGCTGATCTTCTATACTGGGATAGTGTTTCTATAGAGCATATATTGGCATTTTTGGTTTTGATTGTATCGGCAGTAATTTTAATAATCAATTTAAGCAGGATAAAAAGTACCAATACTGATATAAAAATAAATAATTTATGATTAAATTTCCTAAAGCAATTTTAAAAAACATCGAAGATGCCTTGCAGGTTGAAAAAAAACAGGTATTAATTCAAATATCCGATTTATCTGCACAAGATCCTTTTTCTGATATTGACAGACTCAATGATAATGCTGCTTCAGATACTGAAGCTAAAGAAGAGACAGATCACGAAAGATATCAAGCATTACTCACTGAATTAAAAAGTAAACAAGATGCCATTGATGCGGCTTTAAAGCGGATTGATAAAGGAAATTACGGTTCCTGCGATAATTGCGGTTATTTGATAGATACAGATAGATTAGCAGCATTGCCTACAGCTACCTTGTGTGTTAATTGTGAAAACAACAAAAAACACTGATTTTCTAAAAAATTACAACATAACATCTCCTGACTTATGCAAATAAAAATTCTTTACCAAGATCCTCATTTACTAGTTATTGATAAACCTTTTGGAATTGTAGTTAATCGGGCTGATACAGTAAAAGAAGACACTGTACAGGATTGGGTGGAAGCTGAATTAAAGATTAACCCGCCTGCTAACGCTTTGCGTAAGCAAATGCGGGCAGGAGATTTAAGATTAAAGAATAAAGATAATGAAGATTTTTATAATCGAAGTGGAATTGTGCACAGATTAGATAAAGAAACTTCAGGATGCTTGATAATTGCAAAAGATTTTGACAGTTTTATAAAACTACAACAAGCTTTTAAAAATCATGCAGTTAAAAAAGAATATATTGCTTTAGTTCACGGGCAACTCAAAATAACTAGCGGTGATATCAATGTACCAATTGGTCGGCTTCCTTGGAATCGGGAAAGGTTTGGCGTTGTTCCTGGAGGTAAAGCATCACACACCAAATTTTTGGTAACTAATTTCTACCAAAAGGATAAAGAAAATTTCAGTTTGTTGAAATTGATGCCGACTACAGGTAGAACTCATCAAATACGCGTACATCTTAAATATTTAGGTTATCCTATTGTTGGCGATTATTTATATGCCGGTAGAAAATTACAGGCACATGACAGAAAATGGTGTCCCAGAGTTTTTTTACATGCTACAAAAATTTCTTTTCCACACCCTCAAACAGAAAAAGAAGTTACTATCGAAGCCAAATTACCACTAGATTTACTGCAAATTCTTGAAAGTCTTACGAAAATTAACTGATATCAGTATTATTTACTGAGCTTGTCGAAGGGTATTAATTCTTTTTATTTGCTGTTACTTTCTCTGCATGCTCCAGAGAAAGTAACCAAAGAGAAGGCAAACCCGTGAAGGTTTTGCAATTTTTCTAAATTCAGATAATCAGGTGGAACCTCGGACTATTCAGCCGTATCCACACTTTTATCTTTCATTAAGAAAAATTATGCAAAACACTTCAAGGGTTATTTATTAAAAAATAATTTAACAATACAATAATCGGTATACAATTCTTGCTTAATTTAGCCATTTAATTTACCATAAAATTAATATGCCCTCAGATATTTTGTTATATTTGCTGATTTTATTAATTGCAGCTTTTGTTGGCGGTACTATTTCAAAATCCATTAAACAACCACCGGTGGTGGGCTATTTAATGTCGGGTTTGATTTTGGGATTGATATTCGGTAACAATTTCAAAATTTTAACCATAGATTTTTTAGCAGAGTTGGGAATTGTCCTGCTTTTGTTTACATTAGGTTTGGAGTTTCCTTTAGACAGATTTAAAAAATCCGGTCAGACAACCGTTATTGCCGCCATTGCTCAAGTATTATTAACTATCATTATTTTATCTATATTGATTACCGGCTTTGGTTTTAGTTTTTATGCCGCACTTTTTATGGCAACTGCTTTTTCCATGTCATCAACAGCCTTGATTGTTAAAATATTAGGAGATAAAGACGAGATGGAAACCCACCCTTCACAAGTATTGATTACCTGGACTGTAACTCAGGACTTAATCGTGCTGCCTTTATTGATAATATTGCCAACTTTAGGTAAAGAATTATTTCAAGGCAGTTTTCATTTTTTGGTAATTTTTAGTATATTTAAAAATTTGCTTGTCGCAGGTGTTTTATTATTTATAGTTTTGTTATTGGGTAGAAAATGGGTGCCTTATGCTATTGGTAAAATATCTTCCCTAAATAACCGGGAACTGTTATTGGTTGCCATTTTGCTTATCACAATAGCATTTGGATGGTTTACGCAAATTTTAGGTTTTTCTGTAGAAATTGGTGCTTTCTTAATGGGAATTATGATTGCCAGATCAGCTCAAAATCATGCTGTTTTTTCTGAAATAAGACCTTTACGTGATATATTTGCCATGTTGTTTTTTGTAACTTTGGGACTTTTGATTCCCTCAGGATTTATTTTTGCCAATTTCGCAATTATTTTTGAAATGACACTTTTGGTGATCATCATTAAATTCATCTTATGTCTGATTTTACTATTTTATCTTGGATTTCATGCCCGCACCTCATTTTTTGTATCCCTAGGACTTATAAATGTAGGTGAATTTGCTTTTGTTTTGTCCCGTATGGGATTGGCACAAAATTTAATATCTACACATGTTTTTGGTCTGATTGTTTCGGTAACATTATTTTCTATCATATTTTTTCCACCGGTATTTTTTTCATCAGCTATAATTTTTCAATTTGTTAGGGATTTATTCAAAAAAAGATGGAACGGTATGTATGTTAAAATATTTTCCGGAGTTAATCATGTTGAAACTTTACCGCAATTGCTTTTAAAAGATCATGTGGTTTTATGCGGATACGGTAGAGTAGGTAAATATGTGGGTAGAGCACTCGAAATGATGCAAATTCCATATATTGTTGTCGAATATAATCATCAAAAATCCGAAGAACTCAAAGAAAAAGGTATTCCTGTCATTTATGGGGATCCATCAGACCGGGATATATTGGATTATGCCCAAGTTGATTATGCAAAGGCTGTCGTGATTGCCATTCCTGATCTTCACACTCAAAGCCAAATTATTGTTAATAGTTTAAATTTGAATTCAGAAATTCAAATATATTGCCGGACACACAGAGAAGGGGATCAGAAGCTACTTAAAGCCTTAGGAGCCACGTATATTATCCAACCAGAGTTTGAGGCCTCTTTGTCAATTACTGATAAATTGTTGAAATTATTTGGAATTTCCGGAGAAGATATCAATGGTAAACTGATCCGCTTAAAAATAGAACATGGATTGGGGTAATGATAAAATATTAAACTATTTTATTCCATTGTAATTATTTGATCAGTACAATAGTGCCACACACTTTCTTTTATATCAAACCACGCATTCATACAATCTCTTATAATAGTGCCTGGAGGACATTCCTCACCCGGTTTAAGAATTACATAAACAGGATTACTAAGGTGTCCTTGCATGCAGGCAGTTGGAATAGTAAAAAGTATTGTTTCATTTGTATCATTTCTAATTTGGGAAAATACTGGTTTACCATCAGGTCCTGAAAGAATATGTTTTGAAGAATCTATTCCTCTTTGTCCTAATTGAACTGTTCCTCTCGCTTCAGCGTTATTATATGCCATAATGGTTTAGTATTATACTAATCACTCTAAATCATGTCAATATTAGTGGTAAAATAGGGGATTATGAAGGATTTTAGGTTTAAAATAAAATATCAGGATAAAACCACTCAGGCGAGGGTAGGCGAGATTACTACTTCTCATGGAATTATTCATACGCCCGCATTTGTGCCATGTGGAACTCAAGCAACTGTCAAATCATTGACTCCTGATGAATTAAAACAATTAAAAGTAGATTTATTTTTTGTCAACACTTATCATATGATGTTGCGTCCCGGAATTGAAGTGATTAAAAAAGCCGGTGGTTTACACAAGTTTATGAATTGGCGCTTTCCGATTATTACGGATTCCGGTGGATTTCAGTTATTTTCATTAGGTAGAAAGAAGTTTAGTAAAGATGGAAAGACGGGAAGACAGGAAGACGGGAAGACAGTAGAACCGATTATTATTAAAATTTCTGATGACGGGGTTAAATTTCAATCTCATTGGGATGGTTCGAAGCATGAGTTAACTCCTGAAAAATCCATGGAACTGCAATGGCAATTAGGCAGCGATATTCATATTGCTTTTGACGACTGTACTCCTTATCCTGTGACTTATAAACAGGCAAAACAATCAATGGAAAGGACACATAGATGGGCTATCAGAAGTTTGGATAAACATAATAAAATAAATAACCTTTATTCTTCGAATCCCGACGAAGTCGTGG
Organism: uncultured Gammaproteobacteria bacterium; assembly: GCA_964387625.1. Taxonomy (GTDB): domain Bacteria; phylum Patescibacteriota; class Microgenomatia; order UBA10105; family UBA10105; genus CAYLWN01. The sequence continues at coordinate 44,160 of CAYLWN010000002.1, forward strand.
ATGAGAAGTTAGCCATGATTAGTTCTCGCTCCGCAAAGCGGACCTCGAACAATAATTATCAAGCACTATATGGCGTTGTTCATGGAAGTATTTTTAAAGATTTACGTGAAAAATCCTCAGATTTTATATCCCAATTGGACTTTGATGGCATTGCAATTGGTGGAGTATCTGTAGGAGAAAGCAAGATAGAAATGAAAAATGTTTGTAGCTGGGTAACTTCCAGGTTACCGGTCAACAAACCTCGTCATTTATTGGGAGTAGGAGAAATTGATGATATTTTTGAAATTATCGAGCAAGGGATAGATACTTTTGATTGCGTACAACCTACAAGGTTGGGACGGATGGGAAAACTATTTATAAATCCAACAAATTTGACTAATTTATCTAATTTGACAAATCGTTTTCAAATCGACATCACCAAAAAAATATATGCTGATGATTTTAACCCTGTGAATTTAAATTGTACCTGTTACACTTGCCGAAATTTTACCAGAGCGTATTTGCATCATTTATTTAAAGTCAGAGAATTATTGGCATATCGGTTAGCCTCAATTCATAATCTGCATTTTGTTATTGATTTAGTTTGTCAAATCCGAGAAAATATCTTCACAGGTAATTTTTTACAATTTAAAAATAATTATTTAAAATAAACTTATATTGTCATTCTGACTCCCGAAGGGATGAAGAATCTTCTCATAATGATAAAAAAATAGAAGATCCTTTGTTGTCACTCAGGACGACATGTATGAAAGGGGTGATTCTATATGGGTTTTGGAGGATTTTATAAAGGAGAAAAAAAGAAAGTTAAAAAATCAATCATGGAAAAAAAAGCCTTAAAAAACAGCAATGCAAATTTTGTTTTACCTCAAGTGGAAATAATTAAAAAAGGCAAGAAAGAGTGGTAAGAATATAATGAGCCGTAAAACTGCCTATAATTTACGAAAAAATCACCAGATGAAAATAACCAAATGGTTATGCGTTGTCGGTGTGACTTTAATTTTGGGAATAGTAGCCATCCAGCAGGTAAATAACTCAAAATTTTTAAATAATAATTGGCGGACAAATATTGTGTTTCACACGGAACCTACAACTGTTATTTCATTTTCAAAACAGGCAAGTGACAGGACAATTATTTTTACCTTACCCTCAAATGTGATTGTAAATGTACCCTTTGGTTATCAGCAATATCAATTACAAGCTGTATGGAAATTGGCTCAAATGGAAAAAAAGTATGATATCTACTCACAAACAATTGAAGATCTTTTTGCTACATATGTATCTGGATGGGTAGGTCAGGAAGACTTACCAGATATAAATTCACAATCGGAAGACATTTTCAAACAATTATCCGCACATTTTAGCTTAATAAAATTACTCACATCACCAAATATTTCCAACTTATCATTATTGGATAGATTTTTAATGTGGTGGGAACTGATTCAAGTTCAAAATAAATCTGACTTGGTAGATTTAACACAACCCACAAATTTGATTGAAACTCAAACATTACCGGACACCTCAATTGCAAAATCTGTCAACCATATTAATTGGTTTAAACTTTTGACTGAAAAATTAGTAGATACACAAATTCGTCAGGAAGGATTATCTATTGAAGTGAGAAACAGTACTTTAGTAAGGAATGTAGGCCAGAAATTTGCCCAAATATTGACTAATTCAGGAGCAAAAGTCATTTCTTTAAATAATATTTCTAAAAATATAGAAAAGTGTGAAATTATTTATAATCCTAAATTATCAAAATCAAAAATAATTAAATGGCTAACTTCTGAGTTTGGGTGCGCAGTAAATTTAAATAATGAAACCAATGGTATGGATATATTGATAATCTTAGGTAAATATTATGGGGATCGTTGGGTGGGTTCAGAGTGACAATGTAAGAATTAATTATTTTCAATATTCTCCAGCAGTTTCAACTTTTTTTATTTGGGCAGACGGCGAAATATCTTCATCATCAGCCTGATATGAATAGAAACTGGAAACCGAAAAAGAGGGAAAATTTATATATTTAGCGGATTTTTTTATTTCTCTGATAAATACACTGACACAATTTTTTGAACAATTTTTAATATAGGCATCATAAAGATTTCCGGCATTGATGAATTTTAATAACCTATGCGATAAATCGTCAGGCAAAGCACCAATATATAAATTTTTACCATTTCTAATTTCTATTTTATGTTTTTTTATCACTAAATATACTTTTTGAGTAGTAATGATATTGCATAAAATTTTTGCCGGTGCAGGATCAACCAGGATAACTATTTTAGTTTTTCCCGGTTCTTCCAAAAAAATAGTTGGTGTGGAAGAAATTGTCGGGTCGCATACAATATCATCCTGGTTTACATTTTCCAGCCACTTTAAATTTTTCAAAGCAATAGGATTATATTTATCAATTTTTAAAACCTTTTTGTATGTTGATTTAGAACATGTCAGATTACCGGATTTAAGATATGCATAAGCCAGGCGGTTTAAAGTTTCGGTATTTTGAGGTTCAATTTTTAGAAGGTCGCAATTTATACGGATAGCTTCTTTCCAATTCTGAGTCAGGGCATTTTTTATAGCTAAATTAACAGAAATTTTATCAGCATTATCCATATTTTAAGGTATAGTGATAACTGTAACAATATAAACGATTGGAAAAATTTGTCAACTAGGTAAAAAGGTCAAATTTCATGCAGATGGTATAATAAAACCATATGTCAGGTCACAGTAAATGGTCTACGATTAAGCATCAAAAAGCTGTAACAGATAATAAACGCGGACAAATTTTTACGAAAATTGCTAATCAAATAATTATTGCTGTCAAAGAAGGTGGTAAAATTGCTGATCCGGCAGCCAATTTCCGTTTACGGCTGGTTATAGAAAAAGCCAAATCTGTAAATATGCCCAAAGATAATATTGACCGGGCAATAGAAAGAGGGATGGGAGTAAATGATGGGGGTTTGCAACTTTCGGAGATAAATTATGAAGGCTTCGGTCCAAACGTCAGTGCGTTATTAGTTAGTTGTGTAACGGATAACAGACAACGGACTGCATCATTGTTAAAAAATATTTTTTCAACTCATGGCGGTAATTTGTCGGGCGCGGGGAGTGTGGCTTATTTATTTAAAAAAGTAGGTCAACTGATGACTCCGAGAAATTATACTCAAGATCAAATGTTGGAAATTGCAATTGACTGTAATGCTCAGGATTTGGCAGTTGAGGAAGATAATTTTCTCATATATACAGAACCAAATTTATTGCATCAGGTAAAAAATGCTTTGGAAAATAAACAGGTTCAAGTTACACTGGCAGAACTTATTTTTAAACCGGAAATACTAATAGAAGTAACAGACGCACAAAAAAATCAATTGATAAAATTATTGGAAGCTTTATATGATTCTGACGATGTACACGCAGTTTTTACTAACGTAAAATTAGTATGACAAAAATAGGTAAGTTTTTTTTAAACATAAAAGATAAATTTTCTTTTTCAAAAAGACAGCAATTTGTGGGTGTTACGCTGATTTTGACTTTGGGTCTCATGTTTACGCAAATTTTTTCCGGAAATTTGAGATTTGATTTGATGCTCGTATTTGCAGTAATTACTTATTTTTTTTCAGCACTGGTGTTACGACAGGATTTATCCCGTTGGGAATGGTTGACATTACTTATTTTGCCGGCATTTTATAGTGCGGCAATTTTTCTCTTTTATTTTTTATTACCCACCCGTTGGTTAACCAGAATTCCCATTGCGATTCTTTATTCAATTGGTATGTATGCGATTTTATTAACAGAAAACATATATAATGTAGCAGCCCAAAGAAATATTCAACTGCTTAGAGCAGCCCACAGCGTGGGATTTTTATTGTCTTTGGTAACGGTTTTTTTGCTTTCCGAAATCCTGATTTCACTACATTTACCTTATTATTTAAATAGTTTATTTACTTTATGCATTATTTTTCCATTAACTTTACAAGCTTTATGGTCGATAGAATTAACTGAAAATATTTCAGCTCTTTCATGGTGGGGAAGTGTGGTAGTTTCAGTTATTTGTGTGGGATTGGTAGGTGTGTTTTCGTTTTGGCCGATTCCGGTAACTATTGAAGCCTTATTTGTAACAACTGTATTTTATTCATTGATTGGTATGATACAACAGCACCTAGTAGGTAGGTTATTTGAAAACACTTTACGGGAGTATTTGTTGATTTTAATTTTAGGTTTAATATTAATTATTTTTACAACACACTGGGGTTCCCGGATATAGATTTTATTTATATAAATCAAGGGATAGGGAAGTGATAAAGGATTATATTGGGAATAACGCGATATGGTTTGATATAGTTAAGCCTATAGTATTGTTGATAGTTTTCACGATATTTTGCAAATTATTTCACGATTTTACTTCAATTAAACTCGCTTAATCGCTACTCTTATAAATTGAACACAAAATGTATGCGTAATTTAAGTACTTTAGGGCCTTATTATGCTCCAAATAAAGATCATATCAATATATTTCATAAATATTTAGCTATAAATTTGTATAGTTAGAGCATTAGGAAGCCATAAATACGCCGAAACATAAACTGCTTTTGCTTAGAATGCAGCTTCAATTTTATTGCTTTAGATTGTATTGAAGCCCTAAATATGAGTATCTATCAAATCTGTTTTGTTGACTTAACTTGATATTTAATGCCTAAATAAAGCATCATGCGGGAAATAATTAACACATAGCTTCAAAAATGAGTGTTTGGATTGTAACAAAGCTCTATTTCTCATTATTGCTAGTGTATTTATAAAATATCTTTATTTATATAACAGCCTCAAAATCTACAATTTAGAGCATAATAGAGCGCTAAATTGAGATATATTTTCATCCGAATAAAACCGAAAGCCTCTTTTTCTATACGTATATATAATTTAATCAGCGTTTACAGGTATAAAGATTCTCATCCTTAGATAATGAAAGAGAGAGGTGTTTTATGTCTACCATGCTCTTTTGAACAATGTTAGGTAGATTGTCTAGCTACTTACTTAATATTTAAAAAAATAAATTTATTAAATATAGCTTCAAAAATGCACACAAAAGCTATAAAAACATCAGCGTGGTAATCAATGAAGCAAGTATTATCAACTTATGAAATTGCAGTCTAATCAAAAGGAGAAGCTGATTCTATGCAACGTCGCACAATGATACTTTTGCGACGTTGATTATGGCTAATTGAAGGAGAAGTGCTTTTAAATGCTAAACCTGTTTAATATAAATTTCTATACATTTAATAATGATAATTAATTTTATATGATTAAGCATCATGCTTTCCGCTTTACATAGTAACCCTAATTATGATGACTTTTTTTAGGGCTTATTATAGTGCAGGTCTTAATATATTTAGCAATTATCACCATTGCTATAGTTGCCACCCTAATTAAGCCGACTAATATATCGGTTTAAGAAATTTAAGCCGTCCAAGAGGCGTACAGAGGCTTACAAATTGAGGCTAAATAGCCGATTTAAGATAGCAGAGATTTAAGCATTTGAAAATTTCCTACATGATCTGAAACAGGTTCAACTAAAGCATAAATATCGTTTTTTTTATAAAGAGACAACAGTTTAATCATTTCGCTTTTGTTAGGAATTGCGAGGTCTGATGTAAATTCATCAAACAATAAAGATCCATGATAATCGGTCCCGTTATATGGTGGAATAATATAACTTACATGTAAAAGTTTTGTTTTTGTGAGCAATTTTTTTGACACAGACCATAAATTTTCTAACAATTGAGATCGGGCTAGATTTTCTTGATTTGCCAGTGTATGTCCAAAATCATTCGCAAAATATACATTATCTATATTTAACACAGTTTTAATTATATCTATTGGTAGATCGCCAAAATCTACATAGACATTTCTATCCAGCTGACCCAGACTGTTTACCGAATAAGAATATTTAGGCACACTTTCAATTATCAATTTTATGCCTAAATTATCTGCATAATTTGCAAGTTTATGTACTGAATTATAAAAAGTTTCTTGCAAAAGTTGTAGAGATATTTGCTTGCCAAAGGGTTTAAAATCAATGACATCGCGTTCAAAATTCACATTAGACAATACGCTGCTGCCGGGATGCATATTTACATATAGACAATTATGTTTTGAGGCCACATTAATGGTTTGTTTAACTAATTCAATAGATTCACTTAAATTTTGCTTGTTGGGATAAGCTAAATTAACTAATGTATTATTTGAAGTATTACCCCAGAAATGCAATCCCGCACCAATTTTCAGTTGTTTAATTTGAGAAAATAGATTGTTGTAATCAGCTATTTTGTTTACATGAAACCAGACTTCACAAAAGTCAGGAGCAGCTGAAATTAAATCCTGGTAAGAATTGTTTTTTAGTCCGACTTTGATACCTAATTTCATATGCTAATTATAGCAGGATTAGCAGCTTGACAAAAAATTATAGACGTCGCAAAATATATTTATTACAACGTTAAAAACGTCGTAATAAATAATTTTCATTTTACAACGCTCAAAGATCATCGCAAAATGAAAATTATTACATATTATGACAAATTTATTTACTTATATTGATGATTTTTTGGAATTTTTAGAAGTTGAAAAAAATGTATCTCCATTAACCATCCGAAACTACAAACATTATTTGATGAGATTTGCCAACTGGTATAAAGAATCCTCTCCCCTGCCTGCGCCTGACTGCCTGCCTACGCAGTCAGGCGTAGGCAGGCAGTCAGGCCTTTCAGGTGTCTCTCAAATAAATTCTGACACGATCAGACATTACAGATTATATTTAACCAGGTTAACAGATACACATAATTTGACTCTTAAAAGAGTGACCCAGAATTATCATTTGATTGCACTGCGGGCTTTTTTACGGTTTTTAGTCAAGAAAGATATTAAAACTTTGGCTCCCGAAAAAATTGATCTAGGCAAGACAGAATCGCATAGTTTGAAATTTTTAAATAAAGATCAATTAACACGTTTGGTTAATCAACCGGATATAGCTACTGTTTTCGGCTTGAGGGATAAAGCGATACTGGAATTATTATTTTCTACAGGTTTACGGGTATCAGAACTGGTGAAACTAAACCGTGATCAAATAGATTTTACGACACGGGAAATCGGTATTATCGGTAAAGGTGGTAGAGCCAGGGTGGTATTTATTTCAGACGCCGCATCAAAGTGGTTGCAACGATATTTAAGTTATAGAGAAGATAAATACAAACCTTTATTTGTCCGTTATTCAGGAAAAAAAGTTACCAAAGATCAAGGCGAAGAAGGAATCAGGTTATCAGCCAGAAGTATTCAAAGATCTGTTGAAAAATATGTAAAAAAAGCTAAATTGCCTATCAAAATTACTCCTCATGGGTTACGGCATACATTTGCCACGGATTTGTTGACAGCAGGAGCTGATATCAGGGCCATACAAGAAATGTTGGGACATAAAAATATTTCCACTACTCAAATATATACACACGTTACCAATCCGCAACTTAAACAAATCCATAAAAAATTCCATGGAAAAACTGAAATAGTTGAAGATGCAATTAAATAGATAGACAGGTCGGACCTGTTATGGAGATGGATGTGATGATATAAATTAAATTTTTATCGTATATGCCGGCAAAAAATTCTATAAAACAATACGTTGAAAATAGCTTCTATCATATTTACAATCGGGGCGTTGATAAACGAATAATTTTTATTCAGGATTTAGATTATCAAATGTTTCTTTCATATTTAAAAAATTACTTGTCAACATTGTCTTTACAACAGGTCCGGCCTGTAAGAAAATCCACTCTTTTTTTAGAAATTGATTTAATCGCTTATTGTCTGATGCCAAATCATTTTCATTTATTGATTAAACAAAAATCAGCCAAATCAATAATTAAATTTATGCGTTGTTTAACAAATGCATACACGCGATATTTTAATACCAGACATAAAAGAATTGGTCATTTATTTCAAGGAAAATATAAAGCAAGTTTAATAACAGAAGATTTATATTTACTACAACTATCTCGTTATATACATAGAAATCCATTAGAGTTATTCAGGTCAGACCTGCATAAAATATTGTCAGAATACCCTTATTCAAGTTATAAAGATTTTTTAGGATTAAGAAACACTGTTTGGGTGAAGCCAAATGAAGTATTAAATTTTTTTGCATTAGATAAGCAAAAAAATAATTTAGATTTAAATTATCAAGGTTTTGTTGAACAATTTAATAAAGACGAAAATGATATAAACGAATTTATCTTAGAAGACAATGTCGAATGATAACAATCTAAACAACAGGTCCGATCTGTTTAGTTTTGTTTAGACAATTTATGATAAAATGTTGATCTTATGCCAAATCAAGAACGAATCCATAGTCATCTTTCAAAAGGAGAAACTGCTACAACTGTTGTATTGGGATTTATATTGGTGCCGGAATTTATGGATTGACTCAGTTAGAGTCTAATCCAAATACTGACGTATATGCATTATTTCTTGGAGTGATATGGGGCACTATTCTTACTAATGTAGGCATTCATATTAATTACGGAACGAAAATAAGGCGGATAAAAACACAATATGACATAAAACATAATATCATTGATGGTAAATGGCATGACTCTATAAAACTGCAGAAAAAATGATAAGCATGCTGTAAAAATTTTTTAGATTATCAATTAATCTCTAAAATTTAATGTATAGCTGGTTGGATAGGTACACGAACTAAAAAGGTCTTCACTTTTAAGTGAAGCTTGAATTCCGAGTAACCACTAAGTTTACAATTATATTGACAATTAACTTGACAATTATTTGAGTTGAAGCTTACATGCAGATACCAAATTTTGCATCAGACATGCTACATTTACTGGTCCTACGCCTCCAGGTGTTGGAGTGTAAAATAAGACCTGGTCTTTAAATTCATTTTCATCAAAATCTCCTGTCAGCTTGCCTTTTTCTTTATGAATGCCTACGCCGATCAAAATACAATTTGGTTTCACCTGATCAGGAGTAATTATTTGTGATTTTCCAACCGCAGAAATTACAATATCTGCCTGATTTAAATATTCATCCCGATTTTGAGACTGGCTATTTAAAATAATGAAATTTAATTTCATGGTATTGAGTATCTGGGCTATCGGTTTGCCGGCTGTTTCTCCCCTGCCGATTTGGACAATTTTTTTATTCTTAAGATATGATATTAAGCTTTTAGGATAATCGTCGATGGGTTTTTGAATATGCGTCAAATGTCTGTAGTAAACTTCTGATAAAATTTTAAATACCGCCATACCAACAGGAGGATCAAAAGCTGATTTTGGTAGAAAGCCATCGACATCTTTGAATATGGGAATTCTCACATTTAAAGTATCTGCTGACAGGGTTGGAGGAAAAGGTCTTTGGATAATCATCCCATGAATGCTTTTGTCTGTAGCAATTTGCAGTAAAATCCGGGCAATTTTGGTATATTCAGGAGTTTTTCTGAAATGGATGAGTGAAATTTTGGCCCCAATTTGTTTAGCTGCTAATTGCTTTTGTCTGATAAATGATAATGAACTTGAGTCACTGCCTACCCAAATAACTGCCAAATGAGGAGGAACGGAAAATTTTAAAGATTTAATTTCTTTTTTTAACTTTCCCAATATTTCTGCTGATAATAACCTGCCGTCAATTTTCATAATAAATTATCGAAAATTTATTTAAATTATTTCTTCTGTTTTATCGTCTTACATCTTTTATCTCTTATATCGTCTTTACACATATGCGGCAGCGGCAACTGTATCAGATTTATCTGTAAAACGCATAAGTATCACTCCCTGTGTAGCCCTGCCCAATAATGGAATTGAAGTTATGGGTAATTTTACCACTTGTCCTTTATTTGAAGTCAAAATCAAAGCTTCAGTATCTTTGGGAATAAATTGAGACACAATTACATTACCGGTTCTTCCCGTTACTTCTGCTACTTTTACTCCCTGACCAGCACGTTTTTGTTTTGGGAAAGCTTTAATATTGGTTTTTTTACCCAACCCTTTGGTCATAATTGTAATAAATTCCATTCCCAGATTTTCTTCACTGATAATATCCATACTGACTAAGAAATCATCTTTTTTCAAAGCAATGCCTCTTACGCCCATTGTGTCTCGGCCGGTTGATCTGACTTCTCTTTCGTGAAATCTGATGGATTTACCAAAATGTGAAACTAATAAAATTTCTTCACTACCTGAAGTAAGAGATGCCCAGGCTAATTGGTCTTGTTTTTCCAATTTTACTGCTACCAATCCGCTTTTTCTGATTTTTTCATATTCTTCAATTTTAGTTTTTTTAACTGTACCATTTACTGTTGCCATGGTAATATATTTCATATTGGCAAGTTCCTCTTTACCATATGTAAGAAGAGAAGTGACTTTTTCTTGTTGTTCAATATTTATTAAGTTGATTATTGCTTGACCTTTGGCTTGTCGAGTAGTTTCAGGTAAATCCCAAGCTTTTACTTGATAAACTTTACCCTTATCGGTAAAAAATAATACATTATCATGAGTCATGGCTGTGGTCATTTTTTCCACCGTATCTTCTTCTTTGGTAGCCATACCAATTACACCTTTACCGCCTCTGCTTTGTGTCTTGAACGAAGTTTTTGATAATCTCTTTATATATCCACCTTTTGTTATAGTGATGATAGTTTCTTCATTTGGTATCAAATCTTCTTCTGCAAATTCTCCAACTTTTGATTTGAACACGCGTGTGCGTCGTTCATCACCGTATTTTTCTTTGATTTTAACTAACTCGTCTTTGATTACTTTGAGCATTTTTAAAGGATGTGCCAATAAATCTTCCAAGTATGCGATAGTTTCTTTGATCATGGCATATTCCTCTTCAATCTTGATTCTTTCCAAAGCTGCTAGTCTTCTAAGTTGCATATCCAAAATTGCAATTGACTGAAGTTCGCTTAATTTGAATTTTTTCATCAAATTTTGTTTTGCAATGTCTGCATCTTTTGATTTTTTAATTGTTTCAATAACTGCATCAATGTTAGAAACTGCAATTAACAATCCTTCCAAAATGTGACCGCGTTCACGAGCACGGGTCAATTCAAATTCACTTCTCCGTCTTACAACTTTGAGCCGATGCTTAATATATTCTTCCAAAATTTGTTTTAAAGATAATGTTCTTGGCGTTCCATCAACTAACGCAACTACATTTACCGGAAAAGTTGTTTGCAATGACGTATGTTCGTATAAATTATTTAAGACTGATTTGGGTCTGGCATCACGTTTTAATTCAACAACCACCCTGATGCCATGTCTGTCTGATTCATCACGTAGATCAGTAATGCCGTCAAGTTTTTTATCTTTGACTAAATCAGCAATTCTTGCAACCAATAAAGCTTTATTTACTTGATAAGGAAGTTCGGTGATAATGATAGCGCTTTTACCGTTACCGATTTCTTCAATTTCTGCTTTGCCCCTTATAACAATTTTTCCTTTACCAGTAGTATAAGCTGCTAAAATTTCTTTAATATCATAAATTGCTCCATAGGTGGGAAAATCAGGGCCTTTGATAATATGCATCAAATCTTCAATAGTTACTTCAGAAATGAAATCTTGTTTATTGTTTTCAGTATTTTTATGAAAATGTCCACGACCAATGATCATAAATACTGCATCAATTACTTCAGTTAAATTGTGTGGAGGAATTTTGGTAGCCATACCTACAGCAATACCCTCTGCTCCCATTAATAATAAATTTGGTAGTTTTGCAGGTAGATACGTTGGTTCTTTCATTGTTTCGTCAAAATTGTCAATAAAATCGACAGTATTTTTGTCAATATCAAAAAGCATTTCTGAGGCTATGGGAGCCAAGCGGCATTCAGTGTAACGCATAGCTGCTGGAGGGTCACCATCAATAGAACCAAAATTACCCTGACCATCAACCAGCGGGTATCTCATGGAAAAATCTTGCGCTAAACGGACTAATGAATCATAAATTGCTACATCACCATGCGGATGAAATTTGCCCAAAACTTCTCCTACAACTTTAGCTGTTTTCGTATATCGTGAAGGATGCATCAGTCCCATTTGTTGCATGGCATATAAAACCCGTCTATGAACTGGTTTTAAACCATCTTTGACGTCCGGAAGTGCACGGGACACGATCACGCTCATTGCATAATCAAGATATGCGCGTTTCATTTCCACGCTTATTTCCGATAGAATAATTTTTCCGACATTATTCATAAATTTTTTAAGCAAATTAAATAATCAATTTTTATCCGGTTAAAAATTTAGCAATTAATAAAGCCACTATATTGGCTACTTTTATCATTGGATTGATAGCAGGTCCTGCAGTATCCTTATAAGGATCTCCCACAGTGTCACCTGTTACCGCTGCTTGATGTGCCGGTGAACCTTTACCTCCATAATTTCCTTCTTCGATATATTTTTTGGCATTATCCCATGCTGCTCCTCCGGTGGTCATTGAAATTGCTACAAATAAACCTGTCACAATTATTCCAACCAAAAATCCACCCAATGCTTGAGCTCCCAATAATTTACCTACCAATATTGGGGCCAGCACAGGGATAATCGCTGGTACAATCATTTGTTTTAATGCAGCTTGAGTTACGATATCAACTGCTTTACCGTATTCAGGTTTGGCAGTTCCCTGCATAATGCCTTTTATTTCTTTAAATTGTCTTCTCACTTCTACTACTATTGCTTTTGCAGCATTACCAACAGCTTCCATAGCTAATGCACCAAATATATAAGGAACCGAGGCGCCTAAAAGTAATCCGATTAAAACTTTTGGATTTGTCAGAGAAAAAGCTGCTAATTGATTATTAGCGGTTAATTCTTGTGCATAACTGGCAAATAATACCAGAGCTGCAAGTCCTGCTGATGCTATGGCGTAGGCTTTAGTAACAGATTTAGTAGTATTGCCTACTGCATCTAAATTGTCAGTCACTTCTCGTACCTTTTGCGGTTGATTGGTCATTTCTGCAATTCCTCCTGCATTATCAGTAATTGGTCCAAAGGCATCAATGGCGACCACTATTCCAGTCAATGACAACATAGACATTGCCGCTACAGCCACTCCGTAAAGACCGGACAGAGCATGGGTGACCAATGTAGCTGCTGAAATTAATAAGATGGGTAAAAGCGTAGATTTCATTGATATAGCAAGTCCGGCAATCATTACTGTTCCGTGACCTGTTTGAGCAGCAGCTGCAATGGTTTTTACAGCATTATATTTTTTGGATGTAAAATATTCAGTAATAATCACCATGCCTATAGTAACCACAATTCCTATAAGTGATGAGAAATAAATATTTGTAACTGCCATTTGACCCAAATCAACTAATAATATTTTAGTTATAAAATAAAATGATCCGGCACTGAAAATTGACGCAGCTACCAAACCTTTATAAAGTGCTGTCATCACTTGATTGTCTTTACCCAATTTAACAAAGAATGTACCAATTATTGAGCTAATGATAGAAATAGCACCGATTGCTAATGGGAAAATTAAAGCCAATTGATTATTTGGCATGAGTAATTGACCTAACAGCATAGCTGCAACTGCTGTAACAACATAAGTTTCAAATAAGTCAGCAGCCATACCTGCATCATCTCCAACATTGTCACCAACCAAATCAGCAATAACTCCTGGGTTTCTGGGATCGTCTTCCGGAATTCCCTTTTCAATTTTACCCACCATATCTGTTCCTACATCTGCCCCTTTAGTATAAATACCACCGCCGAGCCTCGCAAAAACAGAAATTAAAGATGCACCAAATCCTAAAGCGATAAGAGGCGTAAAGCTGCTTGTTTTTGTTAAAATTAATAACCAATAAATTCCCACCACTGACAAAAGAGCTAGTCCTGCAACCATCATTCCAGTGACTGAGCCTCCGCCAAAAGCAACTTGTAAAGCTGGTGCGAGTCCCTTTTTTGAAGCTTCACTGACTCTAACATTAGTGTTCACTGCAACGCTCATACCTACAAATCCTGCCAGTGCAGAAAATAACGCACCAATTATAAAGGCTACGCTTGATAAAAAGCCTAATGTTATCCATAAAATAATGAAAATAAGTATGGCAATTATGGATATTACTTGATACTGGCGTTTAAGATATGCGTAAGCTCCTTCAGAAATAGCATCTGCTATTGCGATCATATCGGGAGTTCCTTTGGGTAATTTTAAAATTTTCATTGTTTGCCAAACGCTATATACAACAGCAAATAAGCCTGTAAATAATGAAAAATATAAAAAATTCATAAACTTTCTCCTTTGCAGTTTATTATCCTGCTTTGATAATTTTAACAAATTTATACGTCCAAATTAGCCATTTTTGCATGTGTTTGAATAAATCTTTTACGGGGTGGTACTTCTTCACCCATCAACATGCTAAAGGTTTCATCAGCTTGTGTAGCATCATCTATTGTCACTTTTTTAATAACTCTTTTGAGAGGATTCATAGTGGTTTCCCACAATTGCTCAGGATTCATTTCTCCTAGACCTTTGTATCTCTGAAGTGATGGTTTATATTTGCTTGTGTCAGGATTGGTAGATAATGTTTTTAACATTTGATCTTTTTCTTGATCATTGTATGCATATTGAATATTTTTACCAACTGAAACTTTATACAATGGTGGCATAGCGATATATAAATGTCCGCCTTGAATAATGTATGGTAAATGACGATAAAAGAAAGTTAGTAATAAAGTCATGATATGTTCCCCATCAACATCAGCATCAGTCATGATAATTATTCGGTGATAGCGTAATTTTTCTGTAGTCAATGTTTCGCCAATTCCCATGCCTAGCGCAATTACTAAATATTTCAATTCTTCAAATTCAATAATTTTATCAAGTCTGGCTCTTTCAGTATTTAAAATTTTCCCTTTAAGCGGTAAAATTGCCTGAAACTTGCGATCTCTTCCCTGTTTAGCTGATCCTCCTGCGCTGTCTCCTTCTACTATATAAAGTTCACTATTTGATGGATCTCTTTCCTGACAGTCAGCCAGTTTTCCCGGCAATGCTCCGCCTTCAAACGCGCCTTTTCTGATAATTGCATCTTTAGCAGCTTTGGCTGCGAGTCTGGCTTTGGCTGCGAGAAAGACTTTTTCGAGTATTGATCTACCAGCTTGAGGATTTTCCTCAAAAAATTCATCTAAACCCTCTTTAACAGTGGTTAATACGATTGGTTGTATTTCATTATTACCCAGTTTGCCCTTGGTTTGTCCCTCAAATTGCAGATTTAAAGAAGGCATTTTTACATAAACAATGGCTGTCAGTCCCTCGCGCGTGTCTTCTCCCAAAATTCCATCTTCACCGTTTTTGACAGCACCATTTTTTTTACCATAATCATTAATAGCACGAGTTAAAGCCATTCGAAAACCGGTTAAATGAGTACCACCTTCGATAGTATTAGTAACATTTACAAATGATTCCACATTTTCAGAAAATCCGTCATTATATTGAATCGCTACTTGAATTTCCACATCCCCGGTGGTTTTTTTGATATAAATTGGTTCATGCAGGATGATTTTATTTTTATTTAAAGCTTTGACTAAAGATTTGATACCGCCTTCGAAAAAATAATGCATTTGGGAATTTTTTCTATCATCATATAGATGAAAAAATATTCCGGGGATAAGATAAGCTCTTTCTTTGATGGATTTTTTTAATACTTCAAAATCAATTTTGATATCTTCTTTAAAAATTTCCGTGTCCGGATAAAATGTAGTTAAAGTACCGCTGGTTCTTTTTAGATCATTATTAAATTTTCCCGAAGATGTGATTTTGTTTTTTGGTTTCCCGCGGACATAATCCTGTTGATAAAGTTTTTTATCACGCAGTACTTCAACATGCATTGAAGAAGATAATGCATTTACAACAGAAGCTCCAACTCCATGCAATCCACCTGACACTTTGTATGCTTGTGACTCAAATTTGCCTCCGGCGTGAAGTTTAGTTAAGACAATTTCCAAAGCTGAAGCGCCATATTTTGGCATATAATCAACCGGAATACCCCGGCCATCATCAATGACTGTGTAACTTTCGTCAGCATTAATTCTTATCCAAATATTTTTCGCATATCCCGCTAATGCTTCGTCAATTGAATTATCTACGATTTCCTTGATACAGTGATAAACTCCTGAAATAGACGTAGATCCGATATACATGGCCGGGCGTTTACGAACTGGCTCTAATCCTTCTAAAACAATGATCTGTTTTCCGGTATAATCTTTTGAGGTTGTATTCATTATTTGAAAAAAAATAACCTCACAGAGGTTTTTTAATTGATTACTTGATTATACTCTAATTACCCAGAGCTTTCAATATAAATTATTAATTAAATATTTAAAAACAATTGATCAATTGCTAATTTGGTAGTTATATTTCCTTTTAAATATTCATAAGTTTTTTGCATCTGTCGTAAAACATAATATGAGGAGAATGAAGGGAAAATTGTTGCTCTAGGAGTTAAATAAGCATTTATTAATTCATTTCTGAAAAAACTCATTTGTTGGGTAATCCAGGATAAAGCATTTTCCCGGTCTGTTGTGATAACGTTAGTTTGAACCAATCTGGTACTTTTTTTGGTGGTAAAAATTTTTTGCCAAAATTGTTTGCACAAATCGAAATCATAACTGCAAATTGCATTTTTTTCGTCAAAAAGTTTTTTTACGGTACAACGGGATATTATGGTAGGTAATAAAGAATTTTCATTATTTACTGATAAAATAACTAAAGAGTTGGCAGGCGGTTCTTCCAAGGTTTTTAATAATGCCTGTTGAGCTTCACGAGTTATAGCATCAGCTTGAATAATTACTCCTTTATAGGGAGACGACAACGGTTTACGGCTTAAAAATTGTATTACTATCCTTATTTGGGCTATTGTTACGGGACCTACAGTTAGTCTTGTTAAATCATATGTGGAAATTTTTAATTGTTTGATAAATTGTTCAATATATTTTTGACGATTTTCGTGAGTATTGCCAGCAATAATGTATGAATGAAACATACTTTTTGAATTTAAAATTTAAAATTTAAAATTTGAAATTGTTAGATGTATTGTATCATGTAAGAATTTATTTTATACTTATTTTACAAACACTATTTTTAGAGCCTGTTTAAAAAGTTCTTTTTTCACCTTTGAAAGAACTTTTTAATTACAGTCTCTTATGAAGCTGTTTTACCTTTTATTTCCTGTTATCAAACAGCTTCTAAGTAGTGATATTAATATATGGTACCTGCCCAAAAATTAATTCAAGCACTTATAGATTTAAAAGCCATTGATGCACCTGTTGGTCAGCAAATACTTACTGATATTATTACTTCTAATACTTCAATTGAAGATTATTTAATCCGTAAAAAAACTGTCAGTCAACTTCAATTAGCTCAAGCTAAAGCCAAAGCCATGGATGTGCCATTTGTAACATTGGCTGGACGTGGTATTTCTCCGGAGGTAGTAAATTTTATTCCTGAACCTGTAGCCCGAAGATATATAATTGTTCCCTTTGATTATGATGCAGGTAATAATGTCTTATATATTGCTACCACTGATCCGTTTGACATAACTATCATAGAATTTTTAGAGCAAAAAACCGGTAAAAGAATCAAACCGTTTTTGGCATTGCAGGATGATATTGTTTCCACAATTGACGAACGGTATGCTCAAACACTGGGTCAGGAAGTAACCGCTGCTTTGAAAGAAACATCAATGCCGGAAATCAGAACTGTTGAAGCAGGTCGGTTAGGAGATATTATCAAAGAAGCTCCGATTGCAAAAATTGTATCTACATTGCTGGAATTTGCAGTGAAAAACCGGGTATCTGATATTCATATAGAGCCACAGGAAACGAAAACCCGGGTGAGATATAGAATTGATGGAATTTTACATGAAAAATTAGCTTTACCCAAAAGCGTCCATCCGGCAGTGATTTCCAGAATCAAAATATTGTCAGACATGAAAATAGATGAAAGAAGAATTCCTCAAGACGGCCGTTTTAATTTCCGCATGGGAACAGAAGAGGTGGATTTGCGTGTTTCTTCTCTGCCAACTGTAAACGGAGAAAAAATTGTCATGAGGTTACTCAAAAAAACCGGTGGAATTCCAACACTTTCTGAATTGGGAATCAGAAGTTTAGCCTTAAAAAGATTAGAGGAAAATATTGCCCGGCCTCATGGTATTATTTTGGTTACCGGTCCTACAGGTTCCGGTAAAACCACTACTCTTTATTCAGTTTTATCTAGACTAAA
This sequence comes from uncultured Gammaproteobacteria bacterium, assembly GCA_964387625.1. Taxonomy (GTDB): domain Bacteria; phylum Patescibacteriota; class Microgenomatia; order UBA10105; family UBA10105; genus CAYLWN01. The sequence goes on from CAYLWN010000002.1 coordinate 62,436, forward strand.
TACTACTAAAGTTAATATTGTCACTTTAGAAGATCCTATCGAATATCAAATTGCAGGTATTAATCAAGTACAAATAAATCCTGCTGCCGGACTTAATTTTGCTACAGGTTTAAGGTCATTCTTAAGACAAGATCCAAATATTATATTGGTTGGAGAAATCCGTGATTCAGAAACGACCAGTTTGGCGATTCAAGCTGCTTTGACAGGGCATTTAGTTTTCTCTACCCTGCACACCAATAATGCATCAGGTGCCATCCCCCGTCTTTTGGATATGGGAGCAGAACCATTTTTGGTAGCATCAGCTCTTAATTGTGTTATAGGACAAAGAATTGCCAGAAAAATATGCAGTTTTTGTAAAAGCGATTATGAACCGCTACCCCAAGTAATTGAGGATATAAAAACAGCATTAGGTAAATATTATCCCGAAAAAAACGAAAAAATAAAACTATATATGGGTAAAGGTTGTACTGAATGTAACTCAACAGGGTATCGGGGGCGGGTGGGAATTTTTGAAGTCTTGCCTATCTCTGAAAAAATGAGTAAGCTGATATTAGAGCATACATCTTCAGCCGACATGGAAAGACAGGCAATTGATGAGGGTATGTTTACCATGAAACAGGATGGTTTTTTCAAAGTTTTAGAAGGCATTACAACAATTGAAGAAGTATTAAGAGTAGCACAAGATTAATATTAATTTAAAATTTAAAAATCCCTGCTTGCGCAGGCAAGAAAATGTAAAATTGCAGTTTAAAATTCAAAATTAACAATTTTTATTTTTGCATTGAAATTTTGACTTTTGCATTTTGCGTTTTTAATTAACTATTATGGATATCAAGCAACTACTAGATTTAACAGCTACTAGGTTAGCGTCAGATTTACATTTATTAGGCGGATATCCGCCAATCATAAGAATTGATGGAGTCTTACAAAGAGTACCCGGTGAAGAGGTTTTAACCAGTGACCAAATAACTACCTTTATATATGATTTGTTTAATTCCGAACAAAAGGATTTATTTTTGGCCAATAAAGAAATTGATTTTTCTTATGCTTTGGGAAATGCAAGATTTAGAGTCAATGCATATTTTGAAAAAAATAATATTGCTGCTGCATTTCGTTGTTTACCGCAAAAAATCCGCACTATAGAAGAACTTGCCCTGCCGGAAATTTATCATGATTTTGTCAATTTAAAACAGGGATTTATTTTAGTAACTGGACCAACAGGTCATGGGAAATCAACCACATTAGCAGCAATTCTTAATGAAATTAATCAAAATCGTGATGCACATATAGTGACGATTGAAGATCCGATAGAATATATTTATCCTAAAGGGAGATCAATTATATCGCAAAGAGAAATGCATACTGACACGCATTCATGGAACGTAGCGCTTCGTTCTGTCTTACGTGAAGATCCGGACGTAGTGCTAATAGGAGAAATGCGTGATTATGAAACTATCGCTGCTACCTTAACCATTGCCGAAACAGGACATTTAGTATTTGCCACGCTTCACACAAATTCAGCGTCCCAAACCATTGACAGAATTGTTGACGTTTTTCCCGAGAGACAACAAGCGCAAATAAAACTACAACTAGCAGGAACCTTGGAAGCGGTTTTATCTCAAAGATTATTACCCGGTATTGGGGGTGGAAGAAAACCTGCTACAGAAATTCTTATTTCCACTCCAGCTGTGCAAAATTCTATCCGTGAGGGAAAAACTCATTTAATTGACAATATTATTCAAACATCTGCTGATATGGGAATGGAACTTTTGGAAACTTCTTTGGCCAGAATGGTCAAAAATGGTGCTATAACACTTGAAACAGCTAAAGAGTATTCAACCAGACCTGAAGAATTAATCAGATTATTTTCAACAAGTTAAAATACCAGATTCTAGATTATAGATTCTTGATTCTAGAAAAAATAAATATTATAAAATCTATAATCCAGAATCCAGAATCTAAAAAGTTATGCCCATATATAATTACTCAGCCCGGGATGATAGAGGTAATAAAATTAAGGGAATGGTTGAAGCTGATAATGAAAAAGAAGCAGTTACGCTTATCCGTGACCGTTCACTGTTTTTAATCGGTCTGTCAAAAAAAGAAAATAAATTATCATTTTTATCCCCTGCCAAACTTAGTAAAATTTCTTTTAACGATATTGTAAATTTTACCCGCCAATTATCAACCATGATGACTGCAGGACTTCAAATTCAGGAAGCATTGGATTTACTGCGTGTTCAATCAACCAATCCGGCTTTTACCGAAATGCTTGTCAAAATTTCCAGAGATATTCAAAGCGGAGGCAATCTGACCACTACTTTGGAAAAATATCCTCAGCATTTTTCTACAACTTATATTGCATTAATCAGGGCCGGTGAATCGTCAGGCACTTTGGATATGGTTTTAAACCGACTGGCAGACAATCTGGAAAAAGATCAGGAATTTTCTGCAACTGTAAAAGGAGCAATGGTTTATCCGGCAATTATTTTTATCGTTATGATAATAGTTTTTATAATACTTATGACAGCTGTAGTTCCAAAATTAACTGAATTATTTTCTCAATTTGGATCAGATTTACCATTGCAAACCAGAATATTGCAATGGGTATCTGATTTTTTTGTTAAATTCTGGTGGTTAGTCGTAATTATCGGGGTTGGAGGATGGACATTATTTCTTAAATGGAAAAAAACAATATCTGGCAGACATATTTGGGATGCGATTGTTTTGAAACTGCCAATTTTTGGGCCTTTATCCAAACAAATTATTTTAGTTGAATTTACACGGACTTTAGGTATGCTGGTAGGATCCGGCGTACATATTTTGGATTCGCTAAATATTATGGTTAAGTCAGTTGATAATATTCATTATCAGGAAGCTATACAAGATATTGCAAAAAAAGTTGAAAAGGGTTTACCATTAGGACAGTTATTTGCCCAATATCCGATGTTTCCTCCAATTTTAGCTCAAATGGTAAGAGTTGGTGAAGAAACCGGTAAAATGGATGAATCTCTTATTAAAATTTCTACTTATTTTGAACGTGAATCAGATCATACAGTCAAGACATTAACAACTGCTTTAGAACCGGTGATTATGATTATTTTAGCCGTAGGAGTAGGATTTATTGTTTTTTCAATAATTACACCAATTTATAATTTGACAAGTCAGTTTAAATAATATACAAAATATATAGTATTAATTTTTAAAAATTTATACTTAATTGAAAGGGGGTGAAATGTGATTTTAAGAACATTTCACGAGAAAAATATGAAAAAAGGTTTTACATTAATCGAACTTTTGATCGTTATCGGTATTTTGGGTATTTTAGCAGCAGGACTTCTTGCCGCGATTGATCCTTTGGAACAGCTCAAAAGAGGACGTGATACGCAAAGAAGAAATATCGCTGTTGAACTTAATAATGCATTATTAAGGTTTTATGCAGTTCAAGGTTCAATGCCTTGGGGAACTGGAGCTCAAGCAGCAACCAACGTTGCAAGTGCAACAGGCATTATTAACTTATTAACAGGAGCGGGAGAACTAAAAACTACTTTTCAACAAGGAATGGCAAATTTAGGGAATTCCCGGCCAATTTATATCATTGCAGAAACTAATAGTGCATCGGTATATACTTGTTTTGATCCTGAGTCAAGATCAATTAGTAGCGATCCGTCAACCATTTATACGGATCAGGCTACACCTCCGGGAACCGGAGCAGCTTGTCCCAATGCAACAGGTGTGTGTTACTTTTGTGTAAGATAATGAGTAAAATATTAAGAGGAGAAAAATATACTGCCCTAATAATCAGTATATTATTTCTCCTCTTTTATATCTATTTTCAATCCTCAAGCGTGTTTGGCGGAGATGCAGGAGATTTAGTATCTGCAGCTCTAATGAAGGGCGTAGCACATCCTCCGGGTTATCCTTTATATACTTTTTTGGGCTGGTTATTGACCAAAATTCCTATTTCAACTGTTGCTTGGCGTGTGGGATTATTATCTAGTATTCCTTCAGCAATAAGCCTGGGTTTGATATTTCTTACGTTAACAAAACTTACAAAACATTTTATTGCATCAATTATAGGTGTTTTTATTTTAGGTTTTTCCTATCTGTTTTGGTTATATGCAATAGTTCCTGAAGTGTTTGGTTTAAATACTTTGTTTGTTGCCTTGCTTTTTTATTTATTATTATTATACAGAGATACTGGTCATAGAAACATTCTTCATATTTCAAGTTTTATTTTTGGTTTATCCCTCACGCATCATCATGTAATTTTATTTATTATTCCGGCATATATTTTATTGATAGTAAATCAGCTCAAAAAAATAAAAAATACCGAAAAAACATTATTGATAAATTGTGGATATATTTTATTAGGTTTGACACCATATGTTTATGTATACCTATCAGCTAAAGGCAATCCTCCAGTTAATTGGGAGAATCCTCAAACGGTTCAAAGTTTTTTGAATTTAATAAGCAGGTCGTTATATGGTTCTTTTCAATCTCATAAAATATTTAATGTTTCTATTTACGAAAGAATTTTTCAATTAAAAATAATGTTTGATACTTATCTGATTGATTTTACTAAACTGGGAATTGCTCTTGCTTTGATTGGTATGTGGAAAAACTTCAGAGAAAATAAAAACATATTTTTATGTATAGTTGCGTTTTTCTTATTGTCAGGACCAATATTTATTTTTTATGCGGGTTTTCCTTCATCTAGTAATTTTTTCTTAGGAACATCTGAACGTTTTCTTCTTACATCATATATTTTTATTACAATTTGGATAGTGTATGGCATCAAATCTATTACAACAACAATTGACAATCTTCTGCAAAAAATAACATCCAAAAAAGTATTTATAAGTTCGATTATGATATTTCCCCTTTTTGCATTATTAATTTTATATGGAAACTGGATAAAACTTTCTCCAATAAAAAATGATTTTACAGCTGAAAAATTAGGAAAAGACATATTTAACACAGTACCTGATAATTCAGTAATATTTTTTTCCGATGATACGTCTACTTTTGATTCACTTTATGTATATTATGTAGGTGGTGGAAAAAAAGGATGGCGGGGAATAAAGCATGTTCAGACAGGCATCATTTCTAGCAAATTTTATAACGATATTCTCAAAAGAGAATTTCCTGAAATGTTAATAGAGCTGGATAAAGGAAACCTTAATTTTACGAAATTTGTAGATGATTATATTGACGTATACCCTATTTATTCATTCAATATTATGGCTGTTAGTAAAAAATATACATGGGTTCCTGATGGCTTGATGTTTAGATTATATAAAACTAGCGATGTGCCTTTGCAAGATGAATTTAAAAAAAGAAGTATTTTTTTATTTTCCCAGTATCAAAACCCGCTAAAAGGTGCTTTAGGTGTTTATAAACACGTAATGTTGGCCGACGTATTGAGAGTATATGCAACAGCCCATATAAGAACTGGACAAATATTTTATAACTTTACTGATTATGAGCAGGCAGAAAAGCATTTTTTGGAAAGCATAAATTTACAGGGCGACGACTATAATAATTATTTATTTTTAGCAGATACTTATATTGTACAAAAAAAATGTGCCGATGCCGAGAATATTTTATTTCAACAAGTAGCGTTATATTCCAATATTCCGGAAATTGATAAAAATATAGTCAAGGTATATAAAGAATGTTTTCATGATCAAGCGAAAACAGATAAATACCAAAAAATTTATGATGAAAAAGTGAAAAAAAGCAACATCCAACTTAATCAATTTTAAAAGACTTCTTTTTATAGATAAATATATTAGATTCTTTCGGATAATTTGTGATTGGTTTAAAGGAATGAAGAAACAATTCAGGTCGAGACATGTCATAAGCATATGTAGGTATAATAATTTCTTCATAATTATCCAGATTTGCGTTTATTGGTAAAGGGCGCCAGTCATAGTGTTGAATTTTTCCAAACATAATTATCCAATCAGGAGGCTCAGGATCATTATATACATAAGCAGGTAACCAAGCTTTATTCTTAGAAAGAATTTTGTTATTAGAAGGTGAAATACGATTAATAAACCTGATTTTATCATCTAAATAAAATTGTAAAGGTTCAGTATTGTAATCAGGAGTAACAAATACAGTTTCGTTTCTTTGAATATTTTTGTTTAAATAATTTACTGTAACTTCTGTTGATGTTTTATATGATGAATTGGTAATCTCATGAAAATATGCAAACAACCAAGACTGGGAAGGAAATTTAAGAGATAAAACAGTAGTAAATAAATATAATCCGATAACCATGAAACCTAAAATTTTACTTGACGAGTAAATTTTTTCTAAAACAAAACCAATAAGTAACAATAGCAACGGATAAATATTCATTGCATATCTGATATCAGAATGTGTAGTGAAATCAAGATTCTGTGTAGAAATAAAGGAAAAAAATAAAATATATAGTAAACATGTGGTTGATATAAATAAAATTTGTTTTTTAACTTTTTTATTTTTCAAACTCTGGACATATAGAATAAAAAACATTACCAATATTATTGGAATTCCTCCATTTCCATTGAAATCAGACAAATACCGTAAAAATAAATCTAATGCATTTGAAAAATTGAAATTTACTAACGCATAACCACTATTTCCTTCCCAGGGGCGTAAAATTATAAACCAAGGAAGAGTAAATATAATAATTATTATACTCGGCAAAAGCAGCTTTTTTACCAAATAAATAATATTGATTTTTAAAATCAAAGAGGAAATAACCAGTGCTAAAAAAAAAGCAAAAAAGGAAGAGTAATTACTATAAAAAAAAGCAATACAGGCAATGATTAAATATTTCATATTAAATTTTTCTTTATTAAGGATAGATATGAAAAAATTAATCAATAGAATTGATGTTAATGAAGTTAATGCATAATATCTGGTTTGATATGCATATAAAATAAACGGAACAGAAATACTGATAGCAATTACGGTTAACATTGTAGCTTTAGAACTTTGTGTTATTCTGAGCGCAAGTTTAAACAAAAATATAACAGTTAAAAGAGATAAAATGACAAATGGCAACCGGGCTGTAAAAGTAGAAATTCCAAAAATTGCGAAAGAAACTGCAGTCATATAATATTGTACCCATGGTGATGTATGATTAACTAAATTTTCGTTAAGTGTAATTCCGTTATAGATGCCCATGATATTTGTTCCATCCCATCCATAAGGAATACCATATTTTAAAATGTTTTTTGCAAATAGAGCAGTTTCTGCTTCATCTCCCCACAAGGGATGTTTGACCATTCCCACATACACAAAGAGAATAAAGATTAAATAAAATAATATAATTACAGGTTTATGTTTTATAAAACAATATAAGCCATTAATAATTTTCATTATCTTATAAACTATTGCTTTTTACCAATAAAGTCAATAAACTACAAATGTGAAAAAATGGTTTTCTGACAATAAAATTGATATTCTATTTATAGTTACATTAATTGGATTAGTTTTTTTGTTTTTATATAGATTATTTTTACCCCACCCTCGTTTAATAGTTACTCCTGATTTTATTAAAAGCGATGCTTGGCATATTTTCATAGCAGGAAAATATTTATTACAACAATCTTTGATAAATCACACTTTTCCGATATGGACAAATCTGCTAGATTCAGGATTTCCATTACTTGGAGAAGGACAAGTGGGAATGTTTTTTCTTCCAAATATATTATTATTTGGATTTTTTGATTTTATAACAGCATTTAATCTTAGTCTTTTATTGTCTTTTTGTTTGATTGGAATAGGTATGTACGTTTGGTTAAGATCAATGAAGTATTCTTATTTACCTTCCTTTTTTGGAGCAGTTACATTAGAGTTTTCCGGAATTATGATCGCACATCTTACTCATCAAGCTTTGATTCAGGGATTAAGCTTATTGCCTTGGGTGATGTGGGCAAGCTTGATGATATATAAAAAACAGAGTGCATTTTGGTTAGGGGTATTTGCTCTTTTTGCTTCACAACAATTATGTTCCGGTTTTCCACAAACATCAGTAGTTACATTATTATTTACTGGTAGTTATTATTTGTGGCTTGTATGGTTATCACCACAAAAATTGAATAAAATATGGAGGTTCATTTGCGCAGTTTTGTTAACTATTGGATTATCAGCTGTTCAAATACTGCCTTCTCAGGAATATATTAAACATACATCAGCTGAATATGGATTAGCGTTGCAGGATGCAACCAGATATTCTTTTTCTTTACCCCATTTAATGACATTTTTAAATCCATTTATTTTGGGAAATCCTCAAAATGGTACATATCCTGAGTTATTAAAAAATGGAGAAAATATTTTTTGGGAAAACTCGGGGTATATCGGTTTGATTCCTTTTATATTTATAGTTATTTTGTTTCTTTTTAGGAAAAAAACTCAATTTAGGGGAAAAAGTCTCAGTTTATTTTTATTATTTTCACTTATTATTTCATTTTTATTAATGTGGGGAAAATATTCACCATTTTATCTGCTTTATTCCTGGTGGCCACTAAACCAGTTTCGTGTACCAGCCAGATTCATTTGGATCTTTGACGTGTCTTTAATATTATTAGCTGTTCAAGGATTTGAATTTACAATAATTTCCATCAAAAAAAATCATATACTAAAATATGTTCTAATTCTGTTGATAATCATTAATACTGGAGATATATTCATAAATTGGTGGAATTATCACCTTTTGGGATCAAAAGATGAATGGTTAAATAAGCCGTCACTATCAAAATTGATAAACAATCAAGACAGAATAACATCATTATTCTTCGAGTATGATTATGAAAATCAATATAATAAAGGTTGGCAAGATAGTGAACCATTTGAATTTTTGCAAAACACGCTTTCACCTAATTCAAATTTACTATGGGATATACCCAGTAATGGCATAACAGGCGGAAGATTTTTAAGAAGATCTACCTATGTTGATAATTTATTTATGGATTCAATTTTAATATCTACAAATAGTGCCTCTATGAGCTCAATTTCGATTAACTTATTAAAACTTCAGTCAGTTGATAAAATTATTTCTACAATACCTCTTAAAAGCAATGAGTTAAAACAAGAAATTTTGTTAACAAAAAACGATATTAATATATATTTATACTCAATAAATGATAGTATACCACGCGCATATTTGACAACGAATTTTGAAGTTGCCACAACTTTAGAAGAGGCGCAGGTAAAACTAATAAACAAGAATTTCATTGCAGGAAAAAGCGTCTTATTGGAAGAAAATATAAACATAGAAAATGGTCAAAAACAAGGTAAAGTAGAAATTGTTGAGAATAAAGATTTAATTATAAAACTAAAAGTTACTGACAATCAGGCAGCATCGGTTCTAGTGTTAGCAGATACTTATTATCCAGGATGGGAAGCTAAAATAGACAATATGTCAACAAAAATATATCCGGCAAATATTAGGCAAAGAGCTGTTATCGTACCTCAGGGAAATCATGAAATTGTATTTGAATATAAACCAAAAAGTTTTTTAGCTGGGGTATGGATTAGCGGAATAAGTTATTTAGTAATTATTTTTTATGGAATTTATAAAGCTATTTTGTATCAAAAAAAATATTCAACAAAATAATTTATAATTCTTTTTTTTGTGCAACTATCATTTGAATTGGTGAGCCATTAAATAAATAGAAAATATATGTGATTGGGAACAATATTACACTTAGTGTTAATAACACTATTGATAATATAGCCGTTTTAAACCACGATTTATATTTAGCAAATAAGTTTAAATTAGGTGATATCAGATACAGAATACTCTGGGCAAATCCTAACGGTATATATTCAGGAGCATAGATAGATTTATTATCAATAATTCTAAAACCTTGTTTTTTAATAAGGTCAATCAACCCGGAGGGTGTGTAATGAAACATATGTCTAGGTGGATCTAAATGAAACCAGCGGTCACCAAAAAGATATTTTTCCCACGAGTTAAAATTGGGACATTCTATTATGAGATATCCTTTATTTTTCAGTAACCGATATGACTTTTTTAATGCTTTTAGCGGATATTTTAAATGTTCAAAACTTTCCCAAAAAGTTACAAAATCGAATGAATTATTTTTTTCTTTTATGCCTTCTATTCCGACAGTTTTGATTTTAAGATTTTTAATCTTAGCAAAAGGTGTTTCTATACCTAAATAATTATATTTATCAGCATCAAGTTGATCGCCAATACTCCCATCTCCACATCCAATATCTATTATATTACCGTTATTTTTTAAAGATTGAATAATTTTTGGACGACGTATTTGAAGAATTTTATAAATTACAGTTTTTATTCTTGAATAATAAGTTGACGTGTAAAACTTGGATAAGTTTTCAGGTTGCGGATACGCACATCCTATTTTACACGGAGTACAAAAATTAATAGAAAAGTTTTTATGACTGACAGCATCTGTGACTTTATATTGTTTACGTACGATATTGCTTGTACAGAGAGGACAAATAGCAGTTTTAACTTTTAAAAAGGGACCGTTTGGACTGTGCATAAATTTAGCTTTAATATATTGATATAAAGTCAAAAATGTACCCAGTGCATAAACTGAGCTTCGACGCATATTTGCAGTATGCATTTTGGAATGATAATCACATTGAACTTGTACTTCAGCCACCCTAAATTTGTAATAAACTGCCTGAACTATTATTTCAAAACTGAATAAATAATCATCTGAATTTTGTTTATAAGGAATATTTTCCAGTAACTTTCGGGTATACATCCGGAAGCCGGAATGAAATTCAGTTAATTCTATACCCAAAACAAATTGATCTATAAACGACAAAGATCTGTTGGCAATAAATTTAATAAGTGGCATTTTGTGATCAAGAGCTTCTTTAGGGTGAATAAAGCGTGATCCGATAGCCAAATCAAAACCAGATTTTGCTTTCTCAATATATAAAGGTAAATTGATAGGATCGTATTGATTGTCTGGGTGATATTCGATAATAATGTCAGCACCTGCTGCCAAGGCTTTTTTAAAACAAACTTTTAAATTTCCTCCATAACCTAAATTAATGCTGTTTTTAAATACCTGTATATTCAGTTTTTTGGCAATTGCATAAGTATTATCAGAAGATGCATCATCAACTAAAATAACTCGGTTTATATATTTATGAGGCAGTCGTTGGTAAGCTTTTTTTAAAGTTTTTGCAGCATTATGAGCAGGCATAACTACAATTACCTTTGGGTGTTTTTTCATTTAGTTAATTGTTACTTTGGGGACAGGAATGATAAATTTACCACCTTGGACTTTGTATTTTTTTTCTTTATCCATAATTTCAAATGCAAAATTCCATGCAAGTATCAGTATATAATCAGGCTTAGTTTTCATTATTTCTGCTTCCGGAAATATGGGGATATGAGTTCCGGGAGTAAATAATCCCTGCTTATATGGTGTGGAATCGACAATATAATCTATTAATTTATCATTTATATGACAATAATTTAATAATATATTTCCTTTAGCTGCTGCTCCATAACCTGCTATTGTTTTTCCTTGTTTTTTTATTTTTTTTAATGTTTTCTGCAGATTATCAGAAACATGTTTAACTCTTTTGGCAAATTTTTGATACGTGGAAAAATTGTATAAACCATAATTATTTTCATTATCCAATAATTTTTTAATTTTTGCATTAATTTCTAATTTGATATTTTTTTTCTTAAAAACAACCCGCAATGATCCTCCGTCAATATTTGATCTAAAAACATCAAACAATTCAAGATTTACCCGCGAAGTCAATTTTATTAAAGGTTTAATGGAAAAATATGATAAATGTTCATGATAAATCGTATCAAACTGATTATTTTTAATTAAATCCAATAAATATGGAAATTCACAAATAAATACCCCATTAACTCCTAATAGAATTTCTACAGATTTAAACAAATCATATAAATTATCTATGTGAGCAACTACATTTGTGGCTGTTATAACATTTGCCTGTCCGTATTTTTTGTAAATTTTTTTAGCCAGCACGGGAGTAATATAATTATTGATAGTTGTTATACCTTTAAGTTCTGCAATTTTCGCTAAATTTACAGCAGGATCAATGCCCAAAGTTTTTATACCATATCCTTTAAAATAGGATAATAAACTACCGTCATTGCTTCCGATATCAATAACTAAAGAATTGTGGTTAAGTTTAAAATTTTTATTAGCGTATTCTGCAATTTCTGAAAAATTATTCATTCTGGTTTTGGAAGTTGAAGGAATGTATACATAGTTTTTAAACATTTCATTCGGATTAACAATTTCTTGAAGTTGTACTAGTCCGCATTTTTCACAAAGGCATGCATTTAGTGGAAAATATTTTTCAGGTTTACTTAACTGATTTTTAGTCAAAAAACCATTTGGTAAAGGAATGTTTCCAAGAGTTAAAAATAATTTTAGATTTGGATTACCGCAGATTCGGCAAGCTTTAACTTTTTTATACATAAGAAATTGAAAATATTTTTACATTATAAGTCTTTATTTGTTATATCACAATAAGATTTAAATAATGTTCACGTCCATCTGTTCATCCCCCGGGTGTGCTAACTTGACACTTCCCGATTTGGATTATTTACGGTTTTTTTATGTAATTTATGATAATCTAAAATTATGATCATTTTTATTATCGGATTTATTTTTATAATTGGACTGTTTATCGGTTCATTTTTAAATGTGTTGATTGATAGACTGCCTCTTGAAAAAAATCCCTGGAAAGGCAGAAGTAAATGCGATTTTTGCAATCATTCGCTATCTCCTCTTGATTTGATACCAATATTTTCATTTATAATACTTGGCGGTAAATGCAAGTATTGTCATAAAAAGTTATCATTCCAATACCCATTAATTGAAATATTAACAGGGATTATGTATGTGAGTATTTTTGTTAATATTTCAAAATTATCAAACGTTCTAAATCCCTTCGACTTTGCTCAGGGAATAAAACTAACTGTCTTAAGTCTTCCTGTTTTATTGTCATATTTGTCTTTATTAGTCATTTTCTCTTCCTTTCTCGTTATCTTTGTTGCAGATGTCAAATATCAAATCATTCCTGATGAAATGCTGGTGAGTTTGGGAGTTGGAGTATTGTTGATGCTGGTAAGCAAGATTCCCGCTTTCGCGGGAATGACAATTAGGGGGGAAGATTCTTCGTTGGCATTCAGAATGACAACGGGGATGTTTAGAATAGCGATCCCCTATTTATTATCAGGTTTAACAACCGGTTTATTTTTCCTAACTATTTATTTAGTCACAAAACGTAAAGGTATGGGGTTTGGAGACGTAAAATTAGCTCCACTTTTAGGATTATTTTTAGGATTTCCAAAAATAATTGTTAGTCTTTATATAGCTTTCTTGACAGGTGCAATTTTTTCAATCATACTGATTATATTAGGCAAAAAAGAGTGGAAAAGTAAAATTGCCTTTGGACCATTTTTGATAATCGGAGCGAGTTTAAGTTATTTTATCGGCGATTTAATCACAAAATGGTATATGAATTTTTTTCTATGAAAAAATACAAATTCGCAATGCCTTTCGTCAGGCAGGGGTTTACCATGATTGAGTTGCTTATAGTTGTCGCATTACTGGGTATTTTAGGTACGGTTGGTGTTACTTCATATACAAATAGCTTGAAAGTTGGCCGGGATGCCAAACGTAAAACCGATTTAGAAACTATCAGACAAGCTATGGAAATGTATAAAAGCGATTTTTCAACCGTTGGTTATCCTGATGCAATTTCAGGATCAGCTAAAACCAGTAATTGTAGTTTATATAGAAGACTTGAGTGTTGTTTAACCTTATCTGGAACCGGTGCATGTTCTGTGCTTCCTTACAAAAGCAATGTTTATATTTCTCCAGCGAATTTTCCTAATGATCCGAAAAACAATCTAAATAAAAATGACTACTATTATCAGCGTTTGACTGCAAACACATATGTGTTAGGAACAATATTGGAAAATCCTCCAGCTACTGTTGATCCTACATGTGCAACTTATGACTGTAATACTATTAATTTTGGTGTTCAACCATGTAATTATTGTTTATCTCAGCCTTAAATCAATATGATAACTGCCTCTTCTGAATATAAAAATATTCTCAAAACAGGTTTTACTTTATTGGAAATCATGATCTCAATAACTATTATTGGGCTGCTATTTACCGCAGGGCTTGCCAGATACATGGATTTTAATAAGACTCAGACTCTTAAGTCTTCGGTTTTGGATTTAAAAAATAATTTACGTGATATTCAAGCCAAAGCTAATTCTGGGGTCAAGCCTACTGGTTGTACCGGAACTTTTATAGGCTATGTAGTGCACTATATATCGACTACACAATATAATGTTTATGCAGATTGTATTACTACTAATGGTGCAATTAAAACCTATACTTTAATTGCGGGTACAAAATTTAATGCTTCATTTGCCGATATTACTTTTCTCGCATTAAATAAAGGTGTTAGTCCTGCTCCTACCACAATAACTATAAAACATACAGTGAATAATAAAACTGTAAATTTAAATATCACTGCTAGCGGAGAAATTTATGATTAAATTGTGAAGAAATACATTAAAACTTATTTGTTATGCAAGTAATCAAATTTGGTAAAAATAACCAAGGTCAAGCCTTGCTAGAAGCAATTGTGGCTTTTGGAGTAGTTGCATTGGTTTTGGTGGCTTTGATTTCCGCAATTACTGTATCACTGGCAAATGCCCAATATGCCCGTAATAAAGCTCAAGCTACAAAATATGCTCAGGAAGCCATTGAATGGTTGCATCAACAAAGAGATACACAAACTACCGGTTGGTCAGGTTTTTACACAAAAGCAGGCGCAACATATTGTGTCAATAATTTAAGCAATTATTCCAGTATGACTGCTTCTTCATGCAGTACAAATATGACTGGTACAATTTTTGAAAGAGAAATGACTTTAACAGGAAACGTAGCAAGTGATAAAGTTACAGCTTTAATTAATGTTACATGGACTCAAGGAGCAAGAACTGCAAAAGTAGATTTAGAAACGGTTTTAACAAAATGGTAATTTTTAACACGTCATTCCCGACCTGATCGGGAATCTTATTAATTTTTAAGATCCCCGCATTCGCGAGGATGACAATTATTAGTTTAGTTTTGTAATTGATATGAAGATGCTAAGATTTATGAGAAATTCAATAATCCAGAATCCCTGCCTCGCCGGCAGGCAGGCAGAATCCACCCGCCTGCCATCGCTATGCTCAAGCATTAGCGGGCAGGGAATCACTAGAGTTGGTTTTACCTTGGTTGAGACTTTGGTTACACTTGTTTTAATAGGAACAATTGGTTTAATTGCTTCAATTTCTTTGTTTAATTTGTTATCAGGAAGTGCAAAAACCGAAATTGTTAAAGAAATCAAACAAAATGGAGACTACGCCTTATCAACAATGGAGCAAAATATTAGAAATGCAACTGATGTGTATTATTTAGTAGGAGGTGTAAAAACATGTGCAGGTACATCTATCGACCTTTACATTATTCAACCTTCACAACCTGCAACACCGATTCATTATTCCTGTTCTTCTGGAAGTTTATATGTTGATGGAAATAGTTTGACTAGTGATAAAGTTGTCGTTAATCCCTGCACAGGAGTTTTTACCTGCAATAAGGATGTTAATGGTTTATATAAAAATGTAATTATTAATTTTGTTTTGGAAGACGCACAAAACTCATCTGTCAGTCAGACATATAAAACAGAAATCAGGTTGCGAAATAAGTAAAACCCTTCCATACGCTACTCTTACTTAGGGAATAAGATACTATTGTCTGAGCGTAGTCGAAGACTTATCATAAAAAATTTCACTTATTATTAATTTAAAAGCTAATAATATCGCATTAATGAATACCTGTAAATCATACTTAAAAGATTTTTTAGAAATATATTTTAAATCACTTTTCATCCAATTATCAAATGAATTTTGATGATA
>CAYLWN010000002.1:78523-91974 GCA_964387625.1 uncultured Gammaproteobacteria bacterium
AATTTATATAATTTGAAAATTTGACCATTCTTTCCTATTCTCTTTTGGATGTAAAAAATTGGTTTACCACATAAATATAAAATTAGGATACTAATCAAAATAAAAATCGGAAATAAGATAATTAAAATTCCTAATATAAAAAGAAAATTATAATATTTTTTCATTTATGTATTATATTTCAGTATTTTTTTATATTGCGAAATGTACTATTAAGATTATTGAATCAAATATTTGATATATAATAACATATGATTATGCTCTATTTATGGATTTATTTTCAGAAAAAAGTAAATTTTATAATTAATTTTATATTTCTTCATTTTGCGTATTATATAGGTATTGGAATAACTTCAATCATTGCAAAAATAATAGGGAAAATTTTTTTAAATATTCGTAACGATCAAACTTCTTGGCATAAAATAAATCGGAAACAATCATTAAAAAGAATGTATTGATATATGATAAAAACTATACTAGGAATATCATGTTATTATCACGATGCTGCTGCTTGTTTAATTATTAATGGAAAAATTATTGCCGCAGCTCAAGAGGAAAGATTTACACGCAAAAAACATGATAACAGTTTTCCTATAAACGCGATCAAATTTTGTTTATCATGGGCAAATATTTTATCAAATGATATAGATGCTGTAGTTTTTTACGAAAAACCTGTAATAAAATTTGAACGAATAATTTTTCAATATTTAGCCTCGTTTCCAAAAAATCGTAAAATTTTTATTGATACTATAAACCAATGGTTATCATTTAAACTAAATATCCCCAAAACTTTACGAACGGAATTAAATTACACAGGAAAAATTTTTTATGTCGATCATCATATGTCACATGCCTCTAGTGCATATAATCTATCCGGATTTTCCGAAGCAGTAATTCTTACAGTTGACGGAGTTGGTGAATGGGCAACAACTGCCATAGGGATTGCAAAAGACCAAAAAATTGTTTTAGACGAAGAGATCCGCTTTCCTCATTCTTTAGGTCTTTTATACAGTACAATTACAGCTTATTTAGGTTTTAGTGTTAACGATGCAGAATATAAAGTTATGGGATTAGCTGCATATGGTGATCCGAAAACATTTAAATTGCAATATGATGAACTTATTAAAATACATAAGGATGGAAGTTATTCCTTAAATTTAAAATATTTTTCTTTCATTCATTCAGATAAGATGTATAACCATGAATTGGAGATGTTATTTGGTTATCCAGCCCGTCAACCTGAGAGTAAAATAAAAAATTATTATGCAGATATAGCAGCATCATTACAGATGAAATTAGAAGAAGTGTTAATTAATCTATTAAATGTAATTAATAAAAAATATAAGCAAGAAAATCTTTGTATGGCTGGAGGGGTTGCATTAAACTCGGTAGCAAATGGCAAAATTATTAAAAATACTACATTTAAAAATTTGTATATTCCACCTGATCCAAGTGATGGAGGATGTGCGATTGGGGCCGCTTTATATTTTTGGTGTCAATATTTGGGTCAAAAAATCGAATATAGTAAATTTACTCCTCAATTAGGACCAGCATACTCTGACATTCAAATTAAGGATATTCTTGATGCTAATAAACTAAAATATAAATTTATTCATGATAATGCATCGATCTGTGATGTTGTATCAGATTTACTTATTAAGCAAAAAATAATAGGTTGGTTTCAAGGACGAATGGAATGGGGTCCGAGAGCTTTAGGAAACCGAAGTATTTTAGCTTCTGCTAGTAGTTTGAAAATGAAAGATATTATTAATATTAAAATTAAACATCGGGAAATATTCAGACCCTTTGCGCCAGTAATTTTAAAGGAACATGTCAAATCTTATTTTTTTGTTGATGATCCATTACCCGAACCAAGTAAATATATGTTACTTGTATATCCATTTAAAAATATAGGTATAAAAGATTCCCCTGCGACTGTCCATGTAGATAAAACAGGTAGATTACAAGTGATTTCTCATCAAGATAATCCGTTATATTATGATTTAATTAAAAATTATTACCAAAAAACTAAAATTCCGATTATAATAAATACTTCATTTAATATTCGTGGAGAACCTATTGTATGTTCTCCTGTAGATGCGATACGCTGTTTTTTAAATACTGACATTGATTATTTAATGATTGGTTCATTTTTAGTCCGAAAAATAAAGAAAATATGAAAGATTTGTTAATATATATATGGAAAAATAAAAATTGGTGGATATTGCCTCCGGTAATAATTATTATTATAGTCGGAATATTCATTTTTATTACTTCTGCCTCTCCAATTAGTCCATTTATTTATATGCTTTTTTAAAATTATTAGTGTTAACATATACGATACAATAAAATTATATTAGGTTATGAAAAATAATACGCATCATTTTATAGATCTTCTTTTAATAATGACTGAAAAAGAATTAAAAGCGAGATATAAAAATACAATTTTTGGTTTTTTATGGTTGTTTGTAAATCCATTACTTCAAATGTTAATAATTGGTTTCGTATTCACATTTTTTATGAAAGAACCAATTAAAAATTATAATTATTATTTATTTACTAATCTTTTGGTCTGGAATTTTTTTTCTACCTCTCTATCCAAAGCAACTCCGTCAATAGTATTTGAAAGGTCACTTATCAAAAAAGCTAAATTTCCGCACACAATTATTCCCATATCTATAATTTTATCCAACTTGGTACATTTATTAGCTGCTTTATCATTATTTATGATACCAGTAATTTTTATCAAAACTCTTTCAATTTCTCGAATCCCCTATTTAATTCCGGCATTTATATTATTGATTTCTTTTACTGTTGGTTTAAGTTTGTTGACGTCTGCATTAAATGTGCGTTTTAGAGACGTAGCATTTTTTATCCAGGCATTATTGATAATTTGGTTTTACGCTACTCCCATAGTTTATTCTTTTTATATTATTCCTTATCAATACATCTGGTTATGGAGGTTAAATCCCATGACATCTGTCTTACAATTATTCCAACATGCATTTATAAACTATCCCTTACCGGGTGTTGCTATGATTACGGTCAACACTTTTATGATTATTATCATTTCAGTATTGGGTATATTAATCTTTAAAAAAGAAAGTAAAAATTTTGATGATTGGCTATGAATAATATTGCTATAAAACTTACTAATATCTCAAAGAGATACACTATTCATCACGAGAAACCAACTTTATCTGAAAGATTGATTAATGGTAAAAATGAAGAGTTTTGGGCACTTAAGAATTTCAATTTGACTATCAACAAAGGCGAAATAATTGGAATGATCGGCCCTAATGGTAGTGGTAAAACAACGTTACTTAAGATTATATCCGGTATTACAAACCCTACATCTGGTATTTTGAAGACAAATGGGAAACTTGTTTCTTTGATTGATATTCAGGCGGGATTTCATGCTGATTTAACTGGTGAGCAAAACATCTATATTAATGGTATGTTATTGGGAATGTCAAAGTCTGAAATTAAAAGTAAAATAGGAAAAATTGTTAAATTTGCTGATATTGGGAAATTTATTGATGCACCACTCTTTACATATTCAGGTGGTATGTGTTTGCGTTTGGGTTTTTCTGTTGCAGTGAATTCAGATCCAGATATTTTAATATTTGATGAAGGAATAAGTGCTGGTGATCAAGATTTTCAACTTAAAATTAAAAGTAAACTTCATTCATTTTATCTTCAACACAAAACTATTATTTTTGTTACGCAATGGATCGCATTTCTTAAAAAGAATTGTAATAAGGTAATTATAATGGAAAACGGAAAAATAAAGAAAATTGGAAATACCTCAATTTTAAATTCTTACAAATAAATTTGTTTTATTTTATAGTTAATGGAAGTGAAATCTAATTATTTTCGCTAGTTTGAGTTGTTATTGCGCAGTTATCCTCATTGTTTATATATTTAGAATTTCCAACTATTAATAAATTCATTTAATTTAAAATAAAATTTGTAGATAAATGATAAAATTTAAAATTACTATTATAAAAATATAAATATAAAAACTAAAATATATATAAATTAGTTTTAAAATCATAAATTTATTCATGTATCAAATATTTCTTTTTAAAATAAAAAATTATTTACTTAATTTTAAATTTAAATACTGGTTAATTTATAAAAAATGTCAACTCAGATATTTACTGTATCAAACTAAAACAGTTGAATCTTTATTACCAAATAAATCAAATTCTGAAATTATTACATTAACATCACATGATCATTTATTAATGTATTTAATATGCATTAAAACATTTAGTTATTATTCTAAGCAAAACTTTTTTTATACTGTTGTTGACGATGGAAGTTTAAATAAATCAGATATAAAATTGATTAAAAAATTTATTAAAAACGTTAGGTTTATACCAAATAAAGAAAGTAAAAAAATATTAGGTCCAATATTAAAAACAAAATATTATACAAATTCTTTAATACAAAAAAATACTATGGTAAAGAAACATATCTATTTACCACTGTTGAGCATGAAAAATAAAATATTAATGCTAGATAGTGACATACTTTTTTATAAAAAACCTTTACATATTATTAAATTTTTAAACGATAAATCTGTTGATAAAGTATTATTTATGAGTGATTACTGGAATGGTTATTCAGTTTCAAAAATTGAAGCTAAATATTTTTTTAAATTAAGACTAATTTCTCGTTTAAACGGTGGTTTAATCTCATATAATCCAAAAGAAACTGATTATGAATTAATTGAAAAATACTTAAATTTTTTAAGCAATTGCAGTTATAACAGATTTATAAACATGCAGACCATATTATCAATGATGTTTTCAAAGAAAAATAATAAATTATTACATAGACTTCCTTCTTCATATTATGTACCGTTCAATCAAAAAAACAAAACTAATACAATTTGTAAACACTTTATAAGTAATTCATCAGTTAGATATCGTTTTTATTCAGAAGCATCTGTATTATTAAAATCTATTCTTTCAGAAGAAAAATTATTATTTAAATGAATAAAAATTTATTAATTTCAGTTATAACTGATAAATCAATGCATAGATTTTGGATAAATCAGAAAAAACATAATTATGATGTATTTCTGATCTATTGTGGAAATAAAAAAAATATAAGATTAAATAAAGTAGAATTTTTTGATACTATAAAAGGTCTTTTTAAATTAGAAACAATATATTATGCTTTAAAAAAAAATAAACACATATTAGATAAATATAAATATTTCTTTTTACCCGATGACGATATTTTTATTACAAGTGAACAAATTAATAAATTATTTAATATAGCACATCAATATAATTTTCCGTTGTGTCAACCATCACTTATTGGGGGGTTTTATAGTTATCCTATTACAATTCAAAATAAATACTGTAAATATCGTATAGTAAATTTTATTGAAATGCTGTGTCCAGTGATGAATAGGGAATCAATAAAAAAATTATTACCAACTTTTTTATTAAATCGTTCTGGATGGGGAGTTGATTTGGTATGGTCAAAATATATTAAAAAAAATAAGGCAATTATTGATGAAGTAGGTGTGCACCATAAAACAATTGGAAAATTAATCAAATTTTATAAAAAAGGTAGTTATTATGACAACCTACACAGACTTGGTATTAGCGCTGATAGAGAAATGATTGAAATAAGAAAAAAATTTCATGTAAACAGAAATAAAAAAATTATATATAAAAAAGTATATAAAAGTATTTTTTTTAAATTTTTAGATAAAATTAAAAACAATGATTTCAGTAATTATTTGTACTAGAAATAGACCTATTCAAGTTAATCTTTGTCTAAAGTCAATTTTAAATTCTAAATATTACAATTACGAATTAGTAGTTGTAGATCAAAGCGAGAATTTAATTACAAAAAATTCATTAAAAAAAATTAGAAATAATAAAATTAAATACTTTCATCAAGATTCAAAAGGTTTAACAAAAGCTAGAAATTTAGGGATTAAAAAAGCAAATGGAAGTTTATTGGTTTTTACAGATGATGATTGCATAGTAAGTAGAAATTGGTTAACCAAAATTTATAAAATTTTTCAATATAAACACATAGAAATTGTATTTGGACAAACATTACCTTATAAACCATTTTTACATAAAAATCAATATTGTCCTGCAATAACAATTATTCAAAAAAGACAAGTATTAAAAAATAATCAACTTCCAATTTCAGGGTATATTAAAGGTAATAATATGATATACAGAAAAAAAGTTTTTAATAAAATTGGTTTCTTTAAAGAATGGTTAGGACCTGGATCAGAATCGATTAATGGTGGTGAAGAAACAGACATGGTATATCGTTCTTTAATAAGTAAAATAAATATCTTTTTGGAACCATCAATAATCATTTATCATAATAGATGGTTAACTGCTAAGGAAAATGACCTATTAATTATTAATAAACATATTGGAAATATTGCTATATATATTTTTTATTTTATAAAGTATCGAAGATTTGAAATGTTGAATTATTTTTGTAAGATTATCTTTTTTTATAAAAACAGATTTGAAGTTAATTTTTTAAATCAAAAACATTATTCAATAAAAGATAATTTTTATTTAGGTATAAAAAGTGTTTTTAATTTATTAAAAGGAATATTAATAGGTTTTAAATATTCTATAATTGATTAATAGTTTTTATGATTTCAATTTTAATTTTGACAAAAAAACACTTAAAACTATATAATTGTATTAAATCAATTTTAAAAAATTCTCATAATAATTTTGAAATCATAGTAATTGATCAATCCACATAAAAATGAAATAATATTTTATTAATGTAGTTATTAAATTTTATTTTTATTAAATAATAGAGCAGTTTATCAAACGATAATCTTGCCAAGTAATAATAGAATGGTCTTTTGAATACTCATTCAAGATAAAATAGGACTTATGAGAATATGTATTTCTTATGTACGTATTAAATGGCTCAAAATATATTTGTTTATTCGTTAGATAATTATTATCGAAATGTTCTGTTTTGATTAATATATAATCAACGCTATTTTTTTTACAAAAAATTCTAACTTTATCAAGATTACTAGAATAATACATATCGAAAAAATCATAAGTTCTAATCTTAATTGTTTGCCAATAGTTATAATATATGGGATGAGATAATTCAAAATTTATAAATACCTTTCTTTGTGTAAATAATGGGATATCATCCGCTATATAGGGATGAGCTGCTATCAAGCTATTAATTGGTAGTTGTTTAAGATAATTAAACAAACTTTTTTTATTACCGCTAAATTCATAATTTAATTTATTAATACTTTGTAGTCGAGAAAAAATTAAAGTTAATATAATAATAAAATATATTATTCTAATTTTAGGCCAATTTAATATAATAAAGATACGGGATATTCCATATATTAAATCAGTGTAAAAAAAGACAAAGAGCAAAGGTATAGTGTATTCTAGATATCTCTCCGGTAAAAATAATTTAATCAAAAAAAAGTTTGCTGCAAAATAAACGATAATACTGAAAAATAGTAGCAGAAAAAGCGTTTTACGGTGAATTAAATAAATTAATAAAAATAAACTAATAACCCAAGCAATTATTAAATTATTTTGGAGCAATGAAGATAGTAAATTATAGTTTGGAGCATTCAGTAAGGATAGATATTCCTGATCTAGACGTAAGGTTGGTATAACCTGAAATCTGCCTTTATCAGTATATTCTATATTATTTTTCATTTGTTCTATATTTACTAGTTGACCAAAATCATGAGATGAATAAAAAATATTTTTATTTAAATAATAAATTGCAGGCAATATAATTATTAATATAATTAACAAAATTTTTTGTCTACTTCTTATTAAGTTCCTATGAACAAAAGAATAAATTAAAAATATCGGTAGACATATAATATAACCAACTGGATAGAATAGACCTAATAAAAGAATAGAAAAAGATGAAGCAACGATATTTTTTTTGTTTAGATTATATAAAAATAATAAAAGAAAAGGCATGAAGAAAGACCGCGCAAAACCTCCATTTATTCTAAGTATAAAAATTTTTGTTAATAAGAAAAAAAAGAATAATATTGAAGCATATATTTTATTTACAAATAGTAAGCCAATTTTAAATATTAAGAATAAACATAGAGCATATAATACTACTCCTGATATCTTGGTTATCAAAAGTGGATCAAAAAAATAACTTAATGTAAAATAAAAGACTAAATAACCCGGTGATTGATAATATTTTGCATATTCAGTTAACAAATCATTTTTAAATAAATTAGGATTTTTAATTTGATACAAAAAATACATATGCTGTTCTGCATCGTCAGCGTATGTATATTTGGAAGAAAAAATTTCTCTTTGAAGATAAAAACTGATTGTTAAAACTGTAATAAATATTAAAAAATTAATTATAATATTTACAAATATAGGTTTATCTTTAAATAATTGATTAAACATAGTTGGTCAAATTAATCTATTATTTCTTTTAAAATATTATATTACCAAATATCATAGTTAAATAACAAACAATCTAATAAACTTATTATGATTTCCGTAATTATTTGTACTAAAAACAAACAATCGCAACTATTGGTTTGTTTACATAGTCTTGTGATTAATAAATTTACAGATTGTGAAATACTGGTAATTGATCAAACAAATATAAGTCTGAGAAATCAAATTAATCAAACCAAAACAGCAAGAATTAGATATTATCATTTTCCCGGCAACGGAAAATCTCAGGCATTAAATTATGCTATAAATCAATCAAAGGGTGATATCTTAGTTTTTACAGATGATGATTGTGTAGTTTCAACTAATTGGTTGGATAATATTTCCCGATATTTTAAGAAAAATAAGGGTATTTTTGGTGTGTTTGGTAAAACTTCGGCTTATCAACCTGAAAAACATAAAGGGTTGATTTGCTATGCTCTTACTGATAATTTACCGGAAATAATAGATAATCCGGACATAATTTTTACCCGTGACCTTGGAAAAGGAAATAATATGGCATGGAGAAAAGAAGCTTTAAAGAAATTAGGAAATTTTAAAACTTGGTTAGGGCCTGGAGCAAAAACTGGTACTGCTGGAGGAGAAGAAACGGAAATAGTTTACAGAGCTTTATTGCATGGTTATAAAATCGGATTTAATCCAAAAATGATAGTTTATCACAATAAATGGATCACGAAAAAAGAAAGTAAGAAATTATCGGCGAAAAAAAGCCTGGGTAATATAGCTTTTTTAGTTTATTATTTTTTGAAAAATCATGATTGGTCATTACTAACAAAAACTTTAATTTTTAAAGTTAATTCTTGGTATTTAATAAAAGGATATTTAATAGGTATTTTTGCATGTATATTAAAAAAATAAAATTTATGGTTTCTATATTAATTGCTACAAAAAATAGACCAAAAAAATTATCTGATTGTATTAAATCAATACTAAAAAATAATTTTAAAAATTTTGAAATTATTATTATTGATCAAACAAAAGATATTTTCGATTCTAATTTACTATTAAATAAAAAAATCCGCTATTATCATCACCCAGGATCAGGTAAGTCTATTGCATTAAATTTCGCAATTACCCAAACACAGGGAAATATAGTATCTTTTACAGATGATGATTGTATTGTTCACAAAAATTGGTTAAAAAAGATTGATTTTATTTTCAAAAAAAATCTACAGATTTCTGGTATTTTTGGTAAATCACTTCCCTATCAACCGGAAAAACACAAAAATCTGATTAATCCGCCTGTGTTTACTAAAGAAAATTATGAAATATTTTCTAATCCTGCAACAATTCATTATAAAGAAATCGGTTTGGGAAACAATATGGCTTTCCGTAAATCAGCTTTAGAAAAAGTTGGATTATTTAAAACTTGGTTAGGTAAAGGATCTGTTTGTCAAGCAGGAGGCATAGAAAGTGAATTAATATACCGATTATTCTCAAAGGGATATAAATTAGCATATGAACCAAACATAATCATTTGGCACAACCGATGGATAACAGAAAGCGAGAACTTAAAACAACAAGTCAAATACACAATTGGAATTATGGCTTTCGTAACATATTCCTCAATTCATGATCACAATTTAAAATTAAAAAATTATTTTACTGATAGATTTAAAGACAGAATAATTTTGCCTTGGAAATATTCATTTGATCAATTTAGACATCTTAATTACAGCAAACATATATTTAAATCATTTATTTATATATTCATTGAATTATTTTCAATTGTTAGAGGATTTATTATTGGTTTTTATTTTAGCTCTATTGATAGAAAGTGATATACTTCATCTTGAAAAGAATGAAAAACCTAGTTTATAAAATCTTCTCTTTGAAACCATTACAAATATTAATAATATTATTTATTACTGCTTCTGTGGTTGGAATTGTGAAATATTTTGGTATTAGCGAACAATCGCAAATAATAAGAGTTGAAGTGAAAGGAAAAGGCTGGAGTGAAGATTCTTCCAAAGGAGATGCATATTTACCACCATCTTGGTTAACCAAAAATATTTCTATCGGTGATATTGAAAAAAACGCCAGTGGTAAAGAAATTGCCCGAATTGTTGGTATTGAGGAATATGGAGATGTTAAACCAACTTTAATCTTGCTTGTAAATATTAAGGGAATAGCAAATAATAAAACAAAGAAATTTTCATTTAAAAATAAGAGTTTATCTGTAGGTAGCAAAATTGAATTTGCATTTCCTAAAGTTGATTTAATTGGCCAAATTACGGATTTATCAGTTCCTGAAAATGGATACCTACAAAAAAACATAGTTATTAAAGGCAGATATAGAACTGTTGAGCCTTGGATTGTAAATCAAATCAAAATTGGTGACAAAATGATAAATCAGAAAAGCAAACAATCTATAGCAGAAATAACTCAAATTGAAATTGAACCTTCTGTCAGTTCAATTTTTTATGTGACTCCAAACTATTATTCAAATACTTTCTTGGTTAATAACCAAAGAGTTAAAGACTTAGTAATAACTTTAGAAATAAAACTTCAGGAATTAAAAGATGGATGGCGTTTTGCCGGAAATCAGATTGTTAAAACAGGTCAAACTATAAATTTAACTTTTTCAAATTATAATATCGGTTCTTTTGAAATACAAGACTTACATGATGAAAATACTTCCAACTAATAACATCATTAAGTTTATTTTTTTCTCATTACTTTTAATTACTTGTTTTTTGTTTGTTATCTCAATCAAAATATATATTGTTCTGTTTTTAATTTATTTTTTAATTACTTTTTTCATTTTTAATTTTAATTTATATCAATCAATTTTTCTTACTTTATTAATCAGCCTACCTTTTGAGAGAGGCATTAGGGGATGGTTTATTGAGATAGTGCCAATAGGTATCCAGTGGTGGGAATCTGGATATAGCTTTTATTTTGGAATAACAGTCAAACTTATTTTAATCATTTTACTTGTTTTGCTGATTATAATTCAAAAAAACAACTCGATATATAAAAACATAAAATATAAAAAAAATGAAATTATTCTTATAGGTTTTTTTCTAATGAGTTTTTTTTCTTTAATTATTAATAACAACTTTTCTGTTGCAATATTTGGGTTTGTCAGAATTTTTGAGTTTACATCTTTATATTTTATTGCACAATTATTATTCTCTAATATCAAAATAAGAAAAATATTTCTATATTTACTTTTAATATTTTCATTTACCTTAGGATTGGTTGGTTCATGGCAATTTATAAATAATCAACCAATTGGTTTATTTTTAGAAGATAGCACGTCTTTTAGACCATATGGTTACGTTACCACAGATGGAAGCCCGCTTTACAGAGTGTCAGGTTTGTATGGTCACCCGACATTTTTTGGGAGTACTTTATCTTTATTGCTTCCTATAAGTATTGGATATTTAATAAAATTATATCGAGAAAAAAAATTAAATACATATTTTTCAACCTTTGTTGTGAGCTCTTTTATTTTATGCAGTTTGGCAATATTTGCAACTTTTAGCCGTAGTAGTTGGATAGCTTGTGTAGTGATAATTTTTTTATTTTCATGGTTACATAAACTATTAATCTTTAATAAAAATAGAATTAATTATAAATTAATTTCAGCTATATTTATTATTATTTCTTTACTGCTTATTTTTCTTGGGCCGTTATTTTTTACAAGGATTAATTCTTTTAACGATATTTTAAATATTGGTAATGGATGGAGTAGATTAAATTTAATCAAAATTTCATTTGAAGCAATATTCTCATCACCTATTTTTGGAATAGGAATTAATAATTTTACTTTTTTTATGTCCAATTTAGATTTAATACCAGAAATTAGAAATTTTTTATATCCAGTACATAATACATTCTTATTATTTTTTTCCGAAATAGGCATACCTGCCGGTATGCTTTTCGTATTGTTCGTATTTTATATTTTTAAAAAAACTTGGAATATGGCTAAAAAAAATCTTATAGATTTATCAATCTGGATAGGTGCTTTGACTTTTATTATTAATTCACAATTTCAAACTCTTTTTAGCCTTGATCCTTCAATAGATATATTTATGGTGATGCTTGCCTATTTGTCAGTTTTATGATGAATCAAATTACTTTAGGAATTTTAACTAAAGACAGAAGTAAACAATTAACCAACTGTTTAAACAGCATTGCAAATCAAACAATTTTACCTTATGAAATTATTATAATTGATAATAGTAAATTTCAGTCAGCCCAAAAAATTATAAAATTATTTAGTAATTTACCAATAAAATATTTTTCTTATAAATATTCTACAATTCCTCAAGCTCGAAACCAAATTATTAAAATATGTAAAACAGATTATTTGGGATTTGTTGATGATGATTGTTTACTTGATAAAAATTGGGTTAAAGAAGCACTTTTTTTTATAAAAAATAATCATAAATTTGGTTATATTTCCGGACAAAATAAATTATTTAACATAAATAATTTATTTGCTCAAGCACAACATTATAGACAACAATATTGGTTTAAATATAGATATAAGCAAAAAATTAAACAATTGGATAAATTTAGTTTGGATAGTAAAAACGTCATTTTAAATCTAAAATTAATGAGATCCAAAAAAATAAAATTTGACAATCAAATATTTATAAATCCGATCGGAGACCACGCCGATACTGATATAGGTTTACAGTTTCATAAACATTCTTTATTAGGATTTTATAATTCTAAAATGATTGTCTATCATGAAGATGTAAATAAATTTAAAAAATTTATTAAAAAGGCTTATTGTCGAGGAAGAACTGGTTTTCTAATTTACAGAAAATGGAAATTAACCAATGAATTGGTTTTTCTTCCGGATTACAAAATTATAAAATATATCAAAAGAATAAAATATTGGCCAGTAGATTTTCGTAAATGGCTGAATATTTATCACGGTAATATTTTTTATAAAATAATTATTTTTGTGTTAATTAAGATATATGATTGGTTTTATCT
>CAYLWN010000003.1:0-23939 GCA_964387625.1 uncultured Gammaproteobacteria bacterium
GCACAAACATTCGGCACTTAATAGAACATCGTTATTTGCCAAAATTCCCTATTATTATTGATGCATCTAATACATTGATTTTACTATCATGATTTAAATCACAAATAAAAGTAGAACAAATACTTACTCCTAACCAATTTTTTAGAACTAAAATTAAATCAACTGCATTTATTTGTCCATTCTTGTCAATATCGGCGGGATTTGGAGTTGGGATGGGTGTTGGAATGCTTGTAGGTGAAGAATTGACTGAACTACAGTTACCAGTAATATTTACCGACCCGGTATACATAGTCAGATTAAGAGTTACTTCACCGCACGCAAAGTTACGTTTCCAAATCCGATCGGGACTGGTACTGGCAAGATATTTATCACCCGTAGGAGCACCAAGTGGGTAATTATAATCAGGGTAAGCGGAATTCGGGAGGGTGAAATAATGTGCGTATCTTCCGTTCGGTGTATCTGCATAAAAGTATGAACCGTTTACTCCGTCGGTAGTCATAAGGTAAGCCGCAAAGGTGTACATGTTATATTTTATATCACCATTTGCCTGAATAATAGTCATAAAATGATTCCCTTTTTTAACCCAATCACTGCCTATTGCCATCTCTTTTTCAATGTGGGCATCGTCATATGGTCCCGCTCCCCAATTCAAAACATAACTTTCGTCCATACCTCCTTCAAGGTAATCGTCGAACGGAACCCATGAATTGGCTGCAACTCCGCACGGATCAGTGAGAGCATCAGAGATCATATTTGCCCAAACAGAGTATGAACGGCCGTTGCTGTGAAGTTGGGTATGAACATAAGATACAAAATTGCGAACACTTTGAGTGTAGCTGCAGTCTGTCGCATATTCTTTTGGAACTCCGATCCGATTATACAATTTTGTCCAGCTGAGCTCGATATTATCGATAAACAGGCCTTCAATACCGGATACGAATTCATAACCCGGTTGATAATTTGCTACCAATTCACGTAAGACCCTTTGGGTAAAGAACTTTTGCCAGTTGAGATCTCCCGGATTTGGCTGGTAATATGATGTGCTTGTCCGTTTCTTTTCTACCCGGCTGTTATCGGTTCTGTGAATAAAAAAGCTCTCTGTGGGACAGATATTGGTAAAATTGTATTCTGTCAGGCAGATTTTAGCCGGGTCGGTAGATCCCCGGTTACGGTTCACAATCGCATCATGAATCTCGCAAAAATCCCCCGCATCCATAGCCGCAGTACCGCTGAGTACGGAAGTATTGGGATCTACTCCGTTTTCCAAACATGTTTTTCCCTGGGCTGTAACTGTGGTCAGATTCTGCGGTCCTTCGATGTCATCCGCCACGAGATAAAGCAGGGCGTCGCCGTTAAAACCTGCAGTTCTGTAATTAACCAGGTTTTTTCTCATTTGACTGCGGGCATATAGAAGTACCGAGAAACGATTGGTTACTTCAGATGAAGACATCAACGTACCGGTGGTGTTGTGTTGTGGAGGCTCGTAAACAATCACATTTCTTGCCGGAATCCGGGTATCGCTGACAAAAGCAGCTTTTAAATCCGCACCGAATCGTTTTTGCACATTAACAACCTCCCTTAAAATCAAAATTGTCGTTAATGCTAGGAAGAACACTACCAACAACGGCAAAACTGACTTAAACAAATTTCGGGATTTTGAAGTCTTTTTACTCATAATAAATTCCAATAAATATATTATGAAAAAAGTTTTAACTGCTTGTCAATAATCATAATTACTTTTTGGCTATAATGAAACAATGTCTGGTAAGTTTACACTAATAATAAATAACAGGTCCGACCTGTAAATAACAGGTCCGACCTGTAAATTTCTGTAAATTCTCTGTAGATACCTGCTAAAAAAATTTATTTATGACAAGTCCTGAAACTCCAATTCCAATGGAAACTGATTTATAAATTTCCTTTTAATTTAAACAAAAAAGTTAAATTTTTGGTAAAGTAAATAATATTTAGCTATAATTGGTTCAAAGTACGTCCTGTTACCTGCACTGAGCTGTTCATGATTCCCTAGCCACAGCTAAATAAGTAAAAGTACTCCAATAAAAGTTAAGATCGTTCCAATTATTTTATTTGCCATTCTATCTTTCTCTTTTAATATAAAGTAACTAGTTATTACAGTTAAAATTAAGGCTGATTGTTGTATTGGTGAGATAATTGATACTTGACCTCCTCGTTTATAAGCTTCAAAAATTGTAAAAATCATGGCAGAATAAAAAATCCCACATATAAGTAATTTTCCTATAATGTTTTTTTTAACAAAATACGGTACTCCTTTAATAAGATTTGGTCGGAATATCAAAATTGTAATTGAAGACAGAAAAAATGATAACAACATATAAGAAGAAATACTGGTAAATCTATTTATGATAAAAGCATCATTTGTGAAGGCAATTCCAAACATCATAGCTCCCAGTAAAGCATATAAATGACCTTTATTCATTTTCCATTTGCTTCTAGAGTAATTAACGGCAATAATGCCTAAAATCACTAATAAAATACCTGCGATATTACTATTAGATAATTTATCTCCGAGAAAGATAACAGCTGAAATAACAGTCCATAGTGTGCTAGAAGCAAAAATAATTGAAGCTTCTGATGCTTCAGCTAATTTAAAGGCTTTATAAATGAAAATATTACCCAAGCTGTAAAATATAGCCATTAAAATAAGATTTAAAAATACACCAGATAGATTAGGAATGATCAGAGTTTTGGTAATAAAAGTATAGAGAAAAAATAAAAAAGCCAATAAAAGCTGAAACACAAACGCAAAAGCAAACGGTTCACTGTCTTTTTCCTTAAGTAGAACTTTTTGAAGTATGCGAGATACGGAACTTGAAATAGCACTTATAATAACTAAAATTAACCATGTCATTAAAATATTTTATCATAAAATAACCTTTATCTATATTATTTCCATTAAACTATACAAAAACATGGAATCTTTGGTAAAGTGAATAATATTTAGCCATAATTAGTTCAAAGTACGTCCTGTCAGCTGCACAAAAGCTTTATTTAAATAAAAAATTTATTTGAGTTTTTTTTAAAGAAAAAGATTATTAAAGGAATTTATTTAAAAGTTATTGTAGAAATTATTGTTTCAGCAACTTGTTGATTATATGGGTTATAACACATATAGAGATTCGTATTATTTGCAACCAATATTGCTTGAAATTCTTGACCTACATAAACTTCTAAAGCACTAATTTGCCCTAATTTTACATCAACAAATCTTATATTATCAGGAACTGGATGTGAATCATCAAAATTTGCTTTTAAATACCAATCTCTGCGTGAACCACCTGAGTATAATGAATTGGGTTTTGAAGATATCGGATCTCCGACTCTGCTTATACTTATAGTATTTTCCGTATTTGCAACTTGTCGAAAACCGATGTCATCATGAGTTAGAATAACTTGAGGGGTTAAATCTAAAGGATATTTTAGACTGAAAGTTTCAGCTGATACATCTTTCCAATCAGTTGTTGGTAATATTGCTCTTATTTCCTGACTTGGACTGGCATTTCCACCAGTTTCATCTAAAAATTTGAAAGTGGAGAGGATTTGGTTAAAAATAGCAAGATCATTTGAATCATCGCTGTTAATATAGATGTTGTAAATTAAACCATCGTTGTTCTTAAATACAAAATCTGTGCCGCTAACAATATTTGAATACTTCATTTTATAACCACTAATACCGTTGATTGTTAATTGTGTAGAATTTATAACTTTTGATTGAGTAAGATTATGAAAGTTTTGTGGTTCTGTGGGAATTTCTCTTATCTCAACACCTCCAATGCCTGATTGAGAGGTAGCATTTAACCCAAAAAGAGTGTTTGCACTAGCATTTTGGTTGACAATAGCTGACCAACTTGGTGGATATTTGAATTGATATTTGTATGTTGGATGGGTAAATATTTTCCAGTCTGCGGTTGGGTCTGGGGTGGATATTGGTTTAGCAAATGGTACAGGTGAAGGTAAAATAGCAGTATTAACCTGATTTTTATAAATGAAGTAACCAATTCCAATGATAATTAAAGTTACCAATATACCCAAACTAAACCATAAAAAAGATTTAGAGGTTTTAGGTGGTGAAACATTTACCGTTGGTTGTGATGGATTATTAATTAGTTGTTGATTAGATTTGGCAGAATCCATAGATATATTTAATATTTCATATATTTATAAAGATTGCAACTTTTCAAACTAAACAAAATCGTAAAATCTTTGGTAAAGTTCGTAATATTTAGCTATAATTGGTTCAAAGTACATCCTGTTACCTGCACCACTTCGCATAAAGCTTCGTGGTGCGAAAGCACTATAATTATTATAAAATTCGTGATGTAAAATCAATAAAATTTATCTAAGGTTTATTTTTAAATTTATTGACAATCGAGACTATTTTCATTAATCTTAAATCAATGCCCAGGAAAAATTTATTAACCACATTAATCATTCTTTTTTTAATCTCCATATCGGGTATTATTGTAAGTGGTATAGTCAAAGCTGATGAATTTTCCGACAAATATCAAGAATACCTGAATAAATCCTCTACATACAGAAGTGACTATACGGCATATATCATTGCCAGGTCTCAATATCTGT
Organism: uncultured Gammaproteobacteria bacterium; assembly: GCA_964387625.1. Lineage (GTDB taxonomy): Bacteria > Patescibacteriota > Microgenomatia > UBA10105 > UBA10105 > CAYLWN01. Next base: position 4,621 of record CAYLWN010000003.1, read on the forward strand.
CTTTTAATACTTTAAATTCCAAAAATCAGGCAGTAAATGCTACAAAAACTTTTATAACTTCAAGAAACAACGTACTTATTTCCTATATTGGACTTCTCAAAACAGTTAATGCTGAAGATTTTTTGAGTACTTATTGGTCAGAACAGGAAAAATTTATTAATGATGTTAATGGCAGAGTTACGACAATCGGATCTTTAGATGACTGTTTGACAATTTCAGAAATGGTAGAAAATAAACATTTTGAATATCAACTTTATGCTAAGAAAACTTCCGGTTTAAACATTATTTCTAACGTAGAAAAACAACTACAAAAATATAATGAATTGATTGACAAATCGAATCAATTTGTCTCAGAAATTAAAAACAAACAAAAAGACGTAACTCTTTTAGAAAGATGGCTTTTGGACGCTAAAAATAAACAGTGGTTAGTAGATCAAAAAATAAATACTGCAAAGACAAATTTAACCAATATAAACAGTAGAGATGTTGATGCTTTGAACAATGATTTTAATGCCATACTATACACCATTTTTGAAGCTCATCAGAATTTAAAAGAAGGATTAAAATATTTAAATGAATTTTCAGAAAACATTAAATATGGAAACTACTAATTTACTAAGTACGCCAAATATAAATACAAATCCAAATCAGCCTAAAATTGTTAATGATGAATTGCCTATGAAAATAACACCAAAGGTTAAAATCCTTTTAGTTATTTTATTGGGATTGATTTTGGTAAACATAGCTGTTTTATTACTAAAACCGAAAAATAATCCTGTTACACCTCAAGCATCTCCCCAAGCATCCTTTGTGCCTATAGCGTCTGCATCAGCAACCACTAAAAATACAAGTGAATTCAGCAAACTGCCTGAATATATGCAATTTGAACAAAATCTAAAAGACACTATAACTGTAAATGAAGGATTAGATTTATCAAATTCCAAACTTAATTTTCCGCTTTTGGAAATGAATGTTAATTTTGCGCCTTAAAATCCAATCTCTTGGTTTTTTACTGAAATAGCCGTATAATGCACTCATGATTTCAGCTGTAAAACGATTAGCAGGAAATACTTTAGAAATTCAAGTGAACATGTCATGGAGTGATGTAAAAACGTCTTATGACGAAATTTTTAATCACCTCTTATCACACGTAGAGGCTTCAGGTTTTAGAAAAGGCAAGGTTCCCAAAGATATTGCCGAAAAGCAAATTAACAAATCCCACATATATGAAGAAGTTTTAAAAAAACTTATTCCCGATATTTATACTCAAGTGGTTAAAGAAAACCAAATAAAACCTGTCATATCTCCCAAAGTTGAAGTACTGGAGGCTCAAGAAAATAAAGATTGGAAAATCAGGATAACAACTGCTGAAAAACCGGCAATCAAATTGGGAAATTATAGATCTGGCATAGATAAACTAATTGATTCAAAAAGAAAACAGATTTGGACTCCCAAAGATTCTCAAGATAAAGCAAAATCACAGGAACCGACAATAACTGAAATATTGGAAACTTTGGAAAAAGAAATTTCAGTAGAAATCTCTCCTTTAATAATTGAACATGAAGTCAACAGATTATTGTCTGATTTGGTTGACCAAACACAAAAATTGGGTATGACTATAGAACAATATTTACAAGCCAAAGGATTAACATCTGATCTGATTAGAGAAAATTATAAGTCTCAAGCTCAAAAAACTTTGAGTTTGGAATTTGCATTGGAAGAAATTGCTGATTTGGAAAAAGTAACGGTTGAAAATCAGGAAATTGACCAAGTTATAAACCAGGCTAAAACTCAAGCAGAAAAAGAAACTCTGGAAAAACAAAGATATTATTTAGGAAGCTTACTACGAAGACAAAAAACTCTACAAAAACTGCTCAAACCGACAATCATTAAGCCTTAATATGACCTATAATTTAATTAGGACTGGTTGACAAATGAGGCTAAATTTGCTATCATGACGCCGCTTATGAATAAGACTAATAGAAAAAATCCAGTTAAATCAATAAATCAAGACAGCTTAATTGAGCAATTGAAAAGCTTGGGTTCTGGAGTGGTAAGTTCAGTTAAAAGCGATGTTGTCTCAGGTATCGGAAGTGACGCTTTGTCTTCTCTTTTTGGATCACAACCCACCCCTAAACAAGGAGAATTAACCCCTGGAGAACCAATAAATTTAGGAAATCAGACACAGCAAGAAACTGTTGAAGATATGCCTTTCATGCCAAGACCAAAAAAAGCAGATATGTTTTCTGATTATATTTCTAACGAAGCGTTAAATAAGTTGAAACAAAATGAAGCTCAAATGGCGCAAAAAATTGAAGAAATCAGATTCGAGCTGCGCGCTTTAATAAAAGCTATAAAAAATGTTGACAAGTCAGTTGAGTCAGCCGCTTCTCAAAACATAGTTGACCCAGGACAATATCATTTGGATTTTTTGGATAGGTTAAAAACCGTACTCAAAGTAATGCGTCAAAATTTAAATCACAGTTCGACCTGGTTAAATGCCTTAAAATCCAGAAAAAAAGAACGCTCATACTGGAAGATGTACAAAAAGAAAGGTACCAGTTTTGGTCTTTCCAACGAAAGATCAGTTTCTACACAAGTGGGTTAATTTTAAAACCTTTTTCCTACTCAATAATTTAAATCCCCTTTTGATATAATCAATTCATGCCGCAGTGGCCTGCCCGCCAGATGCTGTTGCATCACCAGCCCGCATCGACTGCGTAGAAGCGCTGTCTGGCGGGGGCAACTGCAGGCGGGCGAAATTGGTAGATGTAAAATAGTTTAAATAGCTAAAATAAGAGTAAAATTATCATAACAATGCCGCAGTGGCGAAATTGGTAGACGCGCAGTGTTCAGAACGCTGTCTTGGTAACAAGATGAGAGTCCGAGTCTCTCCTGCGGCACATTAGAATTTCTTGAGCGAACGAAGTGAGTTTTTAGAAATTCTATGTCCTCCATAATTCGCTCTTCAAACCGTGTACGAATAGTACTGAAAAGGTTTGAAGTAAGAATAGGAGGACCATTCGAAACATTCAAAGAAACAGTAAATATAATATATAATACAAAAAAAGCCGCGGTGGTGAAATTGGTAGACACGCAGTCTTGAGGAGGCTGTGGGGTAACCCTTGAGAGTTCAAGTCTCTCCCGCGGCACAACTTCGCATTGATTAGTTTAAATCAAATTAATCAAGAAATTTAAAAGAGGAAAGAATAAGATTTTCTTCATTAGATAAGTGAATGGTTTTATTAAAGATTAGATGATAATAATATTGACCTTTATCTGTAGCAATTGCAATAAATGGTGAACTACAATTTGATATTTCGCAAATACCCTCTGGAAATTCATAAACATTGGCAATTTGACCTCCTAAAGTTGTTTTTCTTACAGCTACTGAATCCATATAAAAATAATTGTCTAGAGGAATTGGGTCTAGGTTTTGGCGCATTTGAACATTAAAAGAAAGATTTTCATCACTAAAATTAATTTGTCTGCTTTCTTTATGTTCTGTAACTTTCACTGATGATGGATATTTTATTTCAAAATCAAAAATATCATTTTTATACAAACTCCAATTTGGGGTATCACTTATTTCATCTAAAAATTTGAAAGTGGAAAGTATTTGTTTAAGTATTACCTTCGATTCAGCTGTAACAGGCTGAAGGGCAAAAGTAACTATTCCTCCGTTGGGATGAGAAATCCATGCATTGGCATTTGCGTCACCACCTGTTCCCCAATCAATTGACACAGTAACTTTACCCATCTTAAATGATTCACACCTCAAAGAATCATTAGGGTATGCACCACAATAAGTTATTCCCATAACGTTAAGTTGGTTTTGAGAAATAAAACCAAGACTTATGACATGTCCGTTATTATTCTTGGAGCCTCCATCACTTCCTTTTGGTAAGTAGCAAATAGCAAAGGAAGAGTCACTAACAAATCTTTGTAATTCACAAGAAGTGGGCGGGTATTGAAAAGAATAATTCAAATTACTATCAGTATACGTTTTCCAATTTGCAGTTGGATCTGGTGTAGGAATTGAATTAGCTATAGGTGTTGGTATTGGCTGTGTAGAAGTATTTGCCTGATTTTTATAAATGAAGTATCCAATTCCAATGATGATTAGAGTTACTAATATACCCAAACTAAACCATAAAAAAGATTTAGAATTTTTAGGTTGTGGAACAGTTATTATAGGTTGTAAAGGATTACTATTTGATGTTTGATTAGGAGTGGCAGAATCCATAGATTTATTTAATATTTCATAATTGAATAATAATTGCAACTTTTCAAATTAAATAAAAAATATGGAATTTCTGGTAATGTGAGTGATATTTAGATATAATTAGTTCAAATTGAGTAATATTGAGAGTACAACTTTAATATTTAAAATAACTAATTTAAGATAAATTTAAATTAGGCTTAAAGTAAACTTATGAATTGAAGTCTACAGCTTATTAATTTATAATCCTTAATTCATAATATATTTTGGCCGCTTAGCTCACCCGCCTGCCAGCGCTATGCACATGCATTGCGGGCAGGGTTGGTAGAGAAAGGACGATTAGCTCAACGGTAGAGCGCTTCGTTTACATCGAAGATGTTGTAGGTTCGAATCCTACATCGTCCACAAAATACATCGCAAATGTCGAGGGTTCCCTGCCCGCCAGAGCTATGCTCAGGCATTTGCAGGCGGGGAGCCCCTAAACGGCCACTAATTAATTTATAACATACAATTTTTATGACTGAATTATTTACCAAATTAAAATCAACAAATCAGCAAGTTATTCCTTTAGAAATCTCAAAAAATACTCATATTAAAAATTCTAAGCAATTTAATCCCCATGAAATTTCACCACAATTAGAAAATTCATTGGAAATGTTTTTTGGTCCTTCGTATCGTTCGTATATGAATCTTAAAAATCAAAATGATTTACATGAATGGGAAAATACTACAGTAAATTCAGGTATCAGAACAATCAAAGAAGCCATGATTCTTAGTTTTTTAACTATCAAAGGCGTTAAAGATATTCCTTTAGTCTTTGAATCTCAAAGTGAATACAAACAAGTAGCATTAAGTGATAATAAAGATGCGGGTTTTTTGTTTTCACACATGGAAATAGAAGAAATAATAGGCACTGATTGGGAAAATTTTCAATTTACGAACGCACAGGATTTAATAACATCAACTTTGGCTGCTGCAAAAATTCTTAACCAAATTTATAAATTAGGATTCTTGCATAATGATATTTCCCCATCAAATATTATGAAAAGAGAAAATGGATCAATCGTAATTATTGACTTTAATAACACGGAACGAATGGATAAACACGGGTTTATTTATGCAAAATTTGGTACTCATGGATTTTCAGCTCCTGAAAAATATCCTGATATAAATAATGCTAAAAAACCAAATTTCAAAGGTGCAAAATGTGATGTCAGATCAGACATTTATTCGCTAATTTTAACAATGACTTCAAAATTAAATATAGATACAGATATTTTTTATAACGAGAAATTAGATTTAAAAGATAGAAGAACTAAATTTATTGATCAGGTAGAAAATTTACAAAAAAATAACATAATAAACGACAAAATAGCTTTATTAATATTAACCAACACAAATGTAAATCCTGATAAAAGAGCAGCAAATTACGATGAATTGTTCCAACAATTAACTGACGCTATTGATGACAAGAAAGATTTTGATACATTTGCTCTTTCTCTATCAAAAACATAATTTAGTAAATTAAGCCACGAAATATCCATGGGAAAATAATAAGGAAATCAGAATGAATAAAACAATCGAAATCCCCAATGTGAATCTGTATAAATTTTTATGATTTTGGATTAAAAGCACGAAACTTATAAAAACCGGAAAAAAAGTAATAATATGTCTGCCTAAGCAGGGTGGATCAGCAAAAGATATTATTAAGGCAAATAATGCCCATAAAGATAAATAAATAGGTAGTTTTTTCCAAGTTTTTAAAATTAAATAGATTGACAAAAATCCCAAAAATAGATGAAGAAATATTATAAAAAGATTGGGTAAATGTACAAGTACATTATTAAAGATCATAAAATTTATTACCTGATACACATAAGCCAATCTTTTGTAAAACAATCCCCCAAAATTCTGCTGGCTTTGAAAAATTAACCAAAATGAACCAAACTTAATTTGTATAAATATTAAATATAATACCGGTCCTAGAAATCCTATCAATAATAAAAGCATTGATTTATAAAGCTTGGTTAACTTAAATTTATTGATAATTAAAAATGATAATAAGCATATAACAGGAACAATTAAACCTATTATATGAGTTAAACCAGCCAACGACGCAAAAATACTGGTTATAAACCATCTTTTTTTGAAAAAATTATAAAACGTGACTACAGTAAATAACAAAAACAATGATTCCGTATACATGGCACTAAAAAAAATGGAAAAAGGATTCAGAAGTAAAAGTATGATGGTCTTATTAGCAATGTCTTTACTAAACAGATTTGTAATAAACCTATATATAATAATGGTGGCAAGTAATAAAGAGATATTGGATATAATAATACCGGCAACAAAAACGTTTATCCCCATTGATATTAAAAATCTTATAAGTATTGGATACATGGGCATGAACGTTAAATTATTATGCAATGGATATTTAGTCAAGCTATAACCCTCAGAAGCAGTAATTGCATACCAACCCGAATCCCACTGAAGCAAACCATTTAAAAATATTTTATTTGGAAAAAGATCGTAATAATTTTGGCTAAAAGGTAAAGTTAAAAAAGTAAAACCAGATTGTAATATCAGAATAAGAAAAACTCTGGTAAATAGAAATATTAAAACCGGATAAGAAATGTATTTAACTACAGAAATTCTTATTATAAATTTTGAAAGTTGAAACATTGTAGAATTTCTAATTTCTGATTATAGTGTATGTTTCAGGATAATATAGAAATATTGCAGGGGCATCCTCGACAAGATATCTTTGAAAATCATAATAAGTAGCTAGTCTTTCTTCCTTGTCCGTTTGTTGTCTGCCATCTTCGAGTAATTTGTCTATTTTTGGATTAGAGTATCCAGTTATGTTAGTAGTGGTCTGAGTTGAATGCCAGTAAGCATATTGATCGGGATCAGTGGGAATATCCAAAGCCATCAGTAAAACCTGAAAATTCTCCGGAAGACCATTTTCTACTTTTATTTTAGTCTTAATACCTAAATCTTCCCATTGAGATTTAATTAGTTGAGCTGTAGATAAATAAGGATTAATAGTTGATAAGGTTAATTCACCGGATTGGGAAGCAATCAGATCAGCTAATAATTTTTCAGCTTGAGCGACGTCTTTATCATATTGCTTGACTCTGTTTGTATAAGCCCAAGACTTAACTGACAAAGGAGTAGAAACCCGGTTATTTTCCGGTTTATCTATAGCATAAGACAATCCTTGACGGGTTTCTTTAGTTTTTAATTCCTGATCATTTAAATTAAAAAATATGCCTACATAACGGTTATATTTAGAATTCTTTTTTATAGTCATATTAGGCCAATTATTAAATGGAGAAGCGTCAGTCATTTCGTCAAGCACATTAACTTCTCCTAATTTAAAAGCTTCTTTCGCTTGAGATTCACTGGCGTAAAATTTGATTTCTATGAAAGGTAAATCATTTGCCAGTGACTCCAATTTTAAATAAGTAATATTCTCACCTTTTAATTTAATTTCTTTGATTTTATATGAACCTAATCCAATCATGCCTTTTTTGAATAATGCTTTTGATAATAGATTCGGTAGTGGTGAAAAAGAGTTTTTTAATTTAACTTCTAATTCAGAATTCTTTATGGGAATAAAATTAACATCTTTTAAATTATAATTAACGTCGTATGCTGTAAATTTTTTTCCGTCATGCCAATATAAATCATCTCTTAAAGTAAAGGTATAGGTTTTTTTATCTTCTGAAATTTTCCATGAAGTTGCAATTGCGGGCATAGGTTCACCTGCTTCATTAATGTCGGTTAATCCCAGACTTATAAGTCGCAAAACAGAATACGGTAAATTAGTTGGAGTATAGTTACCTACCATGCCGATGATTTGATGTGTAGATTGAGTCAAATTTGACAATATAGGTCCGAATTTGACAAAAATTACCAATAATAATGTACCAAGCAAAAAAGTACCAATTATAACCTTTATATATCTTTTAAAGATACCAATGATTAACCAAAAATAGTAACGGATTTTTTTATACACATTTGAAAGAATTTATAAAAACGAAAATTTTTATTAACGAATTATCAAATTGATTATTGAAGATAACAAAAATAAAACAGCAATAACTATGGTTCCTTTATATAAAATTTTTTCAACTCCCCTTTTACTGCGGTATTGTTCATTGCTACCTCCAAAAGCAGATCCTAAACCTGAACCTTTTGCCTGTAACAATATAAAAGTAATTAATAATGACGACAATATTATTTGGATAATAAGAAATAAATTTTTCATAGTAATTTCATGATTTGTTTAGCTACCTTTTGTGGATTGTGATATAAAGGAAATTCGTCTTCAACATAATTTCCATACACCATGTTGGTATTATAAGAAACTTTGAGATCTTTATCAATTCCAACATAAGAATAATCCAGCTTTACGGGAATTCTTGGTTTATGGTTATTGTTAACTAAACAATATTTGAATGGAAAATAATTGATATGTTTGTATATAGCGTCCAAGTAATTAGATGTTTTATAGTTAGGAGTTTCAAAGGGTTTATTGGCTATATTTAATATATATATTTTTGTTGCTTTAGATTTCTTTAAAGCATTTTTTATATCATTTACTAAAAGCACTGGCAATACTGTGGTATATAAGTCACCTGGTCCGGCGATAATACAATCTGCATCCAACATAGCTCTGGTCACTTCAGGAGGCGAACTGTTCACTTTGGGTTCAAGGTATACTTGTTTAATTTCTTTTGTACCCGGATATTTTCCTAAGTCTATGTTCATTTCACCGTATATTTTATGTTTATCTTTTGTTTCAGCCCATATTGAGACATTTTCTTCAGTTGCCGGATATATGACACCGTGAGATCTGAAAATTCTTTGCATTTCTTTTAATGCATTAGAAAAACTACCAGTAATTTTCGTTAATGCAACAATTATCAAATTTCCCAGTTTTTGACCACCTAGAGCATCATCTCTACCCCATCTTTTTCCTGCAAACCGATAAGTTAACATCTGTGAAAGCAATGGTTCAGCATTTGATAGCGCTGATAAACAATTTATTAAATCACCGGGAGGAGGTATACTATAAAGTCGTCTAAGTCGCCCTGCGCTACCACCATCATCTGACATTGATACAACTACGGTTATTTTATGTGTAAAAAATCTGATACCTCTTAGAAGTTGTACGGTACCGATCCCGCCGCCTAAACAAACAATTTTTGGTTCTTTTATCATGAATATTTATTTTACTAAATATATTAACAAATTAGTACTGAAACTTGTCAGTGTTGAAATTATAAATAATGTTGGCCAAAAATTAAAACTATAAGCAGGTACAGTGAATTGCTGATATGAAAATCCTGCAAATGACCAGGGAAGAATTTTAATATCAGGAACTAAATATAAAAGCAGATAAAAAATAATCATATTTATAATTAAGGAAAATAAGCCCAAAGTTAATACATTAATAGGAAAAAACAATAACTTAAGCACCGGTTTTAATATCACATTAAGTAAAGTTAATATTAACGCTGAAAAAAGAAATATTTTGATATTTTTACCTATTAAAAAACTTCCTGCAAACAAATAAGTATTTAACCAGAGTGCAAAAAGATGTATCAGGTAAATTCTGATTATGTGTTTCATAGTTCTTGTTTTATCCTATCCTATATTTTGAATGTTTGTCAAAAATTTATTTCTTAAATGACGGTGATACTTTATTGCAAACCTGTGACTTTCATCCCTAATTTGCTGAATTAATTTCAAAATATTATTAAATTTACTTAATTTTAATTGATGAAATTTATCATTATTATATATAATTAATGTTTCCTTTTTCTTTGCCAAGCCAATGACGTGTATGTCAATATTTTCTTTGATTAATAATTGATGGATAGTTGAAACTTGCGGAATACCTCCATCTACGATAATGATATCAGGAAAAGGCCATTCTTTGTGTTTGATACGTCTTGAAATCACTTCACTTAACATTTTTACATCGTTGGGTTCGTCAGTTATTTTTATTCGATAGCGTTTATATTGACTCTTATCCGGAAGACCGTTCATAAACACAACTTGTGAAGCAACAGCAAATTTACCATCAAGATTTGATATATCAAAACATTCTATTTTTTCTAACTGTTTAATTTTTAGATTAAATTTATTTAACATTTTGGTCATATCTTTGGTGATTTGAATTTGTGCTTCCGGGTAAAATTGTGAGTTGGTCAGATAATTTTTAATTTTAGTGACAGTTAATAAATTGTTTAGATAAAATAATCTCTTTTTAAGAATTTGTGCTTCTTCGTATTTTTGGTTTTGCGACAGCTCTTCCATTTTTTTACTTAGATCAACGACTACATTTTTTATTTTCTCTTCTAAAATTCGTTTAATATTAGTTATATTATCTTTGTATATTTTTTTTAAAATTAGTTGCGTGTTTTTGTCCTGTTTTTGTATATAGTTTGGGCAAGGATTACATAATTGCAAATGACTATAGAAACAAGGCTTAGAGGAGATTTTTTTTTGACTGCAAAAAGGAAATATTTTTCTTAACCATCTCAGTAATTCTTGTGTTTGAGAAGTTGAAGGATATGGACCAAAGAAATGTCCTTTTAAATTTTCATACATTTCCCATTTCTTTGAAACGTCTACATTTTTAGGTTTACGAGTTGCAATTACCTTCGGATAATCTTCACCTAAAGAAATAAAAATATATAAATAACTTTTATCATCTTTGAAAATTATATTATAAGGGGGATGATATTTTTTAATTAAATTCGCTTCGAGAAGCAACGCCTGAAATTCCGATTCTGTTTCAATATAAGAAATATTTGAGGCCAGTTGAGTAAGTTGTTTGGCTTTTAAATCCAGGTTTTGAAAATATGTAAGTACCCTGTCTTTTAAACTTAGAGCTTTTCCCACATAAAGAACCTGCTTATCTTGTTTAAATTTATAGATACCAGGTCTTTGGGGAAATTTTTGAGCAATTAATTTAAGTTTTTCGTTTGCCATATTTAAGGCAGACAAATATTATAACAAAGATAAAAAGTAGCAAAGTATAGGGAAAGAAAATCATATAAAAAGGTTTAATTACAAGATTAAATTTTACCTGATGATTTAAATAATTTATATTAATGTCAAAATTGTCAGAAACCAAGCTAAACTTTGGATAAACTGAAATTGGTATGCTAACAAATCCATACGGGGGTATAGGAGGAATTTCCAAATCGTTTTGCATATTTAATGTAGAGATTATGCCTAATTTTTGTGGATACAGCATAATATTGCCCTGATTATAAATAAATAAATTTATAGTTTTATTTATACTATTGTAAATAGTATTTTTATTTAATATCATTTTGGAAACAGGTTCCGGTATAGTGATGTCTTTATCAACTAATTCGATGTAAACATTTTTAGAAGCATTATCGGTATAAAAAGAACCTGCTGGATAAGGATAATCACTTTGCTTGCCTAATATGGCCAACGTGACATGATTGAAATCCAGTTTATCAAAATAATCTATACCATGGGTAGTGTTTCCCCACGTCGGATCAACAGCTATCCAGTTTTTACTTTCAAAATCGTAATATTCAGGCCAAGCATGTAATACATCTGATGTTTGTGAAAGCGGTTGAAGTTTCGAGTTAGTAGTATATGCATATCCGTGAATTTCCCGCGAGGGAATGCCTGCACTTCTTGAAAGAGCTACAAATAAATCACTAAAATCCATACATCTGGCAAGAGTTGGATTATTCATAATAAATAAAGCACCGTTTCGGGTAGAACCGGAAGTATTGATATTGAAATCATAGGTTAAATTGTTTACCACCCAGTCATATATATTTCTAGGTGTTATAAGTTCTTTTGCCCGATTAGAAATTTCTGGGCTGTTTTCCCAATATTTTAAAGGTTTGGTATAACCAATTAGATTATTAGGGGACAAATTAACAGTATATGTATTATAAGGTTCCATATAAACCAAAATGTTTCCTTCTGCTACAATTTTTAATTTTTCTTTTGGTTTTAGTTTGTATTGTGCAAGCCAATTACCGTCATCATCTTGCGTAACATTTAAAGGTGCAATGGACATTCTGGAGAGAATCACTTTTTGATAAGCCGTATCAGGAGGTAAAGCAATTTCTTGAATTTGGCTTCTACTGGTTTGGTTAATCAAATTATAAATTAAATTAAATGAGTATGTTTGTCTATTTCCATAGATAATATTTATTCCTCCCTGATTTAGCTCTTTAATTGACCAAAAATTATTCTGATTAGGTTTAGGATATATATGCTGTGCTTGTCCAAAATTGGGGGGAACTTGTAAAAAAATATTGTATGAGGAAATTTGATTATCTTTTTCAATTCCAGGAATAATTAATTCCCAAATACTGCCTTTTTTAGTCGCAACATCTGAACTTTCATATTGGATAAAAAACCGCATTTGTTTATTTAATCCGACAATTTTTTCATTAAAATTTACTTTTATTGAAACACTATTATTTTTAATTTCTGTTTCCGGAGTTATTTGTCCGATACTGTCCCAAGCAGTAATATTTTTGATTTGATCTGAAGTGGTTATTAAAGTAAAACTTTGCGTGTAATAATTTGAGGCTAAATTTGTCACAATTATGTCATGTTTTATAGTTGTTGATCCGCTTTGTGAAACTGAATAGTACACATTGTAATCAAATTGAAAATCAGCAGCAAAAGAAAAAGACGGAAAAAAACCAAAAAAACATAGAAATAAAATTATTGGAAATAAAGGCTTAATTTTGGAAAGCATGGCAATTATTTTATTTTAGAATTTTTCGTAATGATTTACCAGTATATGATGTATTTATATTTGCAATTTCTTCAGGTGTTCCGCTTGCTACTAAATATCCTCCCGTATCACCCCCTTCGGGTCCTAAATCGATTACAAAATCCGCGTTTTTAATCACATCTAAATTATGTTCTATCACTACAACTGTATTACCTTTTTCCTTTAATCGAAGTAACACTTGTAATAATTTTTCTAAGTCAGCAAAATGTAATCCTGTTGTAGGTTCATCCAAAATGTAAAGTGTTCTTCCGGTTTGTCTTTTAGATAATTCAGTGGCTAATTTTATTCGTTGTGCCTCCCCTCCCGAAAGCATAGTTGCCGGTTGTCCTAAATGCATATAGGTCAAACCAACGTCTTTTAATGTGGTAAGTTTGTTATTTATCAAAGAAAAATTATTAAAGAACTTGACACTTTCATCAACTGTCATGTCCAATATTTGGGCAATATTTTTATCTTTATATTTTACTTCTAATGTTTCGTTACTGTAACGTTTTCCATGACATACTTCACAAGTAACAAAAACATCGGATAAAAACTGCATTTCAATTTTTATCTGACCTTCACCCTGACAAGCCTCGCATCTGCCACCTTTTACATTAAAAGAAAATCTACCGCTTTTAAATCCTCTTTGCTTACTTTCAGGTAATTGAGCAAATAAGTCTCTTATATATGTAAATAAGCCAGTATATGTTGCTGGATTACTTCTGGGAGTTCTCCCAATTGGCGATTGATCAACTAAAATTACTTTATCAATCAATTCTGTTCCATAAATATTATCAAAAGATCCTGGTTTTTCTTTATGATATTTATTAAAAATTTGCATTAGAGCATGATAAAGAGTGTCAACTACCAGCGATGATTTTCCTGAACCTGATACTCCGGTTACACAAATCAATTTACCAATAGGGAAATTTACATCTATTTTTTTCAAATTATTATGTTTTGCGCCGATCAAAGTTATTTTTTCATCAGTTATTTGATTAACTCGGTTAATATAAGTTAATGATGGATTACGTAAATATTTACCAGTTAAATTAGAAGTTTTTTTAATTTTATCAATACTGCCGACAAAAACTATTTGACCTCCTTTTTCACCTGCTTGTGGACCAAAATCACAAATAATATCTGCCGATTCAATGATTTCGCGGTCATGCTCAACCACGATAACAGTATTTCCTAAATCCCGGAGTTTTTTAAGGGTACCGATCAGCTTTTGTGTATCCCGCGTATGCAGTCCGATGGATGGTTCATCCAAAACATATAAAACACCTGACAATCCTGATCCGATTTGAGATGCTAATCTGATTCTTTGACTTTCACCGCCTGATAAAGTTTTTGCACTTCTTCCCAAAGTAATATATTCAAGACCTACAGAAATTAAAAAATGCAGCCGGTTTTTTATTTCTTTTAATATAATAACGGCAATTTGATTTTCTCTATCTGTTAACTGCTTAGGTAAATTTAACATCCAATCATAAGAATTAAAAATTGATAAATCTGTGATATCTACTATTGATTTTTTATCTATAGTAATACTTAAGGCTGTTGGTTTTAGTCTTTTGCCTTGGCATTTCGGACAAATTTCCTGACGCATATATTTTTCTATCTCAAGTCTTACGTAATCTGACTCAGTATCCTGATATTTTTTTTCTAAATCTGCAATAATTCCTTTAAAAGTTTCATAAATAGAAGTTATTTTTCCATAACGGTTTGTGCCTGTCACTTCATATATTTTTTCATTGGTTCCTTTAACTAACAATTCAATTTTTTCAGGAGATAAATCTTTTATCGGTATTCTTTGATTGATTTGATTATCGTTAAAATAGGTCTTTAGTAGTCTTGAATACCATGTGTCGTTAAATAATACTTTTGAATATGGCAAAATACCTCCTTCGGAAATCGTCAACTCTTTATTAAATAGTAAATTTTTATCAATCTTCAAAAGTGATCCAATACCATCACATGTTTCACAAGCACCGTATGGAGTATTAAAGGAAAAAAGTCTGGGTTCTATTTCCGAAATACTTATATTACATACTGGACAGGCAAAAAGTTCAGAAAATAAATGATCTGTATATTTTTGCGGATTTTCTGGAAAATCAAATGATGCATCGTAAATAAAACTGACAATAACTAGTCCATTGGATAAATTTAAAGCTTGTTCTAATGATGCAGTGATACGGGTTTTGATATTTGCAGATGTTTCCTGGTTCCGTAAATCTTTTTTAGTTATGGAAAATTTATCAATTAATACGTCAATATTGTGTCTATTTGTTTTTATAATGTACAAATCTTTTCTGATATCCAAAAGATGTCCATCAATTCGGGATTTTATATAACCTTTACTTTTTAAATTATTAAATAACTCCTGAAATTCCCCCTTTTTATCTTTTATAACAGGTGAAAATAACATCATTCTTAGCGGTTTGGAAGTTTTTTGTTTGGAAATTTCATCTTCAAGCAGACTCATTAGTTGTGAGGATATTTGATCTATTGATTGATGAGATATTTCTCTTCCGCAGTTAGAACAATGCGGATGACCAATTCGTGCAAAAAGTAACCTTAAATAATCATAAACTTCAGTGATTGTTCCTACAGTAGATCTGGGGTTATGTGATACTGATTTTTGATCGATAGAAATAGCTGGAGATAAACCTTCTATGGAATCCATATCGGGTTTATTCATGATGCCTAGAAACTGGCGTGCATAAGCAGATAATGATTCAACATATCGTCTTTGACCTTCAGCATAAATTGTGTCGAACGCCAATGATGATTTACCACTTCCCGATAAACCGGTAAAAACAATTAGATTATTTTTCGGTAAATCAAGATTAATATTTTTTAAATTATGTTGTCTGGCACCTCTTATTTTGATTAAATTATCCATAAAAGCCTACATTAAATGACCACAGAAAAGTCAGTGGCGAAACAATATTATACTCCAAAAATTATGATTAACCAAGATAGATTAAAGTGAGATATTAAGAAATTAATAATTATGAAGTTTATGAGGATTTCAATTCCAGGATTTTATCCCTGATTTTTGCGGCTAATTCAAAATTGAGAGCCTGTGCCTCAAACCGCATTTCAGTTTCCAGTTTAGAAATTAATAATTTTTTATCTTTTGGAGTTAATGATTCAGCATCAATTTTTAACCAGGATATTTTACTTTTTCTTTCAATTTGCCAATCATTTGGTGCCAACATTTCATGTAATAAATTTTCTCTGAATGGTTTACTGATTGATTTAGGAGTAATATGATATTTATTATTATAATTAAGTTGTATTTGGCGTCTTCTTTTTACTTCATCAATCGCCCTTGCCATTGAATTAGTAATTTTATCAGCATACATGATAACTGTCCCCTTTAAATGTCTGGCTGCCCGTCCCATAGTTTGAATTAATGTTACTTCACTTCTTAAAAAACCTTCTTTATCAGCATCTAAAATTGCAACCAATGAAACTTCGGGCAAATCTAATCCTTCACGGAGCAAGTTTATTCCAACTATCACATCATATTTTCCACGGCGCAAATCATCTAAAATAGTAGTCCTTTCTAATGTTTGGACGTCTGAATGCAAATATTGGACCAAAATTCCTTTTTCTTTTAAATAACTACATAAATCCTCAGCGGTTCTTTTGGTAAGCGTGGTTACCAAAACCCGTTCTTTTTTAGATATTCTAGTTTCAATTTCTTTTATTAAATCAATAATTTGCCCTTTACTAGGTTTTATAAATATTTCAGGATCAAGCAAACCTGTTGGTCTGATCAATTGAGAAACTATATTTTGACTGCCTGATCGGGAAATTTCCCAAGCAGAAGGAGTAGCAGATACATAGATGGTTTGCGGAATACGCCGTATAAATTCATCAAATTTAAGAGGTCTATTATCCAAAGAAGCAGGTAATCTAAATCCGAAATCAATTAACGTTTGTTTTCGTGAAAAATCCCCATTATACATACCTTTTATTTGCGGCATGGTCATATGGGATTCATCTATGAAAATCAACCAATCTTTTCCATATTTTTTTTGAAAATAATCTAATAAGGTAAAAGGCGGATCACCAGGACTGCGACCATCAAAATATCTGGAATAGTTTTCAATACCGTTTACGTATCCGGTTGCCTGAATCATTTCCAAATCATAATGCACTTTTTGTGTTAATCTTTGTGCTTCCACAAGTTTATTTTGACTTTTTAAAAGTTTTACCCTTTTATTTAAATCTGATTCAATTTGTTTAAAAATATTTTTATCTTCAATTTTAGTTAAATAATGTTTTGCCGGATATAAAACCAAAGAATTTGTAGTGGTAATTGTTTCACCGGTTGTAGGATCAATTTGATCGATTTGAGAAATTAATTGATCTTGAAAGTATATCCTTTCAGCAATTTCAGTATATGCAGGATAAATATCAATAATTTCTCCCCGTACGCGAAAGCTGCCCCTGACAAATTCAAAATCTGATTTTTCATATCGTAACTGAACCAGGCGATTGATGATAGCTTTTTGATCTATTTTAATACCTTTTTTCAGTTCTAAAATAAATTGTCCGTAAACTTTGGGTGATCCGATATTGTAAATACAAGAAACTGAAGCAATAATAATTGTGTCAGAACGGGTTAAAATATTGGTTGTAGCTGCCAGTCGAAGCCTATCAATGTCTTCATTTATTTGCGTCTCTTTTTCAATATAAGTATCACTTTGAGGGATATAAGCTTCGGGCTGATAATAATCATAATATGATACAAAATAACAAACCGCATTATTTGGAAAAAACGTTTTAAATTCCTGATAAAGTTGCGCAGCTAATGTTTTATTGTGAGAAATAACCAATGTAGGTTTCTGTAAATGGTTGATGACATTTGCTAAAGTAAAAGTTTTTCCACTGCCTGTTACACCTAATAAAACCTGTTCTTTGGTACCCTGTGTCAGGTTTTGTGTAAGTTTATCTACAGCTTGTGGCTGATCACCTGTTGGGGAAAAGCTAGTCTTTAGATGAAATTTCATTTATACCCTTCTTATTAAATTTTGTTTAAGATTTTTAAACAAAATTTAATCTAGAGGGAATTATGCCCAAATTTTTTAGTTTTCGCAATACAGGGCAAAATAATTTTAACATACATGTATATCATTTTGGGTATTTTTCAGATATTAGTCAATTTTGATATATTTTGATACTAATACATAGTATTGACAGCAAATTGATTTCGGATTAATAATATAACTAACATTAATTTTTCGTCATTATTATGCCAGCCATACTCTATCCCAGAGAAAGACAGGTTTTAGAATTTTTAACTCAGTTCAGCCAAAGATTCGGATATGCACCGACGCTCAAAGAAATTGGCAATGCATTGGGTATGTCATCTGTTGCTACGGTTCACGAGCATCTGGCACACTTACGCGAAAAGGGTTATATCAAAAAACTAGACGGTGCAGCCAGAGGCATAGAATTAGTCAGAGATACTTATCATACTATTGATAAACCCGGATCAGTTGAACTGCCTGTGTTGGGATATATCGCTGCAGGAGCTCCGCTTGAACCTTATACTGACCCAAACAGTTATTTAACAGTTGCGCCCTGGATGGTTTCTTCTGAAAAACCAGCCTATGTTTTACAGGTAAAAGGCGAATCAATGATTGAAGAGGGAATTTTGGATGGAGATTATGTAGTAATTCAACACCAGACAGATGCCAAAAACGGAGACATAGTGGTGGCACTTTTACCAAATGGTTTAGCTACGTTAAAAAGAATTTATTTTGAAAAGGATAGAATTAAATTAGCACCGGCAAATTCTACTATGTCGCCCATATTTACTACTCATGTAAAAATTCAAGGGATTTGTGTAGGAGTAATCCGTAAATTTGTTAAAAATTAAATTATTTAATAATCTTCCAGTGTAGAGGTATCTCCAATCGGTAATCCCATTTCTTTGGCTTTTAAAATCCGGCGCATAATTTTACCAGATCTGGTTTTAGGTAATTTGTCGATAAACTCAATTTCTCTCGGATAAGCATGACCGGCTAAATGTTTTTTAACAAATTGCGCTAATTCTTCTTTAAATTTAAGAGCCTCAGGTTTTTTAGAAATTAATGCTTTAGTTTTATCGTTGACAACCACGAAAGCTTTAATAATTTCTCCACGCAAAGCATCGGGTTTTCCAATCACACCTGCTTCAATAACTCCAGCATGAGCAACCAGTGCTGATTCTACTTCAAAAGGGCCCACCCGTTCTCCTGATGTTTTAATAACATCATCAGCACGTCC
>CAYLWN010000003.1:24039-48995 GCA_964387625.1 uncultured Gammaproteobacteria bacterium
TTTAATGGTTCACCTACGCTACATAAATGTCTCAAATTCTTTAGATTATATTTTCTGGGTAATTTATCACCCGAAGCCATAAGCATTCTGATGGCTGTTGGAGCCGTATACCATACGGTTATTTGATATTTTTGGAGAATTTCATACCATTTTTCAGGTGAAAAACGGCCACTGTAAACAACCTGCGTGATACCGCATGACCAATTACCCAAAATCTCATATGCAATCCCTGTTACCCATCCTGGGTCTGCAGTACACCAATAAGTATCTGAGTCTTTTAAATCCAAAACCCATTTAG
Source organism: uncultured Gammaproteobacteria bacterium (assembly GCA_964387625.1). GTDB lineage: Bacteria > Patescibacteriota > Microgenomatia > UBA10105 > UBA10105 > CAYLWN01. Next base: position 24,338 of record CAYLWN010000003.1, read on the forward strand.
TAGTCGCATGTTGTTGAATAATAGATCTGTGAGAATGTACAACTCCTTTAGGTTTTCCTGTTGTACCCGAGGTATAAAGCATAAAAGCGTAATCATCCGGATCCATTTGTGAAATATGACATTCGTCAGACGCTTTTTCCATTTCTTTTTTAAAATCAGGTAAATCAACACAAATAATAGTTTTTAGATCAGGTAAATTTTTCCGAATTTTATCTATTCTTAATTTTAGTTCACTGTTGGTAATCACAATTTTAGCCTGACTATTGGCTAATCTGTCTTCTAAAGCCTGTTCCTGAAAAGCACTGAATAATGATCCGGCAACAGCCCCAATTTTTAAAATTCCTAAAAATGAAAAATATAATTCCGGAATACGCGGAAGAAACAGAAAAACCCGGTCACCTCTTTCAATACCATGATTTTTTAAAATATTTCCGATTTTATTGGATAATAAATGAATTTGAAAAAAAGTAAATTCCTGAGTAACGCTATCGTCACCTTCCCAGTAAAGGGCAATTTTATTTTTTCTCCAGGTATCTACATGTCTGTCAACAGCATTATAAGCAGCATTTATTTTTCCGTCAAACCAGGAAAATTCATTACGAATTTGGTTCCATGAAAAACTTTTCCGATATTCTTCATAGTTTTCCAAATTCGGCAGAGTTATAAAATCCTTTTTTGTTTTCTTGTAGATCTCTTTAATCACTTAAATCTTTTTAGAAAAATTTATTTTCTGATAACAAATTTTTCATCTAGTCTTTTTAAATTTTCCATAATACCGGTATATTCAAGTTCATCCATGGGTGCCATTGCAGGGTTGAAAAATCCCTGTTTTCTCATTTCCAGACTTTTTTTGGAAGCATTTGTTCTCACAAAGTCCCAGAATGGTTGATCAAATAAATCAATCCCTTCGGTAAATTTACCTTCGTGTACACAGTATCCTGCTGCTGACATAATTATCGGACCATCAAAAAAGGAAATAATGGAATTTTGTTTGACCGGCATCACTGCTCCATAATGTGATCCACGCATCGTGCCCGACGTATAATGAGCCAGTGCATACGGAGATAAAATTTCTCCGGTTGATGGAAATTGTTTTTGTGACCTGACAATTGCTACAGGATCATCTTTACCGGTATATTTTCCGGCAATATTATGTAGTCTTGATGTTGAAACTGTTGCTGCCTGAAGTCCGGTGGCATTTTCAAAAACGCTTTCAATCACATAATGATTAGTATCACGCAAAAGCGTACAAATATCATAATAATCCTGCGGTACTTTTAAAGTAATGACTCGGTCAGCTTCAGTATAATTTACATCCATAATATTATATGTAAACCCGGCTCTCATTTCCGGAGCTAATAATAATCCAGCATTGTGATACGGATCGGCAAATGAGGAAAATACCGGATAATTGAATACTCCAGGACTGGTTTTATCAGCTGCAAAAACTACAAAAGGCTCGTTAGTGCGTTCTTCAAATTCCATTTCACAGGATCCGGGTCCCATACCTTTAACATTTCCGGAAAATGAATCTTTTAATAAATCCTGACCTGCTCCGTATAAACCCTGGCTTTTAGCAACTGCAGTGGTGGCAACAAATGCATCCCAGGCAAATTTATGCACATCTGCATTATCCACTCCTCTGGTATGAGACATCAAAAAAGCAATATCATCTCCGGTAAAACTAACTCTAACATCAATTAATAAACCGCTCCTGATAGCTTCCTGTGCTGATTCATGAGCTTTGACTAACATGGCTTCACTGGGTCGATTGTGACCGCCGACTGATCCTGTGTCAGCTTTTATAAGCGATAAGGTAATTTTCATAATATTTTGATAGAATTTTTAAATTATTTAAACTAAATATCCAAAAATTCTATACCTCCGTATATTTTAATTAAATTATAATAGTTTATTTTTAACTTTGTAAGTAGGCTAATAAATTTCGGCCGTTCATATTTGACGGACATGCAATTTCCAGTAAACTCAATATTGTTGGTGCCACATCAGACAACATTCCTGAAGGTAATTCTTGAGTAATACCCTGAAATTTTGGTGCTATACAAATGACAGGGACAGGATATGTTGAATGTTCTGTATCAATCCCATTTGTTACAGGATCTACCATTTCTTCTACGTTACCATGATCTGCTGTAATAATACAAGAACCTCCTAAAGGTAATAATTGATCAATAATTTTTCCTACACATGCATCAGTTACTTCACATGCTTTGATAGCAGCGTTTATATTGCCGGTATGAGCCACCATATCAGGATTTGCAAAATTTATCACATAAAAATCGTATGTTTTAGCACTCAAATGTTTAATAACTTGTTCAGTTATTTCTAACGCACTCATTTCAGGTTTTAAATCATAAGTTGGAACTTTTGCTGATGGAATTATCAGTCTGTCTTCACCGGGAAATGCATCGTCTCTTTGACCGTTAAAATAATAAGTGACAAAACGTTCTTTTTCTGTTTCAGATACCCGAAGCTGTCTAAGTCCTGCATCAGAAATAGCCTTTCCTAATGGATTTGGAACTATTTGTTCAGGAAAAGCAACCGAAACCGGCAATTTTTTTTCGTATTCGGTCATGGTTACGAAAAATAAATTTTCCAAAAAAACATTGCGTTTAAATGGTTCATGAGTCTCTTGAACAACAGTATGTTTTCTGTAATATTTGATCGCATAAGGATCATAACCAACAATTTTTGCTTGTTCTGAAAATTCTTGTAAAACAAATGCTTTGGTTAGTTGTCTGGGACGATCTATTCTGTAATTATAAAAAATAACTGCGTCATTATTTTTAATAAAGGCAACCGGGTTATTCTCTTTAGTAATTATCGTTGGCGGAATAAATTCATCAGTAATTTGCCGTTGATAAGCAGCTTCTACAGCTAATATTGGATCCGGAGATTTTTCGCCTACTCCTTCTGTCAAAGCTACATACGCTTTTTCTGTTCTTTCCCATCGCTGGTCACGATCCATCGCATAATACCTACCCATAATTGACGCAATAGAGCCGATGCCTACCCTAGTTATCTCATCTTGGATTTGACGAATATAAGTAACAGCAGATTTTGGCGGCGAATCTCTTCCGTCTGTAATTAAATGCAGAAATACTTTTGATAATCCTGCATTTTTTGCAAACCACATTAATGCAAATAAATGTTCCATATTACTATGCACTCCACCTGCTCCGATAAGACCTATTATATGTAGGTTTGAATAATGTCCTTCTACATGGGAAACAGTTGATAGAAAAGCTTCATTTTGATAAAAACTACCATCGGCAATTGCCATGTTAATTCTGGGTAAATCCTGATAAACTACCCGTCCTGCTCCCATATTTAAATGACCGGTTTCTGTGTTTCCATCCTCACCTTTAGGTAATCCTACTGATTCGCCTGAAGCTGCTAATCTTCCATGAGGATAAGTCGATAGAAGTTTAGGAATATTCACTAATTTGGCCAAACTGATAGCATTACTCGGACCTGGTGGTGCAAGGCCCCAACCATCTAAAATCATTAAAATTAAAGGTTTGTTCATATATAAATAGGAAGATTATTTAAGAAACTGTTTAAAAAATTGGAATATAAGGAAAAACAGCTTCTAAGTTAATTTTAATTCAGATTCAATTTCTAATAACCGGTTATATTTTGCAACACGTTCGCCTCTGGCTGGGGCGCCAAATTTTACATAATCTGCCGTTACGCCGACAGCCAAATCAGCAATAAAAGCATCATTGGTTTCTCCGCTTCTATGCGAAACAATTACTTTAAAGTTGGCTTTTTGTGCTTCCAGGATTACTGCTAAGGTTTCAGACAATGACCCAATTTGATTAGGTTTTATTAAAATAGCCGAACAGGATTTTTCATCTATGGCCTTTTTAAGTCTTACGGGATTGGTGACCAATAAATCATCACCGACAATCAGTACTTCTTTGCCCATTTTTTGAGTTATTTTTTTCCAACCATACCAATCATCTTCGGCCAACGGATCTTCCAGTATCAATAAACTGTATATTTTATGCATATCAGCCAAATAATCGATAAATTCATCTGTTGATAAGGGAGTGGGCCGATCTTTTATAACATATGAATTTTCTTTAAATAAATTTGTAGCTGCTACATCAATACCTAAGAAAATTTCAAATCCGAACTTATAACTTGTTGCTCTAATTGCTTCCATGATCGCTTCAACAGCATCGATATTTGTATATAGATTTGGAGTATAACCACCTTCATCTCCAACGGAAATGATAGCATTTCTGGATTTTAAAACTTGTTTTAATTTTTGATAGACTTCTTCACCGATTCTTAAAGCATCGTGATAGGTTTTATTTGTAGCTGCTGCGACATGAAATTCTTGTATATCCAAATTTCCCGTGCCATGTTTACCGCCATTGATAATATTAAAAGTGGGTGTGGGCATTTTTGTTACATGCATGGGAACATTTTTATTAATTAATAAAGAAATATATTTATATAAAGGTAATTTGACAGCCACCGATGCGGCGCGGCAACACGCTAAAGACACAGACAGAATAGCATTTGCACCCAAATTTGATTTATTGGGAGTTCCATCCAATTGAATCATTATTTCATCAATTGTGCCCTGTTTTACAATATCCTGACCCGTTAGTTTTGGAGCAATAATGGTATTTACATTATTTACAGCTTTTAAAACACCCATTCCGTTATATCTTTGTACGTCCTGGTCACGAAGTTCAACTGACTCATATTTTCCAATAGAAGCTCCTGATGGAATTGAAGCTGTTGCCGAAATTCCATCAGATAAAATTACTGTGGTTTCAATTGTCGGATTTCCTCTAGAATCCAATATTTCAGTGGCTCTGATGTATTTTATTACAGACATAATTATTTCTTTGTATTGAGAATGTTATTTTCTGCATTATAAATAGTCTCTCGTACCTGATCTACCACGTCACGATTAACAGAAATTGAGGTAATACCCCATTTAACTAATTTTTCAACTAATTCAGGATAATCAGAAGGAGCTTGTCCACAAATAGACACGGTTATATTGCGTTTATGGCAGGTTTTTATTACATGTTCCAAAGCCCATAAAACAGCAGGATTTCTTTCATCAAAAACCTGTGCTACGTCACTATTATCCCTATCTATTCCTAAAATTAACATGGTTAAATCATTTGATCCAATAGAAACTCCATCAATTCCCACATCTAAAAATTGATCTAATATAATAACATTAACGGGTAATTCAGCCATCATCCATAATTTAAAAGTTGCACTTCTTGATAGTCCTGCTGCTGTCACAATTTTTTTAACAGTCATCAGTTCCTGTGGCGTATGAATAAACGGAATCATTAACCATAAATTTTTTAAATCCCGTTTATTTCTGACTCTTTTTATAGCTTCCAGTTCTAATTGAAATACAGCAGGATCTGAAATATAACGGTAACATCCACGGAAACCCAGCATGGGATTGGCTTCTTCAGGCTCGTATTCACTACCTCCGATTAAATTCCTATATTCATTAGTTCTAAAATCAGTTGCCCTGTATATTACCGGTCTGGGATAAAACGCTTCGCAGAAAATTGACAATTTTTTAGTCAATTCATCTACAAAAATATGTTGTTTATGATCTTTGATAAATTTTTTAGGATGAGTACCAATTCCGGCAATCATAAATTCAGCTCTTAATAAGCCCACGCCTTCAACATTTAATTTTGATATTTCAACTGCTTTTTCAGGATTTGCTAAATTTACATATACTTTAGTAGCAGTTTTTAATTTTGCAACATTATTCTTAGCAGAAGATAATGATGAAACTTCGTGCTGCTCACTTTTTACTCCAGCTGATTTATATATTCCTCCCTTATAAACAACACCCCTTGAACCATGAACTGTAACCACTTGACCATCTTTAAGTTTTTTTGTTGCTCCATTAACTCCCACTATTGCCGGAATTCCTAATTCACGGGATACAATAGCAGCATGTGAGGTTCTGCCGCCTGTTTCAGTAATAATTCCGGCTACTTTGCGCATCGCAGGAACATAATCGGGATTTGTTTGCGGTGCAACTAGAATATCTCCGGGTTTTACAGTATCAATTTCTTTTGCAGAACGGACTATTTTTACAGGACCAGATGCAACACCGGGAGAGGCAGGATCACCTTTTAAAATTACCAGGTGAGTATGGGTGATTTCATGACGGTCACCTTTTTCATTGGCTTTTAATCTAATTAATGATTTTGTAGTGGTGATAGGTCTGGTTTGAACAATATAAATTCTATTATCCTCGATGGCCCATTCAACATCTTGAGGAAAATAATAATGTTGTTCTAATTTTTTGCCGTAATGGGCTATTTTGACAATTTGATCATCGGTAAGTTTTTGCTTCATACCGTTTTTCTCATTTAGATAATCTATAACAGCTCTGCCTCTTTTAAGAGTCATAATTTTATCCTGACGGTGAATCTTTTTATGCAAAATGCTTAATGATTTTTTATCAACTTCATAATGATCCGGTGTAACAGCACCTTGGACTATTAATTCTCCCAAACCGAATATGCCTTCAATCACTATCGTGTCTTTTTGATTGGTTACCGGATTTATGGTAAACATTATTCCTGAGGTATTTGATTGAATCATTTTTTGTACAGGCACAGCAATTCCAACCTTGAAATGGTCAAATTTATTCTCTGCTCTATAAAATATGGCTCTGGATGTAAAAAGAGAGGCCCAACAGCGTCTAACATAATAGACCACATTTGCTTCACCCTTAATGTCTAAGAAAGTTTCCTGTTGTCCGGCAAAAGATGCACCGGGCAAATCCTCAGCTGTAGCAGATGATCTTATAGCCACATAAGGATCTTTAAAGATTTTACCCAATGAAAAATAATATTTCATAATTTTGTCAGAAATATCTTTAGGAATTGGGGAATTAATAATCAAATCGCGGATTTTTTTAGATACACTATCTAATTTCTTACTGTCAGATACGTCTAATCCGTCAAGGACCTGATGAATTTTTTCCTTTAGGCTATTGGCAGCAATAAATTCATAATAAGCTTCTGAAGTGACAATAAATCCATTGGGTACAGGTATGCCGTTTTTTAACATCTCGCCTAGATTTGCTCCTTTTCCTCCAACTAAAGCAATATCATTTTTATCTATTTCTTTAAACCAAACAACCAACTTCTCCATAATATTCAGTATAGCTAAAAAGTGTGAAATCCTGCAAGAGGGAGATAAAAAATTTCAAATTATTTCTTTTTTCCGCCTAAGCTTTCAATTTTATTTATAAGTTCTTGTGTTTTGCTTTTTAATATTTCTTGATTATCAGCTTCTACATTGAGTCTTAAAAAAGGCTCTGTTTTAGAAGCTCTGACATTAAACCAATAATCTTTATACCAGACACTAATACCATCTATTTCGTCTTTACTGACTGCATCATTAAATCCGTTTCTTATTTGATTTACAACATACGGAATATCTTTTACTAAAAAGTTTATTTCTCCACTGGCAGGATAAATATTTAATTCATCAACTAATTCCGATAATTTCCGATTTTCTTTAGATAAAAGCACAAAAATCATCATTGCAGTTCCAATTCCGGTTTCTGCAGTGAAAAAATCACGATGATAATAATGCCCAGAATGTTCTCCGGCAAATATTGCTCCGGTTTCTTTCATAGTGCGCTTGATCGGGCTATGCCCAACTCTGACCCGCATTGATTTTCCGTGATACTTTTCAATTGTTTGAGGTACAATCCGACCACAAATGGCATTATAAAGAATCAATTCATTAGGATGTTTTGATAGGATGTATTTAGCTAAAAGAGCTGCTGTAATAGTACCCGGAACAAATCTACCTTTATCATCCAACAAAAACATTCTGTCTGCATCACCATCAAAAGTAACTCCAAGATCTGCGTGGGTTTCGATTATTTTTTTTGAAAGTGCTTGATTGTTTTGAGGGATTAAGGGATTTGGTACATGATTTGGAAAATGTCCATCAGGTTCAAAAAATAACGGTATAACATTTATGGATGTGTTACTTAATACTTTCGTAGCCAAAACTCCACCCATACCATTTCCAGCATCAATAACTACTTTTAATGGTTTAAAGGATTTAACATCAATTAATGACCATAATTTATTTTTCCATTCATCCATGATATTTATATTTGTAATAATTCCTTTTTTGTCATAATAAGGTAATTTACCAGCTTTTAATAAATCTCTTATTTCATATAAACCACCTTCACCAGAAATTGAAACTGGACCTTTTAAGGCTAATTTTATACCATTATATTCGGGAGGATTATGAGAGGCTGATATCATGATTGCTAAATCATAATCTTTGGATCCGGTAATATAATATTGCATTTCTGTTCCTGTTAATCCGGCATCGAATACATTAATACCCAATTCAGTAAATTCCTTAATCATCGCATCTTTTATTTCTTGTCCTGAAATCCTCATATCACGGCAAATTGCTACTGTTTTAGGATGAAATTTACGAACTATCGCATGAGCAATTTCAGCAAATACTTCACCGTTTATTTGCGTAGGATAAACACCTCTGATGTCATAATCTTTGAAAATCGATAAATCAATATTCATAATTTTTCTCCTTATTATTTATTGTTCGAACGAAGTGAGAACTTCTCGCTATAGCTCGAAGAATATTATTTATATCTTAATTAAAAACAGTTTTAGCTCGTCTGTCAAATTAAATGCTCCTGACGAAGTTTTCATTCTTACATCTATGTTTAATATTTCATTGTATAGTTCTAATAATTTTTCACTTTCAAAATACTGTGCTTGTTTATTTAATTTGGAAATTTGCCAGGGAGATAAATCCGGAATGGATTTATTCATCTCTTTTACCATAATCAGTAGTCTAAATTGTCTAACCAGCATGGCAAATACCAGTTCGCTAGAATCATTTTTTATAACATTTTCAATTTTATGCAAAAGCAGAGAAGTTTGATTGGGAATAATCGAATCCATGAGATTAAAAATTAATCTGTCGATTTCAAAAAGCGCAATATCAGTTTTTTTAGGTAATTCGTTAATAATAATTTTGGGAATTTTCTTTTCCTCCCAGAAAACTACATCCAAATTATCAGGAATTTGTTGTATTAATTTCCATATGTTTTTGTCTATTGCCGATTTTTTTTTACCTAATTTAACAAAGAAGTTTTCTATTATTACTAATTTTTTGGTATTAAATAAAGAGTCGGATTGAGTTGCCTGATAAATATCCGTGATGCTTGCTATTTTTCCATTTAAATTAATTATTTCACCACCCAAAAAAGACTCTTTTAAAGCAATAAGTTCTTTTCTTGATAATTCTATATTTTCCCCGTGAAATAAGTGTAGCATATATTAAAAATGTCCAATTATAAATTATAAATGACAAATCTAATTAAAATATTTTTTTTAAAAATTTTTTATTTGAAATTTATCATTGGTCATTTATCATTCTTTAAGTATTGTCGAAAAAGTAGTTCAACAGCTCGTGAATCAATTCGATGAAATCTACCCCGATGAGGCACTAGACTTCCGGAAAAACTTTTGGGGATATGCATCAGTTCATGTATCAAAACCCGAGTTTTGTCATCAGCTTTTAAATTATCAAATTTTTCAGATAATACTTCAATGATATAACAAGGTTTGATATTAAGGGCTAGTTGCCAAATTCGAGGCATAGACCAAATTCTAGCTCGAGCACGGGATGAACTGTAATTACTGCGAAAGCAATAAATTTGGTCAGATTCAATAAAACTAAAATCTAATTTTTTAATTAAATGTTTGATTTCAGATTGAATATCAGGCGCTTTTTCCCAAGTAATTTCAGGATGTTTTCTCATATAATTAATTAACGATTAATAATTAAAGTTGTCATTCTGAACCAGTCTGACTGGTGAAGAATCTTTTTTAAGATAATTTTACTAAACGAGATCTTTCTCCACGACTTTCGCCGGGATCAGGATGACAAGTCGATTTAAAAATTAAATATAATTATAAATATAGACTAAACTTTTTCGTGATAAATGAATTTATTTCATTTAACAAGCCAATATTTGTTTTCGGATATCCAATTGATTTTTTGATTGTTGAATATGAAAACCATTTAACAGCTATGATACCTTCTTCTCTTTGGGGAATTAATTTTTCTTGTCCACCATTTTGAAATAGAAAATAATATACAGTCTTTTGTGTTAATTTTCCTTCCCATTTATATAAAAATGAAATCGGATTTAGTTTCTTTAAATATTTGAGCTTTTTTATTCCTACTTCTTCACTTATTTCACGAATTGCTGTAGTTTTTGTCTGTTCACCTTTTTCAATCAATCCTTTGGGAAAAGTCCATTTACCCTTTTTGTCTTTTATAAGTAAAAGTTTTAATTTATTATCTTTTAAAGAAACAATTATTCCACCCGCTGATTTTTCATATTTCATGGCAGAAAGCATTATACAACACAAACTTAATTTATAATTAATAATTTACGCTTGTCATCCCCGACCTGATCGGGGATCTTAATTATTATAAGATTCCCCTTTTCCTACCTGCGTAGGCAGGCAGGGGAATGACATAACCGTAAGAGTTATTTTTTTGTATAGTATTTTTTATTTTTTAATTTCTCGGGTAAAAAACTTTCTTCTGAATACATATCATAATTTTTTCCATATTCCAAATCCCTCATTAATTTAGTCGGAGCATTTCTAACCTTTAGTGGAATCGGTAAATTACCATATTGTTTAACATCTGCCAATGCCGACATATAAGCATCATAAGCAGATCTGTCTTTTTTTGCTTGTGATAAATACACAACACCGGCTGCTAAGTTTTCTTGACATTCAGGATATCCAATAACTTCACAAGCTTGAAAAACAGCATTAGCTACGACCAATGCAGTAGGTGATGCCACGTCTTCTGAAGCAAACACCACCATGCGACGGGCGATAAAAATCGGGTCTTCTCCGGCTGCAACCATTCTGGCTAAATAATATAAAGCACTATCAACCTGAGAAGCTCTCATGGATTTAATAAATGCTGAAATAGTATTGTAATGTTCGTCCCCAGCGGCATCATATAATAAATGTTTTTTCTGAAAAGCTTTTTCAATTTGAGGTAAATCCATTTCTTTGTTAATGTTTATCTGGCTCGCAATTTCTATAGTATTAAGTAATATCCGTGAATCACCATTTGCTGCTTCAATTAAAAATTTTAAAGCATCTTTAGTAATATTTTTTCCTACATATTTTAAAGCTCTTTTAGCAATCAATTTCAGATGATGATCATTTAGTCTATCTAAAACCAAAACTCTGGTTCTGGATAATAATGGTCCGATGACTTCAAAAGACGGATTTTCGGTGGTAGCACCAATTAAAACAATGGTGCCTGTTTCAACATGGGGTAAAAAAGCATCCTGTTGTGCTTTGTTAAACCTATGAATTTCATCCATGAAAAGTATAGTTTGCTGATTATAGAGTTTGGCAATTTCTTTGGCTTCGACAACAATTTTACGAATATCTTCAAGTTTTGCAGTCACTGCTGACATGGAAATAAAATGAGCTTTTGTTTTTTGGGATATTAAATACGCCAAGGTAGTTTTACCACTCCCTGGTGGTCCCCAAAAAATCATTGAAGGAATTACATCCTGATCAATCAATTTATTCAAAATACCATCTTTTCCAATCAGGTGTTCCTGACCGACAAATTCCCGGAAATTCTTAGGCCTTAATTTATCTGCTAAGGGAATATATACCATAAGTAAATATTAATCCGAATAATATCCGAAAGTCAATATGGGTTAATTTAAAATTATTTGTTGCAAGGGGGTAGTTTTATTTTTTAATCCAAAAAATTGTACTAAAATTTTATTGTAATATGGATTTACATCTGTTAAAAAAATTTCTCTGTGCTCATTCTTTTCCAATTGATTATCAATTTCCGCATGTCTGGATAAATATTCTTTAAGTTTTATCGCGGCAATTTTTCCTTCTGATAATATTTTTACATTAGGTCCCAAAATATTTGAAATCTGTTTGGATAATATGTTGTAATGCGTACAACCTAAAATTAATGCTTTAATTTTCGCTCTTTTTAAAACTGACAAATATTTTTGCAAAATTAGATCAGTCCCTATCCAGTGGCACTCCTCTGCTTCAATAATCGGAACTAATAGGGGACAACTTTTTTCAATAATTTTAATTTTGGCAGAATTTTTCTTAAATTCTTTATAAAACGCATGTGCATTTATAGTTGCATTTGTTCCTATCACTCCTACTTTAGAAAATTTTTTCTTTATCGCCTCTTCAACAACCGGTCTGATAATTCCCAGAAGTTTCACATGTGGGTATTTTTGGGGGACAAATTCTGTTTGCATTTTTTTTAATGCAGCGCTGGTGGCAGTATTACACGCAATTATAATTAATGAACATTTTTTGTGAATTAAAAATTCCAAAGCTTGACAGGTGAATCTGTAAATAACTTCAGCTGAGTGATTACCGTAAGGTACACGAGCATTGTCTCCAAGATACAAATAATTATATCGTGGATTAACTTCAATAAATTCTTTTAAAATGGTTAAGCCGCCTAATCCCGAATCAAATACACCAATATTCATGAATTTCCATTCTAACACAAAATATTTTAAGACACAAAAAATTATTACCCAATTCCCCAACTGGCGGAGAAGGCTTTTATTGATGTAACTCTTCGACTCATCCGATATTAATTGGATTCGCTTAGAGAATATTAGTTAAATTATTTGCTCCCAGGGATAACTTGGATGACCAAAATGTCCATATCGAGCGGTCTTAATATATATAGGTCGTCTTAAATTTAGTTTTTCTAAAATGTTGGAAACAGACATATCCAGTAAATTCCAAGCATAGTCATATATTTTTGTTAAAGATTTTTTTTCAGTTCCAAAGCAATCAATTTGCCTATCTATCGGATTTCTTTGACCTATCACGTACGCAACTCTAACTTCACATTTATCTGCCAGTCCTGCTGAAACTATATTTTTAGCTAAATAACGACAAGCATACGCTCCGCTTCTGTCAACCTTGGTGGGATCTTTACCGGAAAATCCACCGCCTCCGTGTCTGGCAAATCCTCCGTATGTATCAACAATTATTTTTCTGCCCGTAACTCCTGTATCAGATGCTGGACCACCAATTTCCCACCTACCTTTACTTCCATTAACAATAATTTTATCCATTTCAGGTAATTTAAAATTATAAATCTCAAGTACCGGTTTGATGACTTCTTTGATTAATGCCTGTTTTAACTCTTCGCTGGTTATTTTTGGATCAAATGGTACTGCAATTACTACATGTGCTATGCTAACAGGTTTCCCATTTTCATAATTGACTTTTATTTCACTTTTTCCATCAGGCCGTAAAAAAGATAAAATATTTTTCTCTCTAACTAAATCCATTTTTTCAACAATCTTATGAGCTAGCATGATCGGCATTGGCATATATTCTTTTGTTTCGTTTGATGCAAATCCGAACATCATTCCTTGATCACCCGCACCTCCGTCATCTACACCACATGCAATATCAGGAGATTGTTGATGAACATATACAGACACTGGAGATTGATAGTTAAAATTATAAATGTCTTTAGTATAACCTAGTTTTTTTACCATGTTGCGTGCCACATTTTCATAATCAATTTTTTGGGGACAAGTTACTTCACCTGCCAAAACTATCCGGTTAACTGTGACTAATGTTTCAATTGCAACTCTTGACTTTGGATCAATACTCAAAGCTGCATCAACAATTGAATCTGAAATTTGGTCACAAATTTTATCAGGATGACCTGATGCTACTGATTCGCTGGTAAAAGAATATTGCATAATTCCTCCTTTATTTAATATCCCGCAAAGCGGGATTATACATTTCTAAGCCTCACTTTGTATCGGCAAGAACTGTATAAAAAAACTCTCCGTAAAGGAGAGCTTAAAAAATTGCTTTTCCCTTACAGGCATATCTTTCCGTTATTCACGGTCTAGTTTTGGCACCCGCTACGGCAAAAAAAGGGTTTTAACATTGAGCTTGCCGAAGGGTTGTCGGACGGATCATCAAGCTAGAACTTTACCCGTCACTCTTGATATTGACTATTTAATAGAATAACTTATTAAATTTGGGGTTGTCAAGGAGTATAAATTTAAGTATTTAAGTTATTAAGCACGTTATTTATTAGTTCTTGCTGGGTAAAAAGAAATTATGGTTACGTAATAATGTCTCAAATTTTTTAGGTCAATTTGTAGATACAACTATTTTTATGTTTTTGGCATTTTATACCATCGGAAATACTCAATTTATCATTTCTTTAATCCTACCTTATTGGATACTAAAATGTGTGTTTTCCGTCATTGAAACACCTGGTGGTTAAAGCAAGAAAATATAAAATGATATAATTTAGACTATGTTTGATTGGGCAAGAGGTTCTGTTTTAAGACAGATGGTTAAATCTAAAATTCCTGGAGCAGAATATGATCCATGGTTGAAAGGCTGGGCATCGGGTTGGACTTTTCTAAATCTAAAAATCCCTAAAGGCATTACTACATTAGATATCGGTTCAGGGAATAATCCCTGGTATGCACAATTGTTTTCTAATATGGGTTGCGAGTCTCATGTTTTAGAGCAAAAATATATTCCCAGAAAAAATTCGGTTGGTTGGGGTATATCAAAAGAAACCATAAAAAAACACCCTCAAATAACTTTTCATATGGGTTTAGCTGGGCAAAATATAGGTCCTAAACAATACTTTGATTTAATTACCTGTATTTCAACTATCGAGCATTTTTACGATACTTCTTTTGTTGTTGATTCCAAGAATCCTCTTCCGCATTTAAAAGCATTAGCAGATATGGTTAGAATGCTAAAACCAGGAGGAATTTTGGTTTTAACCTACGATTTTTTTCTAAACGACATGCCACACTGGCGGGGATGGGATTATTTAGCTGACATATCTCTTATGGAACAAGCTGGAATTCCACTTCTCAATCCCAACGTACAATTAAAAAGTAGAACATTTATATATAATCATGAAGATACTCTTTTTATGGCTCCAGAAGAAATTTTATTTTTTTCTAAAAAATATCTGCGTTCAACCAGCATCGGTATCATGTTTAAAAAACCCGGACATAAATCAAAAATTAGATATTTTCCACAACCTGAATATAAAAAATTAATACTCAGTGAACAAATTAATCAAATAGATCAATTATCAAATTTTACTCTCAAAACCATTTTATCATTTAAAACTCAGCAAATTGTAAAAACCTATATTAGAAAAATTCGTGCACAAATTAATCACTAAGACCTAGGCAATTACCATCAGAATAACACCAAGTGCCACTAATTGCTCTAGCTCGATTTAATAGGCTAACGGTTTTTACTAGATCTTTACCATAGGTATTATAAGGAAATGAATTTAAATATAGAATATTTGCTGGAAATTTTTGTTTAACTAAAAAATCTTTTGCGGCAATTTCAAAATCCGGTAATGTAAATTCTTGTCGGATAAGTTTATTTCCGTTTGGATATATTTTTTCCGGAGTAGAATCTATTTTAACATCTTTTGCTATTAACCTGGGTTTAAGTTGATTTTGGCCAGGCATAACTATTATTTGATCAGCTTTCTGATGTTTAAGTAATTCGAGCATTTCAAAATAATCAAGAGGATTTCCTAGTCTATCTACATAAATTTGATTAAAATAAGCATCTTGTATAGACAAAATATTTTTATCCTTATCTTTTATTTTAACTAAAGTGATCGCATGTGTGGCTTTTCTTGAATTTTTATAAATATCTCCATAATCAATCTTGTAAGTTTCAAATCCGAACAAATTATAAATATCTGATAAAGTTGCTGCAGTTCCTGCACACCAAGCACCAGCTAAACCATTTTTATAATCATAAAGTCGTCTTCCCAAAGGTACATTTGCAGCTGATGAAGTATTTTCAATAGTTGTTAAAAGCAATTTAGTATCTGAAACAACCGGCACGTTCGCATAAACCCATTCTCTTAATGCATTAACTATTTCAAATTCAGATAACTGATTGCCTTTTTTTAATTGTGGAATATCAGTTAGTATCATGTTTATTATTTCTTCATCTTTATACATGAAATTATCCTGGGTTTGATTAGTTTTCTTAAATATATTATTTAATAAATTTGGATTTTGGCCCAGCTTATACCCAATATATGAAAAGATAATGAATGAAATCAAACATAAAAAAATTAAAATAACGAAAAATATATATTTACTATTCTTTTGATATTTTTTAAAAATATTTACGGCCATATTTATAAAAAAGTTAAAGCTATAATCATGCTACACAATATATTTTATTAATACAATAAATTATACTAAAATCAATCTGTGTATAGAATCAATAAAAATATTTTATTTCTTCACTGTTGTATAAAACAAAATTTTATATATTCTATTTTACTGTTTGTTTGGCCAATTATTCTACTTACCATATCAGATAGTTGGATTTATTCATTTACTGGAAATACAGATATTTGGATATATATCGGATATTTTTATAATTTGGTAGATGAACTAGCATTGGCAATTCCTGATTATAAAGCAACCAGATCACCTTTTTTAATAATAGGTTATGTAATACATCGTTTATTTTCTCCTTTTATAGCTAATTATGTATTTCACTTAGGAATTTACTATATATCTGTGTTTTCTTTCTTTGTAATTATCTCTTTGCTATTCAATAAACGCTCTGCTCTTTTTACCACAATTGCTCTAGCAACTTACATACCTTTTTTGACAACCATAGGACAAAATTATCCAAGTGGAATTGCAATTATGTATATGTTGCTCATATTACTTTGCTTTACATTAGCTAATAAATTTAAGCATTATAAAATATTATTATTTTTTTCTGGAATATTCATTGCTGGCATGATATGGAGTCAATTGTTTACGTTGATTTTTTTACCATTTTTAACTTTGTACTGGTTGATTAGTAACATTTTAAACCGTCAAAAAAATCAAATACAGCAACTCTTTTACATAATACTTGGTTTTGTGTCGTTAACATGCTTGCTAATGATAATTAATTATATTTTAACCAGTAATTTGTGGTTTTTTTATTCAAATTTAACGATTACCAATCGTTTGCTTAATTCTAATATTTATGTAAAACAAGGGTTTAATTGGAATTCGGCGGTTTGGCTTGGATTACCGATATCTGTTGCAATAGGCGGGATTATATTTTGTATTAATATGGTACGAAGAGGATTTAAACATAAGGATATTGTGGCGTGTTTTTTTCAAATATCACTATTATGTATAATCATTTCTTATACAATATTTGAGTTTATTCTCAAACAACCAATATTACAAATACCATTTTATGGTAGTTTATTACTTCCAATAGTATTTATAGCTTTTGGCGCGCAAATCCAACCTAGTTTAGTTTTATTTACACAACGTAAATTTATTCAGCTGTTTACCCTTTTTTGCTTACTGTTGGTAGTTCAATATACTTTTTATTCTAAGATTAATTTTATTTTTTTTCCTTTTGCACTTCGGCTTATAAGAATTTTATTGATCGGATTTTTTGCGATATTGCTCATTTACAAACGTCCTATGACAACAAAAAAATTTATCGGGTTTTTATTGTGTATCACAATTATGTGGAGTGGATTTGCTATAAACGATAAATATTATTTTATTTTTCAACCTAGGGGAAATAAACAACATTATCTGGCTTCAATTTCGGGAGCACAATATATTCAGAAAAATTATAATGGATTTGCTGGCTATTATTGGTATCCTGATGATGAGCAACAGGAAATATATCGGTCAATTATTTCTTATTTTTATTGGACCAGGGTTCTAATTTCCGAGAATTTTCCCAAGTTACCTGATAATCCAAATAGAATACAACCAGGGATGATTATAACAATTTTATCAAAATCTCCTGATACATTATCGCAAGCAGATAAGTCACTTGTTGAATTAGGATATCATAGCAAGTTGCTTAAAAAAGAAGAATTTTCAGATAATTCAGTTCACTTTACTATATTTTCTATAAGTATTATGCAAAATTAAATTTTATGTAAACCCCCTACATTCTAAAGAATTAATTGTTGTATAATGTAAAAAACTGAAAAGTATTTACCTTATGAAAATAAAAAGTCAAAAAAAAATATTTTGTTTTAAAGATTTATTGATTGTTACAATAAGCTTGTTATCTTTGAAATTCTTTTTTGCTAAACCTGCTTTAGCATATTTAGATCCTGGTACTGGTAGTTATGTTTTTCAAATATTGATTGCGGGTATATTAGGAATTATTGTTACAATTAGCGCATATTGGAAAAAAATAGTTATATTCTTCAAGAAAAAACGGAAATCTTCTGATGAAAACGACAAACAACCTCAATCAACATAAAGTTTCTGGATCATATAAAGACTCTAGTGGACATGTTTTTTTTCATGACGGAATATATTATCGTCAGATAAACAAAGCCTACCAATCACACTATGACCGTCTTATCAATTCCGGTCTGTACGAAAAACTTACTTCTTTAAGTTTGCTGATTCCCCACCATGAAGTTAATTTTGTCACTAATGATTTACTCGCTTATAAATTTATCAAACCTCAGCAAATGCCTTTTATATCTTATCCTTATGAGTGGAGTTTTTCACAATTAAAAGATGCTGCTCTTCTAACCTTGGAAATTCAAAAAATTGCTTTAACGTACAAAATGATTTTAAAAGATGCCTCAGCATTTAATATCCAGTTTTTGCAAGGAAAACCGGTTCTAATCGACACTTTATCTTTTGAAATTTATAAACCCGGTCAAGCATGGACTGCTTATAAACAATTTTGTGAACATTTTCTGGTTCCTTTGACACTTGCTGTTTATAAAAATTCTCAATTGTTAAAATTATTAAGCGTATTTATAGACGGTATTCCTTTGGTCTTAGCAACAAAAATAATTCCTTTTCATGCTTATCTAAAAGTCCCCTTATTTTTCCATATTTTTATGCACTCTTTATCTCAAAAACAGTTTAAGGGTGAGGTGAATAAAGCAACAAAAGCAAATGTTTCGCAAATGGGTTTGTTAGGAATTATCGATAATCTACATTATGCAGTCCAATCTTTACGCAATAAACAAATCAAAACTACTTGGTCTGATTATTACGATACTTCAAATTATACTAAGTCGTCATTCAATGATAAAAAAAGATTACTAACAGCATTTCTCAATATCTGTAAACCTAATAAAATTCTAGATATCGGAGCAAATACCGGAGAATTTAGTCTCTTAGCAGCTAAAAAAGATATTGATGTTATTGCAGTAGATTCTGATTCACAAGTAATTAACCAATTGTACAATCATTGTAAGAAAAATAATATTACTAACGTTTTGCCGCTTTGCATTGATATAACTAATCCTACACCCGGAATTGGCTGGCAAAATACTGAAAGACTGTCTTTTTTAAATCGTGTGCCTAAACATACTGTATTTGCTTTAGCCCTAATTCATCATCTTTTTGTTACCTATAATCTCCCTTTTGATTATTTATGTGATTTTTTCCAACAAATTAGTAAATGGCTTATAATAGAATTTGTACCAAAAACAGATCCTCAATTTCAAAAGTTAATTGGACTACGAACTGACGATTTTTCCAATTACTCCCAGGAAAATTTTGAGAAGTCATTTAAAAAATATTTTACTATCGAAAAAATTAAGCCTATTCGAGATACAAAACGACTGTTATATTTAATGAAAAAGAAGTGAATTATTTATGAAAAAATTAACTGTGATGCAACCATTTTTTTTCGCTGCTTACCCTATACTTTTTGTATTTGCCAACAATATTAAAATGCTTTTTTTGGCGGATTTATTGAAGCTGTTATTAATTGTGGTAACTTTCTGTGCAATAATTTTTATAGGATTATACGCGAGATTAAAACTAATTAATAAAACGGCACTGATAACATCAACCATTATGTTAGTCACATTAAATTACGGATTGGCATTCGATTTTATCAGGACTACGCCTTTTAACGACGTTTTAAAAGGTAAACAAACTCCAGCCTTTATTTTTGTCATTATCCTAACTTTAGTGGTAAGTTCGCTTATTTTAAAAAGTAAAAAATACCTTTCTCCCATGGTGCTGTTATTCAATATTATTTCAATAATTATAATCGTCATCCCCTTATTTCAGATTATTAGTTTTTACTCTAAATACGGTAAGGTATATTTTTCAAATAGCGACTATGTTTCTAAATCTAAAACGCAAAATATTAGTAAGGATTTTGAAGATCAACCTGACATTTATTATTTTATTATCGAGAGGTATGGAAGAAATGATACTTTAAAAAATATTTACGGATTTAATAATTCTGAGTTCTCGGATTATTTAAAAGGTAAAGGTTTTTCTATACCAAAAAAATCCTGGGCAAACTATACTCAAACACAATTATCGTTAGCTTCTTCTCTTAATATGAATTACGTTGATCAATTAATGAAAGATCCAAAAGATTCAGGTAATGATCATCCTCTTATAAATTTGATAGAAGATTATAAAGTATGGCATTTTCTAAAATCTAAAGGATATACTTTTGTACATTCAGGTTCATGGTGGAGTGGAACTGTGTTTAATAGATATGCTAATAAAAATATAAACATTCCTGCTCTTTCAGAATTTTCTGAATTAGTTTTTAATAGAACAATATTTTTTCCAATAATCATTAAATTACAGATTCCACTTTTTAATCATCGTCTAAATAATTGGATCCGGCCGTTTTACAAGTTTGATGAGCTTGCAAAAATTCCTGAAATGAAAGAACCAACTTATACTTTTACACATTTCATGATGACCCATGAGCCTTTCGTATTTGATAAAGACGGAAATTATGTTTCGGAGGAAGATATTAATAATAAGGATATAAAACAAAATTATCGGGAACAGATAATTTTTACTAATAAGAAATTTCAGGAATTAATTAATACTTTACTGGAAAAATCAGGAAATATTCCCCCAATTATTATCATCCAATCTGATGAAGGCCCATATCCCGAGCAATATGAAATGGATTCACAAAATTATGATTGGAGTAAGGCTAATGAAGACGAAGTCAGGGAAAAAATGGCAATTTTAAATGCTTATTATTTACCTCATGGAGGTGATAAACTTTTAACAGATTTTATAACACCTGTAAATTCTTTTAGGTTAATTTTTAATTATTATTTTGACCAAAATTTTGAAATACTCCCAAATAAAAGTTTTTTATCAAATCTGGGACAACCATTTAAATTTATTACCATCAATAGAGACCCTATGTAAAAAAAATACGAGTATGGATAAAAAAAATAATTATTATTGAAGATAGTCAATAGCATCATTTTTCAGAAACTTATAAAGAAAGAGCTAGATTTTGGATAATATTAAATATAGAAAATTTTAAATATTTACTAATTTTTGCCTGAAAGTTTTAATTATTTTATATCCGAACTGAGTTTAAACCAAAAACGACCATCATTTTCCAATAATTTATCCGCAGAAAATGGACCACTACTGCCTCCAGAGTAAATTTCAAAATCAAATGGTTTAACATGATTTGGTATTAATGGTGTGATAAATTTCCAGGCGGCCTCAACACTATCAGCATTAGGAAATAAAATATGATCACCTTTTACTGCATCAGCAATTAAACGTTGATAAGCTTCGATAATTGGAGTATTTACAAATGCCGATTGATATCTAAACTCCATTGTTGAAGGCTGTAATTGGTAGTCAAAACCAGGTTTTTTGGCATCAAAACGTAGTATTATGCCTTCATTAGGCTGAATCCTGATAGTTAATATTGTTTTACTCATTTGTTTACTAAATAAAAGCATATTTTTTACAGGATCTTTAAATTGAATAGAAACTTCTGTTACATTTTGACTCATCCGTTTACCAGCTCTTATATAAATTGGTACTCCCTGCCATCGTTTGCATTTTAAACCAATTTTTAAGGCTACATATGTTTCTGTACGTGAATTTTCTTTGATATTTTCTTCCTGAATATATGCTCTGACTATTTTGTTACATATAATTCCTCGTCCATATTGTCCATAAACCACGTGTGAGGAAATATCTTTGGCGCTAATTTTATCTAAACAGTTTAATATTTTAAAAGTTTTTTGTCTGACTGACTGATAATTTAAAGACGACGGTATATCCATTAAAGTTATAGCTAAAATTTGTAATACATGATTTTGCACCACGTCACGTAAAGCTCCTGTATGATCATAAAAAATCTCCCGACCATCAACTCCTTGAGTTTCAAAAGCAGTAATTTGGATATTGTCAATAAAATCTTTATTCCAGATAGGTTCAAATAAGCCGTTAGCGAATCGAAAAGCAATGATGTTTTGAACTGTTTCTTTAGCCAAAAAATGATCCATACGAAAAATATCATCAGCTTTAAAATATCTAGCAATTAATCGATTTAATGTTTTGGCAGAATTTAAATCTATACCAAATGGTTTTTCGATCATAACTTTTTGCCAACCGGATGTTGGGTATGCATTTATACTTTGTCCCAAATTTTTTAAAACAACCGGATACACTTCAGGAATAATTCCGACATGAAACAACCTATTTTGTACAGAAAATCCAGTTTTAGATAAATTATTCAGTTTTTGAAAGATATTTTTTACAGTTAATTGGTCTTTTGCGTCTCCATGAATAAAGAAAAGTCGTTTTTCCAAATGATGCCATACCGGTAGATCAACAGCTCCGTAATATTTATTAAGGCTTTGCAAAACAAATCGGCGGAAATCTTCATCAGAACGCGGTTGTCGTGAATTACCAATAATTATTATTTTTTGAGAAATAATTTGAGATTGATATAAATTATATAAAGCTGGAAATATTTTTCTGCTGGCTAAATCACCTGTAGCTCCAAAAAGAATAAAAACAAACGGTTGTGTTTTATTCATAAAATATTAAAACTGAAAAAACTTCAATAAATTAATTTTCAAAAAATGGATGTTATATAAAATCGTACTTAACTACAAAGATTTTATTAATTCACGTTTTTGATTGATTTGCATAAAAAATTCTTCAACCAATTCTTTATTCGTTACCATAATTCATGATTTTACCAATGTTTTTTCTTTACATCCATTATTTTTTACACCGCGCATATTCATGCATAAATGCTTAGCTTCGCAATAAACAATCACTCCTAATTGTTGTAAATATTTTGTTATCGTATCATTGATCTGTTTAGTTAATCTTTCCTGTAACTGAAGACGTTTGGAAAATATTTCTATTAACCAAGTAAATTTTGATAATCCAATAATTTTTTCATTTGGAGCATAACCAATATGTATTTTTCCATAAAATGGAATTAAATGATGTTCGCAAAGACTAAAAAAGTTTATATCTGATACTACAACTAAACCTTTATAATATTCACTGTCAAATACTTTAAATACTGATTTTGGATCTATTTCATATCCGCCGAATAACTCTTTATACATTTTAGCAACCCGTATCGGTGTTTTTATTAATCCTGCTCTTTTAAGATTTTCCCCAACAGCAGTCAAAAGTTGTGTAATTAACAGTTGTATCTTTTTTTTATTTAAATGATTATTTGTCAGTTTATGCATATAAAATAATATAAATATAAAAATATTGCTTTATATCTCACAGTAATTGGTACTTACAAATGGCATTATACTATATGGACTATTAAGTAGAATATCCCGACACGTTCAGTTTTCGAACACTTTTGCGAACTTAATAACTTCACAAATTTCTAAACTTCATTTTATACAACCAAAATAGATCCTGTTCGAACATATTTATTAAATATTAAGTCTAAAATTTAAATCAGTATCATTTATTAAAAAGCTAAATTGATCTCAATCTGCCTAATATGGTTACGATGTATGCATCGTAATATAAACTAGAGTATAATAATATTTATTAATTAAATTACTTCTATCATGTTAGTCATAATATTACTTTTAATAGTTGGATCAATCCTGGTATATATATCGAAATTTAATTTCATGCCCGTATCAGTTAATTTAGGAATGTATGTTTTTTCTAATATTCCTCTCTTTTATGTGATGGTTGGATCTTTGTTAACCGGTTTAGTACTTTCTTATCTGATCTACCTTGTATATGCGGTTTCTAATTATTTTAAATTCAGAGGTAAAAATAATGAAATTAGGAAAAATAAGAATAGCGTTCTTGAGTTAACCAAGCGGGTTCATCAATTGGAACTGGAAAACGAAAAACTAAAACATAATTCAAACAACGAGCCTGAAGATTCTAATGCCTTGTGAAAACAATACTCGCTAAACTTTATAAAGCCCTGCATCTTTCTAAGAAATTACAGTTATTAGTGATGCGTTTTTTTCAGGATCAATTTCTAGTTGGTGTTACTGGAATTATATTCAATGATCATAATGAAATTCTGCTTTTTAAACATACTTATAGGACACACGCATGGAGTTTACCCGGTGGTTATATGAAATCCGGTGAACATCCACGAGAAACTCTTGAAAGAGAAATTAAAGAGGAATCTGGATTAATCGTAAGCGTTGATGAATCCCTTAAAACCCGTACTGACCGCGATAACGCCCG
>CAYLWN010000003.1:49095-66900 GCA_964387625.1 uncultured Gammaproteobacteria bacterium
ACTTCAAACCCACTCACGAGGTTTCTGAGTACGGTTTTTTTACCCAAGATAAACTTCCGTTGCTTAGAAAGAATCAAATATTTTTAATTGATCAAGCCTTAAAATTAAGAAACTTGCTCTAATGAGTTAGTAGACATTCCTTAACTAGATTCTATCCAATAAAAGATGAAATTCTTTTCATTAAATTAATCCCCCGTTTTTTATCTTTAGAAGAAAAGGGAATAACCACTAGGTTTTGGGTTTCATTCTGAATTTTTATAATTAGTTTTTCTTTTTCTCCCATTTTTAATTTATCTATTTTATTTGCCACAATAAAATGATCAATTTTTAAATCACGTAAAATTTCAAGCATCTCTATATCATGTGAAGTAATCCCGATCATTGAATCAACTATAATAATTACTAATCGGTTTTTAATCATCGTACTTTTTAAATACCACAAAGTCATTTTCCGTAATTTCTCGCGTTTTTCATATGTATGCTTGGAATATCCGTATCCGGGAAAATCAACTAAATAAAAAATATTATTAATCAGAAAAAAATCCATTCTGATGGTTTTGCCGGGGTTTGAACTTGAACGGGCCAAATGCTTTCGTGATGTCAGGGTATTTATCAGCGTTGATTTACCCACATTCGACCGACCCATCAAAGCAATTTGAAATTTTTCATTGATGGGAACTTGATCTGAGCTGATAACGCCTTTGACAAAAACCGCTGATGTTATTTTCATTTTATATTACTAATTGTTTCTTCAATTTTTCTTAATAAACTGTCTAAACATTGTCCTGTTTTTGCAGAAATAAATAGAGGGTTAAAATCATGATATTGTTCTGATAATTTATTCTCATCGATATTATTAGTTGTATCGATTTTATTAAAAATATACAAACATGGTTTATTTTTAAGTTTCAACTCATATAAGATATCATCAACTACTCTGGTTTTATCTCTATATTCCGGATCAGATGCATCAATTATTAGCAGTAATAAATCAGCATTAATTGATTCAAGTAAGGTTGATTTAAAAGCATCAATTAATTTTGGCGGAAGATTTTTTATAAATCCGATAGTGTCAGTTAGAATTACCTCTTTTTTAATATTAGGTAAGTAAAGTTTTCCTACACTGCTATCGAGAGTTGCAAAAAGTGCATCAGCAACATAATTGGTTTTATTGGTTAATCGGTTAAATAATAAAGTCTTGCCTGCATTTGTATATCCGACAATTGCAACAGTTGTAAATCCTAAATTTTTTCGTTTAATGATTTGCTGCTCTCTGTTTTTTATTAATTTATCAAGTTTAACGGACGTTTGTTTTATTTCGTATTTCCAATGCCGTTTCATAAGTTCCGTGTTGGTTTCTCCTGTACCAATTGCTCCAATACCGCTTCCAGGTCTTGAAAGAATCTCGCTCATTCCATACATCGTAGGACCCATGTGAGTTAAACTTGCCAGATCTATTTGCAGATTTGCTTCTTTGGTTTGCGCATGAAGAGCAAATATTTGTAAAATCAGATCTACCCGATCCCAAACTTTTATTTTCGGATTTATTTTAAGAAATATTTGTTCTAACTCAAAAAGTTGCCCAGGTTTTACAATGTTATTAATAACTACAATATCTATTTTTTCTTTGACAATTTTATCGCTCACTTCTTGAATTTTTCCTGATCCAATAATTGTTCCCCGATGTGTATGATCGGCTTTTTGAATTGAAACTGCAAAAACCTTTCCATTTATGGTTTTTACCAATAATTCCAGTTCTTCTAAATCTCGTAGGATAGTTTCGCTATCAGTGCCCTTAGGAACAACACCTACCAACATGAAGCGTAACTGATTTCTAAGTTCAAGCATATCGAGTTTTGTTTAAGTATACTCTATATTCCGATAAAAAGTGGATAAATCCTATAGAAAGGAGTATAGTGAATATATAATTCAAAATTCTACAATCAGTAATTATTCCTCTAAAAATCTGCATGATATTGTTCTCGATACGGCAGAAAATTTGACCCAGATAGGTCTATGGACTCTTAACTGTTTTAATAAAGAACAAAATAGAATCAAGTTATTTTTATCTCTCACCCGAAAAAATATGAATGCATTGCATGGTTTTCCTTTAGCTCGTGAATTTAACCGTGATTTTGAGGAATTTTACGGAATTTATGACAAACTTGAAAAAGAATATGACACAGGTATCGTAAACAAAACAGTTTGGGGCAATCTTATGCTCAAATGGGGAACTAGTTTCAGTTTAAGTTCAAAATCTATTTAGCTTAATTTGACTCTATTTTGTTTATTTTGTCACCTAACTGAAAAAAAATTGGAACATTTATAACCCATGCAATTTTGATACAAACAATTTTTTAACATTCACATAAATGTTTCTCTTTATATATATGGTATCCTTCTTTGAACAACAAGATCGAAATGATTATACCTGCAACCGCATCAGTCCACCATAATCCAAACAAATAATTTAAACCCAGTCCGATTAATAAAGTGACAGATAACCATACGCAGGCCAGTGTTTGTTTGGAATCAGCAACTAAAGCTCGGTTATGAGTGTCAATTCCAATTCTTTTTTTCTGATAATATAACCCCAACATCACGACAATTGATATACCCGCAATTGCAATTCCCAACCAACTTTGATGTGGCACTTGATGATTAAGGAGTTTCTGTATGGATTCGTATAATACATATCCTGCCAATACAAAAAAACTGAGAGCAATAAATTTAATCGCTTTTGCCTCAATTGGATCATCATGACTATTGGCTGCTCCTTTTTTGGTTTTCCAAATAACGATACCTCCTGAGATAGATTCAATAAAACTATCAAATCCAAAACCAATCAGGGAAATAGTGTTTAGGGAAGAACCTGATAAAACAGACACAATTCCTTCAATAATGTTATAAATTACAGTAAAGTATGATAATTTCAATATTTTATTATTTGTGTGTTCTTGCATAACTTTATTTTACAAAAATTGTGGTCTTGAATCTTATCAGATATTTTATACAGTTGTAAATGCTCCTTAAAGAAAAATGCTCAAAGAGTATCTTTTATTAAAAAATCTTATCTACATTGTTTTAAGTGTTTTCATACTTTTTAACTTCCAGTTAAATTGAAATTAAGTTTTTTTCCGCCTTTTTCAAAAGAACTGCATTAATAGCAACGATAATTGATGATGCTGACATAAGAAGGGCAGAAAATTCGGGTCGTAGTGTAATGCCAAAACTAGGATATAATACTCCTGCTGCTACAGGGATAGCGAGTATATTATACACGCTAGCCCACACAAGATTTTCCTTCATTTTTCTTACCGTAGCTTTAGACAGTTTAATCGCTCTTATTATGTCTGCAGGATCAGATTTCATTAAGACTACTTTGGCAGTTTCAATGGCCACGTCGGTACCTGCTCCAATAGCAATACCAATATCTGCCTGAGCAAGAGCCGGAGCATCATTAACACCATCTCCAACCATCGCCACAAATTTTCCTTCATCCTGAAGCTTTTTTACATATTTTGATTTATCTTCAGGCAATATTTCAGCAAATATCCTATCAATGCTCAATGTTTTGCCAATAGCCTCAGCTGTCTTCATATTATCTCCTGTAATCATGGCGACTTCCAACCCTAACTTTTTCATTGCTAATATTGCTTCTTTTGCAGTTGGTTTAATTGTGTCAGTTGCTGCTGTTACTCCGGCAATTTTCCCATCAACTGCCAAAATCATCAGTGTTTTACCTTCTATTAATAATCGATCAATGTCATTTTGAACGGACGAAATATCAATTTTTCGGTCAGTCATGAGCTTTATGGTTCCGACCAAAACATGTTTACCTTCCACAACTGCCTCAACTCCATGACCGGAAATAGAATTAAATTTTTCAACCATTGTTGGAATAATAAGTTTACGTCTTCCAACTTCTTCCAAGATAGCTTTGCTCAAAGGATGACCTGATTTTGCTTCAGCAGCTGCATCCAGTCGTAAGACTTCATCTTCAGTAAAACCTTTAGCTGCTACTGTATCAGTCACTTTAGGTTTTCCTTCCGTCAATGTGCCGGTTTTATCAAGAACTATCGCTTGGATTTTTGATACTTGCTCAAGAGTTGGAGCGTCTTTGATAAGTATATTGTGTTTTGCTCCAAGGCCTGTACCTACTGCTACAGCTGTTGGAGTTGCGAGTCCCAAAGCATCTGGACAAGCAATTACAACGGTTGAGATGGCAAAAGTCAGTGCAAAAAGCAGGGGTTGACCAAGGATAAAAAACCAAACTACAAATGTTAATAAACCTCCACCAACTGCAACTATAACTAAATATTTTGCAAATTTATCAGCCAGTTTTTGTCCTGGAGCTTTGGAATTTTGTGCTGTTTCCACCATTTTGACAATTTGTGCCAAGGCTGTGTCTTCGCCAATTTTTATAGCTTTAAATTTAACAGAGCCGGAAGTATTGATGGAACCGCCAATGACAGAATCGCCGATATTTTTAGACACTGGTATTGATTCTCCAGTAACCAGAGATTCATCAATCGCAGACTCTCCATCGATAATTTCTCCGTCAACCGGTACTTTATCTCCAGGTTTCAGCATGAGGATATCTCCAAGTTTAACTTTTGACGTAGATACCATTGTTTCTTTACCATTTTTCCAAAGTCTAGCTTGGGGAGGAACAAGATTGAATAAAGCTTGGAGGGCATCAGTTGTTCCACGTCTGGATTTCATTTCCATCCAATGGCCAAAAAGCACAAAGGTAATCAGCATCGCTGCTGCTTCATAATATGAATCGTTACTTCCTATTATTGTTAAAACAACACTGAACCCGTAAGCAGCCGTGATACCCACTGCGATCAAAACTGCCATATTCAGTATTTTTGCTTTCAGAGCTTTGTATGTTGAATATAGGAATATCCATCCGGCGTAGAAAAATACGGGCGTGGTTAAAATGAATAGTAACCAAGGTAACGGAATGGGACTGGGTAAACTTACCCTGATAATTTTCTCACCTAACGGAGAATACAAAATAATGGGGATGGTAAAAAATAAAGCGAAAAGGAATTTATTTCGAATATCTTCTTCCATCAACTTTGCCATTTCACGGCCAGCCAGTCCTCCATGTTCCATGCCCATACTCATGGTCATGCTCATCTTTAGTTTTTTCCAAAAAGACCATCCTTCGCTAAGACTATGGCCGGTAGGTATTTTTGGCAATTGTTTCATGACGTGTTGAGTAGTATGAATATTATGTTCCATGTCTCCATGCTCCATTTCTTTTTCAACAGGAATTAATGTCATGCCGCATTTTGGACATCTCCCGGGTTTCTTTACTTGCACTTCGTTGTGCATGGGGCAGGTATAAATTATTTCTTTCATGATTTTATTATATAAGATATTTATTGATTATATAAGTTAATAATTAAAATCTTATGAAGATAAATGTATAGTAAACAAATAAAGAACACCCTTCGTATGTTCAAAGAGTGTTCTTACATAGGCTTTTGATTAATATGTCATCACGTTTTGTAAATCTTCAAATCGGTGTTTTATAATAATCCATAAAAATCACCTCCTTTTTTTCTTAATGTTTATGATTTCCGCTTCTCATCATCCAAATATGAAGAAGCGGACACAGAAGCAAACTACCAGCAAATAGCATATTTAAAGGTGAAATTTTAAAAAACGTAATTGCTATAAATGCAAAAGCGGCAATAATCAAACAAATACCCAGTACTTTTTGGGTTGAATTTGATTTAACTTGAGTATCGGTTTGGGTATTCATAATTATCATCTTTTATTACTTATAATGTACTCCACAATATATTAGGAAAGTCTGAAGGATTGATGAAGAAATTTTCATGAAATCTTAATTAAAAAAGG
The DNA here is from genome assembly GCA_964387625.1 of uncultured Gammaproteobacteria bacterium. Taxonomy (GTDB): domain Bacteria; phylum Patescibacteriota; class Microgenomatia; order UBA10105; family UBA10105; genus CAYLWN01. Next base: position 54,973 of record CAYLWN010000003.1, read on the forward strand.
TTATAATGAAGCCGCTTATGCGAATACTTCTAATAGAAGATGAAAAACGACTTTCTAATGTCATCAGAAAAGGTCTCGAAGAAGATGGATTTGCTGTTGATACTGCTTTTGATGGTGAAGAAGGTCAATACTTAGCAGAATCTGAAAGCTATGATTTGATTATTCTTGATGTCATGCTGCCTAAAATTGATGGAATTACCGTAGTTAAAAGTATCCGTAAAAAGGGTCACAAAACTCCAATTCTTATACTCTCTGCCAAATCAAACCTAGAAGATAAAATAGTTGGACTCGACAGCGGTTCTGATGATTATATGACAAAACCATTTTCGTTTTTAGAACTTCGGTCTCGGGTACGGGTTCATATTAGACGCACTAGTCGAGATGCTAACGCTACACTTACTATTGCGGATTTGACCGTTGATCCTTTAAAACATATTGTAGGGCGAGGTGGTAAAAACATTGTGTTAACTCCCAAGGAATTTGCCATCCTTGAATTTTTACTTCATCACAAAGATGAGGTTGTTACGCGGACTATGATTACAGATCATGTGTGGGATTATAACTTTGATGGCATGAGTAATGTAGTGGATGTTTTTTTAGCAAATTTACGTAAAAAAATTGATAAAAATACCGCTAAAAAACTTATTCATACAGTTTTCGGTGTAGGATATAAAATAAGTGAAAATGTATAAAACAGGCATTTTCATCGTGAACAATGTCGAAGGACCTTATTATGAATACAAAAAGCATTCGTTTTCGACTTACGGTTTGGTACAGTACAGCACTGATTATTTCAATTGCAGTTATTTTCGTTTCGTTCTATATCATCACCCAACAAGAACTATATCAGCATACCGACGTAATTCTTACCTCACACGCTAAACAGGTTGCATCATACGTTCAAAAACAATTAGAAAATGGTGGTATTTTTGTTGCTGACTCTCTTCCGTATAACGAATTTGGTGTGATTCCAGGAATGTTATTATTCATAACTGATAAAGACGGTGCAATTCTTTACTCAACTTATCCATATAAATCAATTCAAAATGATATATCGTACTTATTTAACCAAAGTAAACAGGCTAATCAGGAAACAATTTTAAACCGTGATTTCCTTGGCACTTCACAACGCATGATTCTCATTTCGCTATACAAAGATAATAAACTATTAGGCACACTGATGATGGGTCATCCAATTGATGTAATTCAAAAATCCTTAAACAGTTTACTTACAAATCTTATTTCACTTTTTGCTTTGATAGTAATCCCAACTATTTTTGGTGGTTGGATTTTGGCCAAACGGGCTATGCAGCCAATTGATTCTATTAGTGAGCAGATGCAGAGAATTACATCGAAAAATTTAAAAGAACGGATAAATAATCCTCAAACTCATGATGAAATAGAAACACTGGTACATACCTTTAATAATTTACTTGTCAGACTTGAAACTGCATTTTCCAGAGAACGACAGTTTATCGGAGATGTAGCTCATGAACTAAAAACGCCACTGGCTACACAAAGAACCATGATTGAGGTGATGTTGTCAAAGCAAAGATCAAATGAAGAACACATAAAGACTTTAAATGAGTTATTGGTCGACAATCAACATCTGACAAATATTGTTAAAGACGTACTTGAATTGGCATGGTCTGAAGCGGATAAAACACAATTAAATACAGAAACAACCAACCTGTCTGATCTTACGGAAGAACTATATGAAATTGCAATAAAGCTATCTGAAACTAAGAAATTAACCATAACCAAGCACATTACTAAAAATCTTTTAGTTGCAGGTAAACGGGATAAATTACTTCGTGCACTTCTAAATATCGTTGATAATGCAATTAAATACACTCCAAATGGCACGATTGTTTTATCATTAACTAATGACATAAATACCGTCATTGTTAAAGTTAAAGACACTGGGGAAGGTATCTCAAATGTTGATATACCACATATATTTAAACGCTTTTACAGAGGAAGAAAATCGCAACTAATAGATGGTTCCGGCTTAGGTCTGGCAATCGCTTACTCAATCATTACGACCTATAAAGGTAAACTGACTGTAAAAAATAATCATGGTAAAGGTGTTACTATAACGGCTGTTTTCCCTTTAATTCATTAACCCATTCGGTTTACTCAGGGTTAATCATGAGTGTAACCTAAGGATTAAGAACTCCTCATGTATTATTCATCAAATCTTAATCTTGTTGTTGATAGGATACTTTTATATGCAAAAAACTATAGTTCCTATCAAAGGCATGCACTGCCGATCATGCGAGTTATTAATCGAAGATGAATTAACCCAAATACCCGGAGTTACCAAAGTTGAAGTTAGCGAAAAAAAAGCTTGTGCAATTGTTCATTTCGAAAATAGTCTTAATGCGACGAATGTTGAGACTGCAGTTAAAAAAGCCGGATATGAAGTAGGATTTAATGAAAGTAAACCTTGGTTTTCTAATAATTTTGATGACTATCTCGATATATTTTACGCGTTATTTGCCTTAGCTGTTATATATTTAGGCGTTGATATTTTAGGACTGTCTAAACTACTTACAACTAATATTTCTCAGCCGACAAATTTAGTTACTGTTGTGATGATCGGATTAACAGCCGGTTTTTCCACATGCATGGCGCTTATCGGCGGTTTAATTCTTGGAGTATCAGCCAGATTTTCCGAAATTCATCCTCTTGCTTCGGGCTTACAAAAATTTAAGCCTCACTTATTTTTCAATGCCGGAAGAATTACTTCTTTTGTATTTTTTGGCGGAATTATCGGACTTCTAGGCTCTATATTTCAATTTTCCGGTTTTTCCTTAGGTTTGATGACTCTGGCTGTAGCATTAGTTATGTTAACTTTGGGCATACAGCTTACAGGTTTATTTCCCCGTTTGGAAAATTTCAAATTGACGTTACCTGCAGGCATTGCCAGAATGATTGGCATTAAGGACCGGCAAAATCAAGAATACAGTCATAAAAACGCATTTATTTTGGGTGCCACCACTTTTTTCTTGCCTTGCGGTTTTACACAGGCCATGCAGTTGTATGCAATTTCGACCGGTAATTTACTCGCTGGTGCTGCTATCATGGGTATGTTTGCCATAGGTACTGCTCCCGGACTTTTAGGTATTGGTGGAATTACGTCACTTGTTAAAGGCGTATTTGCTAAAAAGTTTTTTAAGTTTGCCGGAGTGATAGTTGTGGCTTTATCATTATTCAATCTAAATAATGGGTTAAATTTGCTTGGATGGGATTTTAGTTCTTTAATCAATATCGGTAATAATGCATTAGCCGTTACTAACAATAATAGTAATGTAACTCAGGAAGGCAATTTGCAGATTGTCCGCATGAAACAAACAAGTTATGGTTATGAACCCAATTCTTTCACGATTAAAGCAGGTGTTCCGGTTAAATGGATTATAACATCAGAAGATCCAGGTTCCTGTTCAGCCAGCATTTTAGCTTCAAAAATTGGCGTCAGAACAGTATTGCAGCCTGGTGAAAATATATTTGAATTTACACCAAAAGAAACTGGTAATATTCCTTTCTCCTGTATGATGGGTATGTATCGGGGGTCATTTACGGTAATTGAAAATAATGGCAATCCTACTGCCGCAGCAGCACAAGTAACAGGGACAGATACTACTATTGCAGCTAATCCGCAAGCTGGTTCATGCGGTGCTGGAAGCGGAGGTTGCGGTTGCGGTGGAGGTGTTAACAAACCAATTGACACTAATGCTACTCCTTTACCAGCTGTAGTTAGCGACGATGTGCAAATTATTAAAGCAGTATATACAACTGTAAACGACATCAGTCCCAATACATTTTCTGTTAACAAAGGTAAACCTGTTCGGTTTGAGATTGATGTTAAAGATGAGGGTTTCGGATGCATGAGTACTGTAATGATTCCTCGGATTACCCAACCGCAATTTTTGGAAAAAGGTAAAACTTTAATATTTGAATTTACACCTGATAAAAGTGGTAGTTTTCCTATCACTTGCGCAATGGGAGTGCCGCGAGGAAGTATAAAAGTGATCTAACAGATCATCCTGAGGTTTAAACCGAAGGATCTTGATAAAAAATTCAAATGAAATGCAGAATTTTTAATTAGTCGAATTAATCCCGAAGCTTTAGCGAGGGATCATGTAAAAATAAGGAAAAATCTATGCAAACAATACAAATAAAAGGAATCACCTGTGAAGCTTGTATTAAATTGATTAAACGAAAATTTGAAAAACTACCGACAATTACAGACGTAATAGCAAAAGACATGAGTGGAAAAATGCAAATAGTTTCCAGTGAAATTTATACAAAAGAAACACTTCAGGAATCACTTGCAGGGACCGACTTTACAGTTATTTCTGTTACATAAGACATGCCTGAGGGCAGACTGGAAAGAATTATATGAAACAACCGATTACATTAAAAATAGATGGCATGCATTGTGCATCATGTGAAAAACTGATCAGCGAAGAATTAAAAGAAACTGTTGGAGTATCTGACATTTTTGTAAGTGCAAAAAATGGTCAAGCAGAACTTATGCTTGATACTGGTTTAACACCGGTTGACACAGTAATTGACGCAGTCAAACGAGCCGGATACCAAGCAACTTTATCTGATCTTGTTCTACCCATAACAAATAAGACATCAATTGTCACTTTGAAGAATCAGTTAAGCACTAAACCCATGAGAATTCAGTTTGAATCTCACATTAAAGCTGAAGGTAAAATTCTGCAAAACGAAAATGGCACAGCATATTTTGACGGAGCTATAAAAAATGACAGAAAAACTGTCATATCTGCTCATAAAGAAGATTTAGGTTCTCCCGAAAAAGTTGGTCAATTGGTTAATAGCTTTGGTATGATTGAAATATTCAATTCGAAAGTCCCTCAAAATGGTTCGACCACGCTCACCACCAATACTAACGGGCATAGTTCGGCAAAGCTCACTACAGGTATTAATGGAATTACTAATGGTTTTTATTCTTCGAGAGAAGGAGCGTTAGCGACTGATTCGAGAAATGATCTAAATCATGATAAAGTTCTCGATTCGTATTCGACTCGCTCGAACAATAAAAATATTTCAAAAGAAACATCCAAACGTATTAGATTAAGTCTTACTGGTATGCACTGTGCATCATGTGCCGGACTTATTGAACGGTCGTTAAAAAAAGTTAATGGTGTCAAAGAAGCAAATGTAAATTTTGCTGCAGAAAAAGCCAGTGTTGTTTTTGATGAAAATAAATCTTCAATTGACGATCTTGTCAAAACTGTGGAAAAAGCCGGATATAAAGCAAATTACAATACACAAGAGGATCCTGAATTGGAACGTAAAAAGCGACACAGAGAAATTAAAACCTTGTTTAACAAATTTTTAGGCAGTTTTATTTTGAGTTCCCCAATGCTGTTTTTTATGTTGTTTGATTTTTTTTCTTGGATTCCCGGCAGAGTCTTCTTAACTCCCTTTATTGGAATCATTTCCTTAATTTTGGCTACTCCGGTACAATTTATATTTGGCGCTTCATTTTATAAAGGCATGTGGTCAGCATTACGGATGAAAACTTTTAACATGGACAGTTTGATTGCAATAGGAACCTCAACTGCATATTTTTATTCGTTGATTAACTTTGTAATGTATGTTTTTACGAAAAATTCGTTAATTGGTATCAATGGTCAAAAAATTCCAGAACTATATTTTGAAACTGCAGCTTTCTTAATTACTTTTGTCATATTGGGTAAATGGTTGGAAAAACGTGCCAAAGGAAAAACTTCTGACGCCATTAAAAAACTTATGGGACTACAAGCTAAAACAGCCCGAATAATTAAAGATGGAATCAGTCAAGATATTCCGATTGAACAGGTAGTAAACGGCGATATTATCCTGGTTCGTCCCGGTGAAAAAGTACCTGTTGATGGAAAAATTATAAAAGGGGCATCAGCTGTTGATGAGTCCATGCTTACAGGTGAAAGTTTACCGGTTGAAAAAAATATTGGTGATATAGTAATTGGAGCAACAATTAACAAAACAGGCAGTTTTGAATTTATGGCTACTCGAGTTGGTTCTGAAACTGCACTTGCCCAAATTATCCAACTAATTGAAGAGGCACAGGGATCCAAAGCACCCATTCAAGCTTTTGCAGATAAAATTTCAGCTTATTTTGTTCCAGTTGTTATTAGTATTGCCTTTTTAACGTTTGGAATTTGGTATTTGGTTCTTGGTGCTTCTCTTTCTTTTGCTCTTATGGCCTTTACAGCAGTTATTGTTATCGCCTGTCCGTGTGCATTAGGACTGGCAACTCCTACAGCTTTGATGGTAGGAACAGGTAAGGGCGCTGAACAAGGAATACTTATTAAGGGCGGAGAACCTTTGGAAGGAGCATGTAAAGTTAACGCAGTGGTTTTTGACAAAACCGGAACACTTACAAACGGTAAACCAGTGGTAACAGATGTTTTAAGTTTTTCTGAAACTAACGAAGATGATGTAATTGAAATTTCAGCATCACTTGAAAAATCTTCTGAACATCCTTTAGCTGAGGCAATTGTAAATTATTCCGAAGAAGAAAATTACACCATGAGCGAAGTCGAAGAGTTCAAAGCCATTCCCGGACATGGTGTACAAGGAGTAGTTAATGGAAGTGTTTATTTTATGGGAAATAGAAAACTTATTGAAGATATTGCTCAACTTGAGGTAGGGCGAATTAACCGAAAATTAGAGCGTTTGGAAGAACAAGGAAAAACAGCCATGATTTTGGCTTCCAAAGAAAAAATCTTAGGAATTGTAGCTGTAGCTGATACTGTGAAAGATACTTCTCGTGAAGCAATTGAAGCTCTTAAAAAACGTAAAATAGATGTGTGGATGATAACCGGTGATAATGCACGGACAGCAAAAGCTATAGCGACTCAAGTCGGAATTACCAATATTCTGGCTGAGGTTTTACCGGAACAAAAATCAGAAGAAATTAAAAAGCTACAAAAAAGCCTGCCTGCCGGCAGGCAGGTCGCCATGGTTGGCGATGGTATTAATGATGCTCCAGCTTTAGCTCAAGCAGATATTGGAATTGCTATGGGTAGCGGTACTGATGTGGCAATGGAAACCGGAGGAATTGTGATTATTAGAAACGATTTACGTGATGTGGTAACTGCATTTGATTTATCAAAAGAAACCATGCAAAAAATTAAACAAAATATGTTTTTTGCCCTTTTTTATAATATTATTGGTATTCCGATTGCTGCCCGGGTATTTATGGGTATCGGTTTAGTTTTGAAACCTGAACTTGCAGGTCTTGCTATGGCACTTTCATCAGTTTCAGTTGTTACCAACTCATTACTGATCAAATATTTCCGGCCGGGAAAAAGAAATTATGTCTCATTAGTAGCACCTATTGTGATGACTATTTTATTTACCTTGATATTCTTCGAATTTAGTCGTCTCAGCACAAACATGACAAAAACTACATCTACTGTTGGAACAACAATCTCTTTTATAAATAAAAAATAATATATTGAACTATCAAAAAAATAGTGAAATTAATCATAAATCAATTTATTGGATTATTGGTGGTATTACAGCCATTGCAATTATTGCTATTGGTTTTGTAGCTTTTAGTGAATCTAAAAGTCAGGCTAAAGTTACTAAATATGATGCAACTAGTATTTCCCGTCCAATAGCTTTTATTGCTTTCAATTTTACAGATGTAGGAAAAATAAAAATTCAAGATGAAAAAATTGCAGAATTTACAATTGAAAATAAAGGAGACCAGCCCCTTATACTTTATAATATTACATCATCATGCGGTTGTACTATTGGCACAGTAACTATAAATGGTCAAAAAAGTCCAAAATTTACCATGCACGTTAAAAACGATTGGACAGGAACACTTTTACCGTCTGAAAAAGCCATTGTAACCCTCACTTATAATCCCAGCAGCATGCCGGTCAAAGGTGATGTAACCCGAGCAATATATGTTTCTACTAATGATCCTTACAACAAAGATTTAACTTTTAGTATTAAAGCATTCGTGGAGTAAATAAATGGACTCAAATTTATTGTTTGGCGTGTCTTTGACAGCGGCTTTTATCGGCGGAATGGTAGCTTTATTTGCTCCCTGTTGTATAACTTTTCTTTTTCCTTCATATTTAGGTACAATTTTCAAAGAACGCAGCCGTGTGGTATTTCTGACTTTAATTTTTGCGTTAGGGCTTGGATCTATTTTAGTTCCTATAGCATTAGGTTTCCGCTTCATCGTTTCATTTTTTGACCAATTTCATACCACAGTTTACCTATTGGGAGCATTGGTTATGTTTTTAGTCGGATTAATGACACTTTTTGATACCAAACTTATGCTTCCTTTACCCCGTTACACCATGCCGCAAAAAACCACTGTTGGTTCAACATTCTTACTGGGAATTTTTTCCGGCATCACATCGTCCTGCTGTGCTCCGGTTTTATTTGCTGCAATTACACTCTCAACACTCTCACCAACGCTTCTGACTTCGTTAATCGTGTCTTTTGTGTACGTTCTGGGAATCGTATTTCCGTTATTTCTTTTATCATTATTTTATGAAAAAATTACCAATCAATATTTATATAACATTAAAAAACGGACAGAAAAGCCCCTCAAACTACTTGCAGCCGGAACTTTTATTGTTTCTTCAGTCGTTATCGCAGTGATGGCATTAACCGGAAAAATCCAAATGGAAACCAGTAATAAATACAGTAATGAATCACGGACGTTTATATATAATCTTTCAGGCTATTTCCGTAATCCGATTTTTGATATATTGATTGTAGTTGGTGCAATTGCTTTTATATATTTTGCATTAAAACAAGCAAGAAAAAATACTAATGAAAAATCTTGTCATTAAAAATAAGTCAAATGAATGAGTGGCATAAAGCTTGGAATTATTATATATTTTAAATAGAAGGGGGAAAATATGCGATTACAAGATAAAGTGGCAATTATCACCGGTGGCGGAACCGGAATTGGCAAAGGTATTGCTTTGCTGTTTGCCCAAGAAGGAGCCAAAGTTGTCGTTTCAGGTCGAAGAATGGAACCACTATCTCAAACAGTAATAGAAATTGAAAAAGCCGGTGGCAAAGCAATTGCAATTTCTGCCGACGTATCAAAAGCGGACGAAGTACAACAACTTGTTAACCAGACGTTAAGTTCTTTTGGAAAAATTGATATTCTCATAAACAACGCAGGAGTGTATATACCACATGACGCGCTTACATTAACTGATCAGGAATGGGATATGACAATGTCGGTTGATTTAAAAGGTGTTTGGTATACAGTAAAAGCGGTTATACCGCACATGTTAAAACAAGGTCAGGGAAAAATAATTAATATTTCCTCAATTGCAGGACTTATCGGTTTTGAACAAAGCCCAGCCTACTGTGCTGCTAAAGGCGCAGTCATTAATTTAACCAGAGAAATGGCTTTGGATTATGCTGCAAAAAATATTTTAGTCAATGGTATTGCACCGGGAGTTATTGATACTGATATGACTAAATCTTTTTTAGCAGATGAGCAGACAAAAAAGGCATTTCTTGATAAAACACCAGTTGGTCGAGTCGGATTACCTCAAGACATAGCGTATGCGGCGGTCTATTTAGCTTCTGACGAGTCTGAATTTGTGGTAGGACAAACGATTGTTGTCGATGGAGGTTGGACGATTCGTTAAATAATTGTGTTTTGTTTATAGAAGGGGGTGATTTTTATGAAACATTTACCTATTTCTACAGCAAATGCTACAGCCGCTACTGTTTCTTTAGTTTATGTCGTTTGTGCGATAGGCGTATTACTTTTTCCGGATATTTCCATGACCGTAGCCCGTTCTTGGTTTCATGGAATTGATATCAGTAAAATTACACTGTCAACACAAACCAATCCTGGTTCTTTATTATTAGGATTTATTACTGCTATAGTTGGAAGTTGGTTACTTGGTTACATATTTGCCAGTTTTTATAATTATTTTCTTAAAAACTAATTTGGTTTTTACAGCATCCATAAATTTTACGTGTACTCCGATACGAACTATGTTCGAACACTTTTATGAACTATATAGTTTCATAAATACACTGACGATTTTCTCATAACATTGACACTCCTAGATTAAACATATTATTTACAAATCGAGGCTATTTAAATCTTTTACAATTATACCACTTTACAATATAAGACACTTATTGTATAGTATAAGTATGCAATATAGGCACATTTGGAAGAAGCTGCAACTTGAAATAGACACACAAGAGATTGTAGTTATTACCGGTCCTCGTCAAGTGGGTAAAACTACCACTCTCCACTGGTTGCTTGACAAAATTCCTTCCAAAAATAAGCATTATTTTGACTTGGAAAACCTGATTGATCGAGAATTATTTGAAACGAAAAATTATGATTCTTTGATTCATGATTTCCAAACTAGAGGATTATCCACCAATGAACGACTGTATATTGCTTTAGACGAAATTCAATTATTACCCAATCTTCCCAGTGTAGTTAAGTATTTATACGATCATTACAAAATTAAATTTTTTCTCACAGGTTCAAGTTCTTATTATATTAAAAACAGATTTTCAGAATCAATGGCTGGGCGAAAAATAGTATATGAGATGTTCCCATTATGTTTTCAGGAATTTTTAGATTTTAAAGGCATAAAACATGTGCTTCCTGAAAATCTTTCTCTTGATATGGATTTTCCGATTAGTACTTTCGAGCTGCTTCAAGATCATTACGAGCAATATATTGAATTTGGAGGTTTACCGAAAGTAGTTTTAACAGCAAATGTGGAAAGAAAAAAACAATTACTTGAAGAAATCTTCAGCTCATATATCAATCTGGATGTTCAAACTCTTTCAGACTTTAAATCTACAAATGATCTAAGAAAAGTCATCAAATTATTGGCATCAAGAATTGGGAGCAGACTAAATGTAAGTGAATTGTCCAACATTACCGGTTTAAGTAGAATTACAGTTGATAATTATATTGAATTTTTGGAACAGACTTACTTGATACGTACTATTCCTGTATTCTCATATTCCCAGGATGTACAAAACCGATTATTAAAAAAACCGTATTTTGTCGATACTGGAATAGCAAATGTGAATGCCGATTTATCCAGTGGAAGTAAGTTTGAAAACACAATAGCTCATCAATTATCTTTATACGGAGATTTATCGTACTATGCTAATCGTGATGGTGAAGTGGATTTTATTTTAAATTATCATGGTAATCCCCTAGCATTTGAAGTAAAAGAAACACCTACCCGGTCAGATGACGAAACTCTCAAACGCAGAATCCAAAACCTGGATATTTCTCAAAGCAGAATTATCGGTAAAGAAAAATCGATTAGATTTACAAAATATCTTTGGGGTGGATTAATCAAATAGGTGTACACCTGTTGGGACGATATTGGAACGTATTTAGTCTCAATTATTTAATACACATGTTGGAAAAAGCTTTTTCTGTATATTTCTATGAATTGCTTTTAAAAAAGTTTATAATATATTTATGACAAAAATTAAAGTCGGTATTATTTTTGGAGCTATTGCCGGAATAATTGATGTTATTCCTATGATTATCCAAAAATTGACTTGGGATGCTAATTTATCTGCTTTTTTCTTTTGGATTATCTCCGGATTTTTTATTGCAAATACAAACCTTAAAGTTAAAGGTGTAGTAAAAGGGTTAATTATTTCCTTTTTGGTATTATTTCCTTCAGCTATACTTATTGGTTGGAAAGAACCAATCTCACTTGTTCCTATTTTTATAATGACTTTAATTCTAGGTTCATTACTGGGTTATTGTGTTGATAAATACGGAAAGTAAGATAGAGAGTTTTTCTGTGTTTAAACTTTTTAGCTTCATTATTTGGTACGCCGTGCCGGTATCCTTCAATGAATTTTCGGATACCAGGAATTTAGCCA
>CAYLWN010000003.1:67000-73044 GCA_964387625.1 uncultured Gammaproteobacteria bacterium
TCTTGTTCGAACGTATTATTTACATATTTATATCTCATAAATGATTTTTAGAAAATTAAGCTCGTCTTGACAATCGCCTAATAATCGCCTAATATTCGACTATATATGTTTATTCCAAAATATACTATAACTGATCAACTTCTTACTAATATTACTCAAATTAATACACTGATCAGAGACTTTAATGAACGCCGTTTTCCTAAAGTTATTTTAGTAGAATTTGAAAAAATTGCTCGGGAAGTTTCAACATTTGCTTCAACAAGTATTGAAGGTAATCCTTTACCTTTAACTGAAGTGAAAAAGGTGCTTAGATCGAAACCTGTAAATATTCGAAATAGTGAAAAAGAAGTCATTAACTATAATCAGGCAATTAAGACTTTACATCAACAGCTTCAAACTAACCGATTAGAATTATCTCTTAATCTGATTCTATATATTCATAAACAAATAACGATAGGGTTATTACCAAGTTTTGAATCAGGAAAACTCAGACAAAAGCCGGTTTTTGTAAATGATCCAAGAACTGGGAAAGTTGTGTATTTGCCTCCTGATGCAGAATTGGCAAAAGATCTCACTATTGATCTGATTACCTATGTGAATGAAAATAGTCAAAAAGTTGATCCACTCATTCTTGCAGGTATTTTTCATAAACAAATGGTTATTATTCATCCGTTTATGGATGGTAATGGTCGCACTACGCGTCTTATAACCAAAGTTTTACTTGCCAAAATGGGACTAAATACTTTTAATCTTTTTAGTTTTGAAAATTATTATAATCAAAATGTAACCAAGTATTTTCAAACAGTCGGAGAATATGGTGATTACAACGAAATATCAACATCAATTGATTTTACTGATTGGCTGGAATATTTTACCGGAGGATTAATTGATGAATTGATGCGGGTCAAAAAATTGTTACCGAATATTGGCGTTACACCGGATACTCAGCTCGAAATACATCATTTGAGCATTTTGGAATATATTAAAAAAAATAACTTTATTACCGATCGTAATTATGCGAAATTAACTGACAGAGCGAAAGCAACACGTACGTTAGACTTTCAAAAACTAATTGATTTGGATCTTATTGAACGTAAAGGTAAAGGTAGATCAACGTTCTATGTATTGAAGAAAGATTAGAATAAACAAATTTTGCCGAATTTAAAATAAATTTTTGCTGTTGTGTACACCCAGATGGATACCTGCCCTGAGCTTGCCGAAGGGTTGTTCGAACGTATTATTTACAATAATTTTAATGCCTTGATTTTAAATACTCTAGTGTACCATCTTGTAAACGGAATGAACCATTCCAAACTACAATATTATATCCAGTAGGAAATTCATCGGGATTTTCTTGTCTAAAATCTATTGAGCGTACACGCTTATCCACTGCTTCACTCATATATCTATCAGATCCACCAATGATAGAAAATTTATCACCCCATATTTCAATATTTTGAGGATTAGAGATATCATTTGGAGATAAAGATATTGACAACAGTATATTAGGCGTTTCCAATGCATGTCGTACTGCTGTTGTTTTATTTATACCGTTTAATACAAAATCCAATGCGAATACTCCACCTAATCTAGATGTAACTGGAAGATTCGCTTTTTTAAATAATTCATCAGCTCTTTGCATAATTGTTCTACGTAAGTCATAAATATCATGTATTTTTGGAATTTCTATTTTTAATGATTTAACCTGATTTTCAGTGATATTATAACCATTTACAACTTCAAACGTAATTTGAGCACCACGATCTTCCATCATTATGGATAAAATATTATTTCCAGCTTTTTCCTGAAATTGCAAAATAGGTGATGTTTGATAGAGTTGTAGTTTAAATTCAGTAATTAACTGTTGAATTATTTTTCTCCATATCTTTTTTTGATCTTTGGTCAACATCTGATCATAAAGACTATAATGAGGTGAATTATGCTTATTACCTTGTACATCAAATCCCCATACCTCAGCACCATTACATGCTCCAACAAGTATCCTGTTTCTTAATGTAATGGGTATTTGGTTAACAATTCTCCATTGAACACTTTGAAGACTTTGCCCTGTTATAAAAAAAAGTACTATTCCCTGTTTAAGAAGTTGAGTTAATTCCTTAATCATTTCTAAAGAAGTTGGTTGATAAAGATCAGCAATTGTTTCATCTACATCAGAAAGTATAAGTTTAACATTATGATTCCATGATATTTTTTTTATCAAGTTATTTTTGGTCATATCTTATTAAGACAAATTTATTATCTTAAAATATTATATCAACAAAAAAACAAGTATCAAAGTTTGTGGAATTTTTGTTAAAAAAATATGGATCTGCAAAAGATTTTATTGGATGGTGGAAAAAATAAATTTAGTACACGTTTTACCACGAATATATAGCTTCACAAGGCTCTAAACTTCATTTGTACACCCAGATGGATACCTGCCCTGAGCTTGCCGAAGGGTTGTTCGAACGTATTATTTACAATAATTTTAATGCCTTGATTTTAAATACTCTAGTGTACCATCTTGTAAACGGAATGAACCATTCCAAACTACAATATTATATCCAGTAGGAAATTCATCGGGATTTTCTTGTCTAAAATCTATTGAGCGTACACGCTTATCCACTGCTTCACTCATATATCTATCAGATCCACCAATGATAGAAAATTTATCACCCCATATTTCAATATTTTGAGGATTAGAGATATCATTTGGAGATAAAGATATTGACAACAGTATATTAGGCGTTTCCAATGCATGTCGTACTGCTGTTGTTTTATTTATACCGTTTAATACAAAATCCAATGCGAATACTCCACCTAATCTAGATGTAACTGGAAGATTCGCTTTTTTAAATAATTCATCAGCTCTTTGCATAATTGTTCTACGTAAGTCATAAATATCATGTATTTTTGGAATTTCTATTTTTAATGATTTAACCTGATTTTCAGTGATATTATAACCATTTACAACTTCAAACGTAATTTGAGCACCACGATCTTCCATCATTATGGATAAAATATTATTTCCAGCTTTTTCCTGAAATTGCAAAATAGGTGATGTTTGATAGAGTTGTAGTTTAAATTCAGTAATTAACTGTTGAATTATTTTTCTCCATATCTTTTTTTGATCTTTGGTCAACATCTGATCATAAAGACTATAATGAGGTGAATTATGCTTATTACCTTGTACATCAAATCCCCATACCTCAGCACCATTACATGCTCCAACAAGTATCCTGTTTCTTAATGTAATGGGTATTTGGTTAACAATTCTCCATTGAACACTTTGAAGACTTTGCCCTGTTATAAAAAAAAGTACTATTCCCTGTTTAAGAAGTTGAGTTAATTCCTTAATCATTTCTAAAGAAGTTGGTTGATAAAGATCAGCAATTGTTTCATCTACATCAGAAAGTATAAGTTTAACATTATGATTCCATGATATTTTTTTTATCAAGTTATTTTTGGTCATATCTTATTAAGACAAATTTATTATCTTAAAATATTATATCAACAAAAAAACAAGTATCAAAGTTTGTGGAATTTTTGTTAAAAAAATATGGATCTGCAAAAGATTTTATTGGATGGTGGAAAAAATAAATTTAGTACACGTTTTACCACGAATATATAGCTTCACAAGGCTCTAAACTTCATTTGTACACCCAGATGGATACCTGCCCTGAGCTTGCCGAAGGGTTGTTCGAATGTATTATTTTCAAATTTAAGTATTAGCAAGAATATTTATTTCAATTATAAGATACAAGTTAATAAAGGAGAAAGTTTTATTAAAAATAAGTAATTGTTTAATAATTTTATTTCAAAAAATTAATTTCTCTGTAATGATCATCGAATCTTAAATGATTTTTTTCAGATGCTCTAACAATAATGTTTGAATTGTTTGATCCTTTATAACTTGGTTTAATAAATCATCTCTTAATTTACTTAATAATTTATTTCGACTAATTCTAAAATTTGAAATTATTTGTGGTTCTTGATCTCGTGATTCAATTGTTGCGTTATTATGATAAGTAGATAAGTTTTCCAATAACTGTAAATCATTTAATCGAAGTTCAATTAAATACCAATTTAATATCCTTGCCTCAGGTAAATCATGACCTAATTGTTGTTCTTCCAGTGCTTGTGCAAAAACGGTATATTTTAAGGCTTCAAAAAAATCATCTAATTCAGCAGCTGATTTGATACATGTTAAAGCCACTTGTTCTACTTTTGAATCCTGAAATTTATAATTATAAAATAAAGTATCAGGTATTGGGTTTCCTAATAATCCTTTTTCTTTCAGTATTTGTTTATATCTTGATCCTTCCTGCACTCTAATCATATCAAATACATCACCGATAAAGTCTTTGCTTCCGTGAGAGACCAATTTAGAATCACGAATGAAATTAATATTTTCAATTATTTCAGAAAAAGTCATCAAAGAATCAAACATTATAAACCCACCTCCAATTATTACTTCTGTATTTGATTCGAGGGCTAATTTTCTTAATGTTTCAATTGCTTTTTGATGAGATTCTACTGATTCTCCTTTTTGATATCTTTTTAATTGAGTATTAGATCCTGATTCAAAACCGATATAAACTTGAGATAAGCCCGATTTGATTAAATTTGTTAAAGCTGTTTCTCGAGCAATTCTGATTTCCGGAGTATCATGCAAATTCCAAATCATATCCGACCTGACTGAAACTTGATATTTGATGTCAGGACCTATTTTTTGTATACCATCTGCAATTTCATTCCAACGATCAAAATTAGAAACAGCAGGTATTCCTACCAACATTTCATCATCTGCGAATACGAATTTTTTCGCACCAAGTGTGTATAATTCTTGTAATTCACCCAATACATCTTGCATTGGTCTTGGTTCCCATCGTGATTTTTTATCAATACCGGTAAATTTTCTATATGTAGCCACACTACAAAAAGTACAATCCCATGGACAACCGCTGCTACTTGATACCCAAATCACACCTTCTTTGTCTAATATATTTTTAATATATTCCGGAAATGCTAAATTTGGTGAGGAGGTGATGCTTTTTGGTAAATATTCACCCTTATTAGTTATTATTTGTTGTGTTTCTTTATTAAAAAAGGTAATACCAGGAACATTTTCCAGATTTTGATGATCTTGAATTGCTTCAAGATATTTTTGTAAAGTAAGTTCGCCTTCACCTTTACCAACTACTAACCATGGATATGCTGTTACTAATTTTTCTGCTAAAAATGAAGGCATAACATTACCAACAATAACATGTAGTTGGCCTGAATTTACCCGATCTGAATTATTCAATGATTCTAAAATTCTTTTAAATTGAGAAAAAGTTCCGTATCTGACAGATAAAGCTAAAATATCGATATCAGGATTTTGTTCTAAAGCGTAAATTGTTGCATCAGGATTTTTTTCCAACTGCAAATCTACCATTGTCATATTCAAATTTTCAGTAGTTTTTTTTAAATAAGATGCCAAAGTTTCAGGTCCCAAAGCTCTACCTTGTCCTTTGGTCGGAGGTTCAAGGCTTGTAGCTACAAATGTAATATTTATTGGTCTTTGTGCTTCTATAGGCATAAAAGTGATAGTTTAGGGGTTTTAGAGGTTATAGTCAAATAGGCCTATTGATGATTAGTTGACGATTTTTTATTGATTTGTTTAATGTTTATTTCACTATAGAAACTTGCTTATTGGATGAAACAAATATTTCCATTAGTCTACATTTAAATCGCAAGAAATAAAAAATTATATATATTAATTTAAATATTAGACTATGTTCTAAGTCTGACTTAGGTATGATGTAATCTGATATATAAGCGTCTATAAATTTGTACCCCGTGCCGGATTCGAACCGGCGATTCTTGGGCTGAAAACCCAATGTCCTAGGCCGCTAGACGAACGGGGCAAAACTAGTTCTTAGTATATGCGAAAGTTCACAGTTCGAAGTAACTAAGAATATTTTCGATCTAACTAAAAACTAATAACTACGAACTACGAACTACGAACTCGTACATTTTATCAAAAATAACCTTTACTC
>CAYLWN010000004.1:0-42225 GCA_964387625.1 uncultured Gammaproteobacteria bacterium
ATCAGGATGACAATATGAAAATGTTATAATAAATTTTATGGATAAAGGAGATTTACCAAAACCACCAGAAAACACTCAATTTGTTGATGGATTTTTAACTAATGCTTTTGTACAAGTAAAAAATCTACCTCCAAAAAATACCATTTGGAATGGAATTCATTCAAAGCCTTTTACAAAAATATGGAATTATTTAGACAAACAACTTCATCAAATTAGAACAGATCTATCAAGTGGAATATTAAAACCAATATTCGATATGGATCCACAAGATGATATCATTTATAAGACACTAGGAAATGATAATAAGAAACAAGTTGATGCCTTACAAGTTACAAAAAAGGAACTAATTAATATGTATATTCAAAGACAGATCTCTAATATTTCAAAACAAGTATTAACTTCAGGAGTACTTGAAGTGCCTCAACAATATTATAGACAAAAAGGTCAAAGAATGTGTGAGACTGCAAATTTCTGTGCAATTTTTCATCAAATTACAGGACATGCAATTTCTGAAGATGAAATTATTAAAGCAGCTAGTAAAGAAGATTTAGTTCATGAAGGAGAGTTTGGTCAATCAATTAAGGAAGATATTTTATATAACTTATTTCAAACGCCAGCTTTTAAAGATGCTTTTCTAGGAATTGACGTAGAATATGATAATTTCTTTGGTTTTGATTTTGATGATATTAAAAACTTAATTGATCAAGTTAAACAAAATTCACCTAACGTGCAATTTTTTTGTACTACTTCTATTGAATCTGAGTTATTAGAAAATGGGTGGCACGATGTAATACTTTTATCTGCAGATGAAAATCAGGTCACTATTCATGATCCGTCAAAAAGATTTGGAAGTGCTTTTAGGCAAATACCTAAAGAAGATTTTATAAAAAGATGGGGTAAAACTGCTTTATCAGGAAAATTAATTATCGTAAACAAACAGGAAAGAAATATTCATTAATCCAATTTCCTCGGAAACCAGAGGGAGCGGACTTCGCCTATCAAATATAACGAGCCAGTGATGAGGATGGGTAAATTGTATTTGCGGGCCAATATTTGGGCTAGTTTAACTGCTTTGTGAGAGTTAAATTCTACAGCAGCAGGAATATTATAAGTTACTTTGGCGAGAGTTTGTGGATTATTGCCCAATTTAAAATCACCATCAGTTGAGGTAAAAAATTTGGTAAAAATAAACTGTTTGGTTAGGGGGGATAAATACTTAATCATGGTTTTGTATTGTTTGCCTTTTTTGACAGCAATTACTATAATAAATTTTTGATTTGGATAAAGTTTTATTAACGAAGCCACTAAAGCTTTCATTTTTGCACTGTTATGTGCTCCGTCTAATATAGTTAAGGGATTATTTTGGATAATTTCTAATCGACCAGCAATAAAAGCATTTTGTGCAGCTTTCGAAAAAGCTTGATTTAATTTTGAATTTAAATTAGGAAAATATTTGTTAATAAATATTTTGGTAGCTTCCTGAGCCAAAGTAAAATTCAATTTTTGAAAATGGCCGGGAAGCTTTGGTTGTATATTTGATATTAAAAAATCCCGATCAATTAATTTAAGTGGAACATGCAAACTTTGGCAATATGCAATTATTATTTTGCGTAACTTTGGTTGCATAATTCCGGCAACTGCACCCGAAGACCCTTTTTTGATAATTTGCATTTTATCTTGGACAATTAATTTTGTAGTTCGTCCTAATAAATTAGTATGATCCAGAGAAATATTGGTAAGAATTGCTACAGATGGAGGAATGATATTGGTGGCGTCTAATTTACCACCTAATCCGACTTCAATTACTGCTACATCAATTTTTGACTTTGCAAAATATAAAAAAGTCATGGCAGTTAAAATTTCAAAATAGGTTGGTTGTCCATATTGTGTATTTTTCATTTGTTCAACAATTGAAGAAATTTGATTTAGCAATTTGATAAGTTCTGTATTTTTTATAGATTGATTATTGATTAACATTCTTTCAGTTAAAAGTTGTAAATGCGGAGAAGTATGTAAACCCACTTTTAACCCCAATTCAATCAATATTTGTGATGCAAAAGTAGCAGTTGAACCTTTGCCTGAAGTTCCGGAAACATGGATGACGGGATATTGATTTTGCGGATTACCTAACAGATTGCAGAAATATTTCATCCGCTCTAGCTGCATAGTTTTATGTTGGAATATTTTGTCAGGAATAAAAGTTTCCAAATAATCTCTGGCTTGTAAATATGTAGTGATCATTTCTGATTATTTTACCTGATTTTCTGATGGGTTGAATGATGCGCTGGGGGATGATTGAGAAAGAATTCCATCAAGCTTGATGTCCTCTTTTTTCAAAGGTAAAACTTCGATGGGATTTAAGGGAATATTATTTTGATAAATTTCCAAATGCAAATGATTACCGGTTGACCATCCGGTTGAACCAACATGACCAATTAATTCTCCCCGGGAAATTTTTCTTCCCGTGACAATTGAAATTTCACTTAAATGTGCATACAAAGATTTCATATTATGTGGATGTGAGATTAAAACATTTTTTCCATAACCAAAAATACTGTATCCGGCTGACTCAACCACACCTTCGTCAATTGCATAAACAGGTGCTCCTAAATTGGTGGTTAAATCAACTCCCGGATGCCAAAAAGAAAAAAATTGGGAAATTTTGAAATCTACTAAAGGAGTGACAAAAGTAGTTTTAGTATCCACATCCTGGGAAATTTCTGTACTGTCTACCTTGGCTTCTACGTCAGCTAAGCTTAAAAGGTTTGTAGCTGCAGGAGAAACAATACCGTTAAAAACTACTAAGCCCAACAAATTGATACCGATAAATCTCTTGATTTGACGGTTTTCAAATATTTTACTTGCCCAAAGACTTGCAACGTTGCGACCGTTTCGGAATTTGAAAAAGGGCAGATTATGAAATTTTTTCATGATGTTTTTTAACATAGGTACCATTAAAAAATCCCCTAAAGGGGGATTTTGAATAAATCGTATCTATGTCAAGAACAGGGCTGTATTATAGCATAAAACACTACCTTGAGCAAATTGGGGGGTGGTGGGGGAAGCTGTAAAAATTGCCAGTAACAAAGATAATGGAAAAATTGCTAAATATAGCCATTTGTGCTATAAATTAGTACTTACAAGGCAGCTTTTGATAAATATGCAAAAAATTATCTTGATTGTTTTAGGCTTAATTTTAGTAATTGGCGGAGGGGCATATTTATGGAAAACCCGTATAAACCGAGGTTTATCAGGTTTGCGCATTGAATCCATTCCTGAGTCTGAAGTCACTTTGGACGATAAAGACTTGGGGAAGACCCCAATTGATTTAAAAGATTACAAACCCGGAGAATACACCATCAAGCTTTCTGCTGGTTCTTTAACTTGGGAAAATAAAATCAAACTTATACCCAATGTTGAGACATATATTAAAAGAGAATTGGGCGAAAGCGAACGTTCATCATCAGGAGTTATTTTAACTTTAGAAAAAAACTCCAGTAGCAAAACTGAACTGGCAATAGTCACTACGCCTGATGGTGCGACTGTTACATTGGACGGGGAAAATAAAGGTAATACTCCCTTAATGATTTCCGATAAACCTCCTGGAAATTATCAGTTACAAGTGTCAGCAACAGGTTATAAATCTCAATTGGTAAAAATTAAAATTTCCTCAGGTTATAAATTAAATGCTATGTTTGAGTTAGCCGTTGATGAGACATTGCCGCAAGCATCACCGTCACCGTCTTCTTCAACCAATCCTAAAACCAGTCCGCAAGCTACTCCTAAAACATCACCGACTGCATCTTCTTCTGCATCTCCAAAATTGAAATCCACACCGCCTCCAAAACCGTATATTCAGGTTTTAGAAACTCCGACGAATTATTTAAACGTTAGGAAAGAACCGAATAAATCTGCAGAAATATTAACTAAAATTTATCCAACCGAATATTATCCATATTTGGATGAACAGGGCAGCGGAGAAGATATATGGTATAAGATTTCTTACGGTGACAGTCAAGAAGGTTGGGTGTCTGCACAATACGCCAAAAAATTCGAATAAAACTTTTAGCCCCCGATGACGTAGATAATCAATATGGTAAACATTCCCCAAAGTATGATAGTAGTTAAAAGCGGTAGATCTGATGTAAGAATTTTTTCAGGGGATTCACCTTTACCTTCATAAATCAGCTGCATGTAACGCATAATTCCAAATAAGACTAAAGGAATAGTGGCCATTAACCATTTCCGGTCTGATGGAAAGGTATCAATTATAAAAGACCGATATAACCATTTTGATTGCGGAGGTCTTTCCAGAAATGAATAAAATGCATAAGTGATCCAAGTTGAATTTGCAAACATAGCAGTATAAGTATCTAACAATTTCTCAGAATAATTTAATAATGTTGCCCTAGTTGTCGGCATTTGTGAGCCGCCCATATTTTGAATCAAAGTTAATTCTGCCCGACGTTTTCCAATAGCCAAAAATAAAGATAGTGAAAAGGCTGCCAGTGCTAACCATACAGAAATATGCCAGCCGGTGGCTGCTTCGCCGGCGTAAACACGTAAAAAATAACCCAAAGCAATGATCAAAATATCGACAACTGCAAATTGTTTAAAAACCAAAGTATAGCCAAATGCGAGCATGGTAAACAAAGCACTAATAAGTAAAAAATTTGTATTGATTTGTGATGCTGCAAAAAGACTCACCAGCAACATGCTAAAAGATAAAATAATCGCAATTTGAGGTGAAATAATTCCTGATGCGATAGGCCGGAATTTTTTAAAAGGATGCTTACGGTCTTTTGGCGCATCCATAACATCATTAAACAAATAGTTGCTGGAAGAAATTGCGCATAAAATTACAAAAACTTTTAGACTGATTCCAAAAAGCAGGGGATTGAATAATTGTCCGGTAAACATAATGGGTGCAAAAACTGCCACATTTTTTAACCATTGCCGGGGTCGGACAGCTTTAAACAAAGTCCAAAATATATTTGATTTGATCATAGTTTTTTAAATTTCTTCAGCAAGACTGTCAGGTTTTTCAAAAATTTGTGCCAAACCCAAAATCAAACCTCCCAGTATTACGCCTATTCCTATAAACACAAATATTTTTTGGTGACTATTAAGTGTCAGTGTTAATGTTCCGAGTATAGCCGAAACCATCCAATAAAACAACGCAATTCTTCTTTTTCCCCAACCTAAATCTAGCAAACGGTGATGCAGGTGAGATCGGTCTGCTTTAAAAGGAGATTTTTTAGAAATTATCCGGCGGAACAATATATATGTAGCATCCATCATGGGTATTGCTAAAATTATCAAAGCCGATCCGACCTTGCCTCCGGATAAAATAGCGATAATAGCCAGTAAAAAACCAGCTAATGCCTTACCTCCATATCCGGGCATTATTTTTTGCGGATAAAAATTCCAGGGCAAAAATCCTAAATATGCACCGGCTACCACAAAAGCTAAAGTAGCAACTGTGGTTTGTGATAAATCATGAGCGGAAAATTTCCAACTCATAATGCCCAATATCAATGCTGTAATTACTACAAATCCCGGCATTTGACCGTCAACCCCCGAAGACCAGCCGACAATATTCATAGTCCAGACAATCCAAATAATTGCAAACAAATCAGCCCATACCAATATTGAATGTTTTCCCAAAAATTCAAAACTAATCCTTAAAGTATCCAAGTGGATAATTCCGCCTAAAGGGTTAGTAATAAATGGAATACCGATACCGGAACCAACTACAATTGCCGCCACTAATATATTTGCACTAAACCTGAAATAAGGTGATAAATCTTTCCAGTCGTCCCATAAACCAAGAGCCACATTTAAAATAGCACCGATGATAATTCCTATAAGTGCTTTATTTACGGGTAGAAAAATAAGAATGGGTATGATAATTCCTAAAAGTAAACTTAATCCACCGGCTCTAGGAATGCAGCCTTTATGAGTGTGAGCAGGATGAATTCTGACTTTGGGATTATCGATTAAATTAAAACGGGTTGCCAATTTAATCACCAAAGGTACAGTTAAATAAGTTATTGCAAAAGCAATTATTAAAGCTAATAACATAAATTTATATAATTAATAGAATTATCCTAATTATTGCATAGACCGACATCAAAACTAAAACAGTTGCGGATATGGTCAATATTTGAGCATAAAGCCGGGAAACAGAGCGAATAAGTAAAATGCTAATTGATAGAAAACAATAGATTACTAAGGTTAATCCTAAAAATATTCCAAAACTGAAAGGATTGGTTAATTGTTCTTCTCCCCAAGGTAAAGAGTAAAATAACGGTAATTGAGGCGGCAGCTGTTTCCAGGTAAATATTAATAATAATAAAGTCAACCCAATGCTTATAAAACTTATGCGCGTTGACCAAATAAACAGGGGATCTTGCCAGGATAGATTCATTTTAGTTTTTATATCAGTGAAATTTATAGCCATATTTTTAAAGCGTTGAAACAATTTTATATTCACCATCTTCCGAGATCACAAATGCTCTTTTGGGAAATTTCGGATAAGTTGATTCCCAAACAGATTGAGGCATACCGTCTGAGCCGACATATTTAGGAGGAGTAATGCCATAAGGATTATACAATCTCACAACTGCGGGGGATTTTGAATAATATAAACTTTCAAAAAAGACCAAAGGAGTTTGGGCATATATCAGGTCATTATTTTGGAGTAGAGGAGTAATTTGTTCAAAAGTAATTCTTATATTTACTTTGCGGTGAAAATCTGAAGCCAAGAAATTCAAAATAAAAGTGATAATCAATACTGATGCAATAATGATATGTCTATATTTATTAGTTTTTAACGTAGCAAACCAAAGTGATACTAATAATATTTGTCCAACTGTAATAAAAATTAAATAGCGGTTGACATAAATCGGTTTAAATAATGATATTCCCAAAACCAATGCCAGAGGTAAAAATACCCAACTTAAAATTAACCGAGAAACTGGTTTGTATTGGTTGGTTTTAAAAATAGAAATTGAAATAAGAATTAATCCTAAGGAAATTGCTGACATAATTATCCATAAGCCTCCAGGAGTACCTTCATATCCGGTATACAGATTACCCAATACAGAATTAAATAGATTGATATCCACTGGGAACATCCACATTGGTCCGCTTTGTTTGAATTGGGCAAGTAAAGTGGGTAACCAGGGTAAATAAAGCAAGCCCAATAAAATAAAATTTTTAACCATTGGTTTTACTTGTTTGGTAATATAAAAATAGGGGATTTGAGACACAGCAAATATTGCCATAAAAGGTTGGGTATACAAACCTAAAGTTGTAAATACAACATACCAAAACCAATTTTTAGTAAACAGAAAATAAACAGATGCGGTTGCAAAAAATGCAAATAGAGAATACATACGCAGTTCAAAAGCATAATAAATAAGCATTGGATTAAATGCTGCCAGCAAAAGTGTAATTAATGCCTGATTTTTATTGCGGAATATTTTTAGACTAAATTTATAAATAAAAATTAATAAAAACAAAAAGAAAATTAATGATAATCCCCGTAAAATAATCTCGCTCCGGCCAAATAATTTCATCCAAAAATGCAAAATCAGGTAATAGAGTGGGGGATTAAAATCATGAGCAGTTCTGGCAATAACTTCTTTTACTCCATCTTGGGCAATCCAAACGGAAAACGCTTCATCACGCCATAAGCTTTGAGTCCAATAGAAGAGAGGTGTATGGCTTATCAGCCAATTAATCAAATTATTTAACATATAATAAATAAGCTGAATAATAGACTTTAATATTAAATATCAAAAATCAAATATAAATAAGTTTTATTTAATATTTTATATGTATTTTTAATTTTTAATATATGATATTTGATTTATATTTTCTCCGTTAGTCTATATTCCAATCTTTTTCCCAACATCAGTCTTGTATGTGCATCAAGTCCGGGAAGCGCTGAAAGGAAAAAAGACACTAAAGGTAAAGCCAGCCATTGAATATATAGTCCTGGCAAACGCCAAACTTTGAAATCCTTGGGTCTGGCGGGCTTTGTTCTTAAATCTAAAATTATCATAATCACTAAAAATATGATACATACGGTAAGAATGGCTGAAGATATTTGGGCTAAATTATGTCCCAATACAGTACGGGCAAAATTTTGGTTTACCAGAGGAGGAATAGCAGAACCCAATGTTAAAATAAACCAGTTTGATGGCCAGAGGATATGATTTTCAAATAATTGCAATACCCGCATAGTTTTTGGCCAAAAGGGAATTTCCGGAGAAGTTAAATATTTTTTCAAAACATACGGCACATCAGATACCCCCCATGCCCAACGTTTGTGTTGTTCATATTGATTGACCATAGTTTTCCAAAACGTGGTAGATTCAGCAGCATCAGCCAGTGTCGGAATATAAAGCGGCATAGTTTTGACTTTATTTCCCAAAGCAAAATAAGTTTTAAAAAATAAATGGTAATCTTCGGGAATCACATCAACTCCCCAAAAACCTACTTGTTTAACTGTATCAAGACATACAGAATATGTGGAAAAATTGATTAACCTATTGGTTTGAGGTAGGACTGACAAATTGAAAATACTCGAAACTGTATTGACTACTCGGGATGGAAGCGGTATCCGCCAAATATTTGAATAAAATAAAATTGCAGATTGATAAAAATGAAAATATCTTTCGTTATCATTTAAAAAAGTATAAGTTAAGTAGGAATAATATTTAGGATGAAGTAATGCATCAGCATCACAAGAAGTAACCATCACATTTTTCAAATCGAAACCCAAATTTTCCAGTTGCCCAGATACCCATTTACCAGCCCAAGCCATATTTGAAGATTTTCCGGATACCTCACCATTTATTTTAGGGTGTTTAGTAACCCAAAAATATTTAAAAAATTTAGCATATTTTTGCATTAAAATATCTGTAGTTTCTTGAGCATGAGGATCAATACTTTCAGTAGCTATGACTATAATCAAATTTTGTAAAGGAAAATCTTGTTTTGTAAGATTGTTTAAAGTATCTGTCAAAACTGATAGTGGTTCTTTATATTCCGGAATAATCACTACTTGATAAATTTGTTGCCAGGTTTTGGGAAACTTTATTTTCAATTCATTCATCCAATCAATTTTGGCATGGGCCGACATGGTAACAAAAGCTTTGATACCGTTATAAGCAAGCAGAAAAGATTTATAAAACCAATACACATCAAAGGTTAAAACAAAATATGCCACTAGTGCCGGATGCCAAAAAGATAACCACAAGGGCATAGTGATCAAACCCCAGGCAAATAGGGGAATGATAATTTCAAAAAAGCGTTGCGATTTGGTCGGATAACGTTCAATTAAATTTTTCATAAGAATTGGGGAAAGAATAGCTCAATTTTAGCACAAAAACAGCAAGATAATAAACTCTAAATCCTAAACTCTAAATTCTAAAAAAATTCAAAATTCAAAATAACAAAATACGAATAGGGAAGGTAATGTTGCGTTAATCCTAATTTAGGATTTCGAATTTCGAATTTAGAATTTTTAATGCGCAGTTATATCTTAAACAGTTTTTGCGCATTGGATGTGGATATGTGGATAACTTGAGAAAGGGGAGTGTGGTGATATTTTGCCACAGTTTCAGCAATGATGAGAATATTACTGGGTGTATTTCTCTTACCTCGCATGGGAATTGGTGATAAATATGGTGCATCAGTTTCCAATAAAATTCGATTTAATGGCGTACTATCAACCAAAGTAGAGTAGTCTGGGGAATAAGTGATGTTGCCGTCAAACCCAATATAATATCCCATAGTAATTAGCGCTTCAAGGTCTTGAGTGCTACCGGTGAAGCAATGCCAAACACCGTGAACTTGATAAGGTTTGATATAGTTAGTTTTCACATCAGAGGCGGAGGACCTGCGGGAATTATTTTTCTTGACCAACGAAGCTTTAGCGAAGTGGGAGGCGTAGGCTGATATAGTTTGATATTTATCATGATATAGTTTGATAATCTTGATCATTTGAGGAAATGCTTTACGACAATGTAGTATTACTGGTAAATCAAAATCGTGAGCGATTGATAATTGCATATTTAATAAAGCAATTTGTTTGGCAATAATTTCCGGTGACACTTCCCTATTTTCATATTTAGTTTTTTGGTAGACAAAAAAATCCAGTCCTATCTCCCCTATTGCGACCACCTGTTTGCGGTTTTTACTAATCATTTCTGACAGTTGGATTTTTAAAGTGTCATTTGGGTAAAAATTGGGGTCTTGGGCATGGTGAGGGTGGATGCCAATTGAGGCAAAAATGGCGTCAGGATAAGCTAAAGATAAATCAATAGCTTTTTTTGAGGATATTAAATCAGTTCCCGGTACTATAAATTGCTCTACTCCATTTTGTTTGGCACGTCGTACAACATCTGGTAAATCTGTTGCAAAAGCCTGGAAATTTAAATGACAGTGTGTGTCAATCATTTTGTACTATATTATAAATTATTTCTAATAAGAATAAACGGAGAGAATATTGGATGATTTTAAAATTATATCGTAATTATTTTGGATAACCTTAAGTTCGCATCTTGTAAAACCGGTATTCGGTTGGAACCATGAATTCTTGTTCGCTTAATTGATTGAGATTTTATGATGTTTAATTCAGAAATTTCACCAATTGAAACATTTCCTTGAGAATTACAATTGATAATGATTTTGGTTTGCTTTTTATTGAATTGCTGGACTAAATTCGGTTCTATCCAAGCCAATTCCATAATTGGGACGGCAAAACCCGCTTTAAGCCATAATAGTTTATCCGGATTTAAGGGAACTGAATTAATTTGAAAATTTACCAGTGAATGTTTTTCATTAATATATGGCCAATTTGAAATTGTTTTTTCATGATAATGGTTTTTTATTAAAGGAATAATACAATTTGTTAATAAAAAATTTTCATACCAAACAATTTCAGGTTTATTCAAACAATTTAAACCATCTGTTAAAGTTGTTTGATGATAAAAATCTATTTGATTACAATTAATCAGACTAAAAAAATCCTGTTTTGGTATATAGAATAAACTTTCGACTAATTTATTCACGATAAAGTAGCATTTTAATCTATCAGAATATATAAATCAATTAAGTCTGGGAAAAAGTGGCGGTTGGACGGTGATTTTAGAAGCCAGAAATTGAGCTAGAATTTTTTGTGAAGTAACTGGTAAAAATGGTTGCAGTTCAAAAGCAATATTTAGAATTTGTGCAACAGCTGGCTGTAAAATTTTAGCAAGCTCAAGATTGTCTTTTATTTTCCAAGGCTCGTGATGATTGATATATAAATCTAAATTACGGATTTTATTCCAAATTAAAGTCATTCCTTTGTTTAACTCAAAATTATTCAGAATTTTAATAAATTCCGGAGAAAATTCAGGTTTATCGAATTTAAATTGTAAATTTTGAGAAAGTTTAGCCACACGGGCAATTAAGTTTCCCAGACCATTTGCTAAATCTGCATTATAAATTTCTTTAAATATTTTTTCTGAAAAATTTCCATCATCAAAAGTGGGGATTTCACTTAGTAAATAATATCTGATGGGATCTGTTCCGTATTTTTTGACTAAGTCAAAAGGATTGACAACATTACCTAAACTTTTGCTCATTTTTCGTCCATCACTGGTAATAAATCCGTGAATTAAAATCTGTTGGGAATTTGGTAAATTTGCAGATAATAGCATTGCCTGCCACATAGCACTTTGTTGCCTTAAGTTATCTTTGCCGGCAATTTGAGTAACCGGCCACCATTTGGAAAACTGTTTTTGATTTTTAGGCCAGCCAATAGTGGAGACATAATTGATTAGGGCATCAAACCAGACATACATGACATGGTCGGAGTCATTTGGTACTTCTATCCCCCAGGGCATTTTGGTTTTTAATCGGGAAATACTAAAATCTTCCAAACCTTGTTTTACAAATTTATAAATTTCATTTAATCTGATTTTTGGTAAAACAAAACTGGGATTTTTTTCATAAAGTGATAGTAATGGCTTTTGATATTTGCTGAACCGGAAAAAATAATTTTCTTCATCAATGATTTCCAACTTCAAATTTGGATGGATTTGACATAAACCGTTTATGAGTTCTGAATCAGTTTTTTCCAGTTCACAACCCACACAATATTTGATTGCATAATTTTTTTTGTAAATATCCCCGTTTGCAAGACATCTTAACCAAAATTCCCGGGCTGCCTCAATATGATATTTATCTGTGGTTCTGACAAAATTCGTATAACTAAGATTTAGAGCATCTTTAAGGAGCGAAAATTTACGAGCATATTCGTCGCAAAAAGCTTGGGGAGTTTTGTGAGTTTCTTGAGCTTTCCGATAAATTTTTAAACCATGTTCATCAGTTCCAAAATTAAAGCATACATCGTATCCCGATATTTTTTTATATCTGGCTATTGCATCAGCTTGAATAATTTCCAAAGCAAATCCAATATGCGGATCCGCATTTACATAAGGCAACGTAGTAGTGATATAGAAATTTTTCATTTTATAGGTTTTATTATATCAGTACTTAATGGTTATTGTGTAGATAAAATTCAAAAGCAACAGTTGTTAATAAAATTAACAAAGGATATATCCAATGGTTTAAACCAAGTAAACGTAGAATAATAAATAAGGTTAAAGCTGATGCATATAACAAACTTTTACGTAGTCTTTTGAAAACATAGGAACAAAGATAAAAAGTAAATATAAAAAACAATAAAGAAAAAATAAATAACGGCCAGAAATTTTCCGGTGGAAAAATATTTATAAAAATTATTAGAAAAATAAACGTTATTAGACTAATAAATAAATGAGATATTTTTCGCGGTTTTTGATGCAGGTGAACAGTAGTCATAAAATTATTCTTCGAATCCGGCTTTGCCGGATGAGAAGTCATCAAAGTTTAGTTCTCATCCACAATTTCGTCGGGATTCGAACAATAATTTAAATCTTAAATCAATTGTAATCGAATCCGGACGGTGTTACAATTTTTATGTTTATTAAAGCTCGCAGATAAAATTTTTAGCAGATTCCAAAAACCGTTCGGGATGAAATGTTAAACTGTTAAATAAAGTCATCGGCCCTCACTTGGTTTGGAACTGAAAAATTTTACCATGCTAGCATTAATAACTTAATTATTATGCAAAGCGGACTAATTATTGTTGGATTAATTATTTTTGGTTTTATAGTTTTAGGATTTTTAATTCATAAATGGATTAAAGATGCTGCAGAGAAGCAAAAACCTGACCAATTATTAGCTCAAGTTTTAAAATCCGTAGATACCCGGTCGCTTGAACAAACAAAAGAAATAAGGGAGCAAACAAAAGCTTTAAATGAGAGGCTTGATAATGCAGCCAGAGTTATTTCCCAAGTGCAAAAAAATATCGGAGAATTTTCTGAAATTGGCAGATCGATGAGGGATCTACAGGAATTTTTAAGAAGTCCAAAATTAAGAGGTAATTTAGGTGAAGAGGTTTTAGCAGATTTGATAGCGCAAATGTTTCCCAAAAATTCATTTTATCTGCAGTATCAATTTAAAAGCGGGGTAAAAGTAGATGCAGCTATCAAAACCGACGCCGGAATATTACCAATTGATGCCAAGTTTCCGATGGAGAATTATCAAAAAATGGTTAAAGGTGAAACAGAAGAATTAAGGGAATTATCAAAAAAAGAATTTGTAAAAGATATCAAAAGACATATAGAATCAATATCTTTAAAATATATTTTACCGGAGGAAGGGACCATGGATTTTGCCATGATGTATGTGCCAAGTGAATCGGTGTTTTATGAATTGGTGCAAATTACGGAAGTAATGAATTTTTCCAAAAAAAATAGGGTATACCCGGTCTCCCCTACTACTATGTATGCGCATTTACAGACAATATTACTTTCATTTGCAGGCAGAGATCTCGAAACTAAATCTCGAGAAATTTTTACCCTGCTTAGGGCGATGACTAAAGATTATGAAAAAATTGAAGGAGGTTTGGGGGTTTTAGGAAAACATTTGACTAATGCTTATAATCAAATGAGTTCAGTCCTGCAAAATTTTAATATTTTAGGCAATAAGCTTAAATCTTCTCAAGAACTTGAACATGAAAGCAAAAAAAGAGTTAAAATAGGAAATAAGTAATTTAATATTAAGAAGGAAATAAGCCTTGGTTTAATACACCACATATGTATAATTTTAATAATTACGGACCTCTTACTAATTGGACGAGTTTGTTTTTTCTACCTTTGCTGGTTCCGGCTTTAATTTGGTCATTTGTCTGGAAAGGATTAGCTCTTTATCGGTCAGCCAGAAACGGACAAAAAGGTTGGTTTATACTTTTATTGGTTGTAAATACTGTAGGAATTTTGGAAATTATCTATCTGCTATTTTTCTCCAAAACAAAAGAGAAAAAATGAAACAACCGTCATCCAGAACCCAGTCAGAACTGGGTGAAGGATCTCAATTATTTCACAAAATATCATTATATAAATCTTTATATTTAGGATTTATTTTTTGTATAAGCTCTTTTTTATAAGTTCTGCTTTTTCCCTTTAGATATTTTTCTCTTTTAATTGCTTCTTCAATATTATTAAACACTTCAAAATAGACAAGTTTATGAAGATGATATTTTTTAGTAAATCCGTCAATAATATTATTTTTATGTTCCCAAACCCTTTTTATAAGATTAGAAGTAACTCCGATATAAAGAACAGTATTATAAGAATTTGTGAATATATAAATAAAACCTCTTTTGATTTGCATATATTTATTATAAATATTGTGTGAGATTCTTCGTCCAGTTCTGACTGGACTCTGAATGACGAGGAAAAATATTTAAGGCGACAGAATAATAATAGCATTAAATAAGTTATATAATTAAAAAAATTATGAAATTAAATTCGGAACAAAAGAAAGCAGTAAGATTTGGGTTTGGACCACTTTTGATTATTGCCGGAGCAGGTACTGGTAAAACTACAGTTATCACTGAAAGAATCAAGAATTTAATTATCAAACAAAATATTAAGCCCCAGGAAATTTTAGCCCTGACTTTTACTGAAAAAGCTGCCTTAGAAATGGAAACCAGGGTAGATACAGCCATGCCTTATGGTTATACGCAAATGTGGATATCAACATTTCACAAATTTTGTGACCGGATTTTAAGAAATGAAGCAGTACATATAGGTTTAAACCCCGGATATAAATTATTTACAGATACTGATGCCACTATGTTATTTCGGAAAAATTTATTTAAATTAAATCTGGAATATTTCCGTCCCTTGGGTAATCCGGGGAAATTTATTGCTGGCATATTACAACATTTTTCAAGATTGCAAGATGAAGACATTAGTCCCACGCAATATCTTGCGTGGTGCAATGACAAATTTCAAATGACCAATGACAAAAAAAATGAAGAAAATGTTTTAGAACAAAAAAAATATCAGGAATTGGCAAATGCATATAAATTTTATGCTGATTTAAAAATTCAGGAAAATGTGATGGACTTTGGAGATTTAATTTCTAATGCGTTGCAATTATTCCGCACCAGAAAAAATATTTTAAAAAAATATCAAAGCCAGTTTAAATTTGTTTTAGTTGATGAGTTTCAAGATACAAATATCGCCCAGTATGAATTGATCAAACTTTTAGCACCACTAAATCCTCTCTCCGCCAGCCGGCGAAGCAGCCCTAACCTGACGGTTGTAGGAGACGATAATCAATCAATTTATAAATTCAGAGGCGCAGCTATTTCCAACATTTTGCATTTTCAAAAAGATTATAAAAACTGTCAACAAATAGTTTTACGGAAAAATTACCGTTCTTACCAATATATATTAGACAGCAGCCGTAAACTTATTAAGCACAATGATCCTGATACGTTAGAAGCCAAATTGGGGATCAGTAAAAATTTAACTGCTGTTAGAAAAACTGCCGATTTCCACAAAATTGAATTTATTCATGAAAATAGAGTGGAAGATGAAGCAGAAGTTGTTGCGAAAAAAATTAAAGAATTGAAAAGCAGTGTCATCCTGAACAGAGTGAAGGATCTGCCTATCGATACAATGCTTAAAGAAGATTCTTCGTCTTCGTCTCAGAATGACAGAAAGTGGAGTGATTTTGCGATTTTGGTCAGGGCCAATAATCATGCTGAATCTTTTATCCGTGCGTTGGGGAGAGCCTCTATTCCTTATCAGTTTTTAGGACCGGCTAAATTATACAGACAACCAGAAGTAAAAGAACTGATTGCATATCTGCAAGTATTAAATGATTTTACAGACAACAGTGCTTTTTTCAAAGTTTTATCCATGCCATTTTTTGATATTTCGCAAAGAGATTTGATAGCTATCTCTAATTGGGCAAAAAGAAATCAACTGTCAATTTTTGAAGGCGTAGAAATCATTACCGGAGTGAGAATTGATGAAAAACTGCAATTGCCATTTATAAGCGATTTAACCCGGGAAAAAATTACCAAATTGGTAAAGATGATATTAAACCACTTAAAACTTACCAACAAAGAAACAGCCGGACAAATATTATTTTATTTTTTGGAAAATTCCGGAATGTTAAAAAACATTTTGGAATTTAAAACTCCAATTGATGAACGGCAGGCGGGAAATATAACCAAATTTTTTAATAAACTAAAATCTTACGAAGCAGAGCATGAAGATGCATCAGTTATTGCAGTTTTAGATTGGCTAATGCTATCAATGGAATTGGGTGAGTCACCTCAAGCACAGGATATGGATTGGACTGACAACGATGCGGTAAATATCCTGACAACTCACAGCAGTAAGGGTTTAGAATTTCCTGTAGTATTTTTAGTTAATTTGGTTTCGCAAAGGTTTCCTTCAACAGAAAGACATGAACAAATACCAATTCCCGAAGAATTGATAAAGGAAGTATTGCCAATTGGAGATTTTCATTTAGAAGAAGAGCGCAGACTGTTTTATGTAGGTATGACCAGGGCTAGGGATTTATTATATTTAACAGCTGCAAATTATTATGGAGAGGGGAAACGTGAAAAAAAAATTTCTCCGTTTGTAAGTGAGGCATTAGACAAAAATTTTTCTTTTGAAAAAAATCCTAAAACAATAAATCAATTATCTTTGTTGGATTGGGGGAAATCCTTAAATCCTGAGCAAAGTCGAAGGACTCAGGATAAATTACATATTCATGGTGAGCGAAGCCGAACCATTAATTATTTATCATTTTCCCAAATTGAAGCATTTAAAACTTGCCCCTTACATTATAAATTAAGATATATTTTAAAAATTCCCACTCCCCCCTCCCCTGCTTTATCATTTGGAAGTTCTATGCATGCAACTCTCAAAAATATTTATGAAATCGTCAGACAAAAAATAAAAATAAATCACGAAACGCTTGAGCAATTATTGGAAAAAAATTGGATTAGAGAGGGATATGGAAATAAAAGTTATGAAAATTTAATGAAAGCCAGGGGTAAAAAATATTTATGGCAATATTTTAAAAAAGAATTTGATCCAAAAACAAAAGTTTTATTATTGGAGGAAAAATTTATGTTTCCGATTAGTTATTCTTCGAATTCGGTTTTACCGAATGAGAAGTTATTAAAGATTAGTTCTCGTTCTGCAAAGCAGGACTCGAACAATAAATTTCTCAAAATCGGTGGAAAAATTGATCGGGTAGATGATTTGGGAAAAGGAATAATTGAAATCATAGATTATAAAACCGGTCGGGTACCATCGAAGCGGGAAGTGGATAAAGATTTACAGATGTCAATTTACGCTTTGGCAGCAACAGAAATTCCTCATCTTCCTTTTGCAAAAAAACCTGAACAAATCAAATTATCTTTTTATTATTTTGATACCCAGGAAAAAGTTTCTACAGTTAGAACTCAGGATCAATTAAATACAGAAAAAGAAAATTTAATCAAAATTGCTCAAGAGATTAGTGATTCAGACTATAAATGCTCAGGTCATAAATTTTGCGAAAATTGTGAATATGTATTGTGGTGTGGAATCTAACTATTACTTTCTTTGCATGAGTTTTATAAAAGCTCGTATACAAAATTTTCTTGTTCCGCAACTCGATCGGGATGAAGCATTACACTATTAAATAAAGTAATCGGCCCTCCTGACAATGCGAACTGCGAAAATTTCATATTACTCGCCTTTATAAAGAATAAGAAAAATTACAAAAAATACTTCAGGGGTTATTAATTATAAATTTATTTTGAATGATTGGGGGAAATAAATTTCTTTACCTCCAAAACCGGATTTGAATTTGGAAAATCCTAACCATTCTTTATTTAATTTTTCGTAACGTTCGTCATATATACCTTCAAAATCAAAATTTGTGCAATTCATTTTTTTTGCCTTTTTTAAACTTTCCCAAATCAGAAGAGTTGGTGCAAAATTTTGTTTGCCCGCGTTTGACGCGGCTGCCATCCAATAATAAGCAGTATTTTGCCAGATGAGAATTAAGACTCCGGCGATAAATTTATTGTTCGAGTCCTGCTTTGCAGAACGAGAACTAATCTTTAATAACTTCTCATTCGGTAAAACCGAATTCGAAGAATAATGAGCAATGTTTATCTTTGCCAATAATATAAAAGCATTATTTGGTGCAAAAGTTTTCCATATTGGTTTAAGAGTTTGTGTAGTTAAAAATCCCAAAAATCCGGCTGATGAACCTTTAAGTTTAATAAAATCTTCAATGTTATTAGAGTGAAATATTTCAACACCCAAATTTTGCGCCCGTCTAACTGCTTTTCTTTTAGCTCCTGAAAATTTATTAAATATTTCTGACTCATCAGGAAGTAAATCAATAAAAATTGTTTTTGTAGGTAAAAATGGAGACGTCAATGATTTTAAATTAGAGATTGCCACGTCGTCCTTTGGACTCCTCGCAATGACATTAGGCTCGACGGAAATTGAATGGCTATGATATTTTTGCATTAATAGTTTTAGTTTATTTAACTGAGGCAATTTATCAGATCTTTGCAATTTCATAACTGCAGGTAATAATGGAAGTTTTTTAATAAAAATATTTACCCCATCAATATTTTCCACATTCCACCCAATTTTATTCATGAACTGAGCATATGTTGAAGATTGATGTATGTCTTGCATATTTTTTCTTTCTACTTTCTTGCTTGTTGGGAAGAAAGTAAGCAAACCTGCCTGCGCAGGCAGGGAAAGGAAACCCGTGAACCTGCCTGCCGGCAGGCAGGGGTTTTTCTATTTTTCTAACTTCATAATTATCAGGTGGAACCTCGGACCAGTTGGCCGTCT
The DNA here is from genome assembly GCA_964387625.1 of uncultured Gammaproteobacteria bacterium. Taxonomy (GTDB): domain Bacteria; phylum Patescibacteriota; class Microgenomatia; order UBA10105; family UBA10105; genus CAYLWN01. The sequence continues at coordinate 19,290 of CAYLWN010000004.1, forward strand.
CCGCACTTTAATTACTCGTAAGAAAAATTTAGAAAAACACTTCAATGGCATTATAAATCATTTCAAGGGTTGATTAGAAGATAAAAAATTTCAAAAAATACCTCAAGGGTTGTTTTAGAAATTAATTTTGGTTTTTAATTTTAACAAACTCCAGCGGAGTTTATCTGCGATATTAAACAGCGAATAATGTGGTTGTTTTAAAATCAAATCATAAGTGCCGATAAATTCTACCAGTTTAGGTGCATAGCCTAATTTAAATTTATGGAAACCATAGTAGTCATCGGTTATTTTAGGATCGGGACCTGGAGTTCCCCATAAATCAAAAATAGTTGCGCCCTGTTTTTTACCCCAACGCATAGCTTCCCACATCATTAAATTTGAAGCCATCACTTCTTTAAATTCTGAAGAAGATGCGCCATATGGATAATACAAAATATTTTTATACAAAAATAAAATCCAGGTAACTAAAATTTTTCCCTGAAAACGGGCAGTGAATAAATGAGCTATATTATTTTCTCTCATCATTTGCCACATTTGTTGATGATAATTATCATCATGAGCGTAAAATCCTTGACGAGAAGTTGTTTCATGAGTTAATTCTAAATATCTGGAAAATGCTTGATCAGTATTCTCTTCGGCAATTGTGACTCCACGTTTTTGAGCAAGTCTGACATTATATCTAGTTTTAGGATGCATATTAGCTAACAATTCTTCTTCAGTTTTTGTTAGATCAATTAAAAAAGTATATTTGGTAAATAAAGGCTTGGGAGAAGGTAATAATTTATAATTGATAATTGAGAATTTATAATTGTTATTAGATCTAATTACGTTAGGCTCCAATTTTATAAAAATTGCATTTTTTTCAAGACCTATATGAATAAGACTGTCAATCATTTGTTTGTCGGGCAATTTCCCTTTGGGAAAATATCCGATGGAATATGGTAGTTTTGGTAACTGGTGAAATGTAAGTTGAAATCCGGATAGTAATTTTTCGCCTTCAAAATTTCCTATTCTAACCACTTCTACACCGGTTTTTTGACGAAAATTTCCCCAAGCCCATGATTGTAATGGGTGAGTTGCAATGTTTTCGTATGCGGTTTTATCTTCCTTATTGAGTTCCCGAATCAACATAAATTTATTATACTTTATTTGTAATAAATTATGTCTATGTCTAATAGTGGAAATCGTTTTTAAAAAGTGCTACATTTAAAATTAATGACGCAGAAAAATAGTTGGTTGCCTGTTGATGAAAGATTGGTTCCGGATATTTTTTCATTTAAATATCCTAAAAGCAAGTGGGTAAGAGTATTGATTGCGCTGGAAATGATTTTATCTGTTGGAGCAGTTGTCGGCACTTTGCTTTTAGCCTTGATGCCAAAAACCTCAACCACTCCCAAAGAAACCAATGCAGCTACTACGACAATAAAGACAACCCCTAAACCAATTTTATACCGATAGCATTTGAAAAATGCATCGAGTATATACACGATTATCTTATTAGAGCAAAATTTTTCAAAAATTTTGCAAATTCGGAGAAGATCGGTATAAAATAAATTATTATTTTAGCTTTCTAAATTTTTAATCAAATCCTCAGATATTTCCGTGATAAAGCGGGATACAAAATTACTGGTAGTATTGCCAAAATATAAACGGCGTCTGGCAAATGTTAAATATAACTTATCTTTTGCCCGGGTAATACCGACATAACAAAGTCTTCTCTCTTCTTCCAATTCGCTATTATCCAAGAGTGCGCGGCTATGCGGAAACAGTCCTTCTTCCATGCCGATCATAAAAACCACCGGAAATTCTAAACCTTTGGCTGCATGCATGGTCATCAAAGTCACTGCATTTTTTTTACCGTTATTTATTTTTTTTTGATCTTTGGACATATATTCAGCTTCAACTAGAGACACATTTTCCAAAAAATCCACTAAGTTAGTAAATTCTTTAGCAACGCTTTTTAATTCTTTGATATTTTCTATCCGCATCAAATCCTCTTCGTTTTTAGGATCAAAAAAGTCCATGTATTTAGTAGTTTTTAAAACATCATTTAAAATATCAAAAGTTGTAGCATGAACATCAATTTTTGGTTGTAATTCCCGAAAGTCCTGAGCTCTTTTTTTACCAATTTTTTCAATCCGTTTATTTGCCACACTATCTTTAGGACTGATTAATAATTTCAAATATGAAAGCACATCTTTGATTTCTTTGCGATCATAAAACCTGACTCCACCGATCAAAACATAGGGAATACCTGCATGCAAAAAAACCTCTTCAATGACTCTGGATTGCGCATTAGTGCGATAAAGCACTGCAACATCAGAGAAAAGTAATCGATTAATTTCAATTTCTGATAAAATAAATTCAGCTTCATCATGTTCATTTTTTGCAGAGAACGTATTTATTTTTTCTCCCTCAATGTTTTTGGTCCAGAGTTTTAAAACCGGGTGAGTGATATTTCTAGAAATTACTTCATAGGCCGCCCCTAAAATATTTTGTGTAGAACGATAATTTTGCTCCAAATAAAAAGTTTTACAATTTTTAAAATCTTTTTGAAAATTAACTACATTTTGAAAATTAGCTCCCCGCCAGGCGTAAATTGATTGACTGGCATCTCCGACTACACATAAGTGATGTGATTGTTTGGAAAGTAATTTAGTCAGCGTGTATTGGGCGGTATTGGTATCCTGATATTCGTCAACCAGTATATATTGATATTTTTGGGCATATTGTTCCAATATAGATGGTGCTTCTTTGAATAAATTTACAGCCATCATCAGCAAATCGTCAAAGTCCAATGCCATATTTTCGCGCAATAATTTTTGGTAACTTAAGTAAATTTGTGCCACTGCTTCTTGAAATCTGCCCCTGCCAATATTTAAATATTCCAAAGGACTGATTAATTCATTTTTAGCTTGCGATATTGTTCCCAAAATCGCATTAGGAGAAAAATATTTTTGGGAAATATCCAAAGATGTCATTACTTCTTTGACAGCCTCTTTTTGATCGGCACTGTCATAAATCAAAAAACTAGGAGGAATACCGATATATTTACCATCTTTGCGTAAAATTTTTGCACACAGGGAATGATAAGTTCCGGCAAATGGCAGTTCGTAGTTCGAAGTTCGTAGTTCATAGTTATTAGTTAATAATTTCTTTATGCGTTCTCGCATTTCACCGGCTGCTTTGTTGGTAAACGTTACCATCAAAATTTGATCAGGTGAAATATGTTTTTCTTTGATCAAGTAAACTACTTTATAAGTTAAGACACGGGTTTTACCAGAACCCGCACCAGCCAAAATTAATTCCGGTCCGGTAATATAGGCGACTGCTTTTTGTTGAGCTGGATTTAAATCTTGCAACATAATATTTTTTAATTAAAAAATTTCATATTGCTCGTCTTAAATGAAACAAAAATGAAATCCCTGCTTGCGCAGGCAGGTACACAAAACATTCTAAGAGTTAATATACTTTAACAGAAATATTTTTAATTTTTAATATGTATTTTGCTATCTAATTTTTGATATTTAATTTATTAATTGTTCGCAAATAGAAATTATCTTTGCTACAATGTTTTTATATGAATAAAAACCAGCCCTTTTATATCATTGGTAATTGGAAAAGCAATAAAACTATTGATGAAGCAGTTGCCTGGTGGCAGGATTTTTCATATCTGTGGAAGAAAAACCCGCCTAATACCCAGAATTTAAAAATTATTTTATGCCCTTCTTTTATTCATTTAACCACCATCAAATCATTAATTGAATTAAGTGATATTCCCATGTCTTTAGGAGTACAAGATTTATCACCATTTCCGTCAGGTCCTTATACTGCTGAAAATTCTGCTAATATGCTCAAAGGTTTGGTAAAATATTCAATTATCGGTCACTCTGAAAGACGCAAATATTTCGGTGAAAAAGATGATGAACTTAAAGCTGAGGTTGAGCAGGCAATTAAAGCAGGTATTGAGCCGATTTATTGCATTCAAGATGATAAGATGAGTTTTCCCAAAGAATGTAATATTGTGGCTTATGAACCTGTTTGGGCAATTGGTACAGGTAAGCCTGAAACAGCCGAAAATGCTAACCAAGTCGCTAAAAATATCAAAGCACATGCACACAAACAATTAGCAGTGATTTATGGAGGTAGCGTAACGAGTGAAAATGTTTCTTCGTATGTTAACCAAGAAGATATTTCTGGTGTTTTACCTGGCGGTGCGAGTCTTGATCCTAAAAAATTTATCGGTATAATAGCTAACGCTAAATAATGTTTCGAAGAAAACTGCAAAAAATTTTGCCTTCTGCCAAACTGGGATTGATATTTTTTACGATTATCCTGGTGATTTTTGGCGGAATAAAATTGTTTCAATTTGTAGTCAAGCAAAAATTGACGCCTCAAGTTCTTTGGCAGGTTTTAACTGTTAATCCTTCTGTTCTTAAACAAAATTCAAACAGGACTAATATCTTGCTTGCCGGTATTGGCGGGAGTTCTCATGAGGGCGGTGATTTGACTGATACCATGATGGTGGCGAGCATTGATTTTACTGCTAAAGATTTAGTCTTAATCTCAATTCCCAGAGATATTTGGGTAGCATCTTTTAAAGATAAAATAAATGCTGCATACAGAATTGGTGAGGCAAAACAAAAAACTGCAGGTTTTATTTTGGCAAAAGCCGCAGTTGAAGAAGTTGTCGGATTACCAATTCATTACGGAGTGATAATTGATTTTTCCGGTTTTGTAAGTTTAGTTGACAATGTTGGAGGAATTGATGTTCCCATTGAAGAAACTTTTATAGATGATATGTATCCCATTGCCGGTGCCGAAAATGATTTATGTAATGGAGATATTGAATATAAATGTCGGTATGAAAGCATCATATTTACTAAAGGCACTGAGCATATGGATGGAGCACGCGCTTTAAAATATGTCAGAAGCAGACATGCTGTAGGAGATGCAGGAACTGATTTTTCAAGAGGAAAAAGACAGGAAACGGTAATGGTAGCTTTAAAAAATAAAATTTTATCCAGACAATCAATATTTGATGTTAAAAAATTAGTAAATATTATGAAATTGGCAAATAAATCATTGTTGACTGATATGTTATGGGGTGAAGAATTAGTTTTGGCAAGAAATTTAACTGCTAAAATGCCAGATATCCGTTCTTATGGAATTTCCTGGGATCAGCCGCAAAAAAAACAATTGGGACTACTTATAAATCCTCCGACATATCAATATGAAAATTTGTGGGTTTTAGTTCCTAAACACGGTAATTATGACAAAATCAGAAAATATATTACTTGTGTTGTGGATAATTTAACAACGTGCGAAAGGTTATACGAATAAATAATTTACTTAAATAGCTAATCCTACCAGCAGTAACAATGCACCCCCGAACATAATAAATAATGTTGGCCAGCTGGTGCCTGTTGTGGGAACTTGGGTTATCGGCGAAGCCTTGGGTGTGGTAGTTGGCGCTGGTGTACTACCTGGAGTTGGTGTAGGTGTTACGCAAGAACAGTTGCTTTGTGTCTGACAACTGTCATTTCTACAATTACCACTGGTTCCGGATGGTACATAACAATTGGTGTCACTGGTACATTGATCTCCTGACACACATGGAGAATTGCAGGAGCAGGAACAATTTGTGGCTAATTTACAGTTGGGATTTCTGCAGTTACCTGAACTTTGTCCTGATGGAATATAACAGGTTTGATCTGACGCGCATTGACTATTGGTTGTACATGATGAATTACATAATGCAGGAGTTGGAGTGGGTGCTGGTGATGAACCGGGTGTCGCAGTTGGGGTAGGGCCAGGTGTACCTGATGGCGTTGGCGATGGTGAAGTTCCTGGTGTAGATGAGGGGACAGGTGATGGAGTTGCTAAGGATAGTGTGAAAGATACAATACATGCTGGAACAGGATTACCTCCAATTGCTTGAGGTTTGGTTTGAGGTACTGACGGGGCAATTGGTTTTTCTTCCCGCAGTTTCATAGCGGTAAATACCGCTAAAACTCCCAAAATTACACTTATCAGTCCAATGATCCAAAATGGCCAGGTTTTTCTCATATAATTATTCTTTTATCCTGTCATGCTGGAATCCCGATCGCAATCGTGAACGATAGCATCTTCTTATTTAAAATAGATTCTATCGCTTCTCCCGATTTTCTTTGAATAATTAATGATTATCGGGATCGCTCCAGAATGACATTATGTCTAAAATTTTCTAAAACCAATTATTTTGTGTAACTGCGTGTACTTCTGATTCAAACGTAAAACTGGTAACGCCAGCTGGAATTATGTAAATAATATAGAACTCTTGAGATCCAGGTTTAGTACTTGAAGTTTCATCATCAACGCTCCAAGTGGTTTTATTTACTCTGATGCGGGCTTTATCCAAAGTATCATTAGTTGCACTTCCCATGGTAGTTATATAAACAGTATCACCGGTTTTAAGAGCGGGCAATTGAGCAGACGTAAGTTCTGTCCATGATGCAGCGCTTGTTATCGGATCAATTACCCGATAAATTCTTACAGCGCTACATTGAGCACCTAATGTGGGTGTTGCAGATGGACCTGGAGATGATCCGGGAGGAGGTGTAGGATTGGGAGACGGGCAAACTTCAACGTTTTCCAACCATTTCCAATAACCCGCATATGCGCACTGTCCTGCTGATGGCCATTCTGTACATTCAGAGATCCAGGGATCGGAAAAACATTGTTTTTCTCCGATATTATTACATCCATCTACACTATCAGGACAACATACTGCTCCTGAAGGCACAGTCCATGGACATTGACCGGGACATTCATTGGCGTTTGGATATGTAGGTTGCCATAAAGGTTTACCTCCCTTATCTTTACAAGTCCAATTTATATATCCTCTTGTGCATTGTAAGGTACAGGTTGTACCTGCAGCATATTCAGAACAATCAGCATAAGGTATACAAGAGGTAATTGGTGCCTGACAAATTGCTGATTGTCCAACACATTTTAATGTATTTTCTGGATCACAGTTCCAATTTATAAGATCCGGTGGATTGCAAATATTATCGTTTGGTACACACTTGCCGCTATAGTAATAACATGGATAATCTGTAATAACTTGAGCCTTTGATCTATTTTCCTGTGATTTTTGAGTTAAATAAACTGTAGCAGGAATGGCAATAGATAATAAAAGGATAATCCCGATAATCAAAGCAGTTTTAATAGATTTTTTAGGTGTAGATGAACCACTGCTGGCTTGTGGAGTAGAAATTACCGGTTCATTATTAGTGGCTACAAAACCCACGTCATTGGTTTGAAAATTTTCTGTAGTATTGGTTGGCGGTTGCGGAGGACTTTGATTATAATCGGTAATTGGTGGTTCTTTGATTGTGTTTTCTGAAACTGTAGTTGAGGGTGTTGGATTATTAGCAGGCGCAGACATTGGTGTAAATACAACAGGCTCAGAATTTATAGGCTGAGGATTTACTGGTTCAACTACCATTTGCACAGGATTTGAATTTTGCGGTATTTCAGAAGACGGTTGAACAGTTGGTTGAGTAGGTGTTGGTTGAACATCAGGTGTTGTTCCCAGTACAGTATTGGAATTGGTTAAATTATTTTGCGTATCGTCGGGCATAAGTTACAAAATTCGAAATTCGAAATTCGAAATTCGAAATACGAATGACGAATCAAATCCAAATAATTAAATTTCTAAATGTTTTTATTTGTCATGCTGGAACGAAGTGATAGCATCTTCTTAAAATACACAACAAGATTCTATCTCCCAATTTTAATTATATTAAATTAAAGTTTGTCGGGATCCAGAATGATATAAAAAACTAGTTTATATTTTACTTTTCTTAAATCCAAATAATCCTGCAAATAAAATTCCTGATCCTAATATCAACATTACCAGTGTTGGTTCCCAAGTTCCAGTTGTTGGAGTAGAAACTGTGGCAACTTTTGGAGTTGCGCTTGGAGTGGACAGTTTAGGAGTAGCTTTGGGAGTTGGTTTTGGCGTTGATGAAGGGAGAGGTGATGGTTGTCTGGTAGCAGATGGAGTAGCATCACCCAAAACTTGCGTACCGCTTTTGAGAATTATAAATGATAAAGATTTTGTTACTGCTTGATTTACATCATTATATGATGTAAATGTTCCGGTATATTTTCCGGGTAACAATTCTTTTTTGGGAACATAACTCCAAGTACCGTTTATTCCCACCTGAATATTTTCAGATATGATTAAAGGTCCGCTGATCACCACTAAAACATTTTTATTAGGAATTCCGACGCCTTTAAATAATGGTTTGGTTGCTGGTATTGCGCTGTTATTTTGCGGCTCAAATAAATTAAATGCATAAGTTTCTGCAAAAACTTGTGGTATAAAGCGAAAACTTTTTTTGGTAAAGTCATAATTTTCTCCTAACCTGACAGTAGGTAAAGGCGCATCATTTTGCGGTAAAGTTAACAGTTGAGATTTGCCGTTATTACCCAAGAAAACAAATTTTTCCGTATCATTATTTTTAAGTAAATAATAACTATTACCATCAGCGGTTCTTAATAGATTTGTGGGTAGTAGAAAACTGCCGTCTGCGCTGGTTATTGCACCCAATGTTTGACTGTCACTGGCACTTACAAATACCAAAGTATCACTTGCTGGTTTATTACTGCTATCAATTACTTTTCCATAAGCCGGAACTTTTGAAGTTGCCGGAGCAGGTAATTGGGCAAAAGTGGTGATAGTCATTGTTTGATCACTTAATTTTTGACCGCTTAAAACTTTTACGTCATAAGTAGTTTTTGGTTTTAATCCAGTAATATTCATAAAATGCGTATATCGAGGTTGCATTTTTTGATCATTATCTCTGACATCAAATGCTAAGTGATAAGTACCCAAAACCCCTTTTTCTTTATATTGAATCATTCCGGTCTGAGCATCATTGGTTAACCATCCGACGGCAAAAGCAGTATCAGTTATACCTGCCAATGTGACATTGGTGGGTGCGGTATCAACAGAAGCTCTGGAAAATAATTTAGTACTATTATCAATAAGCACAATAGTGCTTACCAAACCAATGAGCAAAATAATTATTGCAATAATCGTGGGAACGCGTGGTTGATCTTTCATATCATGTACTGATAGCATTTAAAATGCATCGTGCATCCCGATCAAATCGAGGATGCTCGATTCTTTTAAAGAAGATATCGGCATACTCGATCATTTTTATTATGATAGGTATAATTTAATAATAAGCAAATTTGAGGCACTTATGCAAGCTTTAAAATAAATAATTTTATTTTTGCCTTAAACGGATGTTTTCAATTATTTGAGGATTAATTTTTGGAGATAAAGGCGTAATAATTTGTTCTTGTTTGGCAGTAATAGTTGAAGCAACTGAGGCATGATAAACATCAAAAACAATCCAAGCCATGACTGTGATTAAGGTAAGTATAGAAATGATTAAAATGTCTTTGCTTTGTATCATAAACCTCCTGTAAAATAATAAGCCCGTGAATCAACATTGATTGATAATTCAGCTTGGACCTGATTGCCGGATAAGCCGAAGTTAACCGATTGTACACTAATTAATCGGTCAAGTTTAGTTAGCCGGTCTATAAAATTTAATATGTTGGTATAATTACCAGTTAACAACATTGATATAGTTATTGGATTTACCTTACTGACATCAAGTTGATTAGCCGAAGAAGAGGCTGAAGTAGATTTCAATTCAAATAAGGTTAAAGGAGATATACTGATATTGACAATGGTGACTTGGTTGTCTATTCCCAAATTTTCCAAGTAGCGGATCAATAAAGGCGCTTCCGGTTTATCAGGCATCAGGGAAAAAACTGTGGGAAGTAGAGGTTCAATGATTTCATATTGTTGTTGACTCAATATCAAAGCATTAATTTTTTCATCCAATTTATTATTCAATTCCGTCTTATCAGTAATCTGTTTTTGTAAAGTGGTGATTGTGGTTAATGTTGGCTTTATGGCAAATAGACTAAAAAAAGCGATGGTTAAGATAGATAAAATTGCCATTAAATAAGCTTGAGTACTGGGTGATTTAAAAAGCGGTATTAATTTTTGATAATACTGGCGTAATCTATATCTTTGAGTTGCTGTTTCATTCATATATTTAGAGTTTGTTTTAAAATTTATTTTTTAATATTTATATTTCAAAAAATTTTAATTACAAAGTCTTATGAAGTTGTTTTACCATTAAATTCCAGTATTAAACAACTTCTTAACGTATCACACTTGAAATTTGAAATATAATTTGGCTTCCCTGCGACAGATTTTTATTTAAACCGGTTAAATTAATTTGGGCAAGCTTATTGGATGTTTTTAAATTTGCTATAAATGTTGACAAACTCAAATTAGAATCAGCTTGAGCTGAAATTGTGAGATTTTTACCACTTACATTTAATGTGGTAAATTTAATTCCAGTAGGCGTGATCTGTTCCAAATGTTTAAGAGTGCTTAAAGAAATATCTTGCGTATCAAAAATTTTTCCGATTTCAATAAACCGATTTTGCAAAATCCTATATTGTGCTTCAAAAGCAGAATTAGCTTGAATGATAGCTGTTTTGTCATTTATTTCTTCAGTTAAATCAGTGATTTTTCTGTCCAAGGAAAACCTGTAAATAAAAGCCAGTAAAACGACAATTTCTGTACAGACAACGATATAGCGGCCGTATGATAAAGCCCAGGAAAGAAATGCACCTAAAGGAGTTTTTTCAAAACTTGGTCTGTCAAGTAGATTTATTTTGATGGCAGGCATGATAATTAAATCAAAATGCAAAAATCAAATATCAAAAATTTATTTTTTTGATTGAGTTTTTGCTGGTAAATTTTTTATCTTTTTGGCAAGTTGGGATTTTAACCGGGAAGCTTTATTTTTATGGATAACCTTTTTTTTGCAAGCCATATCAATAGATGAATAAGCTGTTTGCAAATTTTTAGCAGTTGGTGTAGTTTTTGAAAGGCGAATAGCTTTTTTCATTGCCTCAATAACACGCAAATTTTGCGCTTTTCGTTTGACATCCTGATGCATTTTTTTCTTGGCTGATAATATTATCGGCATAAAAATTTACCCCTTTATTATATACCGATCTTCTTTGAAATTACATGATTTTTTAGAAAAAAATCATGCTCTAATAAGATGATCGAATATATACACGATGTATTTTTTAATACAATCGGTATAGAATATTGTTAGTATAAGCTAAAATTAACACTTTGACAAGAGTAAAGTTTCCGAAAAATTAACCTCTACCAGTATATTAGTATAGTGGTTATAATTTAAATTATGATCAAAACTTTTTTCAAAAACGGGACTGCTTTCTTAATCCGCAAGCAAGGCAGTATTTTGGGAGCAGCTGCGGTGATCATGGCTACAGTGTTGTTGTCCCGGGTTTTAGGTTTATTCAGAGACAGGTTGCTGGCTACTTATTTTTCAGTTGATGACTTAGGTGTTTATTTTGCAGCATTTAGATTGCCTAATTTATTATTTGAGCTCCTAATCATGGGGGTTTTATCTTCAGCCTTTATACCGGTATTTACCAATTATTTAGTCAAAGGAGACAGTGATCATGCCAACAGGATAGCTTCAGGAGTGATTAATTTAAGCGTATTAGCGATGTTAATTTTGATTGTGCCGCTTTATGTATTTGCCAGGCAAATTTCTTATTTATTGGTACCGGGTTTTTCCGAAAATGAACGGGTATTAATGATTGAATTTACCCGGATCATGCTTTTAGGACAATTATTGCCGCTAATTATTGGTAACTATATCACCGGCATTTTACAATCCCATCAAAGATTTTTATTGCCAGCACTGGCTCCGGTGATTTATAACGTGGGAATTATAATAGGTATCGTATTTTTAAGCAGTTCAATGGGTTTATACGGAGCTGTTTGGGGAGTAGTGATTGGCGCAGTTTTGTATTTACTGATTCAGCTGCCATTGCTTTGGAAATTGGGCTATTCGCATAAATTGATTTTAAATATCAAAGATACCGGAGTTAGGGAAGTTTTGAAATTAATGTTACCGCGGACTTTTGGCCTGGGAATTTCTCAAATTGATACGACAGTTGATTTAATTTTAGCGTCATTTTTGGGCAGCCGTTCAATCACGATATTTAATTTTGCCCAACATTTACAACAAGTACCGATCGGGCTTTTTGGAGCAACTTTTGCCCAAGCCACATTACCAACTCTGTCAATTTCTGCAGCCAAACATGAAATGGAAAATTTTAAAGAAGCATTCCTTGCATCGTTAAACCAAATTCTATTTTTTGTATTACCCGCATCTGTGATGTTGATGGTTTTAAGAATTCCCATAGTTAGACTAGTTTTCGGAGCTGCCAAATTTGACTGGGCAGCTACAGTCTCCACTGGAAGAACTGTATCTTTTTTTGCGGTGTCCATATTTGCCCAAAGTTTAGTGCAGCTTTTTGCCCGAGGCTTTTATGCACTTTATGATACTAAAACACCTGTAATAATTGGTTCTATTTCAGTAGTAGTCAATACAGTGTTAAGCGTGGTTTTTGTTAGGTTTTTAAATTTACCTGTTTGGTCATTGGCCATATCTACATCTGTTGCGTCAGTAATAAATTTACTGTTGCTTGCGATTTCATTACATGTAAAAATCAAAGGCTTTAATTTGCAAAAATTATTAATTCCGCCTTTTAAAATGTTTTTGGCTTCTTTTGTCACCGGAATATTTTTATACATACCGCTTAAACTTTTGGATCAGTTAGTTTTTGATACCACCCGGGTGGTTGATTTGATTATGTTGACCGGGGTGGCAATGATTTCAGGACTGTCAGTTTATATTTTCCTGGCGTGGTTTTTGGATATTGAAGAAGTAGGTTTATTTTTCAGATTATTGAAAAAGATGAAAACAGTTCCGCAAATTTTTGCCAATCCGTCATCTGAATTGGTCAACGGTGACAACACTCCGGTGGGATAAAAATTTCCCCCAATACTAATTCGTCTTATTCTGAATATCGTTAGATTAATGTTTTTTAACCTAGTATACCCATGGGAAGGAAATCGAAAGGTATTTTATCCTGGAAAAGATATAGTAAAAATATTACTAGCTAAATATATTAGCAAAACCATTAAAATTATAAACGAAAAAATAGTAAAAATTTTTCTTGATTTACTAGTTTTAAAAATAAATTTAAATAAAATACCCCAAAAAGCTATTCCTATAAATATTGGAAATATTTGTATAAGAATGTATAAAATAACCTGACCAGTTGAAAAATTTAAATTAATATCAGACATAAATTTATAATATCACATAAAAATGTTAGCAGTATTTATTTCTGTAAAGTGAGTTCCAGAAACACCAAAGAATTTGGGGGCATGACTATATTAGTTGTAAATTTGTGATCACTAACTGTAATTGTTTTTGAAACAAGTGATTTATCCAATCTATCAATTTTAAATAAATATTGGCCGTTTTCTAAATTAGTTAAAGAAATTGGCACATCTTCGGTATTAGATTTAGCAGGGTCATAATTGGTCAACAATAATCTAGTTATATTTTCCTTTTGACATGCCAGAGCTTGAACATATGTACCTTCTCCGATAACTCTTAACCAATTACCCTGAATTTGATTCAACCATAAAAAAGCTTGAAATCTAGGTTTTTGTGATATGCCAAATTTAGGATGGGTTAAAAGTCCCCATCTGCCCCAAAATTTTTTATCATGAGGAGAGGGTCCGTCAACCAGTTCAAAAGCAAATAATTTATTGATACCATAAAAAGCATTTCTGACAACTGCCACAGAGTGTGCAGCAGATATTGATTCATCATATGAGGCATCAGTTTCAGAATTGATACCCCATTCAGTAATAATTTTAGGAATAAATGCCAGGCGTGGATAACTTTTTAACCAATTATTTAAATCAGACACCATTTGAGGAATATCATTGGTTTTCTGTGAGTAAAAATGCCAGGAGAAAAAATCTATCCGTAAATTATTATCAGTCACATATTTAGAAAGATCCAAAATCCAATTTTTATAAAGATTGGTGGTTGCCGGCCCGCCAATTTTAAAAGGTAAAGTATTGGTAGCAGTTTGAGCTCCTTTGACAGCATAATCATACAGAGTTAAATAATTTTTATCGCCGTATGTTTTCCAATTTCCGAATAAATCCGGTTCATTCCATACTTCATAATATATATCCTTGATATTTAAATTATTTCTGCCACTGTAATGCTCAACAGTTGCCCGTACCACATAAGACCAATCATCCCAATTTTGCGGTTTTTCCGTAATGTCGCCATTTACCGCAATTGATGATGGCATATAAGATAAAGACAAAAGTGGCGTAGCGCCGGTTTTTCTAATGCTACCCACAATTTTGTCCAAATCTGTAAAATTTAAAAGAATTTGACCCATTGAATTTTTACTCACCAGATTAAAATGATCGTAAATATGGTCAATTCTCACGTGTTGAGGTTGCAGTTTAGCAATTTCACCCACAACCGGGGCAATCATATCTCCTGATTCTTCTCCTCCTTGAGCAAAAGAATTCCAAAAGGGAGTAATTGGGCCAAGGCTGTTTGTAACATTAATTGAAATATTAGCTTTGGTGCCGGAGGCTTTGGATAACAATTGGCGGACTTTTTGATTGTTAATGATCAAAACCGGTAGGATTAACACCAGAAGCAATGGCACAATATAATAAAAGAATTTTCTAATTTGATGCATAAATTAAGTGTAGCATAACAAAATAATTTAACCATCTCTTTTTGTCATTCTGGAGCGAAACAAAGTGGAGCGATAGAATCTTTTTATAGAGCCTATCGTCTCCGCCTGATGGCGGATCCTCCAGGATGACAAATAAAGAAAAAGGGGTTGACAAATATTAGCAGTCGTGATTAAATAGTGCTAAATCCAATCTTAAGATACTAATATACGAATATATACTAATAATACTAATTAATTTGTATAATTCGTAAGATTAGTATATTTGTATCATGTTATTATGATTGAACTTTCAGACCGCCAGATCAAAATTTTAAAAGCCATTGTCGAGGATTACATTGAAACAGCAGAGGCTGTGGGAAGCGAAACTTTGGATAAAAAGTACAATTTAGGCGTTTCTCCGGCCACTATCAGAAATGAAATGGTAAAACTTACCAAAACCGGTTTTTTGCGTCAACCCCATACCAGCTCAGGCAGAGTGCCCTCATCTACAGGATTTAAATTTTATATCCAAAACCTGATGCAGCAAAAAGAAATGTCAGTAACTGACGAAGTACAGGTTAAAGAAAAAATCTGGGATTACCGGCAACATGCAGATAAATTACTGCGCGAAGCTACCAAAGCTTTAGCTGATAAAACTCACGCATTGGCAATTTCTACTACAAAAACCGGGGATATTTACTATTCAGGAACCGCCAATCTTTTAGATATGTGGGAATTTTATGATATGTTAGTGACAAAAAATTTGCTTTTTGCCTTGGATCAGTATGATTTTTGGTGGGCCATCTTTGGTCGGGAAATTCAACCAGCGCCGTATCATGTTTTATTTGGAGAAGATTTTAAGGAAGAATTTTTACATTCCTGTGGAATGGTTTATACGACAGTTTCTACTCCAAAACTTGAATGCACTATTGGCATAGTCGGACCAAACAGATTAAATTATCCATTGGTAATTCCCATGGTAGCCTATTTTGGTAATTTAATTGGTGATATTTCCAAAAATTGGTAAAAAATAAGTTTGTAAAGAAATTATGAAAAAAATTGATGAATCAGTTTTAAAAGAAAAAGATAAAGCAATAGAAGATTTAAAAAAACAATTAAGTGAAGCTCAAGAAAATTGGAAAAGGGCTTTGGCTGATTATCAGAATTTAGAAAAAAGACACAGTGAAGACAGAGTTAATTTTATTAAATTTTCGATAAAAAATTTTGTCTTAGAATTACTTCCAGTTGTGGATGCTTTAGAAAAAACACATGAGTATCTTCAGGACAAAGGATTGGAATTGTCGTTGAAACAATTACATAAAATATTAAAAGCCCAAAACGTAGAAAAAATAAATGTGTTGGGTAAAGATTTTGATATCCAGATGATGGAAGCGGTATCTGTAGCAGATGGAAAAGAAGATAACAAGGTTATTACTGAATTAAGTCCGGGATATACGCTGCACGGTAGCATTTTAAGACCGGCGAAAGTGATAGTGAGTAAAAACGTACAAAACTCTAAATCCTAAACCCTAAATTCTAAAAAAATATTTTAAAAAATATTTGAATTTGAGATTTTGAATTTATTTAGAGTTTAGAATTTAGAAATTAGAATTTATATAAAATTTAATTAAGGAGATAAAACTATGTCAAAAATTATCGGTATAGATTTAGGTACAACTAATTCATGTGTAGCTGTTATGGAAGGTGGTTCACCAAAAGTGATTCATTCTGCTGAAGGCAGAAATGTCATTCCTTCTGTGGTGGATCCAATAAAACGAATTGTGGGAGATGTAGCTAAACGGCAAATTGTAATTCATCCCCAAGATACAGTTTTTTCTATTAAACGCTTAATGGGAAGAAAATTTGCGGATGAAAGCGTGCAAAGAGATATCAAATGGTTGCCATATACTATCAAATCAGGACAAAACGGTATGGCGGTTGTAGAAGTACAGGGAAAACAATATACGCCTCAAGAAATTTCCGCCATGATTTTGACCAAAATCAAAGAAGACGCGCAAAAATATTTAGGTACCACTATTACCCAAGCAGTGATTACAGTACCGGCATATTTTGATGATGCCCAACGTCAAGCCACTAAACAAGCAGGAGAAATTGCCGGTTTGGAGGTAATGAGAATTATCAACGAACCAACTGCTGCGGCTTTGGCTTATGGATTGGACAAGAAAAATGCCCATACTGTGGCTGTGTATGATTTAGGTGGAGGAACATTTGATATCACAGTTTTGGAACTTGGTGAAGGAGTTTTTGAAGTCAAAGCCACTAACGGTGACACACATTTGGGTGGAGATGATTTTGATAAATTGATTTTGGACTATTTAGCAACTGAATTTAAAAAAGAACACGGTGTGGATTTAAGAAATGATCTGCAAGCATTGCAAAGACTGCGGGATGCTGCTGAAAAAGCCAAAATAGAACTTTCCACATCTTTGGAATCGGAAATAAATTTGCCGTTTATTACTCAAGGCAAAGAAGGTCCGTTACATTTGGTGATGAAATTATCACGCGCAAAAATGGAATCAATTGTTTTGGAACTGATTCAAAAAACCATTGATCCTGTCAAAGCATGCATCAAAGACGCAGGCGTGACGCTCAAAGATATAAATGAAGTTGTATTGGTTGGTGGAATGACCAGAATGCCAAAAGTAGTTGAAGTGGTCAAAGAATACTTTGGTAAAACTCCCAATCAGTCAGTTAATCCTGATGAAGTAGTAGCAGTGGGTGCCGCAGTTCAGGCAGGAGTATTGACCGGAGAAGTCAAAGACATCTTATTGCTTGACGTGACACCTTTGACTTTGGGGTTGGAAACTTTGGGAAGCGTGGCAACGCCATTGATTAACCGCAATACCACTATTCCTACTAGTAAATCCCAGGTTTTCTCCACAGCTGCAGATAATCAAACATCTGTAGAAATTAATGTTTTACAGGGTGAGCGTCCGATGGCTAATGATAATAAATCATTGGGTAAATTTCATTTGGACGGCATTCCGCCTGCACCACGAGGCGTGCCGCAAATTGAAGTGTCTTTTGATATAGATGCTTCAGGTATTTTGAGTGTGTCAGCCAAAGATAAAGCCACCGGAAAATCTCAATCAATCAGGATTACCGGTTCAACAGGATTATCCAAAGATGAGATTGCCAAAATGCAAAAAGAAGCTGAAGCTCATGCTGATGAAGACAGTAAAGTCAAAGAAAAAATTGAAGTGAAAAATCAAGCTGACTCTTTGATTTATACGTCTGAAAAAGCTTTGCGTGATGCAGGAGATAAAGTCAAACCGGAAATAAAAACATCTGTTGAGGAAAAAATAAAAGCTTTGAAAGATGTTTTAGAAAAAGGTACTAAGGAAGAAATTGCCACCAAAACCAAAGAATTATCTGATGCTTTGTCAAAAGTGGGTGAAGCAATGTATGCGGATAAAGACGAGAAGACGGGCGGACAACCAGACGGGAAGACAGAAAATACACAAGCAAATGGTGAAAAGAAAACCAACGGCAAAGCAAAAGTAGAAGAAGGAAAGGTAGTAGAATAAAACGCCGAATGCTAAATGACCAATGATAAATGGCCAATGACAAATAATTAATGGTAAAGTGGAAATGTGGAGAAAAATGAGCAGGACATACACGATAGAATTTATAAATTTGTATTAACAGTTCTAAACGAAGTAAAAAAAGTTCCTAGAACAACGGAAAACATTGTTTTAATTAAACAAGTGATTAGGTCTGCGGGTTCTATTGGTGCAAACGCAGCAGAAGCTGATGGTGCAGAATCAAAGAAAGAATTTATCCACAAATTTACAATTGCCAAAAAAGAAGCCAAAGAAACTTGGTATTGGTTGTCTATAATTAAAGACTATAATCAACAAATTAAAGATAAATTTATGAATTTGCTTGATGAAAATCAACAAATCATTGCTATAATAAGCAAAATCATCATAAATTCAAAAAATAGTTTTCTATTTTATTTAGCATTTAGCATTTATAATTTAGCATTGAATATATATGGCAACTGACCGTGATTACTATGAAATTTTAGGTGTGTCAAAAACTGCGACAGATGCAGAACTTAAACGTGCTTACAGAAAACAGGCGTTAGAGTGGCATCCGGACCGTAATAAATCCAAAGAAGCTGAAAGCAAATTTAAAGAAGTAAACGAAGCTTACGAAGTTTTGTCAACTGCAGAAAAAAGACAAGCATATGATCAATATGGACATCAAGCTTTTGCCCAAGGTGGTATGGGAAACGCAGCAGGTGGTCAAAATCCGTTTAGTGGAGGTTTTAACCAAGGTCCATTTTCATACAGTTATACAACCTCGGGTAACATGGGTGATATGGGTTTCGACTTCGGCGGATTTTCCGATCCATTTGAAATTTTTGAACAATTCTTTGGTGGACGGGTAAGACGTGCTCCCCGTAAACCTGTTTATCAATTACAAGTTGATTTTATGGATGCGGTAAATGGGGGAATGAAAGAAGTAGAAATTGACGGAAAAAGAAAAACCATCAAAATTCCTGCCGGAGTGGATGAAGGCAACAGAATCCGTTTTGACGATTTTGATATTTTGATATCAGTTAGACTTGATAAAAAATTCCGCCGCGAAGGTGATGATATTTTTATAGATGTGCCCATTACTTTTGCTGATGCAGCATTGGGTACGATTATTGATGTACCAACTATAAGCGGTGAGTTAAAACTAAATATTAGGTCCGGCGTCCAACCTAATACTTTGATGAGATTGCGCGGAAAGGGTGTACCTCATGTGCGTGGGTCGGGCCGGGGTGATCAATATGTCAGACTCATTGTCCAAGTTCCTACACGACTTAACCACAAGCAAAAAGAATTATTGGAACAACTTCGGGAAGAATAAAATATTAAATATTTTTTAATCCGGTGCATCGCCAATTAATTTCCACAGATCTATCATTGACATTTACTACACAAGCCGGGGTGCATTTTGCTTGAATTGGTTCCATTTCAATCCACCAGGTGCCGGTTGATTCATTGCAGGAATATGTATCTTTAAGTTGTCCCTCATTTGTACATTCACTTTTTTGAGCTAATTGCCGGGCCTCAGAAATGATCATGCTCCGTTTTGTTTTTATATCAATGCAGACAGTGGGCATAGGCATGGGTGTTGGTAAAATTTTATTTATTGGACTTGGAGTTGGTGATGCACGCAAGTCTAATTTCACATCCTGGTACATTTGTAAAAAAACATTTTGATTAACTTTTATTTGCAAGACAAGATTTGATAGTAAATATAAATTTAACAGCAAGAATATAAAAGCAAATAAAATTCCCCGTATTGTTGCAGTTTTGCTTTTTATTCTTACAAAAGTATTGGTCATCATGTCATGCCAGCCTTGACGATTTTTATCAATCAAAATCCAGATAAATCCTAAATTTAAAAATAATCCAGATACCCAGTAGCCTAAAATATTTCTTACAAAAGCTCCTTTAAGCGTGAGATAAACTCCTTTACTATTTTCAATAGTAATACCTGTCAAAATTTTTCCGATTGTGCCCCCAAATGCAGAAATCAAGCATAAATTTATTAAAACCACAATGATAGGAATATAAAGCAGCAGGAAAATAAATGCAGCCACAGTCTGATTGATAAGTCCCATAGGTTCGGTATTTTTTAAAGCCATTAAAAACAAGCTTTGATATAAAACTGTCATCAATAAAAAGTCAATTAACCAAGCCAAAAATCTTAAAGCAGGTGAAGCGATTTTTTTCATTTACTAAGCTCCTCAGATATAATTTGTGTAAAAAATAAATTCCAGTTACTGGTTTTAAAAACCGTAAATATAGCATTGACTAAAGAAAAAATATAAATAATTACCATCATAAATAATAAAATTACCAATACAACCGGTATTACCAGTGGCGAAAATCCTTTACCAATGATTAGAGATACGATACCAATGCCGATGGGAATTCCTAGTAGAGCAAGTATGACAATAGTTGATAAACACGAAACTACACAACCTAAAGTGCTATTAATCAGACCCATAATTGCTGAAGGAAAAAAATGTTTTCTAGCCATTTGCCAGCCTGTTTTAAACGCTTTTTCAGGTGAAAAATTTTGCAGGATGATCAGTCTTTGGGCAAAAATGCTACTTATTCCCAATAATATAAACCCACCTATCCAGGTTACTAAACAAGCTAAACCACCTATAAATAACCAGATGAAATTTACAACAGGAATAAAACTTAAAACCGCAAAAATAATTCCTACAATTAAAGCTGGTAATAATAGCAATCCTAGTGAAATTAACATGTATATAAGTGTTAGTAATATCAAAGGTTTGATTTTAGAAAGTGCCGGAGGTGATGTGGATTTTAGAGTTGCCGGTTTATTATTTTGGGCTAAATTAATTCCTGTAATTAGTCCAGCAGTAGCCCAAGATTGCAAAATCCAATTTATCAATGAATATACAATTATAATAGACAAAAAACTCAAGCCTAAAATCAGCCAAATAAAACCCGGTATTTGGGATAACCATTGGGTGAATATTGTGGTTTGTGTACCCAATACCGCTTGAGCTTTTTCGGGAATTTCCTGAAGATTTTTATCCTGAAAGTTTTTAAAAAATTTACTAAAATCCGAGCTGTAACGAAAACCTGCGCTTCCAGCGCTACTGCCTACAATCAATCCATATAGCCATAACCACTTATTTTTCCAAGTAATGGTCCAGGATTTTTTGAGAATTTCACCATAATTAATATTTGCCATAAACAATATTATTAAGTGTAACATTTTTTCAAAATTTATTAAATTGGAAACAGGTTACCTAAGATTGACGAAAGACGATTAAGTGCTATAATAGAAGACAGTAATTTTTGAGGTGGGATGTTCCCGCCTTTTTTATTAAAAAGAGTAATAAGAACCCGCCATAGTTTACTTTGAGCCTTTTCACTACTATTCGTAGACGGCTCAAAGAGCACTTATAGGCGGGGGGAGAAAAATTAATGTAATCCTTCATTATTTTCAGGATTACAAAATTTTTACTATCATGCCAGCACAAATAAGAAGTGAATTTGCATTAGCTTTAAATCAAGTAGCCACGGAACGAGGGATTGATCCCAACGTAGTTTTGGAGTCAATTAAAGCAGCAATCGGAGCTGCTTACCGCAAAGATTATGGAAACAACGATGAATTGGAAGAACTTACAGTTGAACTCAATCCTGACAACGGTGAAGCTAAAATATTCAAAGGCAAAAAAGACATTACTCCACCGGGATTTGGAAGAATTGCCGCTCAAACAGCCAAACAAGTTATCTTACAAAGAATCCGTGAAGCTGAAAAGCAGGCAATTTTAACTGATTATTCAGCCAAAGTAGGGATGATCGTTTCAGGCATGGTGTTACGGTTTGACGGTCCAAATATCATTGTCGATATTGGCCGCGGTCAGGGAGTTATGCCTCCCCAAGAACAAATTTCTCAAGAACATTATAGATTAAATCAGCGGTACACCTTTTATATAGAAGGAATTAGGGAAACTTACAGAGGCAGTGAAATTATTGTCTCCCGTGCTCATAAAGGTTTGGTTTCAGGATTGTTTAATAGAGAAGTTCCGGAAGTAGCATCTCAAGCTGTAGAAATTCGTGAAATTGCCAGAGAAGCCGGTAATAGAAGCAAGGTAGCGGTTTTTTCTACACAACCGGGAGTTGATCCTGTTGGTAGCTGTGTCGGTCAAAAAGGCGTTCGAGTACAAGCTGTCATTAGTGAATTGGGTGGTAGCGAAAAAATAGATATTATTCAATGGAATGAAGATCCAAAACAATATATTATCGCGTCTTTATCTCCGGCCAAAGATTTACAAGTTATTTTAAATGATAAACTCAAAAGTGCTCAAGTTATGGTGCCGGAGGATCAATTATCATTGGCAATTGGTAGAGATGGTCAAAATGTGCGTTTGGCTTCAAAATTAACCGGTTGGAAAATTGATTTAAAAGGAAAAACAGTTGCAGTTAAAGCAGATGAAAAGATAGAAGACAATAAATTAGACAATAAGATAGAGAAGACAGAAGATAATAAGACGGAAGCTGTAAAATTAGACGACAAGACGGAGAAGATGAAAGACAATAAGACGGAAAATAATTCAGAAGACAAAAAAGTTGAAAACGTAAATAAGGTAGAAAAAGTGGAAGAGAAAGCAGAAGTAAAAACACAAAATTCAAAACCCGATTTAAATAAAACGTAAGTTATGAAA
>CAYLWN010000004.1:42325-56245 GCA_964387625.1 uncultured Gammaproteobacteria bacterium
AGAAGTAAAAACACAAAATTCAAAACCCGATTTAAATAAAACGTAAGTTATGAAAACACATTTATTTAATATTAAAAATATTCGGGTTACGGTACATGATTATGGTAAAAAATATCAAAACCAAAAAATCTACAAGTATAACCATTTCCAGACCGCCGATTGTGGTGGTTTTAGGTCATGTTGATCATGGTAAAACCACTCTTCTTGACAATATCCGCACTACATCAGTAACAACTGGTGAATCAGGAGGTATCACTCAAAAAATCGGTGCTTATCAAATTAATATAGATGAAAGTATAGTTACTAATTCAGCAAAAACTGATAGTAAGGGGATCCTTCCCCACGACTCTCGTCGGGGTCAGGATGATTTTACGGATAATAAATCCCGTAAAATCACCTTCATTGATACACCGGGACATGAGGCTTTTGTGAAAATGCGCTCCAGGGGAGCAAAAGTTGCTGATATTGCACTATTGGTGGTTGCAGCAAATGATGGAGTAATGCCTCAAACACGGGAATCCATCAAATTTATCAAAGAAGCAAAAATTCCCATGATTGTAGTTATCAACAAAAGTGATTTGGAAGAAGCTGATCCAAATAAAGTGATGCAGCAACTGGCAAAAGAAGATGTTTTAGTTGAAAAACTAGGGGGGAAAGTTTTGACAGCACAAGTTTCTGCTAAAACAGGCAAAGGTGTAAAAGAATTATTAGATTTAATCTTATTGCTTTGGGAAATGATGGAGGTAAAGGCAGATGCAAACGGACTCTTAAGAGGTATTGTGATTGAGGCAAAAATGGATAAAAAAAGAGGTATTTTGGCAACTGTAATTGTCAAAAACGGTACTTTAAAAATAGGCGATACGATATATGCAGAAGAAGATAAAGCCAAAATTAAAGCTATGTTAAATCACAAATTTGAAAATCAAGACAAAGCACTACCTGGCAGTCCGGTAGAAATTATGGGATGGGAAAAATTACCAAAGGTAGGAAGTGAAATTAGTACAACGCAATTTATCAAAAATGTTGTTTCAAGCGAAGAAACATCTAATTATGAACTTAGTTTGCCACCTTTAGAACAAAGTAATAAATTAAAAATCATCTTAAAAACAGATAATTTTGGATCACTTGAAGCAATTTCGGAAAAATTACCGGAAAATATTGATTTGGTGGCAAAAGGAATTGGCGAAATTACAGAAGCTGATGTTTTGCATGCTAAATCTACTCAAGCCATCATTATAGGTTTCAATCTTAAGCCTAATTCGCAAGTTCTTAAACTTAGTCAATTAGAAAAAGTAAAAATAAAAACCTATTCAATAATCTATGAACTTTTAGATGAAATAAGCGAAGTGATTAATTTGCTTAACCAACCCGAAGCACAAGAAGATGTATTAGGAGAAGCATTAATTTCCGCAGAATTTAAATTTGATGCCAGTCGAGTAGCTGGATGCAAAGTGGTTTCTGGAAGAATAGCCAGAGGTGATAAAGTTAAGATTATACGGTTGGACGGCGAGATTGGCCGGGGAAGAATCAAAACTTTACGTCATGGCAAGTCAGATATGGACAAATCAGAAATCAATACGGAATGCGGAATTGTCTTTGATAAAAAACTTGACTTTAAAACAGGTGACCGTATAATATCCTATAGAATGCACGAGTTATTAACATAACCTGCCGCAAATATACAAATTCGAAATCCTAAATTCGAAATCCGAAAAATCAAAATGTTGTTTAATAAATTTGAATTTAGATATTGTTTAGAATTTCGATATTCGAATTTCGAATTTTTATAAACTATGGATCTAACTTTAGAATCAAAAGCATTGCAGGAAATCCTAACTTCAGCTAATCAAATAGTTATTTTAATTTCCCCTACGGGTGATAAAGACACAGTGGCTGCTGGGCTCGCACTATATTTATCGATTAAAAGTTTGTCAAAAAATGTAACGATTGCATATCCTAAACAGCCGACTGTGGGTTGGGGTAATTTAGTCGGAGTGAATAAAATAACCCAAAAACTGGGGAATAAAAATTTTGTGATTTCTTTAGATTATCTTGAAGGGTCAATTGAAAAAGTCAGTTATAACATTGAAGGTAATAAATTTAATTTAGTAGTTGAACCCCGTCGTGATGCACCGCTTTTTGATGAAAAAAAAGTTAAATATAGTTACAGCGGATTTAATGCAGATGCCATATTTGTGTTAGGAGCCAAAACTTTAGAAGACTTAGGCTCTTTTTACGAGGATAATAAACCGCAATTTGAACAAAAACCGATTATTGCCATTAATAATTTGTTAGGTAGCGAAATAGGTAAAATCAATTTTGTTAGACCCGGCCCGTCAATATCTGAAATAGTGACTCACCTAATCACTCAGGCACAAATGCCCATGGATACTGATATAGCTACTAATTTATGGACAGGTTTGATTTTTGCCAGTAAAAATTTCATCCATCCGCAAACTAACGCTGACAGTTTTGAAGCAGCTGCAATAATCTTGAAAATGGGTGCCAGACGAGAAAATAAACAGCAATTTGAAGAAACCCCACAAGGTGAAGTGGCACTTTCTCGATCTACGGAAAAAGTATCTGCTCCTCCGGATTGGTTAAAGCCTAAAATTTATAAGGGATCAACCTTATTGTAAATTTGCCCGCAGTAAGCTATAATTACAAATATTGTTGGGGTGGGCAAAAATCCCAACCCTTTTTTATTACACCGATCATCATGAATGATCGAGTGTGCCGATATCTCTATTTTTGAGAATCGAGCATCCTCGATATATAATTATAATCGGGATGAGCGATGCATTTTCAAATGCCATCGGCATATTTGAAAAATATTATGGCAACTAAAGTCAAAAAAACTAAAACAGTCGTTAAAAAAACCACAGTAAAAGCAAAAGTAGCAAAAACACTATCTATCAAAAAAGCTGTTAAAGCTAAAAAGCTCATTAAACCTGCTGTTTCTCAAAAAACAGTCAAAGCAGATAAAGCTATTGACTCGCCAGTTCCCGGTGCAGAAAAAAAAGATGTCATTGACACGTTTGCTACAAAAGCAGGTGATACTGGAAGTCCTGAAGTTCAAATTGCGTTACTTACCAAAAGAATTGATAAATTGGTCGGTCATCTGAAGAAAAATCCAGCAGACAATCATTCCCGCCGGGGACTTTTAGGTATTATTTCAAAGCGCAGAAGACTTTTGAATTATTTGTCCAAAAAAGATCCCAAAAGGGCAAAAGACATCAGTGATAAATTAAAATTAAGCAAATAAAAAGAACAAATTTGAAATCCGAATATCGAAATCCGAAACAATATTTAATCTTCTAATTACCTAAATATATAATTTTTTAAAATTTTGAAATTTTATATTTGTTTCGATTTTCGTGCTTCGTATTTATAAAATATCTATGAAAACAACAATCAAGTCCCTCGAAGTAGGCGGTAGAAAAATGACTTTTGAAATCGGCCGTTTGGCTCAACAGGCCACATCCGCAGTTTTAGCTTCATACGGAGAAACCATGATTTTAGCAACAGTTGTCGCATCCAATTCCCGAGCTGATTTAAATTATTTTCCATTAGGAGTTGAATATATTGAAAGGCTTTATGCTGGAGGCAGAATTAAAGGTTCCAGATGGGTCAAACGTGAAGGTCGTCCTTCAGATGACGCAATTTTAAAAGCTAGATTAATTGATCGTTCAATCAGACCATTATTTCCCAAGGGTTTTAAAATGGACGTTCAAGTTATAGTGACTATTTTATCCGTTGACGGTGAAAATGATCCAGACATGTTAGCTCTTAATGCAGTATCTGCAGCACTCGCTATTTCTCCAATTCCATGGAATGGTCCAGTTGGAGGAGCCAGACTTGGTTTTGTTCCACCAAAAGATGGAGAAGCAGGGCATTTCTTGGTTAATCCAGGTGAAAATGAAATCGGTTTTTGTGATATGGACGTTGTTGTGTCGGCAACAGATAAAAAAACTATCATGATTGAAGCCGGAGCCAAAGAAATGGCGGAAAATATTGTTGAAGAAGCTTTGAAAAATGCCAAAACTGAAGCCCAAAAAATTGTTGGGGTCATCAACGATTTAGTAAAAGAAGTTGGTAAACCAAAATTTAAATTTAAAGACACATCACCTGATCCGGAACTTCTAAAAAAGCTTAAAAAAGACTACAAAAAAGAAATTGAAACCTTACTATTGCAAAAAATAAATAAAGAAAGTGAAGCTGATGATCTGGCAGTTTATTCACAGGAAATTTTAGTTAAATACGAAGAAGTTTATGATAAAAAACAAATTGAGACAGCATTGGATTATTTAGTCAAACAAAAGATTCGTGAAGACATCATGACTAAAGATTTAAGACCTGACGCAAGGAAATTAGATGAAGTACGTAAAATTTCTGCTGAAGTCAATGTTTTACCCCGTACTCATGGTAGTGCAATTTTCTCAAGAGGAGATACACAAGTTTTGACTGTGGCAACTTTAGGTGCTCCTTCAATGGAACAATTGATTGAAAGTCCAGCAGGGGAAGAATCCAAACGATATATGCATCACTACAGCATGCCGCCATATTCAGTTGGTGAAACCGGTAGAGTTGGATATCCATCACGCAGAGAAATTGGACATGGAGCATTGGCAGAAAAAGCTGTTTTAGGAGTAATTCCTACTGATGAAGCATTTCCTTATACAATTCGTTTAGTTTCTGAAGTCATGTCTTCAAACGGTTCAACATCTATGGCTTCAACCTGTGGATCAACCTTGGCTCTCATGGATGCAGGAGTGCCTATTAAAAATCCAGTGGCTGGAATTGCAATTGGTCTCATGACAGATGGTGAAAAATATAAATTACTTACAGATATTTTAGGACTGGAAGATTTTTCAGGTGATATGGATTTTAAAATTGCCGGAAGTAAAGATGGTGTGACAGCAATTCAATTAGATGTAAAAAATGATGGTTTAACTGATGAAATGATTACCAAAACTTTTGTCATGGCCAAAAAAGCCAGATTACATATTTTGGACACCATGTTTAAAGCTATTGCCACATACAGACCAAAATTATCTCAATATGCTCCAAAAGTAGTAATTGTCAAAGTTCCCACAGATAAAATCGGTGAAGTGATCGGACCAGGGGGAAGAGTGATCAGAGCTTTGATGGCAGATACAGGGTGTCAAGTTGATGTGGATGATGAAGGAAATGTTTCCATTACTGGCACATCTGACGAAGGTGTCCAAAAAGCCAAAACCTGGGTTGAAGGTTTAGTCAGAGAAGTCTTACCCAATGAGGAATTTGAAGGCACTGTAAAAAGACTGATGAATTTTGGTGCATTTGTAGAAATTTTACCGGGAAAAGAAGGTTTAGTGCATGTTTCACAAATGGCACCGGGATTTGTGTCTGATCCGGGATCAATTGTAAAAATAGGCGATAAAGTAAAAGTAAGAGTTTTGGAAATTGATGATCAAAAAAGAGTTAATTTATCCATGTTGTTTGGTGAAGATACCAAAAAACCTTTTGAAAGAAGACCTCCAATGAGACGACCTTTTGGCGGAAACGATAGACGCAGAGATTTTAGAAGATAAAATTATCCTCATGTCATGCTGAACTAGTTTCAGCATCTCTATTAAACTAGATCCTGAAATATCTACCTGCGTAGACAGGAATTCAGGATGACATATTATAGATTGGCACGCCTTTCGGGCTCGCAATGACAAAAGTGATTTTAATTGTTTTCTCCTACATACTTCGTTATACTTAAATTAAATGAGTAAAGTTGCAGATAGCATCAATAAATTACGATTAAAAACTCGCGAAGCCCAGTTACCTCCGGAACTTGACGGCAGGATAGTTTCTTTAATTGAAGAAGCAGAACATTTTGTGGGTGGATCGTTAGATGTCATGGTGCATTTTGAACAAATATCAAATTATATTGAATTTGTGACCTCTTTGCCTTGGAATAAACGTACCCAGGACTTATTAGATCTAACAAAAGCTACGCAAATTTTTGCTAAAAATCATTATGGTTTGCAACCGGTGAAAGACAGAATACTGGAGTATTTGTCGGTTTTAAAATTACAAATGGATCAGGGAAAAGCAAATTCAGGTGAAAATAAATTGATGCGGGCGCCAATTTTATGTTTCGTGGGACTGGTTGGAACAGGTAAAACTACCATGGCTTATTCAATTGCCGAAAGCATGAATAGAAAAATGGTAAGAATTCCTTTTGGAGGCATGTCAGACGCTTTGGAGCTTCGGGGTCAATCAAGGGTGAGACCCGATGCAGAGCCGGGATTAGTTATGAAAGCTATGAAGTTTGCCAATTCACGAAATCCGGTTATATTACTTGATGAAATTGACCGGGTAGCAGAACATGCCAGAGGTGACATTATGGGAGTATTAGTTGAACTGTTGGATCCGGAACAAAACGCAGCCTTTACAGATCATTATGTTGATTTCCCGTTTAATTTGTCAGAAAGTTTATTTGTGGCAACTGCCAATAATACCACTAATATTGCTACAGCTGTATTGGACAGACTCGAACCCATTCAAATGCCTTCATATACAGATGAAGAAAAAATTAAAATCGGCAAAGATTTTGTATTTCCCAGATTGCTTAAAGAATCCGGAATTCGCATGGAACAATTGTCAATTGACGATACAGTTTGGCCGGTTATTGTCAGGCCCTTAGGATTTGACGCAGGGATTAGGTCACTGGAGAGAACTATCAATGGAATTTGTAGAAAAGTGGCGAGAATGATAGTTGAAGGAAAAGGTACCGGTTTTAAAATAACTCCAGAAAATGTCAATGAATTTTTACCGCAATGGTAAAAAAATTATTTAAATTGAAAATTATTTATATTTGATTATTGTCCTGCAAAGCAGGATCTAGCTTTGCCAGAGAATTTTAAAAATACTTATGCGAGTTCCCAACATTTTTTATAAAAACAATACTAGAGAAGCCGTTCGTATTTTTCCGCTTGGTGGTATCGGAAATGTCACCAAAAACATGTATGTTTATGAATACTGGATTGATAATAAGTTGATAGACATATTATTAGTTGATTGCGGTATTGGTTTTCCTGATACTGGTATGTATGGAGTTGATTTGGTGATTCCGGATATTTCATACTTATTGGACAAAAGGGAAAAAATCCGGGGACTCGTAATGACTCACGGACATGATGATCATATCGGAGCTTTACCGTATATTTTGCCAAAATTACCCACTTTTCCAATTTATGCAACCCGGTTAACCAGTGCATTTATTGAGGTGAAATTAAAAGAATACGGAATTATCGCAAATTTACACACTATTACATTTGCCGATCAAATAAATTTAGGCAGATTTCATCTAACTCCTGTTCATGTGACTCATTCAATTCCTGATGCAGCTAATTATGTGATAACTACTCCCATTGGCATTTTTTATCATGGCAGTGATTTTAAATTTGATTTGACGCCTCTGGATAATCAGCCTTCAGAATTGGGTAAAATTGCTGCTGCAGGAGATAAAGGAATTTTATGTTTATTATCAGATTGTTTAGGCAGTGAAAAATCAGGATTTACTCTTTCTGAGCGGGCAATTGAAGATACTTTGGAAAAAGAAATCCGTAATTGTCCGGGAAAATTTATTTTTACAACTCAATCATCAAATATTTCCAGAATTCAGCAGGCAATTGATGTGGGGTTGAGGCGTGGCAGAAAAATTGCTTTTATAGGCAGAAGTGTTGAAAAAAATACTGAAACTGCGCGTAAACTGGGTTATATCAAATATCCTCAAGATGCAGTGGTTAGGGACAAACAATTATTAAGACATCCTGATTCGCAATTATTTTTGATAGTTGCCGGCAGTCAGGGACAAGCTGAATCAGGATTATTCAGAATTGCCAGAGGAGAACACAAATACGTGCACACCAAAGAAGGAGATGTAGTGGTTTTTTCTGCTGATCCAATTCCTGGTAACGAAAATTCAGTACATTCATTAGTGGATGCTTTGACAAAACTCGGTGTTAGAGTAGTTTATTCTGAAATAATGGAAGATTTGCACCGCTCCGGTCATGGAACACAGCAGGATTTGCAACTGATGTTATCTTTGACAAAACCAAAATACATTTTACCTATTGGTGGAACTTATAGACACATGGTAGCTTATCAAAAATTAGCTATGGAAATGGGGCATGCCAAAGATACAGTGTTGCTGCCTGATGAGGGGCAAATTTTAGAATTTACAAGTTTTGGCAAGCCAAGAGTTGTTCAAAAAGTAATTACGGAACAAATTATGGTTGATGGTCTTGGTATTGGAGATGTAGGAAACGTAGTATTGCGGGACCGTAAAACTTTGGCTAAAGAAGGAATTGTGGTGATAGTTATTCCGGTTAGTGAGTCAACGGGTAAAATTACCGCCAATCCTGATATTATCTCCCGCGGGTTTGTGTATATGAAAGAATCAGGAAAATTGGTAGATAATGCCAAAAGAGTAGTGGAGCGAACTTTGGCTGACAAGCATCAATTTGTAGGTGATTGGCAAACTACCAGAAGGCAAGTTGAAGAAAATGTGGCTAAATTTTTATTTAAAGAAACCGGCAGGCGACCATTAATCGTTCCGGTTTTAGTACAAGTATAATTTCAATAAATAAATAATATTAATGATGTTTAATAATAAGATTTAATTCTTTTAATATGCTATTTACAGGCAGCGAAGCAACAGCAATATATTGATCTGCAGCTCCATAATAAACAAAAATATCTCCCCCCAAAATTACTGCACCACAGGCAAAAACCGTTCCTGATCTAAGTCCTGAATTTTCATATTTGGTTTTTGGTTCTAATAAAGGATAAGGCAGCAGTGCTTCAACCAAAGCAGGATTTTCTATATTGAGCAATGCTGCTCCTAAGCGATATTTTAAATCCTCTTTAGATAAACCATGAAAGATCAATAACCATCCATCATTTGTTTTTAAAGGCGGAGCTGCGATTCCGATTTTTTCACTATACCAAGTATCTGGTTGCGGGCGCAAAATTATATGACCACCAAGCCATTTGTTTTCTCCAAAATTCAGATCATCAACATAATCTATCCAAATACAGGAATGCAAGCGGTGAAAAAATACATAATGATTGGAAATTTTTTCTGGAAGTAAACAGGCGTTTTTATCATTCATGCCCGGAGGTGAGATAAGAATGGGTCGTGACCATTGCCAATTTTTATTACAAAAGTTTGAGGTGGAAATAGAAGTTAATGCAACTCGGGTTGGATTTTTTGAATCGTAAGCGGTATAACACATATACAACGTATTCCCGAAGACAGTTAACCGCGGATCTTCACATCCGGAATTACCTGGTTCAAGCTTGCGTTCAAAATCTTCTCTTGGCAGATATACAGGATAAGATAATCTTTCATCAATATGTACACCATTTTGACTTGAGGCATAGCCTAAAACAGAAGTATTATGTTTTCCCATTGCCCGATAAAGCAAATGAACTTTATTATCCAAATAAACAGCAGCAGGATTGAGTGTATATTTATTCTCCCATTCATGTTCCAGAATAGGATTTATTATTGGGTTTTTAGAATACCTGCGGAATGATAAGTGATCTCTATCAAAAGTGACAGCTACATGTTGATGGAGCAAATCTTCTAATAATTGATTTAGATCACAAGCAGCCAGACAACAGGTTGTATCAGCAGCGCCATAATAAACGCCTAAAGTTTGATTATAAATCAGACTACCTGATGGAAAAATTACATTTGGTACTTTACCGAACAACTCATATTTTTTTTCTGGAACCAATAAAGGATTTTCACTCCGACCTAAAATTTTTGCAGGATTATTTAAATCTAAAAGAACTGCTTCAATACCGAAAGTTTTATTGCTTGATTGATAATTTTTAATATAACAGTAAATTAATAACCAGCCAAAAATCGTTTTTAAAGGCACTGCTCCTACTTCTAAATGATCATATTGATTGCGCAATAGAGGTAACGCATGTTGATCTAAGTTTTTATACCAGTTATTCCAAAAATTATGATCCCAAATTTGTGATTCATCATCGAAATAAACTAGCGCGATTTTTGCCGGTGGCATGTCGGTATTAACAGTCAAGATTGCAACAAATTTGTCATTGATTTTTTCCGGAAATAAAGCCATAGCTTTAGCATTGAATGGTGTGACTAAATGTTTTTCAGAAATTACCTGCATGTCTGAACTAATAGCTACAGCCACTTTAATACCTTGACTCTTAGGCGGATTGTTGGATAGTGCTGTATAGAAGATATAAAATTTATTTCCTATCTTGGTTATTCTGGGATCTTCGCAACCAAATTTTTCCCAGGTTTGTTCATTTTTAATGAATTGTTTACGGTTTTCAAAATGGATACGATCAATACTTTCAGTACAACCGATAGTGGATACTTCTAGTTTTTTGTTATCTATAATAGTTAGTTTTGATTGAGCCCGATATAGCAAAAAAAATTTATTTCCTTCTTTTATAATACTGCCATTAAAAGCTGCTTCTGCTTCCCATGGATTTATTTGATTTGGTTCTAAAATAGGATTTCCTACAAATCGGTCAAGGTATATCATTTTTAATTAATAATTACTGGTTTTATAATTGGAGACATTTCAGCGGTTTCATAAGTTGTTAAATGGTTTAAAAATTCCTTCACCGGAGCGGAAGCTGCACACACAACCGTATCAGCTCCTCCATAATAAACCATCAATTTATCTTTTAAAATCACAGCACCGCATGGATAAGCTACTCCTGATTTATGACCAACATTTTCATACCAATCTAAAGGCTCTAATATTGGTTTATTGGATCGATGTAAGACTTTACAAGGATCTTTTTCATCTAATATCATCGCACCTATTTTATATCTTGAAGGATCTTGATCTCCAACTGCTTGATAAATTACTAACCAGCCAGCATCAGTTTTTATGGGCGGAGCTCCAGCTCCAATTTTTCGGCTATCCCAAAATTCGGGACGGGGACAAATTTGATATTGTCCATTTAGAAAATTTTGTCCGTCAAAATCTAACGAATCTACAAAATCAATCAAAATATTCGGAAATATTCTGTGTAAAATGACATATTTATCGTTGATTTTTTCCGGAAAAATACAAGCATTTTTATCTACGACACCCGGCGGAGAAATTAATACAGGATTTTCCCAATTCCATTTATGATCTAGGAAATCCTGCACTTTTATTGAAGATAAAGCAATCCGGGGATGATGCCATCCATTATATGCCACATAGGTCATAAATAATTTATCGCCTATTTTAGTAATTCGGGGATCCTCACATCCTCCGTAACACCCTCCACCTGAAGCAAATGTTGAATAAGGAGAGCTGTGTTGATATGGAGTGCTTGATTCAAATTGTTTTCTAGGTACATATATCGGTTGGGATGATCGGTAATCAATATTGATACCGTCTTGGCTTGACGCATATCCTAAAACCGATACGTCTTTATCTCCAATAGCTCGATAAACCAGATGTACTTTTCCATCTTCATGAAACGCTGCTGGATTGAAAGTAGCTTTAGATTCCCAAAAGTGATCGACAATCGGTTTAATAATTGGATTATGGCGGAGTTTTTGTAATAAATATGCAGAAAAAAATTTATGTTGTGGAGTCCACTTTTTGATAACTGGATGCATTATCATTCCAACCTGATTATTATCGATGCTCCAGTAGGAAATTAAGTGTCCGTGTATATCAACCAAACCTAAAGGATAAATATTTTTCTTAGACCAGGTTTCATCAGATTCCCAAATCTGTTTATCATAAAGACGAATTAGTTTTGTAGGACTATTTTTGTCAAATACGCAAGCGTTAATAGAATATTTTTGAAAGTCCGGGCCAGTTTGACGGGTAAAATAGAAAAGTAAAATACCCTCATCGGTAATAAATGATGTTCCTATCTGAAGATTAAGATCTCCAAAAAAATCAGTCTTTGATTGTAAGACTGTTTCTCCTACTTCCCACTGATCCAAATTTTGAGAAAAGGCGATATGGATAGATTTATCGCCAAAATACATCACATGCATATTTTCATAGCGGTAATTAGGTACTAAAATTGCGGTTTCAGAAATACCATTAATTTTTCCAATATGATTCCACCTGATTAAATCTTGTGACAGTGCGCCATATATGTCGGTTTGGCTGCGAGTTTGGTATTTATGGGTTAAAAAATATTTATCTTCAAGTAAGGAAATACGAAAATCACGACAGTATTTAAGTTTAATTTTACGTTTTTGTTTGTTGCGAATTTGAGCAGAGTTATGATGACGCTTAAAATTAATTCCATCTCGACTAGAATCTACTTGAAAAGTGTCTTTTTCTTTTTGATGATGCAGATAAAAAAGAAATACATGATCTTTAGAAGCACATACTCCTAATGGCAAATTAAAATATATTTCGGCAGGAGTGTTTGCCATAGATACATTAACCAATCTTTTTATTATATACAGACCCAATACCTTATAAATAAAATAATTGGCTATTTAAAATGATTTACTAATATTAATCATAATACAAACAATTCATATTTAGCAAGGAAGTAAAAATTTTATTGCATATTTGGTTATTTATGCTATTATGCTTTATATATGCCAGTATTTTTACTGATAGGTATTCCCATTGTAGTAGGTGTTTTAATGTTTGGAATATTGAGTCTTCCTGATGAAAAAATGGAAGAAGAAAAACCTCAAAAGAAAAAAGGTAAAACTAAATAATTTTTCAAATTTACTCTAACTTAAAGTGATTTTTCAAAAATTTTTAATCCATCTTCCGCAGTTTGTTTATCAATCGTTAATGCAGGAAAAAAAGTCAATATTTTGTTCCCTAGTTCTGAAACAATTAAACCATTTTTCAAGCAACGTTTCTTAACTTCATAAACATAATCTGATTTCTCAAACTCAATACCGATTGCAAGTCCTTTAATTCTTATATTTGTTGGCATTTTATATTTTATTTTTGTTAATTTGTTTTGGAAAAATTTCTCCATTTTATTTACATTATTTAGAATTTTTTTCTGATGTTTTAACAAATATTTCAAATTAGCAATTGTAACATTAGTATTTAACGGGTGCCATCCAAAAGTTGAATAAAAACTAAAATTCCATTGCATAGATTTAGCAATTTCCTCTGTCATTAAGGTTGCGCCCATTGCTGCATATCCACCGGTTAATGCTTTACCTAGGCATAATATGTCAGGTTGTAAATTATAATGTTCACTGGCAAATAATATACCTGTTCGACCAAATCCTGTAGCTACTTCATCCATGATAAAAAGTGTGCCGGTTTTTTTACATGCTTGACTTACTATTTGATAAAATTCTGGAGTAGGAATAACAACACCTAAGTTATTTATTATTGGTTCTGAAATATATGCAGCAATATCTCTATTTTTTAACAAATTAACTACTTTTTCAGCTGCTCTAACATCAAGTGGCGGATCAATTTTGTAACAATTAGGTAATAAATTAGAATATTGTGTTCGAAAATAAGACATACCTATGCTCATAGCTCCGATTGAATGTCCGTGATAACTACCTTCAATTGAAATAAATTTAGTTCTTTTGGTATATGACATTGCTGCTTGAAGAGCAATTTCTACAGCTTCTGTTCCACCAGTTGCTCTAAATACTTTAGCCATTTTACCTGGAGTAATAGAGATTAATATTTTTGCCAATTCAACCCAAGGTGCATATAAACTTGAAGGATTAACATAATCTGGTCCATTGTAATTTTTAATTACTTCGCGAATTTCTTTTACACCCCAACCGACATTACCAATATTCCAACCCATCAAAAAATCAATATATTTATTTCCTTTTGCATCATAAACAAAACTTCCTTGAGTTTTTGAATACTCAATAAGTTCAGCAGGGAAGTCACGGCCAATATATTTTGCATCCTCTTG
>CAYLWN010000004.1:56345-66878 GCA_964387625.1 uncultured Gammaproteobacteria bacterium
AAGATTTTCGATTTAATCCTAATGCTGCCCTTTTTAGATCCATGGCAAGTGATGCAAGTATTATTTGATTTGTCATATTTAGAAAATAATATTAAAAAAATATTTAGATAATTTTTCAAAGTTTTGTCTTAAAACTGGATCCTGTATTTCATTACTGGTATTTTTTTGTGATGGGCGGATATTTATAAATGAATTACAATCTACTGTTTTAGTTTCTAAATCTATACCTCCACCCCAAAGATTTTTCTGTTTTTCTCCTTGTTCAAGTAAAATTTTTTCTGATTCAAAATGCCGATCACAACCTGCTGAACAGATTTTTTGATCAACATCGATCACGGTTTTTATATAAACATCAAATTTTTCACGCAACTGAATAATTTCTTCTTTAGTAAATGGAGATTTCTTTGTGATGATCATAAAGGTATTATACCAGGAAGAAAAAAGATGAAAAAATATAATTTAAACTTCTGTACATTTTATTCCCTGAGCGAATCCGCCAGCTGGCGGAAGAGTCGAAGGGTTATATCAAGGATAGCCTTCGACTACGCTCAGGCAATAATTTTTTGTAGGGAAACAAAAGTAATACAATAAAATTTATTAGTTGATTAGATGATTGTCTGGCAAAGCCAGATCCTCTGCTTTGCAGGAGATTATTTTAAGCTATTCCACTCTTTTTTTAGGTTTGAGGCGGATAACGATGGTAAATTCCTGTACTTGGCCGTTTTCATCTTCAATTTCCGTTACTCCTGCGGTTTTGTAATATTCCATGAGTTCATCAGAAAGTGAAGCTTCGTTATCTTTTATTTGTTCACTTAAATCTTTAATTTTACCGTTTAAATCTGCTGCTTCGGGTCGATGAGCCAGTTGAGATTGCACGTCTTTGCGTTTTTTCATGGCTTCTTTGACCAATTTATCCTCTTGGTTATATTTGGCATCATTGACGAAAATATCCTGATACATTTCTTTAAGTTTCTTCAGTTGTCCTTTGGCTTTTTCCAAAATCCCAATTCTTCTCCTGACTATCTCAAGTGTGGCATTGTAAGCGGCAATATCAAAAGCAGCTACGGGTGGCGGAGAAGGGTTAACAGTTTTAGGAGTTTCTGCCACGATTTCTGCTTCTTCAATTGGATCTTTTATATTATCAGTCATAATAATTTTTTTAAAAAATAAAATAAATTTTTTGGATTTTTATTATTACATGAGTTATATGCGATTGCAATAGTACATTTCGGTTGCAAAAATTTTTAAGCTGTGCCATACTGATTAAGCACAAAAACTCCTCGCCTGCTAGCGCTTTGCGCAAGCAATGCGGGCAGGTAAATACAAAAATCTAAACTCTAAAAAAACCACAAATTTTAAATTCAAAAAATTATTTAGAATTTAGGATTTAGAGTTTAGGATTTATTATCTTTTTATGGCTAGACGCAGATTTATTGCTCACAGAGGCAAACGCAAATTTAAATTAAAAAAACAAACGCTGTATTCAATTTTTTCCATGCTGCTTTTAGGTGCTGCTGGTTTGATTTTTCTGTCATGGGGAAGACAGGGTCAATTGTTAACCAAATTATATACATTACTTTATGCGCAAATTGGCTTTGGCATATATTTATTACCCTTTAATTTATTTTTTTTAGGCCTGTTAGTATTAGGGTCAAAAACATTTTTATCCAAACCTAATCTATCAATCGGTTCAATTTTGATTACTGGACCAATTATTGTTTTAGGTCAGGGTGGAGAAGTCGGCAATTTGCTGTGGAATGAAATGACGATGTTGATAACTTCCCCCGGTACTTCTTTAATAATGATTTTAGTAATGGCGATCGGATTTGTAGTGATGTTAAACACGTCTTTGGATAAGGCAGTCAATATTGTAGCGCAAGCATTTGGCGTGATTTTACAGGTTTTCAAAGGTAGTGGAGAGTCTCAAAAGAAAGATGATAAAAAAGGCATTTTTCCCAATGCAAAAATGCCAATGCAGATAAAAGGTGGCGGACAGGATACAAGAAGACCGATGATGCCTCCTGCAGTAAATCCACAGCAGACGGGGCCGGTGATCAAACAACCGCCAAAAATTGCCGATGCGTTAGGGAAAGAATTAGTGGTAAATCCGCCAAAAACAAACGGCAATACTATTTGGGAATATCCACCGATTAATTTATTGGAAAATGCCTCAACTCACAAAGCAGACAGAGGGGATCTTAAAAAAAGTGCAGATATTATTGAAGCAACTTTGGATAGTTTTGGGATACAGGCAAGAGTGGCAGAGGTGAATTTAGGTCCGGCAGTTACTCAATATGCTTTGGATATTGCAAAGGGTACAAAAATTTCCAAAATTACAGCGCTTTCAAATGATTTGGCACTTGCTCTGTCAGCTCCTACTGGTCAAATAAGAATTGAAGCCCCGATTCCGGGTAGAAATTTAGTCGGTATTGAAATTCCCAACAGATCTTTGGAATTTGTAACTTTGAAAACTATGCTGCAATCAGACAATATGAGACTGGCCAAATCCAAACTCACTGTGGCATTGGGGCTTGATGTGTCAGGTAATCCTTTGACATCTAACATTGCCAAAATGCCCCATGTTTTGATTGCCGGTACGACAGGTTCAGGTAAATCAGTTTTAGTCAATTCCTGGATTTGTTCGCTTTTATACAGAGCCACACCTGAAGAAGTAAAAATAATTTTAATCGATCCAAAAAGAGTGGAGTTAGTTGGGTATAACGGTATTCCGCATTTATTGACGCCTGTTATTGTTGAAGTTGATAAAATATTGTCAGCATTGAAATGGGCAGTAGGAGAAATGGAACGCAGATATAAATTATTTGCTGAAATTGGCGTAAGAAATATAGATTCATTCAATGAAGCATCCGGTTTTCAAGCTTTACCCTATATTGTGATTTTAGTTGATGAGTTGGCGGATTTGATGATGTTTGCTCCGATTGAAGTTGAAGAAGCAATTTGTAGAATAGCTCAAATGGCAAGAGCTACAGGAATTCATTTGGTAATTGCCACGCAAAGGCCGTCAGTAAATGTCATCACCGGTCTTATCAAAGCTAATATTCCTTGCCGGATCGCATTTAACGTCACATCCATGATAGATTCCCGGGTCATTATCGATATGCCCGGGGCTGAGAAATTATTAGGCCGGGGTGATATGTTATATATTCCGCCTGAACAGGCCAAACCAACCCGCATACAAGGAACTTATGTTTCAGAAAAAGAAGTTGAAAAATTAGTCACTTTCTTAAAGCAAAAAAACGCACCTGTTGAATATACAAAAGAAGTCACAAGTATTCCGGTTTCAGCTTGGAAAAAAAGTTCAGGGGGAACCACCGGAGCTGATGGAAAAGATGCTTTGTTTGAAAATGCTGTCAGAACTGTTTGTCAGTATGATAAAGCATCAGCTTCACTTTTACAAAGAAGGTTATCAGTAGGTTATGCAAGAGCAGCGAGGATTTTGGATCAAATGGAACAGGCTGGGATTGTTGGAGCAGGAGACGGAGCAAAACCCAGAGATGTGCTGGTTAGAAATCCAGATGAATATTTTGCGCAAATGAATGCTCCAGCTCAAACAACGGAATCAACAAACACTTCTTAAGTATAAAACTTTCTCAAATTAGACAAATTAGTCTAATTAGACAAGCGGAATATTATGCGGACAATCGGCCAAATTTTACAGGATGAAAGGCTCAAAAGAGGATTTACTTTGGAACAGGTAGAAAAAGCCACCAAAATCCGTGCCAGACATGTTACCCATATTGAAGCAGATGATTTCAATAAATTACCCCCATCTCCCTATATTGAGGGTTTTATCAAAAATTACAGTGAGTTTTTATCGCTCAAAAGCGCTACCATTTTAGCCTTATTCAGACGTCAGTATGCGCAGATAAAAAAACAACAACCAAAGATTATCGAAGAGCCTTTGACAGATGAAGTTAAACTTACTCCGAATAAAGCAATTTTGGGTTTTGTAGTTTTATTAGTAATCGGATTATCAGTTTATTTTTATAAACAATTTAAAGATTTGCATGCACCACCACCTCTTTTGGTAATTAGTCCCAAAGAAGAGTTAGTTATAAAAAATCCATCAATATCTGTTTATGGAGACACTGATAGAGATGCAACTTTGACCATAAATAACGAACCGATTTTAGTTACCAGCGATGGCAAGTTTTTCAAAGATATAAATCTTGACCTAGGAAATAATACGATTGTCATTGAGGCTAAAAATCGAGGTGGAGAAACAACTACCGTTATCCGCAAAGTTACCCGGCTTACCAATTGACGCATCAACGTATAAATGTTAAATTAAATTCAGTTCTTTAGAATTATAAAATTTGAAACTGCCTGCCCGCCAGATGCTGTTGCATCAGGCAACTGCAGGCGGGCCTATGGATACAACACAAGTCTTACTTACTATCGTTGTAACTGTTTTAACTATTTTACTCTCTGTTATTGGTATTCAGATTGCTTTTATCCTGGCAGAATTTAAAA
Organism: uncultured Gammaproteobacteria bacterium; assembly: GCA_964387625.1. Taxonomy (GTDB): domain Bacteria; phylum Patescibacteriota; class Microgenomatia; order UBA10105; family UBA10105; genus CAYLWN01. The sequence continues at coordinate 60,840 of CAYLWN010000004.1, forward strand.
AAACTGTTGAGAAAATGAATAAAATGCTGGATGATGCAGGACGCGTGACAGGCGGTATTTCCAAATCTGTAACAGGTATGTCCGGCATGTTTGAAGGAATTAAAACCGGATTAAAAGTAGTCAATTTTTTTGGGAAGAAAAAGGAAAAAGAAGATTAAGATTTGTCATTACGATCTGCCAATTGGTGGAATGGCAATCTTTTAATTGTTCGCAGTAAAAATTTTCTTGATCCGCAACTCGATCGGGATAAAGCTTTTTATTGTTAAATAAAGTAATCGTCCCTCCTCGAATGCGATCTTCGAAAATTTTCACATGCTCACATTAAAAATATTATATGCAAGAACAGACAAATACTCATCATGACAATCAATTTTGGATCGGCTTATTTTTAGGCGGATTAATCGGCGCATTTTTGATTGTCTTATTAGGTACGGAAAAAGGCAAAAAATTAGCCAAAAAACTTCAAGAAGAAGGATTGGATTTTTGGGATGACGCCCGCGAAAAAATAGAGGAAAAAGTTGGGGAATTGGAAGGCAAAGGTGAAGAATTGGTTGAAAAGGGAAAAGAATTAATTGCTGAAAGTAAAGTATTAGAGGAAAAAGTCTTGGAAAAAGCAATTGAAGTAAAGGAAACGGCCACCCAACAGGCAACCACAACTGCTTATGATACTTTATCCCATATTGAAGCTATTCAGGAGCGGGGCAGACAAGCAACTGCAGAACTCAAAAAACGCTTATTCAAAAACATCCCCCGGAAAACTTAATTTACTTCATTCTATAGTATAATCATTTCATTATGTGGTTTTGGTGGGGAATAATTTCAGCTATTTTTGCATCAGTTTCTACTATTTACATCAAGCATTCACTCAAAAGAATTAGTCCGGTTTTGATCACTTGGGCGATAATTGTATTTCCAATACCAGTACTGATTGCTTTATGTTTGCCAAATCCAATTAATAGTTTAAATTTATTATTTTGGGTGGGAGTTTGCAGTTCTGCTTTATTTTTCACTTTTGCCAAATTGTGGTCTACTCAGGCGGTTCAGGTAGGATTGTTATCAAAACTAATGCCTTTAAGCTGTTTTGGTACATTTTTCTTATATATTTGGGGATTAATTTTTTTAGGTGAACAAATAACCATTATAAATTTTCTCGGTATGACATGTATCATCAGTGGAGCGTATTTTTTAAATATTGAAAGTGTTCATGAAGGATTTTGGCAACCGATCACGCTTTTATTTAAAAATAAAAATACCATGCTTTATTTATTGGCGATGTTGATAGGAAGTTTTGTATCAATTTTTGATAAAACCGCATTAAATAATGTGAGCCCCTCAAATCCAAATTTTACATATTTGATGGAAAATATCGTGACAGTCATTCCCTTTACTTTATATTTGATGAAAAAAGAATCGCAAATTTTTTCCAAAATAAAAACGCATTTTTGGACATTGTTAGCTGTGGGATTAATTTATGCATTTTCAGTTATCACACTTTTTTACGCATTTATGTCAGGCCCTGTAGTTTTATCTGTAGTTTTAAGACAAACACAGATTGCAACAGTCATGTTATTAAGTTTCTTTATATTTGCCGACAAACCTCCAAAACATACTTGGTTGGCAACGCTCATCATGTTAGCAGGAGTGGTGTTGGTGAAAGTGGGATAATAGTTTTGTCATTGCGAGGATAGTTTACCCTGAGCTTGTCGAAGGGTGGCAATCTATTTAATTATTTTGTGTTGTTGGGGATCGAATTTAGGAACAGTTACCATGAATATTTTCATATTTCCTTCCCAGGCAAATTTTTCATTATGATTCAATAAAATCACATCCCCGATTTGAATAGTTATTTCTTTATTTGTTTGAATAATTCTTCCATTACCCTCTATTACATAAACTAATTCTTTAGATTTTTCATTCAGAGAAAATCCTGTTTCCGGATATCTACCGTTAATTTTTGCTACAGCTCCACTGATTTCAGGATCTTTCATCAGATATTCAAAAATAGTTGTAGATTGACAAGCTGCAAATTTATTAGTTTGTGATTTTTTTACTAGATTCATAATTATTTATAAACTCCTTGACGATGTTGGATAATTTCAATTGAAATTAATTTTCGCTTCATATTTATTGAATAAAGAATTCTATATGGCCATGCACGCATAGAATATTCTTCTTTTAGTTTTCCGGTAAGTTTTTTTCCTAAATATGGATTGGTCAATAGAGTTTCGACTTTACGGATAATTTTTTTAGATTCTTTTTTAGGTAATTTGGTTAACTGTTTTTTGGCTTTTTGAGAAAACTCGATTTTCATTTAATTCCTAATTCTTTTTTAACTTGTTCCAAAGAATAAACACGACCGGCTTTAATGTCTTTTTTAGCCTGACGGATATCTCGCATTAACTTTTTATCAGCCAATATTTCATTAGTTTCTTCTAAAGATTCAACATCCTCAATAGGCATTAAAACTGCCGTTGGTTTACCCTCATGAGTGATAATAAACCGGCGCAAATTCTTACCAACTTGTTTCATCATGTTATATATGTTGATTCTAGCCTCACTAGTAGTTAGGGTTGTAGGTAAATTATTCATATGTACTTATAGTACGTCAAAACGTACGCTATGTCAATAAGCAGTTAAAATGTTATAATTTCTCCATATGACTTCAAGTGAAATTAGGCAAAAATATATTCAATTTTTTGTGAGCCACGGACATAAGGAAATTCCATCAGCTTCTCTTGTTCCGGAAAATGATCCGACCACACTTTTTACTTCCTCTGGTATGCAGCCATTAGTGCCATATTTATTAGGTCAACCGCATCCGTTGGGCAAAAGATTAGTCAATTCCCAAAAATCATTTAGATCTCAAGACATTGATGAAGTCGGAGATAACCGGCATACAACTTTTTTTGAAATGTTGGGTAATTGGTCATTAGGTGACTATTTTAAAAAAGAACAACTGTCATGGATTTGGGAATTTTTGATTAAAGAATTAAAACTTGACCCTAAAAAACTTTATGTATCTGTATTTGAAGGAAATAAATCAGTACCTAAAGATATGGAATCAATTAATATTTGGCAGGAATTATTTTCTCAGGTTGGTATTGATGTAAAACCCACCGACGTTAAAACTATGGCGGGCAAGTTAAACGAGCGAATTTTTACTTATCCAGCAGAAAAAAACTGGTGGTCAAGGTCAGGAGTTCCTGAAAAAATGCCAGCAGGAGAACCAGGTGGACCTGATTCGGAAATTTTTTATGATTTTGGAGAAAATTTAAAACTTCACGAGAATTCAAAATTTAAAGATAAACCTTGTCATCCTAATTGTGATTGCGGAAGATTTTTGGAAATTGGAAATTCAGTTTTTATGGAGTATCAAAAACAAGCAGATGGTTTTGTTAAACCGTTAAAACAGAAAAATGTTGATTTTGGAGGAGGTTTGGAAAGATTAACTGCTGCAGTAAACAATAACCCAGATGTATTCAAAAGCGATTTTTTTATAGAAGCAATAAAATCTTTAGAAGCTATTAGAAAATCCGGTGAAATATATTCAAAAGATCCAAAACCATACAGGATTATTGTTGATCATTTAAGAGCAGCTATTTTTATGGTTGCTGATGGTGTTGCACCTTCAAACAAAGAAAGAGGTTATATGCTTCGTCGATTGATTCGTAGAGCAATGGTCTATTCACGTAAACTAGGTATGGTTGGTGATGAGTGGTTATCAAATACTTTTGCTCAGCTTGTTGTTCCCTATATTAAAGTTTATCCATATATTGAGCAAAAAGTACCTGAAATTAACGAAATTATAACTCAAGAGGTTGATAAGTTTAGAAAAACAATAGAAGAAGGAATAAAAGCCTTAAAAAAGATTTTTGGTAGAGCTATAGGTGGTATTGATCCAGAGAAAGTCCCTCAAGGTAATATTTCTAATAACATAATAAGAATAGATGGAAATGAAGTATTTAGAATTTATGAGACTTATGGATTAGCCCCAGAAATTTCACAAGAAATTATGACTGGGTGGGGATTAGCATTTGATAATAAAACTATGAAAGAGTGTCAAGAAGCTATGATGAAACACCAACAACAATCACGAACCGCTGCAAAAGGAATGTTTAAAGGCGGATTACAAGATCAAAGTGAAGCGGTGATTAAGCTTCATACTGCAACACATTTATTGCATCAAGCATTGCGGTTAACATTAGGTAATAACGTCTCACAAAAAGGTTCCAACATTACAGCTGAAAGATTGCGCTTTGATTTTTCCCATACCCAAAAATTGACTCCTGAAGAAATTACCAAAGTGGAAAATTTAGTTAACGAACAAATTAAAAAAGATTTGCCGGTTTCATTTGCAGTAATGACTTACGAAGAAGCAATCAAAAAAGGCGCATTGGCTTTTTTTGGCGAACGTTATCCGGAAAAAGTGAAAGTATATACAGTAGGAAACCCTTCGATGGATTCGGCAAGCTCATCACAAGCAAGCTCAGGGAATAAAGATTTGAGAGTTTTTTCAAAAGAGATTTGCGGCGGACCTCATGTGGAACACACAGGGATTTTAGGAAAATTTAAAATTATTAAAGAAGAAAATTTAGGCGCTGGACTACGCAGAATTTATGGGAAATTAGAAAAATAGTCTTAAATTTTGTCATCCTCGGGCTTGACCCGGGGATCTTGTTCACTGGTCATCCTGAATTTATTTCAGGATCTAAATTCAATTAGATGCTGAAACCAGTTCAGCATGACATTTATCAGGATTCCCGATTAGATTGGGAATGACCCTCCTTCGCTAAAGCTATGGAGGGCAAGGCAAATAAAACTATGGAAAAAACATATCCTCAACCAGTGGTAGGAGCATTTATTGTAAATCGCCAAAACCAACTATTATTAATTAAATCCCATAAATGGGGAGGAGTAATGTGGTCTGTTCCTGGTGGAAGAGTAGAAGTTGGAGAGACTATCAAACATGCTGTTGAACGGGAAATTCTTGAAGAAGTCGGATTAAAAGCAAAGTTGGTGAAAGTCTTTGCAGTTTTTGATGCTATAAATCCGAAAAACTTTTTTCGTAAAGCACATTTTATTTTTTTAGAATGCTATTGCAAAACAGAAAATAATAATTTCCAACTTGATCAAAAAGAAATCCAGGAAGCAAAATGGTTTGATTTAGAAAAATTAAAAAATCTAAATATAGAGCCATTTACCCAAAAAGCAATTAATGAATTAAAAAAGAATTTATGAAACAAAATCCAGAAAACAAAATTGCCATATTTAAAGGCAGAAAAATCAGAAGAACTATTTTTAATAATGAGTGGTGGTTTGTTATTGTTGATGTGATAACTGCTTTAACTGATTCAATTCAACCTGATGGATATATCAAAGACATGAGGCGAAGAGATAAAGAATTGGCTAAAGGATGGGTGCAAATTGCCACCCCCCTTTTGATTCAAACTGCTGGAGGACCACAAAGATTAAATTGTGCTAATACTGAAGGAATATTCCGTATCATCCAATCAATTCCTTCTCCCAAAGCAGAGCCTTTTAAAAGATGGTTGGCCAGAGTTGGCTATGAAAGAATTCAGGAAATTGAAGATCCGGAAATTGCCATGAAACGAATGAAAACAATTTATACCCAGAAAGGTTATGAAAAAGATTGGATAGAAAAAAGAGTGCGGGGAATTGCTATCAGAAATGAATTGACTGATGAGTGGAAAAATCGGGGTGCAAAAGAAAATTTAGAATATGCAATTTTGACTAATGACATTATGAAAGGTGCATTTGGATTGACAGTTGATGATTATAAAAAGCTTAAACAATTAAAACGCGAAAATTTACGGGATCACATGAATGACATTGAACTTATCTTAACTATGTTAGGTGAAGCAACTACAACTAAATTTCACAGAGATAGAGATTCATATGGATTTACGAAATTAGAAAAAGATGCCAAAGATGGCGGAATGGTTGCAGGTAGAACCAGAAAAGATATTGAACGACAGTCCAAGAAAAGTATAATATCAAAAAAGAATTATTTGCCAAAAA
>CAYLWN010000005.1:0-17950 GCA_964387625.1 uncultured Gammaproteobacteria bacterium
TTTATCTTTATTCATTTATTTATCCTCAAACTCTCGTTTATAGCAATAACATAGTATTGTATAAAGTGTTTTAACTTCATTATGTCCTATCTTTGTAAGATTGAACATATTAATACTTTCCCAAATTTGTTAAAGTACTGTACATAAAGGAACAAAAATATGAAAATTACCATTATCCTTTCAACTAACAACGCAGAAAAAAACTGGAACGCATTTAGGCTTGGTAATCTAGCTCTCAAAAACAATGATAGCGTTAGCGTTTTTCTTATTGGCGAAGGCGTGGAATATCTTAAATTCAGTGATGAAAAATTCGATATTCAAAAACAGGTTGATACATTTCTTAAGTCAGGAAAGGGAGAAATCCTAGCCTGTGAAACGTGTATGGTATTTCGACATCAGAAGGATAATAAAACCTGTCCAGTAAGTAGCATGAAAGAACTGTATAACCTTATAAAAGAAAGTGATAAGGTAATAACTTTTTAGGATTACAAAAATACATACATCATGAAGCTCTTAATGTTTCACACAAAAAGTTTTTGGTATAAACCAGACAATTCAGATTCATCTGAAGCAGAAAAGACGAGTTTTGAAAACTGCCTCGTTATATTTATTCATGTAGAAGAGACCGACAAAAATAAAAGTGACGTAATTGACAAAGCTGTCGGGAATATCAAATGGTTGGCAAATAAAAATAAAACAAATTCTGTAGTTCTTCATTCTTTTGCTCATCTTTCAAATAGTAAATCTGACCCAGAAACCGCAAACGATATAATTCAAAAAATAAGCATGAAGTTGAAAAAGACAAAATCCGTTCACATTGTACCTTTTGGTCAGTTCTATGAGTTTTCGGTTCATGTGCTTGGTCAATCCCTGGCAAAGGTGTTTAAGGATTTATAGTTGTTTATAGCAATATGAGAAAGTTTATCTTTAGTTTTTTAGTAATGCTTCCAGTTTTATCGTTTACTGCCGATGATGATGAATATGGTTATGGGATTCGCCTTCTCCCGATGGACATCGGGATTCGGCGGGACGAAAGGGGGTGGAAATCCTATGATGGGTTATGGTTGGAATAACATGATGGGTGGCTGGGGTGGCTTTGGTATTCTTGGATGGGCATCAATGCTTCTGTTCTGGTTTTTTATTATTCTTGGTGTTATAGTTTTAATCCGCTACTTAGGTGGTTTAGGTAAAACCACGGGTAACGACAAAACTCCCTTAGAAATTCTAAAAGAACGATATGCTAAAGGAGAAATAGACAAAAAAGAATTTGAAGAAAAGAAAAAGGATCTAAGCTAAGTTGTCAATCATGAGCAATATAAAAATAACTGCCTTTTTAACTTGTCCAAAATGTGGTAAAGAGCAATCGGTTACTATGCCTACTAATGCTTGTCAGCATTTTTATAAGTGCGTTCATTGTGGAGAGACGTTGAAGCCGAAAAAGGGGGATTGTTGTGTTTTCTGCTCATACGCCGATACTAAATGTCCCCCAAAGCAATTAGAAGCTCAATCATAGCTTTACTGAAGGATTTTTTTATCGATTAGTAAAGTCTGGACGGGGTAGCAGCTCTTGTTAAAATATTGATTTGTTTTAGTCTTTTTTTACTCTGGTTTATATATTATTTTATGTTAAAATTTATAAGGAGGTAAAGTTATGAAAAAATGTCCAAAATTTTGTCCAAAATAAAATAGGGAAGCGAAAAAGAATTGATTAATTGTAATATTTTGACGTCCTGTTTGTTTTGATCAATACAGGACGTTTAGCTTGACTATTTAATATACCTTAACTTAATAATATGACTAAAATTCCTACACAGGATTTGATAGAGGAGCATGGTGGTATCATGCTGATGCTTAAAATAATGGATAGTATGGCTTTAAAATTAAAGAACAGTGTCAATATCGATAAAGACCATTTGGATAAAATAGTAGAATTTCTGACAAACTTTGCCGATAAATGTCATCATGGCAAAGAGGAAGACATTTTATTTCCGGAACTGATAAAAAATCCGCTAAATGAAAAATTGGTTAATGAGCTTTTAGGGGAACACAAAACCGGCCGTGATTTTGTAAGCGGCATATCCCAATCTTTAGATAACTACCAACCGGGAAATCCAGATGCGATGCACATTGCTTTAAATATGGAAGGTTATATCAAACTTCTGACCGAACATATTAGAAAAGAAAATGTTATACTTTTTCCTATCGCAGATAAGGAACTGTCGGCCAATCAACAGCAAGAAATTGAAACCAGATTTTCTAAATTAGAAACAGAGGTGATGGGAATAGGAAAACATGAAGTATATCACAGTTGGCTTAACGAACTAAAACAAATCTATGTCACATAAAAATTTATGACCAAAAATCCATTTTTAAACGCCATAACTGCCAGCTTGTATATTACAATCGTGAGTCTGGTTATGAATTTCGGTTCCAAGTATGCGCCTAAAGAAGATACATTTCTGGCTCCGATTGCCATCATATCTTTATTTACCCTATCAGCTGCAGTCATGGGATATCTTTTTTGTTATCAGCCTGTGCAACTGTATTTTGAGGACAAGAAAAAACCTGCAGTTAAACTTTTTCTCCAAACAGTAGCTGTATTTTCATGCATCACCATATTGACGCTGGTTTTGCTTTTTTTAAGAGTTTTTTGATAACTTTGGGCAAATGGGCTGTAGAAATGAAGCAATATGTTGAAAATAAAGGTAAGCAGTTATTAAAACTGTATTTTTCATACACTACTTGTCCGAAATGTGCCAAAGCATATGGCAAAAATTATGTGGTGCTGTTTGCCCAAACAGCATAATTTAGAAATTATGGACAAACAAATATTAAAAGATGGTTTGGGTTGGGGATTTATGTTATGGCTGATTGGATATTTTTTGGGTATCGTATTATTTATGCTGGTGCCTGCTTCTTTAATCGGCTGGATTATTATGCCAATTGGAATTGCGGTTTCTCTGTGGGTGTTATTTAAAAAAATCCAAGATAGGACTTTCCAGCATTATTTATGGTTAGCAATTATCTGGACATTATTAGCGGTAATTTTTGATTACTTTTTCCTGATCCAACTCTTTAAACCTCAAGATGGTTACTACAAGCTGGATGTTTATTTGTACTACCTGTTTACCTTTTTGTTGCCCCTGATGGTTGGCTGGCGAAAAAAAGCACTAAATGATCAAGTAAAATAATTTATCAGCATAATTTGATTTTTTTAGATTTATTATAAAAGTATCTCTATTTACATAAGTTGGAATGAATTGGTCAAAACATATACAATGAATATAATATGGCTAAAACCAGCAAAACTTTATTAGCCTTTTTTATATTAAGCATTTTGGTGAGTTTTCTTATTCCTAATAAATCATTTGCTGAATACAAATCTGATATTCCTTCGGGTCAAAATATTTCCAAACTTGAAGTTACTCCTGATGATCCCAAACTGGTTAACGGTCATGTTTACCCAAATTGGGGACCGGTTTGTCAAAGATATACCTATTCAGTTCTTTATGTAGATGATAAAGGCAGGCCGCCTGAATATGTCAAAATTTACTTCAATGGCAACATGATTGACATGGAAAAAGAAAATCCAGAATCTAATGATTACTTCAAGGGTGTCAAGTATATTTATAAATTTGTTCCCCAGAAACTTGGTTCTAATTTTTTCTTTTTTGAAGCATCAAACGGTTTAGGTAAAACAAGGAGTAACATTATTGACTCACCTGATAATGGACCTGTTTTATTTAAAAATGCCTTTGATAAAAATGAGATTGCGGTTATTGATGCTGAAAAACAAACTAAAATATTATCTTATGATTTAAAGGATGAATGGGTAGGCGGAATTGCTTTAAGCGATGACGGTAAATATTTGGCAGCCAAAACACATAAAAAAATATATCTTTTTGATACTTCAGAATCTAATAAACCGATATGGACTTATGAGGGAAACAGTGATATGCCGGGTGATGTAAAAGGTGGAGTGGATATTTCCGGTGACGGAACACGGATAATTGCCTCAATTGGCGGAAATGCAATTTTATTCAATAACAAAACTAACAAGCCAATCTGGATTTATAAAGGAACTGGAAATGGGGCATACAATATAGCCATTTCAAAAGATGGTAAATATATGGCTATGGGAACAGCCGGAAGCGTAACCAGCACAACTCAAGGATATAAATCTTCAGAAACAACCAATCTCTTAATATTATGGAGTGAAAAAAGTGAAGTGCCTTTATGGCAATATCATGCTGAAGGTAATTTTCATGATGTTTCTTTATCCGATGACGGAAATTTTATTACCGGTGCTACAGGTTGTCCAGATAGGAGATTTTATCTTTTTTCCAAAGACTCAAACAATCCGATTATTAGAAGCGAGATGTTGACTCGCGATTCACCTGTTCATCGGGCAAAAATTTCCGGAAATGGTGAATATGCTGCTGTGGGAAGCGAATCAGATGATGGAGCAGTATTTCTTTTTTCAAAAAATTCCCATCAGCCAATCTGGAAATTTCCCATGCCTGACAGAAGTTCTGCCCGAGCATTAAATTTTACTTCAGATGGGGAGTATATCGGAGCCGCTACTTTTAAAGGCGATGCATATATTTTCAACCGTAATTCAAGTGATCCGATTTCTCATTGGAAAGTTGATGCTTCTCTTGGGGGAATTGATATAGCAGAAGATGGTAGTTTTATTGCAGCAGGAGGGACTGACAGTAAACTTCATATTTTTAAAAAGGGATCAACGGAATCATTTAAAATTGATTTTAATGAATATGTGGAGGAAGTAGATATTTCAGCAAATGGAAAATACATAGCTGCCGGAACCGGTGGTTCAGTATATTTCTTTGAAGCTTTTAATGAAAATTCTCAAGCAGTCGAATGCGAAGAAATTAAGGAACCGCCAATCGAAAATACAAATCGTAATTCAGGAAATGCAAAAACAGATAATGTTTCCGGTCCGGTTTCCAGAAAAACACAATGGCCGGGTATGTTGTTCGGATTCGGGTTTATAGGATCATTGGCAGTATTAGTTATTTACATTATTTCCGTAAAATTTAATTTGGTAACAAAGCTAAAACTAAACAGAAAAAATGGATTATTGGAAAATATTACGGAAGCAAATAATCCTAAGCAACTAAAGATAAATAAAATAATCGTTATAACACTTGGAGTGATAACTTTGATTTTTCTGATTTTACTGATTTTTTCTGTGACTTTAAATTCTAAAAATAGTCAAAGTTTAACCAATCCTCAAAAATCAATTCAGGAAACTGGTGGAGAAAAAAACAACGGAATTTTACAGAAAAGCGGTGAAACTCAAGAAACAGGTTGCGGTAATGGTATGTGTGAGCCTGATTTTGGTGAAACAAAAGTAAATTGTGCAAATGACTGCTCAAGTGGAAATTAACTTATGAAAATTAATGCGACATGGCATTTAGCTCACAAAATGCCCCATCCGCCAGCTGGCGGACCAACACTGGATCAAAGAGTCGACTGGCACTTGAGACATGCTAAAAATTGTTCATGTCATCCACTGGACGGTAAGATTTTAAAGGAGATTAAAAAAAGAGGATTAAAGGTTTAAAAACCAAAGATATTTTTAATTTATAATATTTGCTCAAGAGCTTGTTGAGCGGATTTAAGATTTTGATTGTAGAATACGGATTTTTCAAATTCACTTTTTGCAGCTACCAAATTACCTTGTTTTTTATAAATTTCACCCCTTATCACATACAGTTCTGAAAATGCCCTGTTTTGATTTAGAAAAATTTTATCAGTCATATCAAATACTCTTTGATAATTGCCTAATTCATAATACGCTTCTATCGGTTCAATCTGATACCAAAGTGTTCTAAATGGAAGCTTATTTTCCACCTGCTCAAATTCTAAAACAGCATTTTTAAAATCACCTGTATGATATAACGCAATTGACAAATTAAACCTAGCGTAAATATTATCAGGATTTTCTGTTAATTCTTTTTGTGAATTTTTTACTGCATTTTCCCAGGCTGTTTTTATATCCGCATTTTCACCCAATATAGATCTGGCAATTGGTTCTTTATCGGCAGGCACTAATACTAAATATTCATAATTAAATATTTGCCATATTTTTAAAAATTGCACATATGAATATTTTAAACTGTGACCTTGTAATGAGTCGTCTTGAATAAATTCTTGTGTTATGTTAGCGAATCCTTTAATGATTCTAAAATGTCCGATGTCATCATTTTCAGTAAGGCGTGTTCTGGTAATAACCGGAATATCATGAGTGATAAATTGTTTAATCAGTTCAATTGAACCGTTTGGCCGATGAAATGGTACAAGATTAAATTCTCTAGCTTTTTGTGCTAGTTCTTCCAAAGTAACAGATTTGTCATCATTATTTCCTTGTGGATTTTGATATGGTCTTAAATCTTGCCCTAGCTGCTGTTGAGAGATAGCTATACCATAATATGAAAAAGCCATTGATAAAGCTGCAGGACCGCAATTATTGAATGTTTGAAAAATATGATAATTATTTTCAATTACTTTAGCGGTAAGTTGAGGTATTAAACTAGGAATCGGTGAAGGTGAATTTATATTAAGATTTTCAGTCTGATAGTTGTTATAAACAAGTATTTTATTTTCATAAATCCTGAAAATTATTAATATAGTTAAAATAATAAATATAAAAATAAATGCAGCTTTTTTCATAGAAGTAGTTGACTTTAATTTTTTTCATTTTCTTGTTTCTAAATCCTTTATAAGGGGAGTAATTATCTTAAACTATGAAGGAATTGTCAAAGTTTAAAATTTACACACTATAAAAGCTGATATTCCCGGAAAAACATTACTAAAGCAACAATTAGCTATCTGGAAATCGGAGGTATGCCGGAAAAAGAAAAACCCCTTAGCATCAACGCATGTTCAACCAGATAAGCAGATAAGCAAATAAGAATGTGAGCAGTAAGAATCAAAACAGACCATTTTTGTCAATTTTTTTCTATAACCTTATAGTAGCAAAATAAATTGAATATTCAAAAGATAAAAAGCATGAAGCAGACAAAAATAAATAATTTAAAGTTCCTGCTTCATCTCCAAATTGATTATCTTTTTGGTATACTAATAGTTAGTTGATCTATGTTTGAATTAAAATTTGTTTATAAACTTCCTAATTCTACCTATTTATATTTTCTTCTAAGAATGATGCTCTTTCTTTTATTTTTTTCCATCATAATAGGAATATTTGCTAAAAGCATATTTGGAGTATTTATATTTCTGCTTATTTTTGTTGCTATTCCATTAGGAGCTATTCTCTATATAAAATATAAAAATATTTCGTTTTCAATCGATGAAAATACTATTTCAATTAACTCAGGAGTAATTTTTAAACATTCTACTTCGATAGCTTTTAATAATATACAAAATATTGATTGTGCTAAAGGACCACTTACTGGATTATTTGAACTTTCAGTATTAAAGATTTGGACAGCTGCTTCATCACAAATAGTAATTAATCAAGGAAAAAGTAAAAACAATCCTGATGGTTTACTAATCCTAAAATCAGAAGCAGCTACATGGTTAAAAGACTTTATTTTAAATAAGCATCTCGTAAAGCAGTAATTATTTTATTTTTATTAGCTATAATAAAATGAAAATAAGCAAAAGTTTTACTTTTATAAAACCCAGGTTTTTAAATATTTTATTGACTGTAATTATTTTATGTTTACCAATATTGCGGGAGCAATATATTACATCGTCCGGCAATATATTAGTCGCTTGGCATAAACCAATAGTGGTGATGATCGATTATTTTAAAGCACCTCAACAACCTCATCTGCTTTTAATTATGGTAATATTTATCTTGGTTATTTACTTTTTAGCTTCTTTATTGATTTTGGGAATGTCAAAAATAATACCTATTCTTAGATATTTAAAAGACATTAAGTCAGTAATCAAAATTACAGATTCTTCAATCATTTCTTGCTAAATTATTTTCATTATGAAAGCTGTACAGATTAACCAATATGGTAGTGTTGATGTTTTAGAAATAATTAACAACTGCCCAGAACCATCTTTAAAAAAGGGTCAAGTTTTGATAGAAAATTATAGCGCCAGTATAAATGCAATTGACTGGAAAATGCGTGCTGGTTATTTGCAGAAATGGGCACCACTTTCTTTGCCTGTTACCCTGGGAGGGGATTTTGCAGGTAAAATATCTGAATTGGGTGAAGGGGTTTTTGGATTTAACGTGGGTGATGATGTCTATGGTACTGCATCTATTATAAATGGCGGGACTGGCTCATTTGCACAAATTTTGGCAGCTAATTCTTCAAATATATCTTTTAAACCAAAAACTGTGAATTTTGAGGAAGCCGCAGCATTGCCGTTAGTTGGGGCAAGTAGCATACAAGCGTTGGAAGACCATATAAAGTTGCAAACAGCGCAAAAAATCCTTATCCATGGTGGAGCCGGAGGTATTGGACATATTGCTATACAATTGGCAAAAAATCTTGGTGCATATGTAGCGACCACTGTAAAAACCAAAGACAGAGATTTTGTAAAAAAACTTGGTGCAGATATAATTATTGATTATAAGACTCAAGCTTTTGAGTTAATTTTGAAAAATTATGATGCAGTATTAGATCTGGTTGGGGGCGAAACAACAGATAAATCTTTTGCAGTTTTAAAAAAGAGCGGAATACTCGTTACATTAGCGGGAATGCCAAACCAACAATTGGCACAGAAATACGGAATTATTGTTATACGACAGGGGACAAAAACAAATACCATACATCTTAATCGTCTTAAACAATTAGTGGATACTGGGAAAATTAAATTGCATATAGATAAAATATTTCCATTTGAACAAATTAAAGAAGCTTTTAAATATCAGGAAGAAATTCATCCGCGTGGAAAAATTGTGATTAAAATTAAATAAATACTAAAACTTTTAAAATAATAATTTTTAATATTAAATTTCCCCAAGATGTAGGAAGAAATTTAATTAGTAAAACTTAAGGATTTTTGGACTCTTCTTTTTTTAACAGTTTTTCTGGTGAAGTTATGTGACAGCACACTGATATTTCCGTCAACTTCCAATACCGCCAGATCAACATGACTGATGTCATCCACCCCATGTTCCCTGATTGCTGCTTCCAGTTCTTCTAAGGATATTTTTGCCTGATCAAGATGTTTTTTTATAACTTTACCCTGATAAACCAACATCAAAGCCGTGCCTTGAATAAACTGGTTAAATTTTTTGTCTTTAAAAAGCAAAGTTCGAAGTAGCCAATTAATAGTAAAAAGAGAAGTAGCTGCGACTAATCCCCCTAACATTGTTTGATTATTGCCAATCATGGCGCTTTGTACGGAATTGCTTATTAAAAGAATAAATACTAAATCAATGATCGAAAGTTGGGATAATTCATTTTTTCCAAATATGCGGATCGCAAAAACAATAAACAGATATACCGTGATGGAGCTTAAAGCAATTGTTAAATAAGTTTGCATATTCATATATTAGCATAATGAAAATACATTTTGGAAATTGTTGATATAATTAAAAAATCAATGAAAGTTAAAAATTTAAAACAAAAACTTTTTTACATAATCATTATTGGCTTCAGCATTTTTATTTTATTTTTTGTCATAACTTGTACATTGATTGGCTATGAAGCAAAAAGCCAATGCGCGGACGCAAAAAGGGAATATAGTGGGAGCCTGCCTATCGATAGACAGGATTGTGTTGAAGCTTTGATAACATTTGTTAAAGATAAAAATAATAGTTATAGATCTAGAAACTCTGCTATTTGGGCTTTAGGGCAGTTTGGGGATAGTCGCGCTTTACCGGTTTTACAAAGTTTTTATACAGGTAATATTCCTTCCCGAGAGCCTTTAGATAAATCTATCAGTCAATATGAATTAAAAAAAGCTATAAAACTTGCAAGCGGTGGTTTTAATATGACTGCTTTTATTTGGAGAAATGGAAATATTGAGAAATAAGGACGATATTCTATTTATGAAAAAGTTTTTATATTGGTTACCTCGGATTTTGGCAATTTTATTTAATATTTTTTTAAGTATATTTGCACTGGATGTATTTGAGGAGCCTTTATGGTTTTTAGCTCTGTTTATGCACCTAATACCCAACTTTATTTTAGCTTGTTTGACATACATTGCTTGGAAACATGAACAACTGGGAGGATATATTTTTGTTACAGCTGGATTTTTAATACTTCTTTTTTCGCGTTTTGAATCATTGATTATTTCTATTCCGGTGATTATTCTAGGAGTACTCTTTTTAAGCAGAAGATATCTGTCAAAGACTTAAGCATAGGCTTACTTCTTTTACTGCAGATATTTGTAATCAATCTTACAGCATAATGTTTTATTTTCGTGGTATTTAATTTAATTAAATATTAATTGTTAAATAAAGATAAACTTATGAAAATGAATCCTGTGGTCCATTTTGAAATGCCTGCTATAAATACAAAACGCGTAGCCAATTTTTATACCCGTGTTTTTGGGTGGCAAAATAAAATGATGGGAAAAGATATGAACTATTATGTATTGGCTATGACTACTGACTCAGATATTAACGGTCCTATAAAAGCTGGCGCCATCAATGGTGGATTTTTTCCTAAATCAAATGGAAATTCTGCCCAATTTCCATTGGTGGTCATCCAAGTTGATGACATAAATAAACAGATGAAAAAGATTCAAACAGCTGGAGGCAAGGTGTTAGGAAAACCAGACAACATTCCCGGAGTAGGATCTTACGTATCTTTTTTGGACACTGAAGGTAACAGAGTCAGTTTAATGCAACCAATTTCGGATAATAAAAAAGAAACCATGACAAATGCAAATACGCAATCATTAGAAATTACCCGCATTTTTGATGCACCCCGAAAATTGTTATGGGAATATTTTACAGATGCTGAAAAAGTTAAGCAATGGTGGGGGCCGAAAAATTATACTGCACCAGTTGGTAAAATAGATTTCCGGATTGGAGGTAAATATTTATATTGTATGCGTTCACCAGATGGTAAAGATTTCTGGTCAACCGGCACTTTCAAGGAAATAATTCCTTTTGAAAAATTGGTGATAATTGATTCATTTGCAGATAAAAACGGTAATGTGGTACCGGCAACATATTATGATATGGATGCAAATTTGCCTTTGAAAATGCAGATTACCACTAAATTTGCAGATTTTATTAAAGTCAGATCAAAAATAATGCTTTCACATGCGGAATTGCCGGAAGGCATAATGAAAGAAATGACAGAAGTAGGATGGAACGAATCATTTGATAAATTAGCTCAAGCAATAGAAAAATAAGCTTATTTTATCTCAACACTTTATATATTTAAGGTGACGAGGTAATTTTTTGGATAAATTTATGAAAAACATAATTATTGTCTTTGGGATAATAATTATATTGATTGCAGGTTTTACTTGGTTTAAGACTTATAATAAAAATTCACCTGCTCCAAAAATTATAGCCCAACAAAGCATTTTATCAACAGAGAGTGAAGCTCTTCAAACTAAAGTGATTGCTCAAAATCTCGACACTCCATGGTCTATAGTGTTTTTACCGGATCAAAGCATGTTAGCAACTGAAAGACCGGGAAAAGTAAGGCTGATTGATAAAAATGGAAATTTGCTGGATAAACCTGTGGCGATTTTTACAAGTGTACGGGAAATTGGTGAAGGGGGATTATTGGGAATCACCATACATCCCAATTTTTCAGCCAATAATTATGTTTATCTGTATTACACTTACAGTGAAAATAATGGAAACACTTTAAACCGGGTTGTCAGATTGACTTACCAAAATAACCAACTGGTAAATGAACAAATTATCGTTGATAAGATTCCGGGTGCATCCAATCATAACGGTGGAAGAATTAAATTTGGACCGGATGGTTTTCTTTATATAACAACAGGTGATGCGGAAAATCCTTCTCAAGCTCAGGACGTCAATTCTTTGGGAGGAAAGATTTTACGGGTGACTGATGAGGGAAAAGCAGCTTCCGGAAATCCCTTCAACAATCCTGTGTATTCATATGGGCACCGTAATCCTCAAGGCTTAGCTTGGGATGCTAATAATCAACTGTGGGCAACAGAACATGGCAGATCAGGAATATTGTCGGGATTGGATGAGTTAAATAAAATTGAAATCGGTAAAAATTACGGTTGGCCAACAATCCAAGGTGATGAAACAAAACAGGGGATGGAAACTCCAAGGTTAAATTCCGGTGCATCTACTACGTGGGCACCTGCGGGAATGGCATTTTTTAATAATTCATTATTTTTCGGAGGATTAAGAGGCCAAACATTATATGAGGTAATCATTAATGGAAATAATCTTACTTTAAAAGAACATTTCAAAAATCAATTTGGAAGAATTAGAGATGTAGTTTTGGGTCTTGATAACGAGCTTTATTTATCAACCAGTAATCAAGACGGTAGGGGAAAGCCAATTGCATCAGATGATAGAATCATTAAAGTTAATTTTTGATAATTTAATAAATAATATATGTCATTTTAATCAACGAAACTTTTTTTAAAGCCGTAATTTATTAAACGTTACTCTTGTTACATAAACATATATATTACCTACTTGACATAGGTTACATAAGAGAGCATGATGTAAATATGACTTACAAAAATAATAAAAGAACTTCTTTGGGATTGGATGAAAAATTAATTAAAGCAGCTAAAGTACAAGCAGCTGCTGAAGATATAACTTTAACTCAATTAATTGAAAAAGCTTTGATGGATTATATTCCTCATCAGACAAAGAAATTTATCAATGATCCGTCTGTTTTAAAATCGGTTAATGTAAAATAAACTACTTAGACATTTTTCTTATTCAAACGAAAACGCTTCGATAGGTGAGACGGTTTAACTACAGATAATAATTCTAAGAATGAAAGCAGGTGAAAAAATATGAGTTTAATAGATATCATTATTATAGTTTTAGTTATTTCATGGTTAGGAGGATTTTCACTAAGGGTAGGTGGAGGATTGATCCATCTATTACTGGTTATTGCAGTAATTATTTTACTTGCCCGTCTTTTAGGCGTAAATGTATAAAAACCATCAATTATTAAGGGGGTGAAAAGATGTGAGTCTTTCTTTTGCAAATTTAAGTCCTTTGGCATCATTGCTTTTTGGAATTTTGATCTTGATGTTTCCGAAATTTCTAAATTATTTAATCGCTGTTTATTTGATTATTGTGGGCATTATCGGGTTGGGAATAATAAAATGATATTAAACTTAAACAATTAAATACGAGATAAATAGTAAAGTGAAACTTAAGTGTTAGTCAATATTAGAGTTAAGTTTTCAGTGTTTAAGAATTTATGTATTTTCTGGCAAATGCATCAGCTGATTTTTCCTGTTGACGAATTTCTGATTTAGTTTGCTTTTCAAAAATTGAATTTTTATGACCAAGCACCACATGTCCAATCTCATGAGCGATAGTATGGTGGATTTGCTGGGGAGATTGTAAAAATAATTCATCAGTTAAGATTACCAGATGCTGATTTTTTAAATCATTTCCGGTCAAAGTATATGCCCAAGCATCACCAAATGATGCAAAAAACCAACAGTTATTGGTTATAAAGCTAATTATTTTATCTTCTGTGAGAGATACAACTTCACATACATGTTGTTTCATGATTTTATGACCCACTAATTTTCCGCCAAAAGCATAGTAAATTTGTCTAAGATTTTTTTTCATGGCCAGATTTTACCACAACCAAAAACCGAAAAATTAAAAAAATTACAATTCAACAATACTTTTTAGTTATTTATATTACAGTTTATTTTCAGCAATTTATATTAAAATATAATTCTTATGAAAAAGATGATACCTATTTTTCTAATCGCTATTTTAATAATTGCTGTTGCAGGAGTTACGTTTTTTAAACTTACAAAAAATAATTCATCCAGAACTGCCATAAACCATTATACAGATAATGAAACTGGTGGGGGATTAGCCAATGAACCAAATCCCTTATCCATTGAATATATGCGCAGTCAAGAATATCCGGGAAGCGATATTGTTATTGAACAAACATTGCAACCAGGATCAAATTACAATAGATATATTGCCTCATATAAATCTGACGGATTAAAAATTTATGCATTGTTAACTGTGCCTCAGAGAGAAAAACCTAAAACAGGTTGGCCGGTGATTATTTTTAATCATGGTTATATTCCTCCGGAACAATATAGAACCACAGAAAAGTATATTGCTTATACAGATGCGTTTTCGCGTAACGGTTATATTGTTTTTAAATCAGATTACAGAGGACACGGCAATTCTGAAGGAAATCCTCAAGGCGCTTATTATTCTCCTGCATATACAATAGATATTTTAAATGCAGTGGCTTCAATTAAAAAATATCAGGAAGCTGATTCAAATAGAATTGGCATGTGGGGACATTCTTTGGGAGGATCAATAACATTGCGGTCAATGGTGGTTTCCAAAAATATCAAAGCAGGTGTGATTTGGGCAGGAGTGGTTGCCTCATATGAGGATTTAACCAATAATTGGCATCATCCGGATTTAAATCCCAGACCCTTTGTGCCTTCACAAAGAGAACAAGCATCAAGAAGGCCTGGTAGACAGGAATTGATAGATAAATATGGGAGTTTTGAAACAAATCCGCAATTTTGGCAATCAATTGCCCCAATTTCTTATGTAAAAGATATTTCAGGACCTATACAATTGCAACATGGTGAATCTGATGATGAAGTGCCATTGCTTTTTAGTCAAAAATTGAATACTGCTTTGAAAGATAATGGCAAGTCGGTTGTATTCTATACTTATCCGGGAGATAATCACAATTTATCCGATAATTTGAGTATTGCATTACAGCGGTCTGTTGAGTTTTTTGATAAATATTTAAAGCAATAATTGACAGATTTTTGTAAGCTATATTACAGACTTTAAAGCAATTATTATACAAAATAACTTTATATGAACAACACAACAGCATACACAAATGGAAGCTACGGAAAAAGATCTACTTGGCAATGGATAGCCATATATTTTGTCATCGGTCTAGCAGTTTACGGTATTTTTTACTATTTTGTATTCGCCAAAAACAGCGGTAATAGTTATGGTCAAACAGGACAAAATAACCTAAACGTAAATTTGAGTTCTCCTGTTACGAATATTGAATCACCAAATATATCTCCATCAGGACAAGCTAATCAAATGGAAAATACAGTTATATTGGGAAGTGATGGATATTTAGCTCAAACCATCACTATCAAAGCAGGCTCAAAAGTCACTTGGATTAATAAAAGTGGAGCAGATGCAACAGTTAGCTCTGATCAGCATCCAACACACACAATCTACCCACCTCTTAATTTAGGTAAGTTTTCAGATGGAGGACAATTATCTTTAGTTTTTAATACTCCCGGTACCTATAAATACCACAACCACTTAAATTCAAGTCAAACAGGAACAATAATAATTCAGTAATATTTTTATAAAACTGGGTTTAAAAAAAGTACTTCAAAAAAAAATAAACATTTTTTAATGTTTATTTCAATTTTAAGTATTGAGATTTATTAACTACTTTTTTATTACCATCTTCACTAAATTTTCTGATATATTTTTCACCTTTCATTTTTATGTCTAAGTCTGTTTGTCCTGACAAATACTGGTCATAAATTCTTAACATTTGTAAATAGGTCATGTTTTTCATAAACATCCTCCTTAATAAATTTTTACTAAATAGAGGATAAGACTTTATAATTATTTTATCTGTGAGATTTATTACAAATTAAACAGGTGGTTACAGAAGTGAAAGTTATTTAAGTAATTTAATAACAGTAGTTTTTAATTTCTCAATGCTTTTCTGGTTATAAAAAGAACAAGATAGAACTGGTTTTTTCATTTTTGTAAAAATTGCAGACACTTTTTTTATTAATTGTTCATCGGCTAAATCAATTTTATTAAGTAAGATATATTCAGGCTTTTTTAGAAGTTGGGTGTTAAATTGGGCAAATTCTTTACGGATGGTTTCATAAGCTTGTTTTGGATTCTCAATTGTAATATCTATGCAATGAAGTAGGATTTTGGTTTTTTCTATATGGCGTAAAAAACCAGTACCCAGGCCTTTACCAAGCGATGCGCCTTCAATAAGCCCCGGAATATCAGCAATAGGATGTTTACCTAACATGCCAATGTTTGGTTCAAGTGTAGTAAACGGATAAGCAGCAATTTCTGGCGTAGCATTGGTCAAAACTGAAAGTAAACTACTTTTACCGGCATTAGGTAAGCCAATAAGACCTATTTCTGCAATCAACCTGATTTCCAGCAACAGTTCTTTTTGTTCACCAAAGGCTCCTGGTTCTGCAAAACGGGGAGTTTGATTGGTAGCGCTTTTAAATTCTACATTGCCTCTACCACCTTTACCGCCGTGGGCAAAAAGCAGTGGTTCTTTAGTGTTAAAAATTTCCCAAACTTTACCGGATATCATATCGGTAATTTTAGTACCAATTGGTACTAAAATCGTAATATGAGAAGCATTTTTACCAAATTTTTTCTGGTTTTGCCCGTTTGTACCATTTAAAGCAGTAATTTTCTTTTTATACCTAAATTCCCTTAAATCATTAACATTGTGTGTGGCTAAAAAGTAAATGTTTCCGCCATTTCCACCATTTCCACCATCAGGACCGCCTTTGGATGTAAGACCGTTTCTAAGCAGAGTTGCGGCACCATTTCCACCGTTCCCGGCTTTGATAATTAACTTGATATTGTCTATCAACATGTGTGTATTTTATCATTTAATGAAGTATAAAAGTTAAACCGAAGTATTTTAGTAAAAGTGTAATTTATTTAAGTTTTATTGTCCTTTATTTAACAATTTTCTTAATAATTCCAATATTTGATTAATCCATGCCTGTTGAAATATATTTATTGACACATCATCATTTGTTAATGGTGATGGATTAGTCAAGCTTTCTTCACCAGATGCACTTGGGCTTGGCAAAATAGATGCTTGCGGTGATTCACTTGGTGATGGTAAAGGTGTTGTACTTGGATTGACAATTGGTGCAGGTGAAGTTGTGTCATCTTCATCATTATCATTTTCTACTTCGTCTATTTCATCTTCATCATTATTTTCCATAGATTCGTCCTCCTCATCTTCTGATATATCTGGACTTGATTTTGGAGTTGGAGAGACACTGGATATAGGGCTTGAATTAGGTGATCCGCTTGGAGTAATTACTTTTTTGTGCTGTTCATTTTCAGTGTCAGCTTTTGCCCGCGTAACCATTAGACCAATTAATAATAATGTGATAGAAAAAATAACTAAAATTTTGTATTTCATATACAGATGTAACGCAACTCGCTTTTAAATGTTACAAAACTACTTTTTTCGCGTAATAGTAGTAGAATAACTCGAGTATGACTGATGAAATATCAGTTTTAGTCAAAAATGCACAAAATGGAGACACACAAGCCTTTGGGAGTCTTTACAGTCTTTTTTTAAGAAAAATATACAGGTTTGTGTATTTTATGGTGGAAAGTGAGACTTTGGCCGAAGATATTGCACAAAATACTTTTGTGAAAGCTTGGAAAGCTCTACCCGTATTTTCGCAAAAAAAAGGCACCTTTCAAGCATATTTATTTTCAATTGCCAGAAATCTGGTGATGGATCATTTCAGGCAGAAAAAAACTATATCTGTGGATTTAGATTTTGTGACCAATATTGAGTCAAGCGAAAACATTGAAGAACAGACTATAAATGGTGAAGAAAAGCAACAAGTGAAACAAGCTATAAATAAATTGGATGATAAAGAAAAACAAATGATTATCCTACGCTATTTTGAAGAACTGCCTATGGGGGATATTGCAAAAACATTTACTATGGAAGAGGGGGCAGTCAGAGTACGGATTTTCCGTATTTTAAGAAAATTAAAAGAAATTTTGGGA
>CAYLWN010000005.1:18050-27141 GCA_964387625.1 uncultured Gammaproteobacteria bacterium
AAAATATGAATATTGAGTCAAAATTAACAAATCTTAAAATAGATTATCTAAAAATAGAACCATCAACATCTTTTTTAAATAACGGCTGGAAAAATTTAAGCAATCATTTGGAACCAAGAAAAACTCACAAATTTTGGTTGATGTGGAGATGGAGTTTTACAACAGCTACTTTAGTTTTATTATTGATTGCGGGCAGTATCTTTGGTTTATTTCAAGGCGCAAAAGCAGCTTTGCCGGGAGATCGGCTATATCCACTCAAACGGATATCTGAAAACGTGATTTCGAAAACTCAAGGGAATGATCAGATAAAAGTAGAAAACAGAGCTCATGAAATCATCGGTTTGGTCAAAGAAAAACAAAAAGATCAACAAGCTATTGATAAAACCGTAAAAGAGTATCAGGAGAATGTGAATAAGGTAACTGAACAAATAAAACAACCGGAAAAACAACAGGAATTTGAAAAAAAAGTAGAAGAACATAAACAGGAATTTCAGAAATTATCTGAAGAAAATCCGGAGATAGAAAAAGATTTGCATGAAATTACGCAAAGAAAAACAGAAGACAAACAAGAAGAAGTAAAAAAAGAATCAGAAAAATCTTCGGAAGAAGATTAAAACCGTCAAAATATTTATTATTGAAAATTTTATTTTAGTATATCACTATAAATATAGTGAATGATACAAAATCTGTTGAAAATCATCCAATAATTTGTAAAGCAAAAATCTGTCCAATGCTATAAATCTAAAAACAAAAAGCATGCTGTAAAAAATTACCTATTTAAGGATTTTAAAGTGTCATCGGTTTTAGTCTGAAAATCTTGGATGGTTTGATTATATTTATCAACTTGCTCTTGAGTTTGATGTAGTTGTTGGTTAACATTAGTAGGGTTGGTAGGTGATTGAGGAGAGATATAATTTTGAATTACTCTAAATTGCATCACTGCAATCACGCCAACGATTAATGCAGTTATTAAAAGAAGAATCAAACGCATATAAATTCAGTTTATAAGAAAATTTTAAATTTACACATGATCGGATTCATCAGCTAAAGCTTCGGTTTTGGTCACATGAATTTTTCCATCCGGATGATTGGGCGGAGAATAAATCGTATATAATTTCAACTGATTAGATAAAGAAGTATTAATTATATTGTGTTGTGTGCCGGCGGGAACTACAAAAGCAGAACCATCGTTAATCACCATTTCTTCTCCGTTCATGACTACTTTGCCTTCACCACTCTCAATTCTAAAAAATTGATCAACAGTATCATGCACTTCCATACCAATATCTTCATTTGGCTGTAAAGTCATCAGTACTACCTGACAGTATTTTCCGGTAAATACCACTTGACGGAAATTATTATTTTTTAAAGTTAAATCCTCAATATTGCCAATTAGTCCTGTCATATTTGCCTCTCTTATCCCGATCACCTTATATATTATAAAATGAATATCGGGATTAGACCCGCCGAAGTGAATTTTCGACTGCGTGGATGTAAACCACGAAACGAATATGAACGTTGGCGGGCAATAAATTTATACTTTAATAATTATACAGTAACTTATGATTATTTTTTCTGTAAGAAAAATTACATAATAAATTTGTATTTTAAGAATAAACCTGTTGTAATTAAATTATGAAAAATAAAATTATCGGGATTGTAAACTTATTTTTTGGAATTATAAATATTTTATTATTTATAGGTTTATTGCAAGCTATATTTAAAATGAATCAATTATATGCAGACTTAGGAGTACCCAGTTCAAGTAGATTTTTCGAATATTGGGATGCAGGAATAATAGTGATCATGATTGTTGCAAATATTTTTTTCAGTATAAAAAACTTAACAAAATCAAAATATCCCAATAAGTATTTTATACTAGGATTAATTTGTGCTTTGCTAACATTCTTTATTGGTGGAGCAGTGGTTAGTTTTCTGACATTTGCAATTATTAATCCTCTATATTATCTTCCATCACAACCTTAATAAAACCATTCGTATTATTCGTTGTATTCGTATTAATTAGTATATTAGCATTATCTATTTTTTTCCGACATTTCCAATTTTTGGAAATAACCCCGACGATAGAGGAGGGCGATCACTGCATAAACACCAATATCAATCCAGCTATCATTCACGCCTTCATTTTGAGGAGCGTTTCTTTTCATTAATAAATTTTTTAGGCGCTCTACTTTTTCACTAATACGAAAAGCGATACCAAGTTCTTTGATGGATAAAATATTGCCTTTGCCATAATCTTTATGTTTTTTGACAAATGTTTGCAATAATTCCTGGCAGACTTTTTCAAAAGCTTCGTCTAAATACTTTGGCTGTTTCATAACGTCATTTCCTTTCTTGAGTTAGATACTACTATATAGTTTCAATTATTTCAAAGATTGTCTCTACACAAAAATATAAATTCCTGTTAATATTTTTCTAGAGAGGTTTTTTTATTTATGGCAAATGATAAGGATATTCCAGTAAATGGCAGAATTGCACCAAAAATTGAATTGCAGATTGATAAAAATGCATTAAAAAAATTTAAATTAGTTGTTGTTGCATATTCTCATGTTGAACGGGAAATGTTTCCTACACAAGATGCATACGATGCAGAAGTAGAAGTTGAAGAGCGCGCACAGGAAGTGATTAAAAAAATTTCCGACATGGGAATTCCGGTCAAAGGGCATCCTGGTAATCAATATTTATTAACCAATTTATTAGTTGATAAACCGGATTTGGTCGTAAATCTGGTTGATACATTAAAAGGCAAAGATGCTTTACAGACTAGCGTACCTGCGTCACTTGAATTATCCAACACTCCATATACAGGTGCCGGAATTGAAGGCATGGTTATTGGCAATAATAGAAATTTAACTAAAAGACTTTTAATTGCTTATGATATTCCTACTCCGGCTTTTCAATATATCAGACGGTCAGGAACTGAAGTGCAACAGGATTTAGGTATGCCTTTAATTGTTAAATTAAATGAAAGCGGAGGTAGTGTGGGGATTGATAATCATGCTGTCAAAGAAAATATAAAAGATGTACAGAAAAAAGTTGATGACATGATTTCTGTTTATAAAATGCCGGTAATTGTGGAACGGTTTATAGATGGACCTGAAATAACTGTTGCCGTATTTGATGACGGACAAAAAAATCATGTATTGATGGGACAAAAAGTTTTCAAGAAAAAACCTGATGGTAAACATTTTTTTACCTCAATTGAATCATATGAAGATTTAAATGCTTATAAATATAAACCGGTTGAGGAACCAATGAGAAGTAAAATTGAAAAATTAGCGATACGCGCATTCAATGGATTATCACATAAAGATTATGCTAAGTTTGATGTGCGGGTTGATGAAACTATAAACACACCATTTTTTACTGATTCAAATCCTAATACCGCTTTTGGTCCGGATATAGGATTGCCATTTACAGAAGTGGCTGCAATGCACGGAGTTGCATTTGATGATATACTAATGAGCTTACTGACCAAATATGCGAAAAATATCCCCTAAAACCAGGTACTTTCCGGAGATGAAGCGGGTGAGACAACAGTCCAATGCCCACTGCGGTCCGGCTGTGTTACAAATGCTGGCTCAATTTTGGAAGCTAACTTACGAGCAAAGCGAGTTTGTAAAAGCTGCAGGGATCAAAAATATCAAGAAAACCGGTGGCATGACGCCAAAAGAACTGGCAATGGCAGCCAGTAAAATCACCCCACTGCAATTTTGGATTAAACAAAAAACTACTTTCAGCCAATTGGCCAAAATTGTCAATATTTATAAAGTACCTGTAGGTATTGAATGGCAGGGAGTTTTTGGCAAATACAGTGATGGTTATGATGGTCATTACAGTGTAGTGGTAAGAGTTGACAAAAGACGTAAACAAATAATTATTGCTGATCCTTATAGGCATTTTGCGGGTCGTGACAGATATTTTTCAATTTCGCAATTTGCCAGACGTTGGTGGGATTTCAATGAAGTCAAAACCAGATCTCGTAAAAAAAGAGTTATCAGAGACAGACAATTAATTTTTCTTTTGGTACCACATAATCGTCATTTCCCCCAAAAACTTAAAATGTCCTGCATAGCAGGATCTGGCTTTGCCAGACAAAGACCTAAAAAGCTTTCTGCTTGATAACCTCAATATCTATGAAGTAGACTTAAAATAATGGACACTTTATCTGTTTTAAATCAAAAAGAATTGATGATAATTTTTACCTATGCTCCTGCAGGATTGGGTCACCTTAGAGTAACTGATGCGCTATATCATGGTTTGCCTAAAAATGTGACACCGGTTTTGTTAGGCGCACATGATGAATCTATAGGGCAAATTCATCGGATAACCAGCATTTATGCTTGGGGTAAAAGTATTATGGAAATTGTACAGCAGGGCTTGATAGAGGATATCTTCACCAGAACTTACAGGAATTGGTTGCGCGGACATACGGATTTATTATACGAACAAATTACTACATTATTAAATCAACGGATTCATATAGCAAAAACTTTACTGGTGGTCGCAACGCATTTTGCTTTGGCACATCAAATTGCAGCTATAAAAGAGAAATTAAGCGCTGATAAGCAAATCCAAGTTATTCTAGTTGTACAGGTAACTGATGATAGTCCTCAGCACATGTGGTATGTACCCGGTGCTGATTTGACTTTTGTACCCAGTTATAAAACACGCGAACAGTTATTGAATTATGCAAGGCAAGAAAAATTACCTCCAATCAATATAAAAGTAGCTCCATATCCAGTCAATCCGGATTTAGCTAAATATTTAACTGCTGATAAAAACTCTCAAAGAAATCTGCAGGTGTCTCTCACACACAATCATCCGATCCATGTGTTATTTCCGGTGTCAGGTGCAGCCACACAACTTAATTTTGTTAATAAATTAACTGTATTGTTAAAACAAAAATCACCCAGGTTTCAAATAAATATAATCTGCAGAAATGTGTCTTATACGCAAAAATTTATTACAGAAATGCTGAAGCTGTCATTTGTAAAATTGATCACCGCGTTTCATAGAAGAGAAATTGTCAGTCAATATGATGCAATTTATCAGGAAACGCAAATACTATTGGAAGTAACCAAACCCAGTGAACAAGCTTTTAAAGCACTTTTAAAACCCAATCAGGTTGGCGGTTCTATTTTATTATTTTCCGAACCGATTGGACGGCAGGAATATGATAATTTAGCCTTTTTGGAAAGACATCATTTGATTCCTACTGCGTCAGAACATAAATATTTATGGAAAATGGCAAAAACTAATAAAGAGATCAAACCAGAACTGATTTCTCATGCCAGAGAGTGGCGGGGTCTTATATTGCCCCTACACTCAAAAGACGCTGCAGATTTTATTTGGTGGTGTTTTGGTCAACAATTATTTGCATCCATGTTAAAGTATCGGGAAAGGGAAAATTTTGATAAACGAGAAATCGATGATAATGGAGTAGAAATATTTTGGAAAGAAATTGCTGACTTTTTAAAAACTCATAAATGAACAGGATTTGGAGAAGGTAATTGTCTGCATCCGTCTTTGGGTTGTGTACCCTTAACAAAATATTCTTGTCTGTTGTAACAAGGAATAGAAATTACATCTGCCGGCTGTATAAATTTTTCATCCGGCCGATTTTTTAATAGCTGACTCATAATCTGATTCCAAATTGGGGCTGCACCTGTGATTCCTGAAGTTAAATATGGATCCATAGGACTGTTATCATTATTTCCCACCCAAACTCCAACAGCAATTGAAGGCGTATATCCAAGTGTCCAATTATCCCGCTTTTCATTGGTGGTTCCGGTTTTGACAGCTACAGTTTTACCAGGGATGGTAAGTTGTGAATTTGGGCCAAAAGCGGCAGCGCGTGCATTATTATCAGCTAAAATATCTGAAATAATAAAACTAATACCCTTAGAAACAACAGATGTATTTGTGGAAATACCTTTTTCATACAAAATTCGTCCGGTATAATCAAAAATTTTTAAAATCGGATCAGGATTAACTCGATTACCTTGATTTGCAAACACACCATAAACAGAAGTTAAATTTAAAAGTGTAACTTCGCCACCGCCCAAAGTTAAAGACAATCCAAATCTTTCTTTATCTTCCCAGGTATTTATACCCAGTTTTTTTCCCATATCAATCATAGAATCTATTCCTATTTGATTTAACACTTTTACTGCCGGAATATTATAAGAATTGCCAAAAGCTTGTCGCAATGTCACTAACCCATGATATTTGCCGTCATAATTAACTGGGGCATATGGCAAAGATCCGTTACCAGCATATGCAACTGGAGAATCATCGATGATTGAAGCAGCAGTAAAACCTTTTTCCAAAGCTGCTGCATAATTGACAATTTTTATAGAACTTCCCGGTTGTCTGGGTGCGAGCGTTACATTGACATTGCCGTCTTTGGTTTCATCAAAATAATCTTTGCTGCCGACCATGGCTAAAATATCTCCGTTTTGCGGATTTAAAACAATTGCCGCCCCATTACCAACTTTCAGATTTTGTAGTGACAAAATATTATTGGTTACAATTTGCTGGACATTTTCCTGGGTAGGTAAATCCAGTGTGGTAGTGATTTTTAAACCACCGATCTCCAAAGCTCTGGCACCATATTTTTGAATCAATAAATCTCTTATATACATCACAAAATGAGGTGCCTGAATGTTTATAAGTTGTGGTCTTATTTCTAATGGAAATTCAAGGGCAGTTTTTTCCTCATCTCCAGTTATATATCCTTCCTGTTTCATTTGCGTAAGTACCTGTGCTTGTCTTGTGCGACTTAAATCAGGTCTAATGCCATATGGAGAATAAAGAGTTGGAGCAGCAGGTAGTCCTGCCAGGTATGCACTTTCTGCAAGTGATAAATCTTTGACAGACTTGCCAAAATACCCCCAAGATGCAGCTTCAACACCCCAATAAGTTCCTCCATAGGGCACTTGATTTAAATACATTTCCAAAATTTGATTCTTAGAATAAATTCTTTCCGCCCAAACACTTAAAATAACTTCTTTGATTTTTCGTTCCAAACTTACTTCAGGCGTAAGCAGTGCATTTTTAATCAATTGTTGAGTGATAGTTGATCCGCCTTGAGTATGATTTCTAAATATTGTTTCCCTAGCTGCCCGAGCTATGGCAATTGCTGAAAATCCAGGATGTTGATAAAAATTCTTATCTTCTATAGCAATGGTAGCTTGTTTTATGGTTTGAGGAATTTCAGAAAAGGGTAATGGTTTACGATTTTCATCAGCATAAATTTCATATAGCAAAGTACCGTTTCTGTCAAAAATTTGCGTGGTTACCGGTATAACTCTTTGGGTAAGCAATGTAGGATGTGGTAGTTGATGGACAAATAAATAAAAATTATAAGGCATAAAAATAAAAATAATTGACACAGATGTTCCGAAAATAAAACCTAATGCCAATTGTGAGAAATGTAAACGGGGTAAAGGAATTCGGGGCAAATATATTTTTGGCAAAGAGATGGTTGGTAGAGAAATAAAAGGCTTTTTATAAACTAATTTTGGTTGAGGCTTTATTTTTTTAGTCAACCTAAGCAACTTAAGAAGCATATAGTCTAGAAAATAGACGA
The DNA here is from genome assembly GCA_964387625.1 of uncultured Gammaproteobacteria bacterium. Lineage (GTDB taxonomy): Bacteria > Patescibacteriota > Microgenomatia > UBA10105 > UBA10105 > CAYLWN01. The sequence goes on from CAYLWN010000005.1 coordinate 25,666, forward strand.
AACGAATTAGAGCTTTTTTACAAATACTAAAGGATATTTTGAGTACAAAAAGTATAGCTTTACCTATAATTATTGTTCCATCACCGATACGGGCAATCAAGAAGATTATAATGCGAAAAATTAATGAAATAAATTCAAAATCATGATTTTTTGTTGATACAGAAGGATTTTTTGAAGATTTCATGTAAGGGCGTTATATCATAAGTTATAAGACTGGTAAAGAGAGAAAATATTGAATAATGAATAATCCTCCTTCGCGTAAAGCTTCCACCTACGCTGAAGCTACGGTGGACAAGTCGGAGGACAAGTGAATAAAGAATCATAAAAAGATTCTGGATTCTAAATTATAGATTTTGGATATGATTATTTTGTCATTCTGGAGTCCCGATGATCATTATTATTTATTAAAGAAAATCGGGACGATAGAATCTTAAAATAATTTAAAATAAATATAAGAGATCCTATCGCTCACTGCGTTCGCTCCAGGATGACAAGAGAAATACGTTCAGGATGACAAATTCTGGTAAGCTTTACATTCATAATTAAATTATGAAATAATAAAAATAATCTTATGACTGAACCAATGCCAATTTCTCCAGTTAAACCAGAACCAATTCAACAAACACCTGAAGTTGTCTCAAAACTCAAAAAACCCTGTTGCAAAAAAATTATTTGGTTGGGGATTGGGGTGATTGTTACAGCATTGTTTATCGTAGGTTCATTTATGTACATTCAACTCAAATCTTCACGAATAGATTTAACTATTTCTAATAAATGCACAAAAGATGCTGATTGTGTTTTGGGAATTCAAACGAGCCAGTGTTGTTCTTGTCCTCAAGCTGTTAATCATCAACAAATTGGTAAAAATAAATGGTTGTTATATGAATCTGAAGTAAATTATTCTTCTTTTAAGCCTGTGTTATGTGGCATAGTTGCCTGCGGTCCATGTCCGCAACAATCAGATTCTTTTACTTGTTTGAATAATCAATGCACAATTTTACCTTCAGCTTCTAGTGAAAGTACAGACTGGAAAACATATTTTACAAAGAATCTTGGTATTTCTTTAAATTACCCATCGAATTGGTATGTTGTTGAAAATTTAAATGAAACAAAACAAAGCAACTTTTATGCACTTAGAATCGAAGAAACAAAAGATAGTTGGGCAAATTCAATTCGAGTAATGAAATTTTCTTCATTGATAGGTCAACAAAATGATTCAATTGAACAATTCGGGGAAAAGAAAATTCAATGGGAAATGTTGAATCTTCCAGGAATAAGTAAGAATTCTCCAGAGTTAATAAAAAAAGAACCTATCAATTTAAACGGATTGAATGGTTATAAATTTCTTTTAAAGTTTAATAATTTAACTGAAATTGATTATGAATATCAGTCAGAAGTATTTTTATATAATCAACAGAAAGAATATCAATACACAATTATTTTAGCGGGTGATAACCAATCAATTCTTAACCAAAT
>CAYLWN010000005.1:27241-45578 GCA_964387625.1 uncultured Gammaproteobacteria bacterium
AATGACAAAAAAACTATTTAACAATCGTCACCGGATCACCGTCATGGGGACAATCAATGCAGTAGAGAGTATTAAGTACGTCCTTAACTACTAATTTTTCTTTGACTTCCACATTTTCTGTTTGATTTGGTTGAGCTAGTTTTTGATTGCTTTTATCAACTGCCACATTCATTTTTAGATTTTCTTTATCTTTGGGTTCGGTACCTTTTATGAAATATTCATATCTGGGATGGCAATCTTGCCCATCAGGAGGCAATAAACCTGAAATCGGACAGATAGAGAGTCCAACAATTCCTTCAGGTTGTTTGGGCCAGGATTCTTTGATGTCTGTAAGGGCAAAAGTCATAATTTTATTCCAAATTGGCGCTGCTCCTGTCACACCTGATGCTAAATATGGATTCATGGGTGAATTATCATTATTTCCCACCCACGTAGCCACCAAAAATTCCGGAGTAAAACCAATTGTCCAGTTATCCCGTTTATCATCAGTGGTTCCGGTTTTGACAGAAACAGCAGGATGGCCGGAAATTTGTAAGTAACTTGATCCAAAAGCAGAAGAGCGCGCATTTTGATCCAATAAAATATGTGAAATTAAAAATGCAGTTTCCCGGGACACTACACGTGGCCCATTTATCAAAAGTTGTGAGAGAGTTTCTTTATCTAAATTAGCATCTTTATATTCATCCAATATTTTGCCATTTTTATCTTCAACTTTTAAGACTGCTACCAGATCTTTTCTGATACCGCCGTTAGCAAATACACCAAATGCAGTAGCCATTTCCGTCATTGGGACTTCACCGCCTCCAAGCGTCAAAGATAATCCATAACGGGATTTATCTTTAAAAGTAGTAATTCCAAAAGCAGAGGATGAGGCAACCATGGTTTCCACAGAATTTAATTTGAGCATTTTTACAGCCGGAATATTATAAGAATTTCCCAATGCGAACCGTAATTGAGTAGGTCCATGAAAATTACCGTCATAATTGACAGGACAATAAGTTTTGGGGAGGGCCGCAAAACAAGACAGATCGTCATTAAATACTGATGCTGGTGTGACAACTTTATTTTCAATACCAATAGCATAATTTATAGGTTTGATTGCGCTCCCTGGTTGACGTAGAGCGGTGGTAGCATTAAAAGTGCCTGATTCGCTGGCAAAATAATCTGTCGAACCGACCATTGCCAAAATTTCTCCGGTTGCAGGATGAGTAATCAAAGAAGCAGCATTGGTCACATGCAAATCTTCAAGTTTTCCCACTTCTGAAGCAATTGTATTTTCAGCAAATTCCTGAAATTGCAAATCCAAAGTCGTAGTCACTTTGAGTCCGTCTTGTTCAACTGTACGTTCTCCGTATTTGGTAACTAATAATTCTTTGACATACATCACAAAATGCGGAGCTTTGATGTCATTGGAAATTGGTTTATATTTTAAATCTTCGTTCAGTGCTGCGTCTCTTTGCTCACTGCTTATATATTTATCCTCTAACATTCTGTCCAGGACTAATTTCTGCCGCTGCCTGGCATATTCGGGGTGTGATCCAAACGGAGAATAAGTGGTTGGAGCTTGCGGAAGTCCTGCCAATAATGCGCTTTCTGCCAAAGAAAGTTCACCGACTTTTTTATTAAAATACCGTTCACTGGCTGCTTCAATTCCCCAGGCAGTTCCTCCGTATGGTACCTGATTTAAATACATTTCTAAAATTTTATCTTTGGGATATTTAAGTTCTACCAAAGACGCCAGGATGATTTCCTTTATTTTTCTCTGAATTGTCCGTTCAGGAGTAAGCAGTGCAGTTTTTACCAGTTGCTGGGTGATAGTTGATCCACCCTGCAGTTGTTGTTTAAAAACAAACTCTTTAACAGCTCTCAAAACCCCGCCAATGGGATCTATCCCTCCGTGTTTATAAAAATCCTTATCTTCTATGGATATGGTTGCTTGTTGGACATATTTCGGGATGTTGTTAAGAGGCACAAAAGTACGGTTTTTATCAACGTAAATATTGTATAACAGCTCTCCTTTGCGGCTAAATATTTTTGTGGTTTGGGAAAAATCAGACGTCAATTTATCAGGAGAGGGGATATCTTTAAAAATATAAAAATATAAAAATAGACTTAAAATCAATATCGCCCCAAAGCCAATTTGAAACCTGCGTTTAGTTTTTATATTGATGGCTAATTTAGTAAAACCGCGGTAAATATTTTGAGCTTTTAATTTTTCAGAAATTGGGGCAATTTGTTCATTTGTTAGGTCGGTTTTTTTATCCAACAGTTCTGTTGCCGGCAATGTGACTGCCGGTACTGTTTTTAATTTTTTTCTTCTTTGACGATTTTTAACTGTTTTATTAACAATTTCTGTCAAAGTTGATTTAGTTGCTGAACTTTTATTTTTTGCCATGGAAGTATTATATTACAAGTTGGATAATAAGACGATAAGATAGCCAGATGGGAAGATAGTAAGACAATAAGACAGCAAGAGCTAAGATGTAGGAAATATTACAGATAGTATTAATTGCTACATATAATATAGAATTATAATAGTATTAATTTAAAAATTAATTTTCTAGAATTAAATCTTAAAGATTATATATTATTTAGAATTTAGGATTTAGTATTTAGAATTTATATAATTATGTTTTCTTTACCACCTTTACCGTATGCATATAATGCCCTGGAACCTTATATTGATGAGGTAACCATGAAGTTTCATCATGACAAGCATCATGCAACTTATGTAGAGAAACTAAATTCAACTCTGATAGGTCAGGATGAGTTATTAAATAAGCCAATTGAAAAAATTTTGGGAAATTTGCATAAAGTGCCGGAAAATATTTTGCAAGCTGTAAAGAATTTTGGCGGAGGCCACGCAAATCATGCTTTTTTTTGGAAAATCATGTCTGGCCAGCACAATCAGGAACCACAAGGGCAACTAATTTCAGCCATCAATCAAACATTTGGATCATTAATTAAATTTCAGGAAATTTTTTCCCAAAAAGCTACCACTTTATTTGGCAGCGGTTGGGTCTGGTTAGTTAAATCTCCTTCTCCGCCAACTGGCGTAGAAGGACAAGTAAAATTGGATATAGTAGGCACTGTCAACCAGGATACGCCTTTGTCAGATGGAAAAATACCACTTTTGGCAATTGATGTGTGGGAACATGCTTATTACCTGAAATATCAAAACAGACGGGTTGAATATATAAAAGCCTGGTGGAATGTGGTAAATTGGAAAGAAGTTGAGGCTAGATTTATGTGAATTTTGTTGATGCCTTGATTTAGAAAGAGTTTTTAAAATACATGTATACTGACGTTTTTGGGTTAAACAGGAAAAAATTTATTGATAGATCTGAAAGACCCAGATTTAAGATAGGTAAAAACCTAAGTAATACCCCAAATAGTGCATTTGAAACATTAAACTTCGGTTATGATTGTCTGTTGATGGTCGAAACTAATGGAGAAAACCCCTTAAAGAGCGCGCAGGAACTGGTGGATATAGCCATCATTTCCCATAAACATTTGTCTTCCAGCGATTTTTATTACCGGGCTAGAAAAAGACTCATGGAACAACAACTGAAAGTAGTGGCAAGATGTTTGCTTAGGTTGCAGAAAAAATTTCCAGTCAAAGCTAAAATTGCAGTTTTTGAAAGTTCGTCAAAATCCTGGTGGGTAAGCATGGTGGGTGATATGTGTTTTTATATATTTAATCAAAATAAATTAGAAAGACTGTTGCCTAAAAAAATTTCCTATAAACAGTTGGATAGCATTCAAATTAAAGGCATTCAGATTTTAGGATTGCAAATAGTAGATGGGGAATTGATCGTTGGAGAAAGATTTATGCTGATTAACCGCAATTTAAATCAAATTGTAACTCAAGAAAAACTTGCAGACATTTTAAGTAAAAATGCTCTTGAAAAAGATTTAACCAAAATTTCCCAGGAAATTATTGATTGCGCTCGCAAGAAAGACAGCAAACAAGCATACGGAATTTATTTATGGGAAAAACTACCTTAAGATTTATTAAATATTTTTTATAGATTGCATCCTTTGTTAAATTTCTCTATAGTAAATATATCAGTATCATTTTTCATTTCCCGCCTGCAAATGCTTTCGCATAGCGATAGCGGGCAGGTGATATTTAAATTTTACATTAATTATTATGCCTCAAGAATTTTTTGAAAAATTATATTCTAATTCAACACCACCATTGTATAAATGGTTTGATGGAAGTAATTGGGTGGCACCCAAAAACGGGCATTATACCGATGTCATATCTCCAATTGACAATAGTGTTGTGGGTAAAATTCCGGTTTGCACTTTTGAAGAAATTGATGCTGCAATTAAACGTGCCCATCTTTCCCAAAAAGAATGGGAAAAAGTATCTTTGATAGACCGCGGAAAAATTTTAAAACTAGCTGCTGACTGGATGCGCGAACATGAAAAATATTTAACTTCACTATTGATCAGGGAAATTGGAAAACCCATGGATGAGGCAAAAGATGAGATATTACGAAGTGCTGATATGATTGATTATTATGCCTCTGATGGGCTTAATTTACGGGGAGAACAAATTCCCTCAGATGCATTTCCCGGATATGACAAAACCAAAGTATCGATTATTGAGCGGGTTCCTCACGGAGTTATTTTAGCCATTGCTCCATTTAATTATCCGGTGAATTTGTCAGTTTCCAAACTAGCCCCAGCTTTTATGACCGGTAATGCAGTGATTTATAAACCTCCGACCAATGGCGCAATTTCTGATTTACATTTAACACAAATTTTTAAAAAAGCCGGAATTCCTGACAATTTACTTATCACAGTGACCGGATCAGGAGATACAATCGGTGATTATTTGGTAACACATCCAGGCATCAACATGATTACTTTTACTGGTTCTTCACAAGTTGGTAAACATGCAGCCCAAAAAGCCGGGATGATTCCACTTTTATTTGAATGTGGTGGCAATAATCCGGCATTGGTTTTGTCTGATTTTAATCCGGAAACCACAGCCGCCGAAATTGTTAAAGGCTATTGTTCTTTTGCAGGTCAAAGGTGTACTGCTATCAAATATGTTTTAGGGCTGGAATCAGATTTAAAAAAAATCATTCCCAAAGTAGTTGAAATTACACAGGAAAAAATCAAAATGGGTGATCCAAGGTCTCCGGAAACAAAAAGTATCGGTCCATTGATTTCTGAATCTGCAGCTAAAACAGTTGAGTCAAGAATATTAAATGCTTGCAAAGATGGAGCGAAAATATTATTAGGTGGAAAAAGAAAAGGGAATTATATTGAACCCACAATTTTGGATAATGTAAGCGAGCATTCTGAAATTGTCAGAATTGAAACTTTTGGACCAATAGTTTCATTTATTGCTGTGAAAGATGTTGAAACAGCAATAAAAATTATCAACTCTTCAACTTATGGTCTTCAAGCAGCCATTTATACCAAAGATGAGGGAGCGGGTATCAAAATCGGTAAAAGATTGGAAGTAGGTACAGTTTGGATTAATAGTAAGCCTCAAAGAGGTCCGGACCATTTTCCATTTTTGGGTATCAAAGGTAGCGGCGTCGGAGTACAGGGAATCAGATATTCATTAGAGTCTATGACCAGGTTAAAGCCTACCATTTTAAACCAACCAGAATGAGTAGAAAATAATCTCCCGCAAAGCGGGATTCACGCTGATGTAGTTATTCATCAGTTTCCCTGATTCATAAACATCAGCGGAACAATAATCAAATCACCATAAATAACCCAATTAGCCAAAAATATGATATAATTAGCTTGTTTTAATCATCTAAAAACTATGCCAGAAGAACCAACTGTAAGACGCTATAATGATAAATTTCAAGATACTATTACAGATGCAGATAGAGATATTTTGATGGGTAATAATGTTCCCATACCATTTATTTTGAACATATTATCAATTGTTTTAAAAGACTCTTCAAGCATTCAATTAAAGAAAAGTATTCGTCAAAACATTGTGACAAATGCGACTAGTGGCGGAGAAATTTTACCGTTATCAAAAATATTTCAACAAGCTGTATATGATAATCGTGAAGTTGAAATACCTGAAATGTTGAATGGTAGACCCAATGATTATCTATCTATTTTTTGCGGTATAATTGAAGGTTGTTATTCATATAGTGAAGTTAATAAAGGCGATAAAGTTTCTATTCCGACATTTATTGATACATTAGGAAATATTGCAACTAAAGAGCTTAAATCAAGTCCAAATATAACCGATGGATTAAATGCAATTGATGTTATAAGACAAAGACTGGCTGTAAATGCAAAACTTCCAGTGCCTCAAAAATTAGGTGGTTCTGGTTTTATGTCTGGATGGGTAAAAGTAGCATAAACTCATATTTGCTTTTTATTTGCTTTTTGTTATAGTAGTCAGGATCCAAAAATGAAAAGCCATATTACTATTAAAACTTTTTCTCCCACCAAATTTTCTGCTCCGATAATTGGTTTCCAATCCAAACACACCAGAGGCATTAATCTAGGTTTTATTAAAAAAAATCGATCAGATGAAAAATTTATTCCAGCCAGATTGAATTTTGGAGTTACTCGGGAAAAGATGACATATCAGGCAACTTTGGAATCATTAAATTTACCACAAGTTAAAAAAATTCTCTCAAAATATTCACCAAATAAAATTTCTACTGTGACAGTGTTACGCGAAACATTAGGTTGTCGGATAGGAGAAGCATTGGACAGCGTAGGTATCAAAAATCATTATGGCGATGCATTTATCGGTGCCACCCATATCAAAGATAAAGGCCCGATCAGAACTGCTTACCTTTATGAAAACATTGAAGGGTTGGTAAATAATGGTTTATGGGTGATTGCTGAAAGTTTTTGTACCGGACGCAATTTATTTGCTACTTTAAATTCACTGCTAGCAAAATTGAACCCGAAAGAAATTTTATTTATTGCTCCGATTGCATCCCGTCGCGCTATTGAATATATTGATAAAGTTTTGCATAAACACAAAGTTGATGCAACGTATATAACTTGGGGAGCATTATTTGGAGTAGATGATAAAACTTTATATGATATGCCATGGGGGCATAAAGATACGGAAGTGATTGACGAACGAGATCGAGATGTATTTATAAAAATGTATGATAAAACTTTGTGTATGGGTGGAGACTTTGGCAATAATTATTTTTGTCCGTCTTTGGCATTAACTTTGTATAAAAAACAATTAAAAGAGCAAAACATCACTCCCAAAATTCCCACTGCCAAACAAATCCGCAAAATTTATTCTAAAGATGAGTTATGAATGAAAAAATAATCGTTTTGCGGGAATAAAAAGCTATCCGTATTGTTATATGGCTCCAAATTCTATAGGGTCCGACCCTATTTCGCAGACCCTATTTCGCAAAATTTTTATTCCAATAATTCAATATTTACACTCCCGGTGGTTTAGGTGGAGCGGGCGGTATAATGGGTGGAGGCGTAACATCAGGTGCCTTGATTAAACCCAATTTTCTGGCAAATCCATGTATCCCTGATTTAAATAGAGTAGCGCGTTGGTCTTTTGGTGTTCCTGGTGCAACACTTTGAAATATACTGATTAAATCTCTTTTAAAGGTGCCAAATTTATAAGGATCTTTAAGGAATTCTTCTATACGTTGTTTAAGAAAAGTATCATCTAATGTTAATCTCTCAAGTTGTAATTCCGGCATTTCGAATTGTGTAAAATCATCAAAATTAGATTTATCTTCATTAGTTAAACTGGAAATGGAAGGTTTTGTTAATAATTCTGGTGGTATCTCCTTTTTTATAAATTCAATATTTACTGGATTTGTTTGATTTCTTATTTCAGCTTGTTGCTCTTGTGCTCTCCAGTTTAGATTTCTTCCAGGTTCTACTGCTGCTGGAGTAACTGGTGCTTGATCATTTGGAGCAGTATTAACAAGTCCTGCTATATCATGCCTCATTGCTTCGACACTCGCAGTTCTTGCTTCAAGTGAATCATCTTCTCGCCATTTTGTATCTATTATGTTTTCTTGACCGGTACCAGTCGGTTTTGATAGAACAGCAGGTGCTTCTGCTTGAGCTACAGTTACTTGTTCAACAGGAGGTTGTATAGGTTGAGGTGGAGTAACTATTTCAGGTTTAGGTGGTGTTGCTGGTGCTGGTGGTTTTGGTAATTCATTAGTATCCATATATTTTCTCTTTATTAAATATTATATTTATTTAATTAAACACTAATTTAATAACTTATGTCAAATTTTGGAAAAATATTGCCTGAGCTTGCCTGCCTGTCGGCAGACAGGTCGAAGGCCAATTCTTTTAATATATCCTTCGACTCTCCGCCAGCTGGCGGATCGCTCAGGAAATAAGCCTTAGAGATTAAATGAATTTGTTCACTAAATTTTTGGGGAAATGCCAGGAGAGGAAACGGGTTTTAATGTCTTTGGTAGATATTCCTTGTTTTTGCCAAATAGGCAGTAATGCTTTGATAGTTTCTCTGATTTCGTAAGGATAGACCACCCACTGATCAGTTTTTTCTACAAAAAAATCCGGTAAAAATTGAGCATGACTTTTCAAATGTAGGGAAGCTGTCGCAATATATTCTTTTTTTGCGCCTAATTCTTCCACATATTTCAAACCTCTCTCAAATGTTTTGCCACTGTCACAAATTTCATCCACTAATAATATTTTTTTATTTGTCAAAATTGTAGTTAATCCATGAGTAATTTCAGGCATTTTTTGCTGCTGTAAATTCAGATATGATTCAACAGTAAATGCGGCAATGGGTAAATTCAATGAATCAGACAGTAAACGGGATAAGACCAGTCCGCCGCGGGCTATGGCAATAATTAAATCAAAATTTTGGTTTGTAGATAATATTTTTTGGGAAAGAGCAAAAACCAAGTTTATATATTCTTGCCAAGTAATATTAACAAAATCCTGATCCCAATTTGACATATTATAAAAATTAAATTTTTGTTTCAGTAAAAGTTGATTTGTAAAAAATTGGGCCGTTTTTACCATGAGTTTGTATGACATTAATCAGTACTGAAAATCCATCAATGATTATTGATCTGGTTAAACATTTTAATCCTCCTTGTATAGCTTTAGCCATTGGTGAAGCTACAAGTACTTGATTGACTTCTAATTTTTCTTTGGCAAATTGTGCAATACTCTCTAGAGTAGTTCCTTGAGCTATGGCATCATCTACTATCAATAAGGTTGCATCTTGATATATTTCCGGACTGAAAAAATACATATCTTGCGGATTACGCTCTCTGGTTAAAGGATCGCGGTTATGAACATAAGATGGCACAGGCAAACTGCGGGCATTGGTAGTATCTATTTGCAGATTGTCAATTTGTTCTTTTTTCAATACTTGAGGGTAAATAGCATTAGGAAAAATACCATATTCTTGAATGCAATCAGCATACCAAGTAGCAGATTTGGGTACACCAATAACTACAAGGGAACCATTTGAAAATAAATGATTTTGTAATTCGTGTAGTGCAACTCTAGCTAACAAAACCGGTAACCATGGTTCTGGTTGTTTATTAATAGGTGGCCAAACGATAAATGGTTCCCGGTTATTATCATTGTCCATAACTGCTTCCTTATGAAATCTGCTGCAGGCAATATTACGTAAGTTATAATAAGGTTCTGTTAAGACCACATTCAATAAATCTTGAGGAGGTATATCTTTAATTTGATAATAAGATGTTCTTTCACCTAGCATGATTTATAAATTTCCTGCAGGTTTTTGTAAAACAAAATCAAAATTAAGTTGGGAAAATTCAAAAGAGGTATAAGGGGTTTTCATGAATCATTATTACTTTAATTTATTAATCTTGTCAATATTTACTTGACGTATATCAATAAGTCCCTATAATAACATTATGGATAATAAGCAACTTAAATATTCAAGCATCGCCATATCCGGACCTCCAGGAGCAGGAAGATCTACATTACTTAAGAACTTAAAACCATATTTAACCAAATTACGCTGGGAAACTTTTTCAGGTGGGGATTGGGCCAGACAATTTGCAATCATCAATGGAAAACATAAGCAGAATGATTTGACACATCATAAAGCAACAGATTATGGAGATGAAATTGATCATAAAATAGATGCGGAAATGCGAAAAAAGCTTAGTAATCCAAAAAATCATATCGCAGTTGAGTCATGGATAGCTGGTTGGAACATGAGGGGCTTGAAACATGTGTTAAAAGTATTGTTAATTTGCGAAGATGCTTTAAGAATTGACAGGATTGTTAATCGGGATAATGTAACTGTTGATGAAGCAAAAAAACATTTGCAGGAAAGACAGACATCAAATTTCAAAAAATGGATGAGAATGTACCATACAAATGATTTTTGGGATATCAAACATTATGATTTGGTCATTAACACCTACTCACATGGACCAAAAGAGACTTTAAATATTGTCTTACAAGCTTTAGGGTATTTTTCCAACGGAAAATAATAACACCCATATGATTATTCCAAACCGCCAACAATGTCTGGTTTTTTTTGATAAATATAATTTGCCTTCACAAAAGCGGGTTCATGTGGAGACTGTGGCAAAAGTGGCATTATTTTTGGCAGATAAATTGATTGCCAAAGACATAAAAGTTAATAGAAATTTGGTTGAAGCCGCCAGCTTGCTTCACGACATTGATAAAAGTGTCACCAAAAAAGCAGGCGAGAGACACCCGGATACAGCTGTAAGAATATTGGAAGAATTGGGACTTTTAAACGTGGCCCAAGTTGTAAAAAAGCATTCTTTACACACTATACTGGATCCAGACAATCATCCAAAAACCTGGGAAGAAAAACTGGTCTTTTTGGCAGATAAAATAGTAAAATTTGAGATTATCGGGGTAGATCACAGGTTTGCTTTATGGCGGCGGGAAAATTTACCTCCTCAAGCAAAAGAAGAATTAGTTAAGGCTTATCCAAAAGTGAAACTTTTAGAACAGGAAATTTTTCAAATTTGTGAAGTTTCATTCGATGATATCAGCAGGGAAATAGGTGGTTGAGAAAAATCACCATTTCTACACATTAGGTTTATAGTGTTATAATAATCAATGTACCGATGGCATTTGAAAATGCATCGAGTATTCCCGATTATATCGGTATACTTTCATGAAAAAACGTCTTACTCTTGTAAGTTTATTTCTATTTAGCTTCATTTTGATGTTTACCTATGCTTGTGCACAGGAAGCCAGGCCAATTACTACACCAGAACCCAAAAATCAGCAAGTCGAGTATGCTTTACCTTATCCGGGAATATTACCTGATCATCCGCTTTATTTCCTAAAAAATGTCAGGGATTGGCTGTTAAAAATCTTTATCTCTCAACCTGTACGGAAAACAGAATTTGAAATGTTGCTTTCTGATAAGAGTTTGAATATGGCGATATTTTTGGCAGATCAAGGAAAAAAGGATTTAGCTTTGAAAACTCTACGCATATCGGTTGATCATCTTAAGACTACGGAAAGTTATTTATTTGAAATTCCGGCTTCAGAAAAACCTCAAATAAATAATATCAAAGACAGATTTGAAAAATCTTTGGAAAAGCATCAAGAGATAATTTCAAATTTATCTCTGGTTTTTTCAAGTGACCAACAAGGGGAAATTACATCTATGTTAACGGAATTAGACACATTAAAGTCGGAATATTTAAGGAAAAAATAGTTTTAACTTAAGTCCTATAATCTATTTATTATTTCACTTCTAGTAAATTTTTAAATCCTCAAAATAATTAATAAATTGATAGTTCAAGCGAAGTCATTTGTATATCATATACAAAGCTTAAATGACGAATATGAACAATTATTTTATTACCAACAATTCTGATAAAAAACTGAAGAAATATAATAACTTATAAAATTTTGATAAATTCAATTGCGAAGCTAGCATTTACATTGACATATAGTGATATATTTTGACATCTTGACCTGTTGTTTTTAGTGTCATATTGTATTTGCAGACTCTACGTATAGTGTTTAAGGTTTCACAAGAGTGAAACCTTTTTCATGAGGAAAGGTAATCTAGCTATAGCCATTGATCTTTAAAAACCAGTTATATAGACAAACGACTAAAGACTAGCGACTAACGACTAATTATGAAATGTCCTTATTGCACGCATGATTCAACAGAAGTTGTCGAAACCCGGGATAGCGAAGACTTGTCAGTTACCAGAAGAAGAAGAGAATGTGTAAAGTGCAATAAAAGATTTACAACTTATGAGCGGATTGAAACAGTGCCTTTGGTAGTTATAAAAAAAGATGGATCAAGAGAAAGCTTCAACCGGGAAAAATTAAACATGGGGATCAGACGGGCAGCAGAAAAAACCACAGTGACTCATAAAGACGTAGAAGAAATAGTTGATGAGGTTGAGAGAGAACTGCGAGGTGCAGATTCCATAGAAGTTGATAGTAAAAAAATCGGACAAATGGTGGCTGTAAGGCTGAAGAAAAAAGATAAAGTAGCATATATCAGATTTTCATCAGTATTTAGAAGATTTGTTGATTTGGAAGATTTTGAAAAAGAATTGCAAAAGTTATTATAGACAGATAAGACAGTAAGATGAGAAGACGATAAGACGAAAAATTAAATAGTCTTATATCTTAATGTCTTATTATCTTAAATCTAAATTATTATGGAACTTACAGGAATTCGTCAAACAGTATTTTTAGACAGATATTCGCTTAAAGACAAAGATGGTGTTCCTTTGGAAAAAACTCCTGAAGAGATGTGGAGAAGGGTTTCAAGAGGTGTTTCCCAAAATGAAAAAACTATAAAACTGCAAAAATATTGGGAAGAAAAATATTATGAAGTCATGCAGGATTTCAATTTTGTACCTGGCGGTCGGATTTTGTCAGGTGCCGGAACCGGATATAAAGTCACTTATTACAATTGTTTTGTACTGCCTTCTCCAAAAGATTCCAGAAATGGAATTTTGGATAACTTAAAACAAATGGTGGAAATTATGGCCAGAGGAGGAGGAGTAGGTATCAATTTGTCTTCTTTGAGACCACGGGGCGCTAGAGTTAAGCGGGTAAATGGTTTTTCTTCAGGTCCCATCAATTGGGCAGAGTTATTTTCCGTTGCCACAAAAGACATTATTCAACAAGGTGGTACAAGGCGTGGAGCTCTCATGCTGATGCTTTGGGATTGGCATCCTGATGTTGAAGAATTTATCACTGTAAAACAGGATTTGACCCGGATAAATGGTGCAAATTTATCAGTTTGCGTGTCAGATAAATTTATGCAAGCTGTAAAAAATGACGATGATTGGCAGTTGGTGTTTCCGGATTTGGATGATCCTGATTATGATCAAGTTTGGGATGGATATTTACCAAATTGGACAGCATTGGGTAAAAAAGTGAAAGTTTTCAAAACCGTAAAAGCCAGACAAATTTGGGACAAGATTGCTTCAGCTGCCTGGAAAAGCGCAGAACCGGGTGTTGTATTTATGGAGCGATACAACAAACAATTTAATAATTATTATTATGAGACTATCAACTGTGTCAATCCTTGCGGTGAAGAAGGATTGCCGGCATTTGGTGTATGCAATTTGTGTTCCATCAATTTATCAGCATTAGTCAATGATAAAGGAGAGATGGATTATAAAAGACTGGAAGAAATTGCCAGAATTGGAGTCAGATTTCAAGATAATGTTATTGATGAAGATGTGTATGTTTTCAAAGAAATCAGAGAAGTACAGCAAAAAGGGGAACGCCGGATAGGACTCGGAACCATGGGTTTAGGAGATGCATTGATCAAAATGAAATTAAAATACGGGTCTGACGAAAGTTTACCAGTAATTGATAAAATTTACCGCACCATCAGAGATGCTGCGTATGATGCGTCAATTGATTTGGCTTCCGAAAAAGGCGCTTTTCCAAAATTTGATGCACAAAAATATTTAGAAGGATTTTTTATCAAACAATTACCTCCTGAGTTACGTAAGAAAATTAAAAAATATGGTATTCGCAATTCATTAATTTTACAGCAAGCCCCAACCGGTTCGACATCATTACTGGCGGGTGTTTCATCAGGAATTGAACCGGTATTTGAATTTGAATTTATCAGACGTGATAGATTAGGAGAACATATTTTAAGACATCCGCTTTACGAAGAATGGTTTAACAATTTCAAACAAGAACACGGACGTAATCCAAGCCGCGGAGAAAGGCCGGCTCAATTTGTGTCAGCCAATGATTTGACTCCGGAAGAACATGTCAGAGTGCAGGCGACAATTCAAAAATTTGTCGACGCTTCAATTTCCAAAACTGTAAATGCTCCAAATAATCATACAGTTGAAGACGTAAAAAGACTGTATACGCTGGCATATGATTTGGGATGCAAGGGTATTGCTTATATGCGGGAAGGATCAAGAGATGGAGTTTTGGAAAGGAAAATCACTAAAACAGAAGTTCAGCAAGAACAACAACCAATTTTGCCTTTAATTAAACCCCGTCCCATGATGGTAAATGGCGCAACCTATAAAATAGAAACACCGGTAGGCAAAGCCTACATTACAATAAATATCAATGGCGGAAATCAGCCCATGGAAGTATTTATTAACGTTGGTAAAGCAGGTTCAGATGTTGCTGCCATGGCAGAAGGATTGGGCAGACTAATTTCCTTAAACTTACGCATTCAATCAACGATACCGCCAACAGAAAGGGTAAAAAATATCATTGAACAATTGGCTGGGATTGGAGGCAGCCGTCATGTAGGATTTGGAGAAAAAAGAGTGCGATCTTTACCAGATGCGATTTCCAAAGTGATGGCAAAACATATTGCTACAAATAATCAAGAAATGCATGCAAACGGTCATAATCACGAGGAAGGATATGCTAATGGGCATTCTCAGGTAAATACTGAGCAATTGGAGATAGATAAACCGGAAACAGGAGTGACTCAGCAACCATTATTTTTAAATAAAGCTAAAGAATTTGATTTATGTCCATCATGCGGAGAAGCGTTGCTTGCTCATGAAGAAGGGTGTAAAAAGTGTTATGGATGCGGATATTCGGAATGCTAAGTTAAAATTCTAAACTCTAAATCCTAAACTCTAAACATTTTTGGATTTTGAATTTTTTTAGAATTTAGAAATTAGAATTTAGGATTTATGAATAGAAACAGAGGACTTATTATAGTTTATACCGGTGATGGAAAGGGAAAGACAACTGCGGCATTGGGTATGGTATTGCGACATGCAGGGTGGGGAGGAAAAGCATTGATAGTCCAGTTTATAAAACATATAAAAACCGGCGAACATAAGGCAATTGAGAAATTTTTACCAAATATAAAAATTGTTCAAATGGGTCTAGGATGGGTAGGAATTTTAGGAGACAAGAAACCAAAATCAATTCATCAGGCAAGTGCAAAAAAAGCACTGGAATTTGCTAAAAAGGAAATTATGAGTAATAAATGGCCACTGGTAATATTAGATGAAATCAACGGAGCAATTAAGGGTGGATTGATAGTTGCAAATGATGTCTTAACACTAATAAAAAGTAAACCAGATGAAGTTACTTTAGTTTTGACAGGCCGCGAAGCAAATAAAGAAATTATTCAGGCTGCTGATTTGGTTACAGAAATGAAGAAAGTAAAACACCCGTTCGATTCTGGAATTTTAGCGCAAAAGGGTGTAGACTTCTGAGTAAAATATACACATAGTGTTAATTTAAATTATTTTAAACATACCTACCATTTAGATATTTAGGAATTCTGTGAAATACAGAAGCTGTGCCGCAACGGTAATAGCCCGGAACTAATATTTGTTTAAAAAATTCCCGAGCAGGAGGTTAAACGAAAGATAGTTTAAGAAGTTGATAATTATCTTAACTTAATTCTGCCTCTCGGAAATTGAGAGGTTTTTTTATGAATTTTAAAAAATACGGTGTTGTTTATCTTTTAATAATTTTAGCTGTCAGTCTTTTTATTGTAAACCGGATTTTTCCGCAATATAAATTACTTAATTTAAGGTCATCTATAGTTCCAACCAGTGCGCCAAGCTTAACTACTAATCCAGAAGGAATTAAGGTAATTATTAATTTTAGTGATAAATCCGAAGAAGCTGATAATATCAAAGCAGAAAATGCATATGGAGCTTTGGTGGAACTTGGAAAAAAAGAAAATATTGACATCAAAACTAAAACTTATGATTTTGGTGTTTTTGTTGAAAGTATCGGTGGATTTGCCAATTCAACTGATAAAGCCTGGATTTATTATGTGAATGGGACATCTGGCGACATAGCAGCTGATAAAAAAATCGTAAATAAAGGTGATACAGTTGAGTGGAAATACGAAAAACCAAACTTCTAAAATTTATGAATTATGAATTAAAAATTAAGAATTTAGGAATGTCATTCTGGAGCAAGGACAGCGAAGCTGGACGACGCGATAGAATCTATAGATTTAAAGATAGATCCTATCACTTTATCCACGATCTTAAATTAACGGATCGGGATTCGTTTCAGGATGACAAATGGCGATTATTAGTCGCATTGTGTCTAATTTTATTAGCTTTGGTTGAACGGTTATGGTTAGACTTGGGGCCAAACATTGAACTGATTACTTTGATAACTTTCATTGCCGGATTTTATTTGGGAAAAAAGTGGGCAATCATAGTTCCACTGATTACTCTTGCAGCATCAGATATTTTTTTAGGAAACACCAATATTATGTTATTTACTTGGAGTGCTTATTTAGTGATTGGGATGGGAGCATGGAAACTTAAGTCTATGATAAATAAATTGTCATTCCCACGCCTGCCTGCGCAGTCAGGAAAGTGGGAATCTTTAAAAGTAAGATTCCCGATCAAGTCGGGAATGACAGTAGTTGGATCCGTAGGTGGGGGAGCAGTGGCTGGTTTATGGTTTTATCTGTGGACCAATTTTGGAGTATGGGTTCTTGATAGTTGGAGTATGTATGAGAGAACTTTAAACGGATTAATAACTTGTTATATCAATGGTTTGCCATTTTTGAAAAATCAATTATTTGGTAATTTATTGATTATTCCAATTGGTTTTGCAATTATTGAAGCCGGATTTTTGTTTTTAAAATCAAGAAATTATAAATTTAATTTACAATATTTAAAATAAGGAACTCCGTGATCCGCCGATGAGGTGGAAATTCGGAGACTGTGCCGCAACGGTAATCCTCCTACGCTAAAGCTTCGGAGGAGAGTCCGACACTTATTTTAAAGTTTATCCCGAGCAGGAAAGTTAGCGTTTAGCAAATATAGAAAAATAGAAGTAAATGTTATTTCACTAATTTTAAACATCTTTATGAAACCTCTCGGGAATTTAAGAGAGGTTTTTTTGTGGATAAAGAATTGTTAGTTACATCGCATAACTTGATTTTTCAGACCTTTTTATTAGAAAGCCAAAAAGTTACTCAAGAATTAGGTTTGGGTTGGGAAGAAATTAAGGGCTGTGAATTTAATATCAAAACTTCAATTAACCGTTTAAAGCAATTAATAGATGTTGGTCATAAATCTGGATATTCCAGAAAATCAATATTGAAATATTGGATCCACGAAGTTGGTGAAGATCTAAAAGGTTATACCCAAGAATATATTCTACACACTCCTTTATCTCCTGTGGAGTATGAAGGGGAAATAAATGATGTTCAGAATTTTCGTTTAAAATCTCACAATTTTACTCTAACAAAAGAATTTAAATATGATTTTAATACTATTTTTGAAATCCGGAAAATGATTGATCGAGATGAAAGAAATGGTGCGGTTTATCGAGGTTGGGTCAAATTAGAAGAAATGGCGGTAAAAATAGCAATAGGTTCCATCATTATTTTAACCAGTCCAGATGGTAAAACCGGTTTGAAAGATACGCCTGATTATCCTTACAGTAGGACTTATATTTTACAAATAACTGGTGATTTTTGGGAACAAGGTAAACATTATAAAAAACTGAAAGGTTGTGATCTGCAAAGTGACTTAACTCTAGAAGAACATCGCCAACTGTTAAATTATTTCAAACCAGATCAAATATTACCTAAATCAACAGCAGAAAAAATTGCGGAAACACCTGTAATTATAAATGCACAAAATAACCAATTAACAATTTCCGATGTAATTAAAGTCATCCAACAGATACGCGTAAATAACGGCCATGAAAATATTTATAAAAATAGAACTTTTGCGGAAGTTTATCAGAGCTTAAATAAACAAACGTTGCAATTTTTAGATCCTAAATTTGAAGACGAGTTTTACAAATTTTCGCAAATTGTATTAACTGAAGAAAGTAGGGTAGAAATAGAAATTAAACAAGCTTTGGCATTATTAATCATTCAAGCTTATAAGTTAAATCAAAT
>CAYLWN010000005.1:45678-49125 GCA_964387625.1 uncultured Gammaproteobacteria bacterium
TTTATCCTGATCAAAAAATTGATGTCACTATTTATCGATCGGGCAATATAATTGATGGCAAAAATAATTCTTATATACCTTATGAAAACACCTTATATATGCAAGCATATCAGCAGGCGCAAGAAAATCGAGGCAGTTGTGGAGGAGGAGGAAATACTCAAGAATTTATTGATCCTGTAACAAAAGCCATAAATAATGCATTGGCAAAATTTAACCCGGCAATTCCGGGAATTAAAGGCTATGCTAATGTAGATAAATACGGTTCACTGGAATTTGAGTGTCCTCATTGTAAACAAAAAGTTACCAGGTCAAAAGGAAAATTATTAAAAGATTGTCCCAAATGCAATAAAGATGTGAGTTGTAAATAATTATTTATGATATATCATTGTGACAGGTATAGCCTTATGATATCATAATCTCATGTCAACACTGCCCGATCCACAACCAACAACACCTATCATTCAATCTACAGATACAAATTCAACTGATGATGTGACAGATGTGCCTGTTATAACAAATGATCTTCCGGTTAGTCAAAATATACAAGCTGCTCCAAACGATAATCTAATCGGTCAAATGCAAAAAGAACAGGAACCTATTGCAAAAACAGAAAATCAGACTTTGCAAGATTTGATGCCGGAAATGAATATATCTCCGGAACTTACAAATATAGGAATTGAAAAAATAAGCGAGACTATCAATTTACCTTCTGATCTTAAAAAAACCGGAGTTGAAGCAGTGGGTCCAAGTCAACCAGTTGCCCAAACACCTCATGTTGTATTACCAATCAGTGATTACTTAGTTGTTAAAGGTAAAAGTGCTAAAATGATGTCCAGTTTTTATTGGTTGTATGTGTGGTGTATAAGACAATTAAAAAAAGCGCATTTACATCTAAAAAATATGGGAGGAAAAATAGTTAGAGAAAAAGATTAGTATAAATCCTAAACTCTAAATTCTAAAATCTAAACAAATTCAAAAATTTAAAAAAATAAAAAAAGTTTTGAATTTAATAATTAAATATTTGGGATTTTTTTAGGGTTTTGAATTTAGAATTTTCTAAATTTATGCCTTATCAAGAAGTTTTAGCAGATATAACCTACAAAGTACAAGTAGTCACAATCAGCATAGTGATTATGTTGGTGTGCTTAGCAGGTATCTACGGTATTTTATATTTACTTATTTTATGGTTTAAATACCGTAACCGGGAAGAGAAATCATTGGAATACCAGTTATTAAAAATTTCCATCCCTAGAGATAATGAGATAAAAATTGATGCAGCTGAGCAAATGTTTTCAGCCCTAGCATCCCTTCGAAAATCAGGATTTAAATCCAAATTTTCCATTCAACCGCACATCAGTTTTGAAATAGTTGCAAAACCCGGTAGTATTTGTTTTTATGTTTGTGTCCCAAAAAGTCTGCAAGATTTAGTAGAAAAACAAATTTATGGAGCTTATCCCGGAGCTGATATTACAGAACAGGATGAATATAATATTTTTTCTGAAAAAGGAGAAGTAGCTTTTGCGTCATTGCGCCTTAAAAAGACAGATTATTTACCAATCAGAACTTTCAAAGATTTGCCTACTGATCCGCTATCTTCAATAACTTCGGTATTATCCAAAATGCAGGAAGGTGAGGGAGCAGCTATTCAGGTGATCGTTTCTCCATCCGATGGTAAATGGAAAAGTAAGGGCCATTCTTTTATTGCACATGTGAAAAAACAGGAATCAGATCCTGAGAAAGCCAGATTTCAATATGATCCAAAAGTATTGGAATCAATTAATAATAAAATTTCCAAAGCCGGATTTGATACAGTAATCAGGTTAGTCGTATCTTCATATTCAAAAGAATCAGCCAAAATGCACCTGGATAATTTAATTGGCTCTTTTTCGCAATTTATTTCTGATCAAAATAATTTTACCAAAGCCAAACATTTGTTTAAAAAAATATTTATCATTGATTTTATTTATCGTTATTTTCCGATTATAAATTTACCTTATTTCCGCCAAACATCAATACTTTCAAGTGATGAATTAGCTACGGTTTTTCATCTGCCTAATAAATCCGTAGAAACTCCACACATTGATTGGCTTTATGCCAAACGCGCACCTGCTTCATCAACTTTGCCTACTTCGGGATTATTTCTGGGAAATTCTCGGTTTAGAGGGATTACTAAACCGGTTTATATCAGCCGTGATGATAGAAGAAGACATGTTTATTCAATTGGAAAAACTGGTGTAGGAAAATCTGAATTGTTAAAATCTTTAATACTTCAAGATATCAAAAATGGTGAAGGAGTGTGTTTTATTGATCCACATGACACCATTGATAAATTATTACCTCTCATCCCACCGGAACGGGCTGAAGATGTAGTTTACTTTGATCCCTCAGATACAGAGCGGCCGATGGGGCTTAATATGTTAGAAGCATCAAGTGAAGATCAAAAACATTATGTAGTGTCTTCAATCATAGGGCTGATGTATAAACTTTATGATCCGATGAAAACCGGTATTATTGGACCCCGTTTCGAACATGCCATCAGAAATGCCATGTTGACCGTGATGGCAGAGCCGGGCAATACTTTTGTTGAAGTGGTTAGGGTGTTAACTGATTCTTCGTTTGTACAAGCATTGTTGCCAAAGGTAAATGACCCGATGATCCGGCGTTATTGGACTGATCAAATTGCCCAAACAGCTGATTTTCATAAGTCTGAAGTTTTAGATTATATCGTATCCAAATTTGGCAGATTTGTTACTAATAAATTGATGCGAAATATCATTGGTCAAAGTAAATCTTCTTTTGATTTTAGAAAAATTATGGATGAAGGAAAAATATTGCTCATAAATTTAGCCAAAGGTAAAATTGGAGAAGAAAATTCTAACTTTTTGGGACTTATATTAGTGCCAAAAATTTTAATTGCAGCTATGAGCCGGCAAGATACGCCTGAAGAAAAACGCCGGGATTTTTTTATGTACGTTGACGAATTCCAAAATTTTGCAACACCAGATTTTGCGCAAATATTATCAGAAGCAAGAAAATACAGGTTAGATTTGACTGTCGCAAACCAGTTTATCGGACAGATGGAGGAAGAGGTTAAAAATGCTATTTTTGGAAATGTGGGTACGCTGATTTCATTCAGAGTAGGAGTAACTGATGCCAATTATTTACAACATGAATATCAGCCGATATTTAACGAAACAGATTTAATAAATATTGAGCGTTACAATGCATATGTAAAAACCGTATTGCGTAATGAGCCGCTTCCGCCATTTAGTGTGGATATGACTCGGGATATAGATGAAGAGTTGCGTATATCTAACCCTAAAGTTGCACAAGCCATCATTCAACTGTCCCGTCTTAAATTCGGTAAACCCAAAGAATTAGTTGAAGCAGAGATTGCCCAAAGAGCGAGACTTTAATAAGAGTTATGAGTTATGAGTTAAGAATTAA
>CAYLWN010000006.1:0-10665 GCA_964387625.1 uncultured Gammaproteobacteria bacterium
GGACTCCAATAAGCATTAATTGCATTATGAAAATTTCCGGATTTATAAAACTGGGCAATATTAATATAAGACACCCCATCAGGATTTAAATCCAGCCGATGATTGTAAATATAAAAACCGGAAATAAAACAAAATAAGATAAACAGCAGTACAAATTTTAAGTTAATTCTCACAAGATTCGTTTTTCGAGCAGAATTTTTTGTGGCCGCTGAGAGATTCCCCGCCTAATGATTCAAGTGGATCCGAGAGGACTCGAACCTCTGACTTTTGCAATGTGAATGCAACGCTCTACCAACTGAGCTACGGATCCAAATAACATCAATCAATGTGAATGAAACGTCCCGCCTGCTAAGTAAGCAATGCGGGCAGGTCTAGCCAACTGAGCTAAGCGGCCAATTATTATACTTGAATATATTATAACAAATGACTATACTTAATTTTTAGAATAAATAATATTTTTTGCAGATTATGTTATGGATTTTTAAGGCAATTTTTGGATTTCTTTTTGATATTTTAGAGTCAGTTGTCGTGGCTTTAGCTATTTTTGTGGTAATTTACCTGTATTTTTATCAACCTCATCAGGTCAAAGGAGCTTCAATGGAACCAAATTTTCATGACGGAGAATATATTTTAACAAATAAATACGAATACCGGTTCGCTGACCCACAAAGAGGAGATGTGATTGTTTTCAAATCCCCTCAAAACCCGGATATTGATTATATAAAAAGAATTATTGCGATACCCGGAGATAAGGTTAAATTAGTGAATAATGCTTATTATGTAAATGAAGTCAAATTAGTCGAAGCTTATATTGCCAATAATTTATATACATATAATGGCGCTTTCCTAAAAGAAGGACAGGAAGTCACGGTCCCAACTAATAAATATTTTGTCTCCGGAGATAATAGACCCAGATCAAGCGATTCGCGGGAATGGGGATTCATTGAAAGATCCTCAATCATCGGCAAATCGCAACTGCGATATTACCCATTTGACAGATTTGGAATTATTCCCCACCAAACTTACCAGGGGTTATAGAAATTAAAAAATAATATAATAGTAAGTTTTTAATTATTTAAAAGGTCAATTTTTAACCCATAAATTAACATCCAAAACTGTCCTTTATCAAGTTGCAGTCTTAAATGACCTTCTATGGTTGGTATTCCATATTGGGATCGGGGAAATGCTTCAGTTACAGCAGCAATTCTTTCCAATAAATCGAATGATGCTATTTGTTCGCTTAATTTAGAAACCATTGTAAAAAACATAACTTTAGCTATTTCATCGTTCTCTAAATTTTTACCAATTTCAAGTTTTGATAATGCAGAGCTTTGTTGTGAACCATAACCTACGCCTACAGATTCAGTAGAATAGCTAATCATATTTTCTTTTGAAGTTTGATCATGCAATCTCAATTGTGCTGAATAAGGAATAAATTGTAAATTTATCCTTCCTATAGGACTGATATTCAATGTCCAAGTACCTATTTGTTTTTCAATTTCCGGATCTTTTGATAATTTATCTTTAGGAAATTCACCAACAAGAATTTCGGTAACCTGTTTATTTTCTTTTGAACTTATCATCTGACCGTAATTTCCATACTTTGAGAAATTTACGTCTCTAAACATTCTTTCTATATCATCTTGATTTGTGATAGAAGCCCATGGACCACCTCCCTGCAGTTGGGGTGTATGACATGTACGGATCGATGCATGATTACCTCTTTCAATTATATCTTTTAATTTAGATTTAATTCCCTCGATATCTTGTGGATCCATTATTGAATAATTCATTCTAACTTCCTGCGGAAACATTTTATTCAAAACATAAGTTTCCCAAGCTTTTTGTGATTTATAAATTAGTTTTGCTTCATTTAAAGCTAATAATGCTTGATCTGTATAATCATTTAGTTTTCCTTCGTCATCTGAACAAAACCACCAAGGATTTTTTAACCGTTTTTCTAACCATAACTGAACCAATCTTTTTTCTTCTGGTAATATATGATTTATTTCATTTTTAGCCTCAGGAATAACTCCTGAAAAAATATGTCCACTATCACCATCAACTGTAACTATAGAATCTAAGGGGATTTGTGATTCTTGTAAGTTTACTCCAAAAACAACAGGTATCCCATTTCGACCAATTACTTCTGCTCTTCTGGCAATATGTGATCCTATTCCTCCATTTGTAGCAATAATTCCTACTACATTAGGTGGTATTAAAATAGTATCAACTAAAGATAAATATGTATTTAAAACAACCGGTCCTTGAATTTTTTGAGCTTGTTCAAAAGAAAAAACTAAATTTCCTGACGCATGTCCTGAAGTAATTCTGTCTCCGGTTGCTATTAGTCTGTTTTGTTCAATTGCTTCCTTAACCGCTTGAGTATCAAGTGTCGGTTTTAATATGGTTTCTAATTGAGATGTTGAAATTTCCCTGATTGCTTCACCCGGAGTTATAATATTTTCTGTTATATATCGGTTTAACAATCTAAAATTAGCTAAATTCCCCAGCGGTGCATCCCGTATCTGCAATAACCATACCTGATCACCATCAAAAACAAATTCAACATCTTGAGGTTTTAATCCAAATTTATCATTAATAATTTCAAGCAGAGACACTAATTGTTGATTTACAGTCTGTGGCAACTGATTAATTTCTGTATATGAATGTTTATTTTCTCCAACGACTGCAGTACCCTGTTGATGTTCAACAAATGCAACAATTGGACTTTGGTCTAATGTTTGAGGATTCATGGTTAGCAATACTCCGGATCCAGCATTATCTTTCAAAGAGTTACCCAATTTCATTTGTACTACAGTAACAGTGGTGCCTAAATCATGAGGTATATTATATTGTCGACGATATAAAACTGCGTCTTCAGAAAACCAGGAACTGAAAACTTGTAACGTAGCATTTTGTAATTGAATTAATCCTTCTTGAGGAAAATCATTAAGCGTTATAGATTCATAAAATTCTTTTGCTCTTTTAATATTATATTCAGCAGTTTGAAAATCATTTAAATCTCCTTCAGTTTCGAATTCATTTTTTATAGAAATCTCTTCACGGAAATCATTTGGTATTAAATTCAAAATTAGATCAATATATGCTTTTGCTGCATTTGCTTGTCCAATATCTTTACTTAAGGTTTTCCATGTAACATCATTAATTCCAATATTTAATATCGTTGACATTGCTCCGGGCATCGACACACTGCTTCCTGACCGTGCAGAAACAAACAAAGGTTTTTCCCGATCATCAAAACTGCATCCGGTTTTTTGTGAAAGAGACACAATTTCATCTTTTAGTAGAAAACACATTGCCGACATTGGATTTTCTTTAAATAATGCTTCTGTTTTTTCTTTATTGAATAATCGTTTATTTATCATTTCATGCCAAACTTGAGTAGTTAATACAAATCCATCCGGTACAGGTAATCCAACTTTATACATTTTAATCATGCCAAAAGCTTTATTCCCAACTAAAAGTCTTGTTATTCTGTCTATTTTTTCTGAAGTATCTAAACGAATTGTCCAAGGAATAACACCCGAATATCTTTCTTTTAAAATCGATTCAATTTGCGGATTTCCTAAACTTTCAAGATAAGCCATATATTTTAATTAAATTTAATATGATAAAGATTATAGAAAATTAATAATCGCGTTATTATAGCAATATAATTATCTCAATACAATTAAAAATTTATGGAGGAAATAATTTTTTAGGAAGTAACTAATTTGTGGATTTTCTTGATCATTTGTGAAGATTTTTCCAAAGAACCGCGGATCACAAATACTACTCTGGCTTCTACTTTTGATTGGGTAATTTTTACCAATCCTTCAACGCTTTGTGCCAAATCCTGGGCAATTTTATCAAGCTCATCATTATGAATGCGTTCGACTCTGGATCTGATTTTTTTGGAATGTTCTGATTTTAACCTTCTGGCTAAATCCTCTGCCCGCCTGACTGATGCATTTTCAGATAAAATCGTTTTATATGCATCAACCATCAGTTTTACGTCTCCAAGACCTGCTATTGCCCTGGCATGACCTTCAGTGATCGAACCTGACATCAGTCCGTCTTTGATAGCATCAGGAAGAGACAATAATCTTAATGTGTTTGATACATAACTGTCACTTTTACCTATTCTTTTGGCAATTTCTGAAACGGGCAACCCAAATTCCTCAATCAGTCTTTCAAAAGCTTGAGCCCGTTCAATAGGGTTTAGGTCTTCACGCTGAACATTTTCTACAATTGCCAGTTCCAACATTTCTCTGGCTGTAGTTTCTTTGATAATCACCGGAACCGAAGTTAATCCAACTATCCGCGCTGCTCTCCATCTGCGTTCACCGGCAATGAGTTGATATCCAGCTGGGGTTTTTGCCACCACCAAAGGCTCTAAAATACCGCTTTCGCGGATTGAAGACACTAAATCGTGCAAAGAATCGGCAGTTATAAGGCTTCTGGGCTGAAGCGGATTCGGTTGTAACAATTCAATATCCAATTCAACGATTTGTCCAGAAATGTTTGCCATATTTAACCTTTTACCATCACGTATTTTTTACCTAATCTGGTAAAAAATTTAACTAAACCTGATTTAATAGCATAGATTGTAAAATCTCGGCCAAGTCTTGTTCCATCTCCGGCAAAAAACTTGGTACCTTTTTGTCTGACAATGATATTGCCATTTATCGCTTTTTGACCACCAAACAACTTGACTCCACGTCTTTTTGAGACTGAATCACGGTTTCCTTTGGTTGTCGCTGAAGCTTTTACATGTGCCATATAATTAAATTAAAAATTAAGATTTTTTAAATACGAAAATCTTGCGTCTGACTATCGCTTGAGGCCGACTATAAATTAAAGGGCCTTGAAGCAGAGTATATCCTAAGTTTTCACAACTGTCAACAATTTTTTTCACAGAATATTCTTGTCTTTGGTATATAATCTCAGGCATAATCATCACGATTTTTGCCGAAGGTTTTAAAATTTTATGCCAGTCTTTTAGTGCCCCAATGTACAGTTTTTCCAACCCTTTTAAGATATTTTCAATCTGCACTTTGCTGACTTTTTCATTTTTATGAAAAAGGGTGTTATTTTTCATTTCAAAGGGTATTCCCATAAAAGGTTCTGTTACTATCGCATCAACTGATAAAGCTGAAAGTTTTTCGGAAACATGTGTTGCATCAGAAGTAATTAATTGATAATTTGCTTTGTTAATTTGATTATAATTTGTTACTAACCAATCTAAATTACTTTCGGTTTTTTTTATTACGTCAGCTAAGGCGTCACTGCCGATGACTTTATGGCCTAAAAGCAAAGCTTCAGCCAATATCGTTCCCATACCACAAAACGGGTCTAAAATAACTGGTAAATCTGATTTAGAATTTTTAGGACGACATAAATTCACCATCATCCGGGCTACTTTTGGAGGCAACATGCCTGATTTGGGATCTGCAAATGGCCTACCATAATCGCGTAAATTCCAATCCGGAGCGTTTTGGGTAACCAGGGTTTTGGCAAAATAATATTGGTTTTTAACTTTGTCAAAAATGATCAAAAGTTCCTGCAATTTTTGTTTTAAAACCACTATTGAAGAAATTTCCGTATCTAATTTTGGCATTACAAAACGCACATTGGAAATTTTTGATTTTAACAATGTTTTCAAATCTTTCAGTAAAGGAAAAATTTTAACTTGAGGAGCAAAATAAGTACTTATGCCAAAATCAACTTTTGATTGAGTTAAGTCGATTATAGAAGCTAATTTTTCTTGGTCAATCTCCTTATCAGTGCAAATAACTGTACCAATTTTGACAGTTCCACCTAATCGCTTAATTAGCTTTAGGGCATCCAAACTCTCATCTGCTTGCACAATCAATACTCTTTCCTGATGAAAAACCGGCAAATATTTTAGACCTTCATCTATTAGAACGCTTTCCAATTCACTTTTTGCCAATTCATGGGCTATACCAAGCACAAAAACAAATAGTTTCATGTGTATTGTTATTTTTTTGAGGTTGAGGTGGACTTTTTGGTCTTTTTGACAGTTTTTGGCTCCTTTAAAACAGCAGAACTCACTTTACTATCACTAATACTTACAATTTTAAGCTGGGTTAAACTGGCACGGAAACCTATATGCCTTCTGTGTCTGACTTTGTGCCTGAAACGCATTACATCGATCTTGTCACCTTTTAAATGTCTGACAACTTGAGCGCTTACCAATATTTTTTCAGCATCTTTGGCGAGTAAAATTTTTTCTCCATCAACGACCATGATGGCCGGAATTTTGATTGTAGAATCTTCTTTATCCGAAACACGATCCACATCCAAAATTTGACCTATGCTGACTTTATATTGATTTCCACCCATTTTTATTATTGCGTACATAAGTTAAGGTATATTATCAAAAATTTGCCCAATTGACAATCATAAGTTTAAATTAGATTTCGCTTTCTTTCGTTTAGAGAGGCTGTCAGAATACCCAATCCTACCCAGATAGATATCAGAGAACTGCCTCCCAATGACATCAGCGGCAGGGTTATTCCGGTAATAGGCATCAGTCCTAAATTCATACCAATATTGACTACCATTTGAATAAATATTAGGGTAAATATACTCACGGTAAAAATAAAAGCTCTTTGATTAGCAATTAAATTACTGGCAACTTTGAGGATCTGCCACAATAAAACAAAATATAAAACAATCAAAAGCAGGGCGCCTATAAATCCAAATTCTTCACTGAATGAGGCGAAAATAAAATCCGTATGAAATTCAGGTAAAAATTTCAAAAGCGATTGTGTACCTCTGCCAAATCCCCGTCCAAACCAACTCCCTGATCCAACTGCTATCATGGCTTGAATTGCGTTATAACCCGCACCTTTTGGATCAAGACCAGGATTAAAAAAAATCAGTAATCGCAGCTGCTGATAGTGCTGTAATAAATTATAACTTAAAGGTAAACTAATTATTCCGATTAATCCTCCACCGATAATATATTTCCAAGGTAAACCGGACAATATAATAGCAGTTAACCAAATTCCAAAATAAACAATGGCATTTCCCAAATCAGGTTGCCGAAAAACTAAAATCCAAGGCAGTAAAAATAAACCAATATTTTTAAAAACATTGCGTAATTTGTCAGGCGGATATTTGATAAGAAAAGATGTCCAACACAAAATCAAAAATGGCTTGACAATTTCTGAAGGCTGTAATCTAAATCCCATAATTTCCAACCAACGGGTAGAACCTCTGACATTTGGGCCTAAAAAGGTTAACATCAAAAATAGAAGACAAAAAACATATATGGGAGTTGCCAAATAATGATACAGGGAAAAATCTATCCGGGTAAAAATCCAAAATAATACCAAACACACAATTGTCATGATCAATTGCTGATAAAATAAACTTTGACTTAAAGACAGCAATGTAGCCAGTCCCAAACAATTAAGGATTAATGTGAAGATAACAATTGGCCAGTTGAAATTTCTAATGTATCTTTCCATAAAATATCTTTTGCCAAAGTTTCAGATTTAATTAAATTTATTAATTCTTCCGTTAATTTTTTATATTCATTTGGTAAAGTCACTATTATCCGTTCATCTATTTTACACCTTTTTTCCTTGCGTAAAACCTGAATTTTTCTGATCAAACCCCGAGCATCTCCTTCCATCTGTAATTGTGGAGTTATTTTGGTATCTAATTTTACTTTAAGTTCCATACCTTTTTTATATTCTAATTGTTTAACATTAATTTCACTTTTTACAACCAATTCAATTGATGTGGGTAATTGTTCCTGTATGACAACGGTCAATTTTGCCAATGGAATTCTGACTTTAATATTGGCTTCCTTTCTTTGCGAATGTGCCAGTTCGACAATCTTTCTTGCTGTTTGCATGTCAGTCTCTAATTTTGTATCAATCATTTCTTTATTTGCTTTAGGCCAATTGCATAAATGCACTGATTCTTCACCTGTTAAATTCCGATACATTTCTTCTGTAATAAATGGCACCAATGGAGCTAATATTTTTGAAAAAGTCGTTAATACTATAAATAAAGTTTGATAAGCTGCAGTTTTATCCGGATTATTGGCAACAGTCGGACCAACTCGGTCTCTTATACGTCTGACATACCAGGTTGAAACGTCTTTAATCACAAAATCCCAAACAGTTGCGACCATCAACGGTGAATTGTATTCATCTAATGATTTTTCAACTATTAATTGTATTTGACTCAATCTTGATAAAATCCATTTATCCAAAACATTAGTTAATTCTTTTACATCAATATTATTTTCAGGCTGCCAATTATCTACAATGGCATTGCTTATAAAAAAATTATAAACATTCCACAATATGAGTAAAAACCCTCGTACCTGATTTCTGTATTCAGTTTCTGAAATTAATATATCTTCTCCCCGCATCACAGGACTGCCCAACAAATATAACCTTAACGCATCTCCTCCATATTTAGTCAACATTTCCTGCGGGTCCGGATAATTTCCATAATTTTTACTCATTTTTCTGCCGTCTGTACCCAAAATTACTCCGGTAACCATCACGTTTTTAAATGCAGGTGAGTCGTATAAAGCTGTAGCAATCACGTGTAATACGTAAAACCAGGCCCTGATTTGACCGGTGTATTCCACAATAAAATCCGGTGGAAAAAATTCTGCTAATTTTACTTCTTGGTTAAACGGAAAGTGCCTTTCTGCAAAAGATGCTGATCCGGCTTCAATCCAAGAGTCCAAAACTTCTTTAACTCTAGTGGTAGTTTTTTTGCATTCATCACATTTGATTTTTATTTCATCAATGCCTGGTTTATGCAAATCAGTAATTTTAACTCCGGCTTTTTCTTCCAATTCTTTGATAGATCCTGGAACAAATCTGTGACCACACTCGCATTCCCACACTGGTACAGGTGATCCCCAATATCTTGATCTTGAGATGCACCAATCAGGTGCTGATTGTAAACTTTTTAAATACCTACCTAATTTAAAGTGTTTGGGAAACCAATTCACATTTTTATTAGTCTTTTCCATTTTGGGTTTTAATTTACCAACATTCACATACCACGCATTTTGCGGAGCGTAAAATAGGCGTGTATGACAGCGCCAACACATTGGCACAGTGTGAGTAACAAGATCTTCATGGTAAATTAAGTTACGTTTTTTTAAATCTTGGATAACAAATTTATCAGCTTTCAAATAATACATTCCGGCAAATTGGGAAACTTCTTTTTTAAGCATTCCTTCTTCATCCACATGCAAAACAATTTGGATATTTTCTTTCTGCATCACAGCTAAATCTTCTTCTCCATAAGCTGCTATTGTAACTACTCCAGTTCCTTCGTCAGCTGCCACAAAATCTCCACCGATAATTACAAAAGCCCTTTTTCCTTCATCAATTTTATAAAAATTATAATGCGGTACAAATTTTTGACCGATTAATTTTTTTCCTTTAAATTCTTCCACAATCTCATACTTATCAGTTAAAACTTTAGTGGTTGTTTTTGCTAAAATATAAAAGTTTCCCCTTTGTTTCACTTTTACATAAGTTAAATTGGGATTTACGGCGAGCGCGGGTGTGGCTAATTTATTCCACGGAGTTGTAGACCAGGCTAATATAAACGTGTGCGGATCGTTTTGCATCTGGTATTTAAAAACTGCAGCGTTCTCAGTAATTTCTTTGTAATTATCAGCATCCATTGCCACTTCAAAGTTAGAAATAGGAGTCACACAATGCGGACAATACAGTGAAACTCTTAAACCTTTATAAATCAAGTCTTTTTCATACATTTGTTTAAAAACCCACATCACAGATTCCATGTAAGGCGTATCCATGGTCCTATACGCATTTTTAAAATCTACCCACCTCGCTATATGATCCACATACCATTCCCATTCAGAAGATACTTGGGAAACATAATTTTTACATTCTTTGATAAATACCCCCACGCCAATTTTTTCTTCAATATCTTTTTTTCTGGTTATTTTTAGTTTATTTTCCACTTTATTTTCTGCAGGTAATCCATGACAATCCCATCCCCAAACACGCCTCACCCGATAACCCTTCATAGTCATGTATCTGGGATATAAATCCTTAGGAATACTGGAAAGCAGTGTTCCGTAATGAGGAAGTCCTGTAATAAAAGGCGGACCATCCAAAAAAGTCCAGGTTTTATTTTCCGGACGGAATTCAACTGATTTTTCAAAAGTTTTATTTTGTTTCCAATATTTAATTACCTGCTCTTCCATAACAGACAAATTTATTTGTGAATTCACTGGTTTAAATTGATGTTTTTTCATAAAAAAAAGGTCCTTTATAATTCCCAATAATTTATTATATCAGGAACTATAAGGACCGTTCATCAAGTTATCAAGATAAAAATTAAATTTATCCTGAAATTGCTTGGCCTCCGTAGCTTTAGCGAAGGAGGGTCGAAAGGTGGTACCACCTTAATTCAGTTCGTAGTTTTTAGTTCGTAGTTCATAGTATTTCTAATTTAGAACTTTATGAACTTTATTAACTCAGAACTCTTATTTTCAAGCTGTCACGGGCTTTCCCGAAATGATTTACTCATCCTCCGAAGCTTCATGCGAAGGAGGACTTTCTTCGTCCAACGTATGAAATAAATTCATTCTTCCGGTGATTACCGAAATCAGACGTT
>CAYLWN010000006.1:10765-20739 GCA_964387625.1 uncultured Gammaproteobacteria bacterium
AGTTTACCAAAAACTCGTTCAAACCTCAACTTTTTTGAATTTTCACTTCTATTTATAATTATGTATGGTATAATTTGGTTGTTATGGCAGTAAAAAAGATAATTGAGATAGGTCACAGAGTTTTAAAACTAAATAATCAAAAAGTCAAAAATTTTAAATCTTTAAAACTTAAAAAACTTGTATGCGATCTTACAGATACAATGAAATTTGTTGATCTTATAGGTATTGCCGCTCCTCAAATCGCTGAAAATTATCAGGTATTTTTAACACAACCCAGAAAAACTGCAGCCCGAAATATTGGAAAATCAGATAATTTACGTGTTTATATCAATCCTAAAATAACGTGTTCTTCAAAAGAAACTAATCTAATTTATGAAGGATGTGGATGTGTCACCAAAGGATCTATTTTCGGACCAGTTTTAAGACCCAAAGAAATTGAAATTGAAGCTTATGATTTAGAAGGAAATAAATTCTCTCTAAGATGTGATGGCATTTTGGCCAGAGTGATCCAACATGAATATGATCATTTACAGGGAATCGAATTTTTAGAGAAAGTTACAGATAATCGCAAAATAATCTCATGGCAATTTTATAAAAAAGATATCCGTAATTCAAAAGCTCAAAAAGAAGCATCATTAATAACTAAAATAGTATATAAAAAAAATATAATTGTTCCACCTTGGAGGTGTTTTTCTCTTGACACCTAAGGATATTTGGAAGAATATTTAACAGTGAACTTATTCAACTTTTTTAGTAATTTTTTTAGCCATTAATTTCAAATATTCTTTTTCAGTGATGATGTCTTTTGTGTCCACTACCCTGTCTAAAAAAACCAGGCCTTCTAAATGATCAAACTCATGTTGAAAAATTTTAGCAATAAAATCTGCATAATTTTTAGTTTGAATTTTGCCTTTAATGTCCGTATATTCAACTTTAATTTTAGTAAAACGCGGAATTAAAGCTCGTATACCCGGAATTGATAAACAACCTTCCCAATCTTTATATTTTATTTCATTATGCCAAATAATTTTTGGATTTATAATTGCTGTCGGTTTCATTAAAGGTGCGTTAGGATATCTGGTATTCGGATGAGAAGCGATAATAAAAATTCTTTGTGAGATATAAGCTTGCGGAGCTGCCATTCCAACTCCATCAATATCCATCACCGTTTCTGTTAAATCAGCAATTAATTCCTGCACCTGTCTGGATTTAATCTTTGTTACTGGTTTTGCCTTTTGACGAAGTATAGGGTGTCCAAGCTGTGCAACCTGTAATAATCTAGCCATAATTTGCTAATTATACTATAAACTTTAAATTGATAAAATCTTACACCTCTAAAATCTTACACCTCGGAGGTGTTTTTCTCTTGACGCCTCGGGATATAAGAAAAATATTTAATAATTAGGATTTCTTGCGTAAGAATGCCGGAATATCATATTCATCTTCCATCGGAATATCACTTGTATCAGTAGGAAGATTTTGATTGGTTGGAGGTGTTGTTGCTTGAGTCTGATTATTTTGTGAATTAGTGGTTGCCACCGGTTTTTGATTATTGGTCTGATATTGTGATTGCATGGATTTCATAGAATACATAGAAGGTGATGTAAAACTTTGTAAAGTTCTTCTGGTTTCATCAAAACCTGTGGCAATTACGGAAATTTTTATCTGGTCTACCATTGTTTCATCAATTGTAGCTCCAAAAATAATATTGGCATCAGGATCCACTGCTTGCGAAATCATCTTAGCTGCTTCATCCACTTCTGTCATGGTCATGTCTTTTCCACCAGTAATATTGAATAACACTCCTTTAGCTCCATCTATGGAAATTTCCAAAAGAGGTGAAGCAATTGCCATTCTGGCAGCGGTTGCAGCCCTATTTTCTCCGGTTCCGGTTCCAATACCCATCAAGGCTGATCCGGCATTAGTCATAATGGCTCTGACATCTGCAAAATCTACATTTATAAGTCCCGGAGTTACTATTAGATCAGAAATGCTTTGCACTCCTTGTCCCAAAACACTATCTGCTACACGAAACGCTTCCAAAAGTGATAATTTTTTATCAACTACATCCAAAATTCTTTGATTGGGAATTACAATTAATGTATCAACTTTTTCTTTTAATAAAACAATGCCGTCTTCAGCAGTTACCAATCTTCTGGTGCCTTCAAAAGCAAAGGGTTTAGTTGCTACAGCCACAGTCAAAGCGCCCATTTCCTTGGCAATTTGAGCAATAATAGGTGTTCCACCGGTTCCTGTCCCGCCACCTTCACCGCAAGTAAGAAACACCATGTCTGAATCAAGTAATTGCTCTTTAATTTTTTCTTTTGATTCTTCAGCAGCTTGCCTACCAATTTCCGGATTTCCACCAGATCCTAAACCTCTGGTTAAATTTTCTCCAATTTGAATTTTAGTAGGAGATAATGAGGTTAACAATGCTTGTGCGTCAGTATTTACTGCTATAAAATCTACGCCTTGGATTTGTGATGTGGCAATCATGGAATTAATGGCGTTACATCCGCCTCCACCCACTCCAATCACTTTAATTTTGGCAAATCGTGCAATTTCAGGCTTAATTAACATAAAAATATTTTTTTGAAAAAAAATCACGAAGCTTTATCATTTAAGAGGAAAGCTCGGGGCAGTAAATTTAACTTGACATCAATTTATCATTAATTATCTATGTTGTAAATAGTATTTTTTAGAGTCTGTTTAGTTTCGATTCAATCGAATCATTACAGACTCTTATGAAGTTGTTTTACCTTTTGATTCCAGTTTTTAAACAACTTTTAAGGCAAAAAAGGTTTTAAAATATCACCCAATTTTCCCCAAATACCTTTAAAAGGCATTTTCCCGCTGAATTTATGCAATAATGGTTGAGTTGTTTCTTCTGTCGAATTATTTGCTCCATACCTAACTAAACCAACTGACGTTGCATAAGCAGGTGTTAATATTTCATCAACTAATCCAGTTATGCCGGTTGGAATTCCTATCCTAACCGGCATGGCCAAATTTCTTCTGGCTGCCTCAACTATTCCAACAGTATCAGCTCCGCCTCCACAAATTACCACTCCTGATGGTGTCATTCCTCCAAATCCGCTTTTTTTTATTTCTAATCCCACCATAGTTAAAATTTCATTTAATCGGGGCCTGATAATACCGTCAATCAAAGTTTTCTTTGATACTTTTCGTAAATCTTCTGACAAATTTAAACTGGTAAAATCCATTTCATCATCTTTATGCCTATCTTTTGCATCTTGAGGGTTTGGATTATTTTTAGTTTTATCAGACAACATAAGTTTAATTTTTTCAGAACTTTCTTGAGAAATTCGCAGTCCAATTGCTAAATCAGCTGTAATATTTTTTGCGCCAATCGGAATGACCGATGAATAAGCTAAAGCTCCTTCGACAAAAATCGCTACATCTGTCGTACCTCCTCCTATATCAATCAAAACCACGCCCAATTCTTTTTCCGTATCTGTCAGTACTGCTTGGGCTGATGCTAAACCTGAAAACACCATCCCTGAAATTCCAATTCCCAAATCTCCAACACATTTTTCCAGAGTTTTTATTGCCGGTGTTGAACCTGTCACTAAATGTGTTTCCACTTCCAAACGTACACCAGTCATGCCTTTTGGATCAGCAATTTCAGATTGTCCATCAACTGTGAAACTTCTCGGTAAAACATGCAATACTTCCCGTGATGAAGGAATCGAAACTGCTCTCGCTGCTTCAATTACCCGATCTACGTCAGTTTCCACGATTTCTTTTTCAGGTTCTGAAACAGCTACCACGCCGTGAGAATTTAGTGAGGCGATTTGATTTCCTCCCACACTTACGAATGCAGATGCAATTCCTACTCCTGCCATTCTTTCTGCAGCTTCCAAAGAGGGAGAAATACTCGCTTCAGCATCGTCAATTTTTACTACTTGTCCTTTTCTGATGCCTTTGCTTTCAACTGTTGCAACTCCTAAAATATTTAAAGGTCCTTCCTCTTTTATCGAGGCAATCACAGTTGCAATTTTTGAAGTACCGATATCTATTCCTACAATTGTTCGATCACGCATATGAAATTCCCATTTCTTACAAATTTCCACTGGGAAACGCAGAATTCAAATTTTCTGATTCGTACTGAACCACCGGCTTAGAAAATCTTAAGTCTATCCTCACCGGTTGCTTACCTTCTATTCTAAACTGTTTAAATAAGACTTGTAAAGAGGATATCAAATTATTCTCATCAATATCAGATAAAAAAACTATCTCAATATTTTCAATAATGATTTTATACACATTTTTGTCCGTGCAAATAAATTCCGTCGGACGCAAATCAGTTTGTGAAATCATATTATTAATAGTTATAAATTGTTTAGTTAAATCAAGATTAGCAACAGTTTCATTATTTTTGTCTATTTGTATTTCACAATTTAATTTTATTTTGAGGGTGTTCTGCCAAATTTTTAGATTAGGTAAAACTTTTCCCTCCTCATCAATAAATGCAATATTATCTTCATAAGCAGTATAAAAAATCGGATTACGATTAATTGTTTCAATAACAATGCTTGAAGGAAATTTTTTATACACTATGGCGGATTTTATATAGGGGTAATTTTGCTTTATTTTCTTTATGTAATTTTTTGTTGACAAAGTTATTAGGTTTTCATTGGTTTTAAGCAAATCCTGATTGTTTATTAATTCCTCACTTCCTTTTATATAGATAGTTTTTATCCGGAAAAAAGATCCAAAGAAGATTTGCCAACAAATTAACACAAATAATAATATATTTATTATTACGTGCAAATGTGCAAATATAATCGGTGTTTTGCTTTTCACTCTACAGATTCTATCACTTGGGCAATGCGTTTATCAGCATCTGAAACAACATAGTTTTTTAATTTATCAAGATTTGTCAAATATCTATCACGGTTTTCCATTAAAAATGGAATTTGTTTTAACAATATTTCACCTGATAAGTTTTTTTGTTCAATGGTCACACCAGCTTGATGATCTGTTAAAAATTTTGCATTTATTTCCTGTTCTTTCATACCCGACCACGGAAGTGGTATTAAAATGGCTAATTTGTGAAGGGCAATTATTTCATAAATTATATTTGCCCCTGCCCGGCTGATTAAAATATCACAACGCCGAAAAACATCCCCAATAAATTCTTTATCAATATAGGTATATACATAATAATTATCTTTTAAATCTTTTGGTAACTGATTTTTTAAATTTATGAGTCGTTTATAATCAAATTCATTCATAGCTTTACCGCATTGATGAATAATTGTATATGTTTTTAGAAGTTGTGGAAGATTTTTTTCCACTACTTCATTTATGCTGTGCGATCCTAAATTTCCTCCGGTTATATAAATAACCGGCTTGTTTGACTGAATATTAATTTGTTTATTTATTTGAAAAATTTCTTTACGCACCGGTAATCCTGTATAAACGAATCTTTTTTTCGGAAATTTTTTAGATAATGCAGGCCAAGACACGCAAATAACTTTTGCAAATCTCGCGCTTAACCGGTTTGCCAGACCAGGTGACAATGTTTGTTCATGGGTGACAATGGGAATCCCCAAACACCATCCAGCTAATACAATAGGCAATCCAACATATCCGCCAAATGATAAAATAACTTGCGGTTTATTTTGCAATAAAATTATAAAAGCTTGAATAATACCTATAGGAATTTTCAATAATGAAATTAATGTATATCTAGTAATTTGTCTTTGTAACCGACCTGTTGTGATAGGAATAAATTTATAACCCTCTTTGACAACAATCCGCATCTCTTCAGATTGAGTTTTATCACCCTCTAAAGCATGTGTTCTACCTACATAAATACATTCCCAATTTCTTAATTTAAGTTCAGACATGACTGACAAAGCTGGAGTAACATGTCCACCTGTAATAATAATTTTTCTCATAAAGATTTGTTTCTTGACCTGCTTATATTAAATAATATTCCAAAACCCAACAACATGCTAACTAAATTTGACCCACCATAAGAAATCAATGGTAATGGAACTCCGGTTAATGGAATTAAGCCCACCATTGCTGCTAAATTAATTAATGTCTGTATGGAAAACCAACTGCCTATTCCGCAGGCCAATAATTGTCCAAACCTGTCAGGAGCTTGTCCTGCAATTGTAAATGCCCGGTAAGCTATAAACATCATGAGGAGAATTAACATAAACGCACCTATAAAGCCTATTTCTTCAGCAATAATTGCAAATATGGAATCAGTGTTGGCTTCAGGTAAATATTCATATTTTTGTCTGGATTTTCCAATACCTACACCAAACAAACCGCCCGAACCTAAAGATATAAGTACCTGACGCATGTGGTAAGACGATCCCAATGGATCATAATTGGAATTTAAAAACGTTGTAATTCTTGCCATTCTGTATGGTGCAATAACTGACAAGATAAAAACACTGCATAGCACAATAGGGACTAAAATTCCCAATTGTAACCAGGACATACCTGAAATGAAATATAAAATAACCGCAATCCCAATGATAATTGCAGCTGTTCCTAAATCCGGTTGTAATACAACCAGTCCAATCACCACTGCCAATAGAGCTAAAAAGGGCAAAAATCTGCCTTTTTCTTTAAAAGCAAACCAGGCAGATAAATATATACATAAAGTTAGTTTTGTCAGTTCTGTAGGTTGAAGCGTAGTAAATCCAAAATTCAACCAGCGTTTGGCACCCATAACTTTGATTCCTATACCGGGTATAAAAACTGCAACTAACAAAATTAGGTTTATAAATAAGAGCGGAATGGATAATTTGTACCATTTATGGTAGTCAAAAGCGCTTAAAATACACATTAAAATCAAACCTAAAATCAGATATTTTCCCTGATCTTCCACATAGTGATAAGGATTTTGAAAATCTCTGAAAGCCGAAACAATTGACGAATTATAAACAGCCAATAATCCAAAAAATAGGAGACCCAAAAGCGCAAAAAATAAAGGTTTATCAATTCCTGCAGATTTTTTATGATTGGAGTTATTTTTTTTCAGCCAATTCTTTAACATAATATTTAAATTGATTACCTCTGTCTTTATAGTTTTTAAACATATCAAATGAGGCACAAGCAGGAGATAATAACACTATATCTCCCTGTTTAGTTTCATTAAAAGCTGTATCTATAATACTTTGCATATTTGTTAAATTCCTGACAATTTTAAAAGATACTGGTTGATTAAGTTTTCTTGATGCCTGTAATATGGCATCCTCAATTTTAGAAGCCATTAAACCAATCAAAATTAAAGTTTTTACCCGGCTGTTAATTAGATCTTGCCCTAATTGCGTATAATTAGATCCCTTATCAGAACCTCCGGCAATTAAGATTATGTTTTCAGAAAATGCCTTTATTGCAGCAATTGTTGTTTCAGGAATGGTCGAGAATGAATCATTATAAAATTTCACCTGGTTAATCTCGCCAACCAATTCCAATCTATGTTCTAAACCTTTAAAAGAAACTACTGTCGATTTTATCGCTTTTATTTTTGCGCCTGCCAAATATGCTGCTAAAATCGCAGCTGAAATATTTTCCCAATTATGTCTTCCTCTTAATAACAGTCGGTCAACAGATGCAATTTTTTCTTTTATGTGATTTAAATTTAATATTATTTCGCCTGATTTTACATATACTCCCTGAACTTGTTGTTGCTTAGAAAACCAATAAGTTTTTGCTTTGGTAAGTTTTGAAAAAGATTTAGAAGTATCAAAATCAGCATTAATCACACAAAAATCAGCAGGTTTTTGATGTTTAATTAAATTTTCTTTGGCTTTAACATAGTCATCCCTGGTTTTATGATAATTTGTTGCCATAGGATCCATATTGTTTAAGTGCTCCTGTGTTATATTTAAAATTACGCTGATGTGAGGACTTTTATCTAAATCCTCCAGTTGAAATGAAGATAGTTCCAGAACCACAATATGGTTTTTATAAATATTTCTGACACTTGATAATAAAGGTTTCCCGATATTTCCTCCGACATGTGTCACAAAACCTGAGTTTTTTAAAATTTCACCTATTAATGAAACCGTAGTGCCTTTGCCTTTGGTACCTGTTACTCCAATGACAGGACAAGGACATTCTTCAAAAAACAGTTTTATCTGACTGGTAATTATTTGTTTTCGTTTTAAAGCTTCTTCCAATTGAGGCAAAAAAAGAGCTGCTCCCGGAGTTCTGACGATCAAATCATATTTTTCTAAATTATCTAAATAATTTGGGCCTAATGAAAATTTAACTTTTTGTTTATCTAACATCTCATAAGTTTCACCTAATTGCTCTTTATTCCGTCTATCGCAACAGGTAACCATAGCACCTTCTTTAACAAAAAATTTGACGCTGTCTATGCCTTCAGTTGATAAGCCCACTATGGCAACCTGTTTATTTTTGTAAGGTGATTTAATGAGCATAAAAGATTAAAGTTTTATTTACGTGTAATTAAAGCTAACCATAAACCCAATATAGATAGAGTAATTCCCAGTAACCAAAACCGCATTACTACTTTTGGTTCCTGCCATCCCTTATTTTGCAGCCACAAATGAAAAGGCGCAACATCCATTAATTTTCTGCCTAAATATTTTTTTGACAACAGTTGCAACAATGAAGACGTAACTTCTAAAATAAATGCTCCACCGATGATCACTAACGTCATCGATTTTCCCAATAACAAACCAACTACGGCAAATGTGGCACCAAAAGATAACGCACCTACGTCCCCCAACATAATTCTGGCCGGATAAATATTAAAATACAAAAATGCAATTAAACCGCCTAACCAAAGGGAAATAAATATCGATAATGGTGTATCTAAAATTGATGCAGCTATGACTAGGAAGGTGATGAGTGCAATCATCAACAGTCCTCCCACTAAACCATCCAAACCGTCAGTTATATTACAAGCATTACTGAAAGAAATAATTACCAAAGCAGCAAAGGGAATAAACAACCATCCCATGTCCCACACACCAATAAACGGAATATGTAAAATATCAATTTTTAATTCTGCATATAACCAATAAGCAATAATTATAGAAATTATTATTTCAATGAATAATTTATGCCTGAAACGCAAACCCCAAAAAGACCCTTTTATGAAGGAAAAAGATTTTTTCATGTCATCATAAAGCCCAAGTAGACCAAATGCTAAAAAAGTAGTAATGATTACTTTAACTTCCGCATCCAATCTGTAAACCTGGGTTATGGGTACAAAAAAATATTTCATTGCCAAGAGTGAAATGGGGAAAAATAAAGCAGTAGTTAAAATAATCAATAATCCCCCGCCTACAGGTGTACCTTGTTTCTTATTATGCAGCTTGTCAAAAATTGGAGTTAATTTTGAAAAAACATCCCGTGTTTGTTGTTTTTGGCGTCTGAATTTATATTTATATAATAAATTGATAAATGGTACAAACAATAAAGTGTTAATCAAAATCGAAAATAATAATATGGTAAGAATTATGATCATATTAGATTAATTAAAACCAAGTAAGTAATTTAGGGATGAAAATAAATCCGCCTATGAAAATTGAACCTATAGCCACCAATAACATCATTCCTGCGGCTACATCTTTGGCAATTTTAGCATCCTGATGCCACTCCTGAGTTATCAAATCTGTCATTGCTTCAAGTGAGGTATTGATCATTTCTGCTGCCAAAACACAAATTATCGTAAAAATCAGCAAAATCCATTCATTCCTGCTTAAACTCACTATTTGACCCAATATCATAACTAGTATGGCTGCTAATAAATGG
Source organism: uncultured Gammaproteobacteria bacterium (assembly GCA_964387625.1). Lineage (GTDB taxonomy): Bacteria > Patescibacteriota > Microgenomatia > UBA10105 > UBA10105 > CAYLWN01. The sequence continues at coordinate 20,546 of CAYLWN010000006.1, forward strand.
ACACGGAAATTCGGTTGGGTATAAAGAGCCCATTTTAGGCCGGCGAGAGCGTTTTTGAAGGAAATATGGTGTTTTCTGATTAATTCTTTCATTTATTTATTATATTATAAGCCATACTGACAATGTTTTGGTAAATCTAGTATCCCCGGATAATTTTTCGCACCTTTTCTATGGTATATGAAATTTTATAAAAA
>CAYLWN010000006.1:20839-26735 GCA_964387625.1 uncultured Gammaproteobacteria bacterium
CCTTTATGAGGAATAAAATGTTGCCTACTGTAAGTTTCTTTATATAGTTTATTAAAATTGAGCAAATTTTGGGCTTGAGTTATTGTTACGCCTATTTTTTCTGCCTGTCTTATCAAATATCTGGTGGTTTTTCGCATGCCGGTAAATAATTCTTCTTCTGACTTATTTAAATCCAATACCCAGGCAATTTCTGCATCCATTGCTTGAATCGGAGCATTTTGGAAATGTAATTTATCTAATAATTGATTATTTTCGTAATTATCAGCAATCATCGGGCTAATTCTTATAAACCATGCGTGATCTTTTTTGGCACTTTTTATTAAAAATTTGCTTAAAAAATCCCAAATTGCATTTTTTTCACTAACACTCGTGTTTATAATCACCGGCCCATGTCTGATATGTAAAAACTTGCCTCTTTTGGCCGTAATTAAAATTGTTTGAGCTACAGCAACTAATTGACCATTTTTAAATAAGCCGTAACGTGTAACTTTATTACCTAATGCCAATTGAATCTCTCCCCAATTAAAACTTTGAAATAAACACCAGGAATTATTTTTGATAATAAATTCATCCCATTGGTTTTGATCACTAATTGTTTGTATCTCAAAGGAGTTTTTCATAGTTTAAAAATTAACGCTTCTTTTTCTATGCTGGTTAACTTGCCATGTCCGGAAAAAATTTCTGTTTTTGGAGGCTTTGACATGATTGATTTAATTGATTGCCAAAGTTTATCTTCATCACAATATTTGAAATCTGTTCTGCCTACCCCACCACCAGCAAATACAGTATCACCAACAAATATTTTATGATTTACTTTATCATACAAAGAAATTCCACCGGGAGTGTGCCCTGGTGTTGTGATAATCTCTAAATTGCAGCTACCTATTTTTATCAGTTGCTGGTCATTTAAAGACATATTTATTTCCGGCGGCAAATCCATGATTTTTTTATTTAAAAAAAACTGAGCGCTTTTTTTCATGTCCTTAACTAAAAATTCATCATTGGGACTTATGGCAAAAGGGATATGATAAACTTTTTGCAAATGCCAGGAGGCTAAAATATGATCAAAATGCCCATGGGTAGCAATAATGATGACAGGTTTTAATTTATTTTCTTCTATAATTTGCGTTATGTAATCAGCATCATCTCCCGGATCTAAAACAATTGTCTCACTGCTTGCAAAATCAGTGATTAAATAACAATTTGTTTGTAATTTTCCGACAACCAAAGTTTTTATTTGAATTTGCTGATGCATATTGTGTTTTAGGAGTTTAATAATGAGATTAATTTTTGAATTTGATTGTGTTTTAAAATTGGTGAAGTCGGTAAATTTAAACTCATTTTGGCCATTATTTCCGCTTTCGAACAACTGCCTTTTTTATAACCAATATGTCCGAAATCAATTCCTTCAGGATCAATTATATTATGATACCAATTGCCTAAAACAATTCTCTGTTTTTTCAATTGATCACGAACCTGATTTGCATTATTTATTAAAACATTGTACCGCAAATAAACGGCTTCATTATTTATTTTTGGTAACAAAAATTTACTTTTGTCTAAATTATTATAATACTGCTTGGCGATTTTTTGTCTTTTTTCATTCATTTGCTCTAATTGCTTTAACTGATTTATTGCTAAATATGCCAAAGCATTCGGGAATTTTTTGGGAAAAATGTCAGGTCTATCACCTCTTTTTTCCTGATTATATACAGGCATGGACAATAAATGTAATTTTTGTGATAAATATAAAATTAGTTTTCCCAAATTAAAAAATGAATAAAGCGACAGACTTACAAAAGTGATTATCGGATGCAATAATTGTTGAAAAATCCAAAAATTGCCGGGATAAGCCAAATTTCCTTGTAATTGAGTAATTTTTGTAGCTATATGTTTATTGTTCGTTATTGCCATTCCGCCAAATACTGACGAGATAATTTTGTCTCTGCCAAAACTAAATACCGCTACATCTCCAAAAGTGCCCACCTGTTTTCCATTATAAGTAGCTCCCAGTGAATGAGCACAATCTTCGATTAAATATAATTTATGATTTTGGCAAAATTTAACAATTTCATCCATATTTCCCGGGATTCCAAATGTATGCTGTACAATAAGTGCTTTAGTGTTTGGTGTTAATTTTAAGGAAGCGTCTTTAGTGTCAATATTTAAAGAATCATTAATATCTACAAATACTGATTTCAAATCAGCCCAAATAACAGCATTGGGAACTGCTACACAAGTAAAAGCCTGCAACATAACTTCATCATTAGGTTTTAAATCTAAAGCTTTCAGTGATGTGTAAAGAGCTGATCTCCCGGCATTAAATGATATTGCCTGACTAACGTTAAAATAATTTTCAGCCCAATCTTCTACTTTTTGTATTGAATTACCAAATTTCCATTTCCAAGGTTGAAAAATTATTTTGAAAGTTTCTATTAAGTCCTTGTAAAACAGATTTGGAGATAAACCTATAACTATTGGTGTACCAACCATATTTTATATTAGTATTTTTAATACGTTTTCAGCTTCTTTGCCTTTGAAAATCACCATATCTTCAGGTTTAATTATTGATTTTATTTGAGCAGCAATTTCCTTCAGAGGCAAAACTGAAGCTTTCATTTGTGGATTAACTTGAGTTACCCCTTCCTGAAAATAATGATAAAAATTATTATTTGTCAAAAAAATCCAATCACAATATTTTGCAGCATATTCTCCAACCTGTCTGTGAGATTCGTTTGCATATTTACCTAATTCAATCATGGGTTGAAAAACCAGGATCTTATTACCTTTTGCTAAACTTAAATATTTTATTGCAGCTCGGGCAGCATCAGGATTATTATTAAATGTATCGTTTATAAAAATTGTCCCATTCATCCCATAAATTTTTTCAAATGTCTTTGCATACGGAGTCAATTTTTTTATTGCTTTTACAATACTTTCCATATCCATTCCCATACTTAAACTTCCAGCAATTGCAGCCAAAATATTACCAACCTGGTGTTCGCCCAAAACTGATGTTTGAATATGATACGACTGATTATCGACAGTTAAATCAAATTTTGTTGCGTCTAAATCTATGTCAATATTTTGTGCTCTCAATATTTTTTGCGGCCAGTCTGGGTAATTAGTGGTATTTCTGCCGTATAACCATACATGAAATTTTTGCTGATGCGCTTTTTCAGCCATTTTAAAAGTATATTTGTTGTCAGCATTAAATATGGCAATTTTTTTATCTTTTAATCCTTCAATTAGTTCAAATTTGGCTCTAATAGTCGCTTCAAGTGAACCAAATAAATCCTGATGTTGGGCATTTATAGCTGTTATTATTCCTATTTGTGGGTTTACAAAATCAACCATTTGCTTAATCTCCCCCATTTTATAGGCACCCATTTCAGCAATTAATATTTGATGATCGGGCGTAAGTTTGTGAAGTATCATTTCCGCAATACCTATCAAAGAATTTTTACTGGCTTCTGTTTTTAACACATTAAATTTCTCTGACAAAATTGTATATAAATATTCTTTGGTTGAAGTTTTTCCGAAACTACCGGTAATTCCGATAATTTTGAGTGATTTATGATTTTGTAATTTATTTTTTGCAAGTTCGACAATAATTTTGTGCCAAATAATTGTCGGCAGATGCAGTATAAATACCCAAAATCCGGATATTGGAAAAGATAAAAGATCAATAATGAATAATTTTAATACCCAATGAGCTTCCGGAATCCAAAAAATCAGAAAATTACTAAAAAACATTAAGAAAAATAAACAGATGGTTTTAGGAATAATTGGTGGTCTCCTGAAAGGCAAAAAATAGATTTTCTTTCCTTGATTGGTTCTTAAATGAATCAGCATCCGATCCAAGCGATATTCTTTTATAAACCAAAGCTGTATAAACGAAAAAATATTTGCTAATATTCTTAAACACCATACATAAAAAATTATATCTAAAAGTATATTCATAAACTGTTAATAAAATTATTAATTGAATCAAAAGCTATTTGAGCATCTTTAATAACAAACATGTGTCCCATTTCAGGAATGATTTCCAGTTTTGAATTTAAAATTGTTTTGTGCATTTTTTTTGCAATCTTAACCGGGACAGTTTTATCTTTTTGTCCCCATAAAAGTAATGTTGGTACACGAATTTTTTTCATATAATTATTGAGCGGTTCTTTGATTACATTTTTGAAAGTTTCCCGCATAAATCCTTGAGTATGATAAAAATCTCTGGCACCAATAATTTTATAATATGCTTTTCTTGTTAAATCTTTTATATTTTTCAAAATTGGTAAAGAAAAAAATATACCGCCAATTTTAGCAACACTTATAAAAATAATTAGTTTTATTCTGGCAATATTTATAAACCCGGGTGTTCCGGAAATTATTAAACCAACTGCTTTTTGAGGATTTTGGCTTAGATATTTCAAAGCTACCCGACCGCCAAAAGAATGAGCGATGAACACGGCTTTATGGATATTATGTTGACGGATAAATTTTTGCAGATAAATAACGTAATCAGTCAGCGTATACACCTTCGGTAATGGTTGCTTATCAAAACCGGGAAAATCTAAAACAAAGGTTTGATGACCTTTTTGCGCTAAAAGCTGAGCTAATTCCCGATATTTTGGTGCAGGCAGCATCCAACCTGGTAAAATAACAATTGGATATTTCTCCATTAGCCTCAATTCTACTTAAAATTAGATAAATTAGCAATTTTTTATTACAGTATGCTAAGTTCTTAATTAATCTTGCTGAAAAGATTACAAAAAAGCAAAATATACTTTTTGTCAAATTAATTTAATTAAGTCTGAATCTTGGGAATAAGTCTTTTGGTGGTTGCAACTCAATATTTTCTTGAAATAGTGATCTAATTTCATTAAAATACCTATCTGCATCTATGGTTAGTAATGCAATTTTATCCAACAATAACCAATCTTTATCTGATAATTCATCGTCTTCAATAGATACTAATCTCCATGAATTCCAATTTAATCTCAAATTAATTCTCATCATATAAGGTTCTATCTCAACTTTGTTTAGAGCTGCAAAATCTCTCAATAAATTTCCCCTTATCAACCAAGAACCATTAAGTTCGTCAATAATAAATCTTGAGGCATCTATCTTTTTATTCCTCCAGTCATACCAAGCTTTACCAGCAACATGAAATATGTCATCAGGCACATCAAATGGATCAAATTTAATCATCCATGCTTGTTGAACATGGGGATTAAGTTGAGCATCAACTTTCTTCCAACAAGCATGCTCATTATTCCAATATTCACATATCCAGTGATCCCACCATCTTTGTTCATTTTTATCAAATCGGTCAAATCCACATCTGGCTCTTGCTGGAATTTTTTTAGCTCTTAATAATGATGTGAGCAAAACCGCATAATCTCTACAACAAACCTGAACTTGCTTATTTGGACTTCGGGGAACAGTAATTGGATTAGAATCATTCTTTTTAATCTGACCAAGCAAATCTTCCATATAGTGATACAAACCAGATTGGTGTTTTAATCCATAATGTTTGTAAAATCCATCATGCATCAAGTTACCTTGAATAATCTGGGTTAAAATTTTTACATCATTACTAATGTTTGAGATGTCATTTTTATGAATTCCTATATTACTAAATTCACCTTTTTCAGTAAAAAAATTGAGCACTGAATTGTTCATATGGTAAGTATATATTATATAAATAAAAAAACAAAAATTATAATCGCTTTATTATAAATAGCTTAATCTATCTGAAGAATTTATGATCAAGAAATTTTATTACGGAATCCGTCTCTTTGAGGAAAATTTATGTTTTTATGTTTTTTTCTGATCAATTTTTGACGCACAAAACAACTCATTCCATCCTGCAGATCAGTTTCCAAATTAACTCCTG
>CAYLWN010000006.1:26835-40963 GCA_964387625.1 uncultured Gammaproteobacteria bacterium
CAATTCTCCCCAATATTTGATGACCTAATCAGTGTATTATTTCCAATAATTGTATTTTTTCCAATATGTAAAGGGCCTACTAATTTAGCATTTTCCATCACTTTAACGTTTTCCTCAATTTCAACTGGTCCAACAATTGATACTGATTTGTGAATTTGTGCTGACTTATGAATTTTATTTTCGATGATTTGCTGTAAAAAATAATTTAGAATTTTAAAAGTGTCCCATGGATATTTTAAAGCAATCCAGGAATCTTTATAGGGAACCATTTCAAATTTATGTCCCTGAAATATTAAATCAGAAATGGCATCTTCATAAATCTTGTCGAAATGATTGTGTTTGAGTTTTTCTAAACTATTTATAATCTGACTTCCATCTGTAAAAAAACTGCCGAATATTGCCACAAACTTACTTGGCTCTTTTCCTTTTTCAGGTTTTTCTATAATCTGTTCTATTTTGTTCCCATTTAATTTTAAATAACCTCCGGGGAAATAATTTGGAGTATAATATCCTATTATAAAATTGGTTTTTGCTTTGATTTTTTCAAAAATACCTTTAAAAACTGACTCATCAACAATATCATCAGCAATTACTATTAAAACCTGTTTATTTTCAATTTCCTTTCTTGCTGACAGTACTGCAGCTCCCATTCCTAAACTTTTTTGAATTATTACTTTTTTAACCAATTTTTGATATTTAGTGCTTAAATTTTCATTTGTAACAAGGATAATATTATTGAGTCCTACAGATTTAAAAAATTCAATTTGTCGCTCGAGCAGTGTAAGACCTAAAAAGGATAATTCCATTTTGTCAGCTATCGGCCAAAAACGGTTAGATTTTCCTCCTGCTAAAAGTAAAACTGTAACATCATTTTTCATTTAAATTTCACCTTTAATACGTTTAACTTCGGCTCCTAATTTCTTTAGTTGTGTGTCAAAATTTTCATATCCTCTGTCAATATGTTCTGTTCCATGTAATATTGATGTTCCTTTTGCAGTGAGTGCAGCCAGTACCAATGTTGCACCTGCTCTTAAATCTGATATCTCCATAACTGCATCATGTAAATCAGTAGGACCAAAAATTTTTATTCCCTGATGATCACCGATTTTTCGATCTAACCAATTAAAATTATAATAATCCACAGGATCTTTAACTTCTGGATCAGAATATTCAATTTTTGCACCCATTTTTTTCAATTCTTCAACATACGCAAATCTGTGTTCAAAAACTGTTTCATGGATTGTCGAAATACCGTTAGCCTGAGTAGCTAATACTGCCCAGGGTGCCTGCCAATCAGTCATAAAACCTGGATGATAAGAAGTAATAATATCACAGGCTTTTAATGGCTGTTTATAATAAAAACGGGTTATATTTTCATCTATTGCTTCCCAACCGGCATTTACCACATCTAAAGCCTCCAAAAAGGACTGTATATACTTTCTAGGACAATTTGTAACGCGTACACTGCCTTTTGTTGCAATAGCTGCAATTGCATAAGTTATTGCTTCATTTCTATCCGGCATGATTGAATATTTTGTTCCATGCATTTTTTTTACGCCTAATATTTTGATTACCCGTCCATGTCTTTTTATATTTGCCCCCATCTGATTTAGTAAGAAAATCAAATCATCTACTTCAGGCTCCTCTGCAGCATTCTCAATCAAAGTTTCACCATCTGCCAAAACAGCTGCTAAAATAATAGTTTCAGTGCCAGTATGAGTATTTTTTACAAATTTAATTTTTGATCCATGTAATTTACCCTCTGCATAAAAAAACCCGTCTTTATAATTAATTTTTGCTCCCATTTGTTCTAAAGCTTGAATATGCCAATTAACCGGCCGTTTTCCCAATCGACAGCCTCCGGGATTTGGAACAATTGCCTTACCGGTACGTGCCAGCAGTGGACCGATTGCCATAGTCACCGATCTGTATAATCCTCCCAATTCCAAGGGAATTTTATGTGTATGTAAATTTCTAGCAGATATTTTTAAAGTATGATCCAACAATTCAACATTTACTCCAACAGGCTCAACGATTTTTGCAGTTCCCAAAACAGATGAAATCAAAGGAATATTGCATATTTCTAAATCATCTTCTGTTAAAAGCGCAGCAATAACAGCTTTCATGGCTACATTTTTTGCTCCTCCTACTCTAATATCACCTTGTAGTGGTTTTCCGCCAGTAACAGCAAATTTATTCATACTTTATCTTAATATTAATTAAATTCACCTAATAACATAATTTCCGGTTCTATTTTTACTTTGAATTTATGAAAAACCCTTTCTTGTGCTTCTTTTATTAAAGCATAAATATCAGATGCAACCGCATTATTTGTGTTTATAATAAAATTTGCGTGTTTATCTGAAAATTTTGCTCCGCCAATGGAAAAGTTTTTCAAACCCGTCTGATCGATTAAATATCCGGCAGACAGTGTATGATTGGGAGTACCTATTCGCATAGCATCAGCTATATAAATATTCTTAAACACACAACCAGCGCTTTTTACTCCCATTGGTTGTGTAAGTTGCCGATATTTCATTACATCATTAGCTCGTTGCCATAAAATTTTAGGATCTTCTTGCGTTAAATGAAAAAAGATACTAATAATAGATTCATGAGTTTTTTGCAAAATACTAAAATCATAAGCAAATTTAAAATAATTTATATCAACTTTTTTTAGTTTTCCTTCATTATTTACAAGAATTGCTTCTGACAAAGAATCACCAATATAAGTTAAGGGTTTTGTCCACTTAGAATTATTATAAATTGCTCCTCCTACACTACCTGGTAATCCCAAATGATATTCCAATCCTTTTAAACCATTATCACAGGTGTACCTAACTAATCTATTCATCAAAACTCCAGCATCTACTTCCAAAATAACTTCTTGAGTATTTAATTTACCGTGATTAATTTTTCCTATACGTTTATAAATTGTAATATTATTACTTTCATTTCTAATTACTAAGCCTTTTAATCCTTTGTCGGATATCAGAACATTTGATCCGCCTCCTAATAGAGTTAATTTTAAATCCAAAAATTTGGCAATTTCTATGGCTTTAATTAATTCTTCAGTTGTTATTGCCTGAAAAAAATATTCTGCCGGACCACCAACTCTATATGTCGTAATTGAAGATAACGGAAAACCGGTTTTTATTCTGTTTTTACCTAATTTTGATTCTAATGTTTGTAGTTTATTCATTTATAAAATATTAAGAATCTTGGGAATCCAGGAATAAATATCACCGGCTCCCATAGTTAAAATAAGATCATTTGCCCGTGTTTCTTGACTCAAGTATTTTAACACAAGTTCTTCATTGGGAATGAAAACTGTCTGTTTATTTTGCTTTTTAACTATATCTGTCAGCAATTTGCCTGATATTCCAAGAATCGGCTTTTCCCGCGCTGAAACGTAAATATCCGTAATAATTACCGTGTCAGCAAAGTTAAAACTTCTACCGAATTCTTCCAATAATTTTGCAGTTCTTGAATATGTGTGCGGCTGGAAAATAACCACAATTCTTTTGTTTGGAAAAAATTCCCTAATTCCTTTTAACGTAGCTTTTATTTCTGTAGGATGATGAGCATAATCATCATAAAGTAATTTATCATTTTTTTGTCCTATATATTCAAATCGTCTTTTAGTTCCCGAAAATAAAGCAAGTACCTTTTTAATATTTTCAACAGAAAAACCTAACAATTTTAAAGCAACAATGACTGATGTGGCGTTCATTGCGTTATGGGCACCAACTGCTTTTATATTAAAATCACTCAACTTTTGATTATTTTGCCAAACTTCAAACTTGGTTAAATTATTTTCAAAATGAATATTTTTTGTTTGATAATTTGCCTGCTTTGACATACCATAAGTCACAACAGGTACAGATATTTGATTTATGATTTCTTGAGATGCATGATCATCTAAATTAATTATTATATGACCTCCTTGTGTAACTTTTTTTGTCAAATGAATAAATGCTTCTTGCACCTGCGTTATGTCTTTATATGCATCAGGATGATCAAAATCAATATTAGTGATTACTAAAATTTGTGGGGTTTGCCATAAAAACCTGGGAGTTCTATCACCGGTTGGATCAGTTATATACTCATCAGCTTCAGCTACAAAATATTTACTTTTTCCAAAATGTCCTGAAGTATGTAATCCTAAAATTTCTCCGCAACCTATTGCAAAACTGGGATCTTCATTTAACTGTATTAAAGAAAAGGCAATCATGGCTGAAGTCGTGGTTTTTCCATGGGACCCGGCAACACAAATTTGAAATTTTTCTTTCATAAAAAAGCCCAAAGCTTCTCCGTGTGACAAAATGGGAATACCTATTTTAATTGATGTTTGTACTTCTATATTTTTTCTGCCCTGGTGAGCACCAGTATAAATAACCAAATCAGGTTTATATTTTATGTGAATTGGATCAAAACCGATAAAATATTTGATATTAAATCTTTTTAACGTTGCATCTGTGGGAAATTCTTCAGCAATATCTGAACCGGTGACAGAAATGCCCATTTCTTTTACCAAGATCGCTAAAGCTGTCATAGCAACACCTTTTATACCTACAAAATAAATTGATTTTATCTTAGTTAAATCCATGTCTCATTTTAATTTTATATTAAATATTAATTCCTGATTCCTATTATACCCATCATTTCACCATATGTTTCTACTGTATCTTTTCTGTATGAAAAATAAATATCATTTTTACATGATGTACATTCATATGATAATTCTATATGTTCCGGATTTACACCGGCATTTAAAAGAATTTGTAGATTAACGTATCCTAAATCTAAATAATATTTACCCTTTCTTTCTTTTATAGATTTTGGAAATTGAAATTTATCGGTAAATTTATCAGCTCTTTCTTTACTAATATCATAACAACAACTTCCAATATGCGGACCAATTACCACAAATATATTTTTAACATCAGAACCATTTTTAACAAAATTTTCAATCATTTTTTGAACAATATTTATTAAAGTGCCTTTCCAACCAGCATGCACGATTCCCACGATTTTTTGTTTTGAATCATAAAAAAATAATGGCACACAATCAGCTGTTTTTACACCTAAAAATAGATTTTTGTCTTGTGTAATCAAACCATCAGTTTTTAAAAATAGCTTCCCTTTATTTGATTTATCTACTTGTGAAATAATATTTCCATGTATCTGATTCATAGCTGCAAAATCAATCAAATCAATATTAAAAAAATTAAGCATTTTTTTTGCATTAGATAATGGTAATTTTCCAACATTTAAATTCCCCAATTTTCTTGTTGAAAAAAAACAGATTAATTCTGGAAATTTATCGAAGATTGAAAAACTTATAATTCCATCTGAATGTTTTATAGACATAATTTAATTTATTAACAACGCTTTCTCTACAGCCTTAAATTCATCCCAAGAATACTCTTTATTTCCTCTACATAAAGATTGCTCATGAGCTTTTCCTGTTAAAATAACTGTATCTCCTTCACGAACAACTTTATTAAATACAAAATCAATTGCAGTTTGTCTGTCAGATATTCGGAAAAAAACTGGAGTTTCAATATCGTCTAATTTTTCTAACTGATTTATTTTTAATTCTATTCCATGGGCTTGTTTACAACCCTGGGCAATATTGTCTATGATAGTGTTGACATTTTCCGTCCGATAATCTTCTTCAGATAAAATTATTATATCGGCATTTTGAGCACTAATTTTACCCATAATCGGTCTTTTAAATTCATCTCTTAATCCAGCACAACCAAAAATATGAATTAATTTGCCTTGAGTTTGAGATTTAACTAAAGGTAATATTTGCTTAAAAGCATTTGGAGTGTGTGCAAAGTCTACAATTATTCTAATCCCCTTATTATTCTTTATCAGCTCAAACCTGCCCTTAACTCCTTTAAATTCTTTTACTGCATTTCTGATAATATTATCTTTTATTTTTAAAATTTTACAAACACTTATCGCTGCCAAATTATTGGCAATATTATATTCTCCGGGTAAGGATGTAGAAAAAGGAAAATTTTGCGGTGTAACATCTGCATTATTCCTTACTGCATATGTGGTAATATTTTTATTTATTGTATTTAAATATTTGTAAGATCCGTCATCTTTATTTAAAACTGCATATTTTGCATGTTCTAATAATTGACTCTTAATGTGTAAATAATCTTCGTAATTCTTGTGATAATCTAAATGTTCCGGCGTCACATTGGTAACAACTCCAACTAAAAAATTATTACCAGAAATTCTCTTTTGATCAATACTGTGAGAAGTTACTTCTAAAATTAAAAATTCGTCTCCATTTTTAACCGCAATGTTTATCAGTTTTTGTAAAACCCAGGGATTTGGAGTAGTTACATGAAAACCCGTATCAAATATATTCCCGGCGATACTAGCATACACTGAAGAAATCATTGAAGTTTTTTTACCTGATTGTGTCAAAATCCAATGAATTAAATGTGTAGTTGTAGTTTTACCATCTGTACCTGTAACACCGATTATTTTTATTTTTTTACCGGGAAAACCGTAAAAAAGGGCTGCTAGACAAGCATTTAGACCGTGGAATTTATTTTTTATGGATTGCCACATGTGACAATAATTATAACAAATACCACCTAATTAATCGTTAGGAGATATGCCGTAATACGTGAATAGTTCTTTAGTAATGTTGAAAAAAAGCGGAGCAGCGGTTTCTGAACCCCAGGGACTGCTTTGAGGCTCTCTTAAGGCTACTAGAATCACAAATTTTGGCTTATCTGCTGGAGCAAATCCTACAAACGAAGCAATGGTTTTTTGGACATCATAATGTCCTGCAACGGGTATTTGAGCAGTACCAGTCTTTCCAGCTATTCGATAACCTTTAGGCTTAGCCCACTTAGCATCTCCATTATCAACTGCAGACACCATCATATCAGTAATCATTTTGGCAGTTTTTTGATCAACAGTCGTGCCTATAATTTTGGGATTTTTAATAATTACTTTACCGTTTTTATCGCTAATTTTTTTAACTATTTGTGGCTCCATTAAATTTCCTTTGTTAGCCAATGAAGCTACTGCTTGAAGCATTTGTATTGGCGTTACCGCAATTCCCTGACCAAAAGAGGCAGTTGCCAAATCTATATCACTCCAGGTATCTTTGGCTTTTATTTCCGATGTGGCTTCTTCTTCCAAATCAATACCGGTTTTTTTACCAATACCGAATTTATTTAAATATTCTATAAACTTATCTTTACCTAATTTATTTGCTACAAATACCATTCCTGGATTGGATGATTTTTCTAAAATTTGAGACATATTCAACTGCCCATTATATTTGTCATTCCAGGTACGGATATAATATTGACCTATTTTTATCGGTCCTTCTTCATTAAATTTGGTCTGGACATCTACAGCTTTTTCATTTAAAGCCGCTGCCATGACTAAGGTTTTAAATGTTGATCCGGGTTCATAAGTATTTGCAACAATCGGATTTGGATAAACTTGCGCATCATATTCACCAAATTTTGACGGATCATAAGAAGGTGTTGCTGCCATACCTATAATTCCTCCGGTAATTGGATCCATAACTGCTACCAACCCTTCAGATGCACCATATTTTTCTATTCCTTTTTTTAAATTGTCCTCAATAATCGTTTGAACTGATCTGTCTAAATACAATTCTAAATTTTGGCCGTCTTCAAATGGTATACGTTTTTCATCTCCCAATAAAATCGGATTTCCACTGGCATCTTTTTCCCTGATCAAAAAACCTGATTTGCCTTTTAAGGCTAAATCATAAAAACCTTCAATTCCAAAATAACCTTTATCTTCACCGCTCTCATTATTGCCTACAAAACCTAATAATTGTGCTGCTAATGAAGCTTCTGGATAATATCTTTGGCTTTCTTTTTCAAAACCTAAACCTTTTAAATTCAAATTCTTTAACTCCTCACAGGTTGTTTCGTTTACCTTATGTTTTATGGGAACCCAGAATATTTCAGATTGGTTCAGTCTGTTGTTTATTATTTCCTTATCTAAGTCCAAAATTTTAGAGACAGTATTTGAAAAACTATTCTTATCTTCAATTTTTTTGGGTTCTGCATAAATTAAATAAGCTGTTTTATTTGTCACTAATACGCTTCCATCGTTTGCCATAATTTGGCCACGGTTTGCTGACAAGTTTAATTTAAAATAATATTGGTTGCTTGCCGCATTTGCTAATTCTCCTGATTTGAAAAACTGCCAGTAGAACAATTTACAGATTATAAGAGAAAAACAGATGATAAAACCAAGAAGTACAAATTTTTGCCGCCACATATTAGTGTAGTTCTAATGCAACAGGTAAATTTGTTGAAACATAATAAGGTGTAATGTTTTTAGTAAAACCTAAACTTAGAGATTTTTCACGAATAACCGTCAAAGAAGAAGCTGAGGCGATTTTTTCACCTAAATTATTATTAGACTGTTTTAATCCGTCAAGTTTTTGTTCAATTTGTGTAATTTGGTTTCCTGATATGGCTATTCTATTAGACACCACTACTTGCAGTATTAATAAAAGCAGGATAAAACCTACTAAAAAAGCTCTTATCGGTAATTTTGCCTGATGTTGAATTACTATTTTTTTTCTTAATTTCATAATGGTGCTTATAATTTTTCAATAATTCGTAACTTTGCCGATCTGGACGATGGATTTTCCCTTAATTCCAATTTACTTGCCCTTAATGGCCGTTTATAAATTATTTTCCCGGTTTTATTTTCTACCGTCTCATTAAAAAACTGTTTTACTATTCTGTCTTCCAATGAATGAAAACTAATCACCGCACATCTACCCCCTGGTATTAATATATCCATCGCCTGATTTATACCTATTTGTAAATTTTCTAATTCGCGATTAACTTCTATTCTTAATGCCTGAAAAACCTTTGTTGCCGGATTTATCTTTGTATGAACTTTTGCCTTTTTATAAATACTCTCAACTATTTGTTTTAACTGTCCAGTTTTTTCAATTGGTTTTACGGAACGGGCGCGATAAATAGCGTAAGCAATTTCCCTAGCCAAGTTTTCCTCACCAAATTTTCTAAAAATTTCATATAAATCGTTTTGTGAATAATTATTTATTATTTCTTTTGCTGTCAACTTTTCTTCTTGCGACATTCTCATATCAAGCATCGCATCATTATTAAAACTAAAGCCTCTGGTCGATTTTTTTATTTGATAGGTTGATAGACCTAAGTCAAAAATAATTCCATAAATTTTCGCAATCCCCGCCTGACTTACACAATCCTTAATCTGATTAAAATTCATTTGTCTAATAATTACTTTTCCGGTCGCTATTTCCTGCTTAAATTTTTCTTTCAAATACGCTACAGCTTCTAGATCCCGATCAATGCATAATACTTTACCTCCCTTATTCAATATTCCTTTAGTATGTCCTCCTCCGCCTGCTGTTGCATCTATGTACCATTTATCATCTGACACCTGCAAACATTCAACCACTTCATTCAAAAGCACTGGTTCGTGAAATATTTGATTTGTTTCTGTTTTCATTCTTATCTTCACCTGACATTTGGCTTTCCTCTGTTTGCTCTAAAATTTGTGCCAAACGTTGTCGCATTTTTTCACCATTTAGTAAAAAACTCAAATTTTAGTCACCTCCTTTTTAGTTTTAAGCAAATCAGGGCAGGCTTACATAAGTCTTCAAGATTTGCTTTGTCCTTGCGGCTCAAATTTCAACCATTTAGATCTTTCCCATAATTCAAAATGATCTCCAGCTCCAACTATGACGACTTCTTCACCAACCTTACCTTTTAATCCACTCCATTCCAATAAATTATCCGGTAAAACTATTCTTCCTTGTGAGTCTAGTTCTACAATCATAGCTCCAGAAAATAATTCTCTTCTCAACATGCGACCACGTGGTTCATTGATTTGTATAGCTAATTGCTGTTTTGCAATGTCTTGCCAATGATTTTTGTCAAAACCGATAATGCATGGTTCAAATCCCCGGGTTAATATCACTTCAAATCCATCAATCTCAACTCTAATTCTTTTAGGTAATGCCAGACGATTTCTTTCTGTTAAGTTATGTTTAAATTCTCCTAAATATAAACCAATCTTAGAAACTTTCACCATATTTCACCATCTATATCCATTTTGCACACTTTTCACCATATATGTCAAGGGGTTTTCACCACTAAAATAACACTATAGGTAGGGGTTAGAGTAAATACTCGTCAAAAAATGATTATAAGGGGTATTCTTTTGTATACTGACTGGTCGCATTTGCACTATTAAATCTTAAAACCAAATTTACGGATTTCACGCCTGTATCATAAGTACATTTTCCTCCGGTAGAACAAGTTCCCAATAAAATATCTCTAGTAACGTCAGTTTTTCCTTTAAGATCAATTTTTCCCAATGCGCCTTTTGGTAATCCTTTATCAGTTAAATAACTTAGTTCATATTCTATTGATTCAGTATTATTGGGAATTTTAGAAATTGTTAAAATAACTGATTTACCGTCTGCTTTAGTTTTTAAATCAACAACTACAGAAGCATCAACAGGGGGTAATTCAGTTTTTACATCATCTTGTACAACCTGTTGGGAAGGTTTGGTTAAAAATGTAACTAACCACCAACCTCCACTAATCAAAGCTAAAATCGCAATACCAATAACCACGTATAGGGCAGTTTTATTTTTCATATAGAAATAATTCCTCTCTAATTAAGAAAATTAAACTAAAATTAGATTAACTTTTTATTAAAATATTCAACTAATTTTTCCGACTTTATTCTTTCTTGTAAGGTTGTATCTCTATCTCTTATGGTTACCGTATCATTTTCCAGTGTAGCATAATCAATTGTTACACACCAAGGTGTACCTATTTCATCTTGTGATAGATATCTTTTTCCAATACTACTTCTGTCATCAAAAACACAATTTATACCTTGCGATTTAATATTTTTATATATTTCCCGAGCTTTGGCAACTATTTCAGGTTTATTTTTTGCCAGTGGAAATACTGCAACTTTTATGGGTGCAATTTTAGGATTTAATTTAAGTACCACTCTTTTTCCATCTTCATAATAAGCATCAATTAATATAATTCCTGTCAGCCTAGAAAGTCCAAATGTGGGTTCAATTACATGTGGAATATAATTTTCGCCGGTTATAGGATCTTTATAACTTAAATCTTTGCCTGAAAACTTGGAGTGATTTTTTAAATCAAAATCCGTCCTGTATGCTATGCCAAACATTTCTTTCCATCCATAAGGATATTTATATTCAATATCCATGGTTTTTTTTGAATAATGAGATCTTTCAAATTCTTCATGCTCTCTCCATTTTAAATTATCCTTATTTAATCCTAAATTAACAGCCCAATCCCACATATCTTTCCTAAATGTTTCAAAAACCGATTTCCAATCTTTGGGATTAATAAAATATTCAAACTCCATCAAATCAAATTCCAAAGTTCTGGAGACAAACTGACCCAGGGTTATTTCATTACGGAAAGCTTTACCCTGTTGAGCAATTCCAAAAGGTACTTTCACTCTCATTGTGTCTAAAACGTTTTTGAAATTTAAGAAAATTCCCTGTGCAATTTCACCTCTTAAATAAGCTGTGGATTTTTTACTTTCTAGTATGCCAATTTGAGTTTCAAAAAGCAGATTAAATTTTCTGACATCAGTAAGATTTGTCGAGCCGCATTTTGGACATTTTAATTTTTTTTCTTTAATAATTTTTGATAATTCCTCAATTTGTAGGCCTTCTACTTTTAATCCCTGTAACTGATCCTCAATTAAATGATCTGCCCGAGTTCGGTTATGACAATTTTTACAATCTACCAATGCATCAGTAAATCCTGCTATGTGTCCTGAGGCTTCCCAAACTTTAGAATTTAAAAAAATTGACGCATCAATCCCAAACATGTCTTCCCTGTCCAAAACATAATGTTTCCACCATAAATCCCGTAAGTTATTTTTAAGCAATACCCCCATTGGTCCAAAATCCCAAGTATTTGCCATACCCCCATATATTTCTGATGATGGATATACAAATCCTCTTCTTTTTGCTAAAGCCACTACTTTATCCATCAATATATTTTGCATATGTAAATTATATCAGAAAATATTATTTATGTTGTGATATTTTTAATAACAAATCTGCACTCTGTAATTTTCTTTCAATAATTTCTTCAATTTTACGATCTAACTCTTTAGAATTTGATGTATTATCTATATTGAGAAAACCCAATATTATCATTAAATTTTTTTTAAATTGATCAAGTTCTGTTATTGCTTGGCTTCTTTTTATGCCCGGTATGTTTAATTTATGTAAAAAATTTATCAGTAGATTAAAAACTTCATGAGATTCCTGATTTTCTGCAGTCATTCTATCTACTAACTCCAAAACAATACAGGCATAACTTATTCGTTCTAGGCTTTTGCGGATATTTGTGTATGCATCCAAGGTAATTGCTTCTGTAACCAAATCCATTGATTTACCCTTATGTAAATATGCGGATAAATAGGTAAACAGTTCTAAATGAGCAGCTCTTTTTGAAGAAATTTTCCGGATACCTTTGGCAATAATAGTTTTTTTTCCATATTGCTTGGTAAAAATAGATATGATTTTATCTGCTTCGCCGAAATTTTTACGGGAAAGAATTATTGCATCTACTTTGTAGTTTCTGTTCACAAACTTAAGGTTATTTGTTTATCAGCAGTTAATAAAAATTTATCTTTTTGCTTACCGTTTACCGAAATAACATATTCATTTTCATCTGTTCCCGGTTGTTTTTGAATCAATATTTTTAATTGATTTCCGGATTTCTTAAATGGTAATTTATATTTCAAACTCACTTGACTTGAACCATGGGGTCTGACTGTCAAAAAACCTTCATAGACGCTTTTTCCTAAACTATCATAAGTTTTTAAACTGATGGCATTTCCGTCTTTGGGAGATTGACTACCTTTATCTTCCAAGAGCTGAGATCCAACTGGCACGTAAACTCTAAACCAATTGCGCAATATTCCATTTAAACATAAACCCCCAGTTTCCAAATTACAATCTGAGGCAGGTGCAGGATTTTTATAATCAATGGTTATGTCCTTATTTATAGAGCCGTCAGATTCGAATGAATAATTAATTTTGACAGATTCGGTTACATAAAGATTGGATTTAGCACCGGCCATATTTGCATCATTAATATGTAAATAATCCCAGTTTTGAGAGTCTTTATAACCCAAAATTTCTAAATCCCCGGCAATTCTACCACCCATATTTAATGATTCAATGCCTTTTTGCGCTTTTTCATCCATCATATAGGCCAAAATATGTTTTTGGTTCGCTTCGGATATGCTCATTTGAAACAATCTTCCCCAATACTGGGAAGGTGATATACCTAAGGCTCTTTTGATAATTTCATACATCAAAGAGCCCAAAATATCTTTACGCGTATCTCGAACATATGCTACAGGTCTGGTAGCATAATCTTCCAATTCATAAATTACTCTTGGACAGTCACATCGTTTATCAGTTTCTGCACTAAATTTTCTACCCGCAATATCAAATTCACCCAAAATTTTTATAGCTTCGACCAACACGTGGGTGTCCACAGAAATTATTCCGTCAAAATCCCATTTATTTGGGTATAATTCCATAAACTGTTTCATTGAAAGATAAAAATCCGGAGACAAATTAGAATCTCTGATATTGAAATCATAAACTCCTTTATGATAGGTTAGAATTTCTTCAGGTGCTGGAGTTTTTTTGGTAATTTGACCATCTAGTTCATAAATATCTGCAGATTTCTCCACTAGGAATTTTCCGTGCTCTATTTTAAATATTGCATAAGCAGTAATAAATCCACCGGTTGGTCGAAGTTCCTTATCATTTTGAAATAAAATTAAGTATCTTTTTGAATCAGGTTCACCCAAGAGTTGAGGAAAAACCTCCAGCAACGGGCGGGCATTTAAGAAAAGTCCGGTCGTGTCATTAAGAATATTTTTACCTTCTATCAATCTGGAACGAACAGCTTGCCCTCGAAAATTTTCCGGATATCTATATGGATCAATTTTATCTACTTCCTGTTTTAATTTTTCAATTTTGTCGCCAATATCAGCTAACCTGGGA
>CAYLWN010000007.1:0-10460 GCA_964387625.1 uncultured Gammaproteobacteria bacterium
ATCTAGGTCTGAAAGAAAGAAAATTTATAACTCTTTCCCACCAATAAAGCAAATCGTTTTCTTTAATAATCAATTGCATTTGTATATCATCAATATTTGCATCAACTTTGAGATGGTATTTGACTAACAATTCAATGTTTAATGAGAAAGCAAATTTACCGTCAAGAAAAATATTCACCCGATTCTTGTTTTTCTTCTGTTGCGAAATTTGAGTAATTATCATTGAAGAATTGTCATTGCGAGGATCCCGACGTACGTCGGGAGACGAAGCAATCTTTTTGTAACTTGTCATCCTGAATTTATTTCAGGATCTAGTTATTACAAATTAGATGCTGAAACTAGTCCAGCATGACGTGTTTAACGAAGATCGCCACGCCCTTCGGATTCGTGATGACAAATGAAAAAATTTTATCTGCGAACATTTGTAATTTTTAATTGATTCATCATTAGTCATTTCATGACTAATCTTCTTCTTCTTCTTTTCCAACTTCAACAGGTAATTTGCCTGTTTTGGCGCTTTTCCAAATTAATTCCAAAAGTTCTTTTCCCAACTTCGGATTTTCTTTCAAGTAAATTTTAGATGCTTCTCTGCCTTGCCCCAGCATTTGCGTTCCGTATTTAATAAATGCACCTGATTTGGTTAAAATTCCCAATTCAATTCCTACTTCCAAAATTCCGGCTTCCCGGGAAATTCCATTAGACATAATATCAAATTCAGCTATTCTAAACGGAGGTGAAACTTTATTCTTGACAATTCTGACCCTATGCCTTGACCCCACAAATTTATCTCCGTCTTTGATGGTTTCAATTTTCCTGGTGTCTAATCGGATGGATGCATAAAATTTCATGGCCAAACCTCCCGGAGTTGTCTCAGGATTACCAAACATGATGCCGATTTTTTGGCGTAATTGATTGGTAAAAATAACTACGGTTTTTGATTTGGAAATTGCACCTGTTAATTTACGTAGCGCTTGAGACATGAGTCTGGCTTGAAGACCCATCATGCTATCTCCCATTTCCCCTTCTATTTCAGCCCTGGGAACAAGTGCTGCAACAGAATCAATTACGATGACATCAATTCCTCCGCTTCTTATCAAAGTTTCAGTGATTTCCAAAGCCTGTTCACCGGTATCAGGTTGAGAAATAAGTAAATCAGTCAGTTTAACACCCAAAGTCTGTGCCCAAACCGGATCAAGAGCATGTTCTGCATCAATAAAAGCAGCAGCACCACCTAATTTTTGCGCTTCAGCAATGACTGATAAACAAACAGAAGTTTTACCTGAAGCTTCAGGACCAAAAATTTCGGTAATTCTGCTTCGGGGAAGTCCACCAACACCTAATGCCAAATCAAGTGGAATTATACCCGTTGAAATTACATCTGTCCCAATTTTTAAGGCATTTTGATCCCCAAATTTCATGATTGACCCTTTGCCGTACTGTTTCTCAATTTGATCCATTGCCACACGGATTGCCTGTAGTTTTTGATCTTGTGCCATAATGCTCCTTCTAGAAACACTTAATGATTCCGAGTATATCGAGGATAATTTAGTGTTTCTTGAGCCCGCCTAATACGAGCATTCGGCTGCGTGGCTGTAAGCCTCGAGACGAATTCGAGTATTGGTGGGTCGTTTTTTAATTTGAGGCAGAATTACTTTCCATATTTACACAATCTTTGGTAAAATACAATATACCGAATTACAAATTACCAATTTTCAATTTCTAATTAGTATTAATTTGGAAGGGTCGCATAGTTGGTCTAGTGCGGAGGTCTTGAAAACCTCTATGGCCGAAAGGTCATCGCGAGTTCGAATCTCGCCCCTTCCGCAAAAAAATTTAATAAACAACAATAGATTTTGCCTAATACAAATATGTCAAAAAACGCACTTCTTGTGATTGATGTTCAAACATATTACATAAATGAGCACACGAAAGATATACCTGGGAAAATAGAAGATTTTATTAAACAAAATAACTTCGACTTTGTCTTATTTACTATATTCGTAAATCATAAAAACTCAAACATGTATAAGGTTTTTAAATGGAATAAAATGATGTCTTCATCGGATACAGATATATGTGAGAATTTAATTCAATTTGTTCATAAAGATAATGTATTTCAAAAAGATACATATTCCGTATTTAAATCAGAACAATTTAAAGATTTTCTCAAAATAAATAACGTTGGAGAACTAACATTGTGTGGTCTTGATGCCGATGCGTGTATCCTTGCTTCTGCGTACGAAGGGTTTGATTTAGGATATAAAATACACGTTCTGAACGAACTTACAGGATGTCACGTGGGAGAAGATTTTAGAAAATACGGACTGGAAATCATAAATAAGAATATACAGAAAAAGTAATTCTAAACTTTGAATAGTTCTCCGCAAAAAAATATGAATAAAATTAAAGGCATTATTCTTGACGTTGATGGTGTTTTGGTAGGTGGAAAAAAAGATTATAACTGGCCAAATCCAAATCCCGAAGTTATTCAAACTCTTAAATCACTTCATGAAAAAGGAATATTAATCAGCCTTTGTACCGGTAAAGGAACTTTTTCAATAAAAAGTATTGTTGAAGCAGCACATCTTGATAATATCCATATTGGTGATGGTGGAGCTATTGTTATAGATTTTTTGCATAATAAAGTCATAGATCAACATATTGTTGAGAAAAACACTGTAAGAAAAGCTGTTGCGCTTTTACAACAACATAATATATATGTAGAACTTTATACAAAGGATGGTTATTATATTCAAAAAGATTTTGTAGGTGATAAAACAGCAAAACATAAAGAGATTTTAAATAAAGATCCAAACATTGTTTCATCACTTGTAGAAATTTCTGATCAACTTAATATAGTTAAAATTATGCCGATCGCTAATGACGAATTGGATAAGCAAAGAATTATCGATCTCCTTTCTATAGAAGCAAAAGAATTGCCTCTTCAATGGGGAGTGCATCCCACAGCATTACCCTACCAATTCGGTATTATAACCACAAAAGGTATTTCTAAAAAACAGGCAGTTGAAGTTATTTCACAATATTCAAAAATTCCATTAAATGAAATGCTTGGTATAGGTGATGGAATGAGTGATTGGAATTTTATGGAAATACTAGGATATGCAGGAGCTATGGGAAATGGATCGCAAGAATTGAAAGATAAGATTTTTACAAAAGGAGAACGTGGATTTATTGGTAAGTCAGTTGATGAAAACGGTGTATTAAATATTTTGAAACATTTTAAAGTGATATAGAATATTCAACTGAATTTAAGAAGTTAAAATAAGTTATAACACTGTATATAATTCTCCGCACTTCGGCGCGCTTCGCTTGCTCAGTGCAAGCTGAAATGAGTTGAAGTGTAGAGCGAGATGAGAAGTTTACCCTAAGCTTGTTGTCGAAGGGAATCTCGCCCCTTCCGCCAAAAAGAAATAAAAAATAGAAAAGTGAAAGGTGTAAAGCTATATCACCCGACGGGTGTTATTTTTTGGGCTATAATTCAATTGCTCAGGTGGTAAAATTGTTATTTTGAGACATAATAAGTGTATTATATACCGTTTTATTTTATAACTGGTTGTGAATATTTCCCCCTAGTCGCAATAATTAATTGTTATCTTTTAAGTCCACTTTTTTGGTATAATTCAGTCAAATAATAGAACAATATGAATTTACAACAAAACCGCATGCTCAATTTTGTTCGCAGAGTGAATCTAGATATTCTAATGTTCGAAGACATGGAAGACCAAAATAACCCCTTGGTGGATTTTATCAACTCGTTTACTCTAAATTACATTGTGTCAAGATTTCCTCCCAAAAAGAGACAGGAATTTGTGGATTTACTCGAACATGAGGCCAATGACGACAAAATCTGGCAGTTTGTAAATAAACATATTGAAAATTTTGACAAAGGTTACGAAGAAGAATTAGAGAAAAAATTAAGAAAAATTAGAAAGCATGTATTAAGCAGTACAAAACAAGAATAAAAATATTTTTATGGTAGACAATAACGAACAATTGCATTTCTCAGAACAAGAAACCTTAAAAGAAAGAGCTTCAAATCTTTCAACTCGTTATATAGAGACTCTTAGGAGAGTAGTAAACAGTAATGCAGTTCATAAGGATAAAAACACGGGACATTATAAATTAACCCCTGATGGTAGAGAAAACTCGCACAAGACTTTTGATACTTTCTTTGAACTCGCAGATGGAAATCATCAACTTCTAAGATTGGCACTCGACGGTGCTTATAGAGCAGTTCTATCAGAAATTCAACAAGGCGAAGACGAAAAAGGATTAAACGAGCAAGGTTGGACTTTGTTAAGGACATCACAAAGCATACAGGGAGTAAATACTTGGCAAGAAGCGAACGAGCTTTATGCAAAAGTAACAGGTAAGACGGCTAAAGAATCAGCAATCTCTGCCTCTGAGCTATATAAAAAATCTAAAGAAATAAGAGCTCAGCTTGAATCTAAAGGTATACCAGTTAGTGAATATTTGGAAAAAGATGAAAAAATAGCTTCTGAGATATTCGAAAGTGAAACAGAAAAACTTGACAGTGAGACGGCAACATTACTAGGCAGGGCAAAGGAAAGCATAAAAAAAGTTAAAAATAAGCTTACTGGTTGGCTTCCTAAAAACCAGCGTAACAGGCAACCGCAAGTGGTAGTTCAAATTAGTGCTTCAGAGAAAGATGCTCCACATATTTTCAGCAGAAAAATGACTCGCAGACAATTCTTGAGATTTTCCGGGGCTACAATAGCTACTTCGGTATTAGCAACTGTTCTTAAAGTGGGTTTAGACCCAGAGTTTCAAGCGGGCGTTAGTGCTGCCTCTACTAGACCAGAAATGCCAGGTAACGGAGAAAACCATGAGGTTTCCTTATCAGTTTTACTTGAAGTTTATAGGAAACATTTTCAAAAAAAAGGACAATTAATGCCTGAAAAAGTTTGGGTACGAAACGAAGAATCATATCAAGGAAAAAAATTGACAGGGACTGGTGTACACCTCAGTATACTTGCTCGATACTGTTATAACTCTGATAAAAAAAGTGGGGAAGATTTTGATGCCTATTACACACGTTTCGTTGATAGTTTACATGGACTATCTGATCTTGCTGGACTTGATTTTATTACTCTTGTAACTAGTTTACAGATTAGCGCTGAGAACATCGGTGGTTTTGAAAAACCAAAGGGGGCAAAAGAATCATCTGATTTAGATGTTAAAGTATCCAGGGTTCAGGAAACAGTAATTACGGCTTCACGGATCTTGGGCTTAGAACCCAGAGTTCTTGAATCAATAGGACCGGGAGGTTTTGTAATTCAGGCTGAAGACAAAGCGAGAAAAGCAGGTATTAAGACTCCTCTAGATAACGCTTTACCCGAAGAAGGAATTAGACATTATGATCTTATTAGATTTAGAGAGCAGACAACTATTGGCATGATGGATACGGAACCCAGTGAGAGATCAGAAGCCTATAGGTTATTTCAAAATAATCCATTAGTCAAAGTTCTGGATAAAGAGTATCCCCAAATCACCAAAATTTACAGAATAGCAAATGAAAAACGTGATGCCGTTACAAGATTAAGAGAAGAAATGAGAAAGGCAGGAAATAATTTTATTGAAAAATATGTCGACAGACTTAAACCATTTGTAAATGGAGATGTAAAAGCTTTGAATGCGATTGGAATTTCACCAATAATGGATTTGTGGCAGTTACAAAACTACACTGATGTTTGGTATAAAGTTTCTGAAATCCCCAATAACCCTGAATTTGCCTATCAACGAACAGTTGAATACATGAAAATAGAGGAAGAAAAAGATCCTAAATCTTTCTATAAAAGATTCTTTTCCCAACAAATTAGAAACCCGAAATTTATCAAATATTTAATGCACCAGGCAACTATAAGCAATAACCAAGAAGAAAGTTTACTGTTATTAAATATTCAAGATAATGTAGCAAGATACGAACAATCGGCAAAAGAACTTAGAATTGCATATTTAAATGTTTTACAAGCGGAGGGGTCGTTTGAATATGACAGTAGGTTTCAGCAAATGACCAGTGTCTTAGTTACTAAGCGGCTTTCTGAAATAGCCGGAGATTTTAATCCAAACGAACGGAATAATCTTGGGTGGCATATATACAAAACATGTGCAATTAGAGAAATAGCCCCCATCCCCTTTTTGGTCAATGATGATTTTTACGCACGTGATATAACTATTGATCCCCCTTATGCTCAAAATGAAGTAGTAAAATCGTTGAATACTTTTATCGATATGTTAAAAAGAGCCAAAATACTTGAAGTTGATCCAGATGATGACATAAGTACGACATACCATATTTTTGAAAAAATGTTCTGGAGAGATGGAGGCGCCTGGCCTAATGTTCCAAAAGAAGAATGGGAACGAATATTGGATCATTTTAATTCAAAAATAGTCAATCGTCTTTTTTACGATTTTGCTGGTTTGATACATAATGAACAAATAATGCCACAATTAAATAACCTCATGATAAATAAGAAACTTATTTCTAAGCCTGCCGACAAGGATCCTTACAATTTTTTTAAGCAAATAGTCTACTTGGAGTTAAATAGCTGGCATATGCGACGAGATATTCCAAAAAAAGATTGGGACGAGGTCGAAGAATATTTCCGAGCTAATATTCTTCCAATTGCAATTACAAGAACAGAAATAACACCGGGAATTTTTAAAGAAAAATATAATATCGGTTCTGCTGACTACCCTCCAATATTTCGTTCACAAGCTGTGATGTTTAACTTTCTTATTGATAAAAATCCAAAGGTTCCATCATCAACTTCTTCAAGTGACATATTAAGTTATTATTAATGTCAGATTTATTTCAATTTTTTTTGGGTTCTAGTCGTATTGAAATAACGTATAATATAAACAAAAATGTTTGTGAGTTTGAGACACCTTATTCTAACTACAAAGAGAAATTAGAACTTAAATTACGACTTATACTTTAATATAAAATAGGCGTAATTAAAGAAAAGTGTTGGTAAAAACGATGTTTTAGACTGTTGTAATCTTCTAAATCTTCAGAGGGCAAACAAAAATTATGAATAAACTAGACAATTTAGAAAAAGAAATAAACGAAATTAAAGAAAGAAATAAAAAAGTTGAAATCGATAAGGATTGGGAAAGAAGTTATACCAGAAAATTAATTCTGTTAATTTTTACTTACATAACTATTGGTTTATATTTAAATGCAATAAAAATTTCTAATCCCTGGTTAAATGCTATTGTTCCTGCAATAGGTTTTTTCTTATCAACATTAACCTTACCTTTTTTCAAGAAAATATGGGAAAGGTACATCAGAAAGTAAAAAGTTTTTAAAATCTCTCTTTCATCAAGATTTCCTCCTTCGTTAAAACTTCAGAAGACAAGTCGAAGGACGAAGCGTCTTTTAATATCCGAATCCGTTAGTTGAAGGAGATAGATACCTATCCATCGCAAATTTTGTTAGAATATACGCGATATGACTGAACAAAAAGATCAAGCTGGAAATTCAGGTTATTTTGGTAAGGACTATTTCTCTGCAGGCAACTACTTCCATGGCTATGAAAGTTATGGAGGCAGAGGTTTTTGGGCAAGCGTTTTACGTTCAATAGAAAAATACGTTCCAGATTCAAAACAACGGAAATTTCTTGATGTTGGATCAGCTTTTGGATTTCTTCTCAAACACGAGCTGGGATTTCAAAACGTAAGCGTATTTGGTGTAGATATTTCAAAATATGCTTTAATTAAAAGTAAATCTGTTGCTTCTGGTGCAGGTTTGGTGGAAGTAAATATTGATAAAAGCGTTTTGCCATTTCCAAATAATACCTTTGAGTGTGTAACTGCTTTGGATGTGGCAGAACATCTTCATGATTTTGATGGTGCTGTAAAAGATTTTGCCAGAGTTCTTAAATCAAATGGAATATTAATTATTGGTACACCTGTCACAGATACATGGGAAGGTAAGATTTGGGACAAATACGATCAGGATAAATCTCACGTAAGTAAACCAACTAGGGAAAAATTATTTAATACTCTTAAACAAACAGGGTTTGAAATACTTGAATCAAAATATTATTTTCCATTACCCTGGTTAAAAATACCTTTTCCTCGCACAAATATGGAGGTTGTAGCGAGAAAAATTTAATTGATCTAATGGTAAAATTGTATTCGAGAAATAGGTTATAACACTATCTATATTTCTTCGCAAATATAAATTAGCTTCATTTTTTGTTAAAGAAGATTGTGCTTTGGAACTTTTGATATACTTAATCTGATGGAAGATAATAAATTAAGGATTACAATAAAGAAATCAATTAGTGAAGTTTTTAACTTCACAATCACACCACCTAATTCAACTCTTTGGATACCAAATGTGGTTAAAGAAGAAACAAATGAATGGCCAATTCATATAGGAACTATTTATTCATTACAAAATAGTAAAAATGAACAATCATATGTAATCGTTACCAACTTAAAAAATAACGAAATCGTTGAATGGGTTTCAAAAGATCAAAATTATCATTGCAGATATACTTTTAGATCAATTGATAAAAATGTTACTAAACTTGAATATTATGAATGGATGAATAACGGAAATTTGGAAGAACCATTTACAATGGCAACTTTGGAGAAATTAAAATCAGTATTAGAAAAATAAATTAAACGTTCATAAGGTCGGACCTTTAAAAAGGTCCAACCTTAATTTATATGAAAAATGTTATTGAAAAAATTCGCAAGGAATTAAAACTTAATTCAGATGAGAAAACTCGACAAAGTGGAGAGCGATTTTTTAAAGAAGCAATAAAATTATACGGAGTAAAAACTGCTATTGTTGGGAATATTGGAAAAAAATATTTTCAGGAAATAAAGGATAAAAATAAACAAGAAATTTTTGAATTGTGTGAAAAGTTATGGCAATCAGGTTTTATGGAAGAATCATTTATTGCCTGTAACTGGTCATACAATGTTCATAAATTTTTTGAACCCAAAGATTTTCAAATTTTTGAAAATTGGTTAAAAAAGTACGTTTCAAATTGGGCGTCATGTGATACTTTTTGTAATCATACAACTGGTACATTTATAGAAATGTATCCTCAATTTGTGAATCATTTAAAAATCTGGGCTAAATCTAAAAACCGCTGGGTACGCCGGGCTGCAGCTGTAACTTTAATAGTTCCGGGAAAACACGGAAAATTTTTGAGCGAAATTTTTGAAATAGCAGATATATTACTTGAGGATCTAGATGATATGGTGCAAAAAGGATATGGATGGATGTTAAAAGTTGCCAGCCAGATTCATCAAAAACAAGTTTTTACTTATGTAATGAAACATAAATCTCAAATGCCCAGAACCGCACTTCGTTATGCTATTGAAAAAATGCCAAAAGACTTGAAAGCAAAAGCAATGGAGAAATAAATGCTTTTTGCGGGAAATAAATGTTTTTTAGAGCATTCTAGCAATCTGTATTTCAAAGGGTCCGACCCTAATTTAATCTAGTATAATCGAACGATACAAATCAGCTATTATGAACAACATTTTTTTGCAACTACAAAATTATCCTTGGTTATTAGGATTAGTCGGAGGATTAATAATTACTGTCTTCAATGCGTTTGGTGCATCATTAGTTTTATTAGCAAATAAAAATGTCTCACAAAAAACTCTGGATACTTCATTAGGTTTTGCTGCAGGACTTATGTTAGCAGCAAGTTTTACAAGTTTAATAATACCGGGGATAAAAGTAGGCGGAATAATACCGGTCATTATAGGAATTGCAATTGGAGCAATATTTTTTGATTTCATCGATCATCGTGTTCCACATGTTCATTTGGAAGGCAGACGTGAAGGACCAGAAAAAAGATTAAATGCTTTATGGCTGTTTATCATTGCCATCACCATTCATAATATGCCGGAAGGTCTATCTGTCGGAATATCCATGGGATCAAAAAATTTACATCAGGCACTTTTACTTATGATAGCTATTGGAATTCAAAATATTCCTGAAGGATTTGCTGTAGCATTTTCTTTTTATGCGCACAAAATGGGTAATAAATGGCAATCAGTTTGGATGGGTATAAAATCAGGATTAGTGGAAATTCCACTAGCATTAATAGGAGCATTACTTGTTTCCCGAATAAATAATTTATTGCCTTATGCATTGGGATTTGGTGCCGGTGCTATGTTATATGTAGTTAGCGATGAAATAATACCTGAAACACATAAAAATGGTCACGAAAGATTTGCTACTTTTGGAATCATTTTTGGAATAATTCTGATGTTGTTTTTGGATATGGTAATAAAATCCTAAAATTAAACAGAAGAATTTGCGTGAAATAAATGTTTTTTAGAGCATTCTAGCAATCTGTATTTCAAAGGGTCCGACCCTATTTAAGACCCTATTTAACTTACAAATGTCAGGGCTTTACCCATTTTGTCTGCTCTACCTG
>CAYLWN010000007.1:10560-23388 GCA_964387625.1 uncultured Gammaproteobacteria bacterium
GACCCTATTTAACTTACAAATGTCAGGGCTTTACCCATTTTGTCTGCTCTACCTGTTCGACCAATTCTGTGGATATAATCATTATAACTTGTGGGTTCATCAAAATTGATTACATGAGAAACATTTTCAATATCCAATCCTCTAGCTGCAACATCTGTTGCTACTAAAACTTGCAATAAATTTTGTTTAAAATCATTTAAAGCTCTAAGTCTTTGGTTTTGTGATTTATTGCCGTGAATAGAAGCTGCAGAAAAACCATTTAGCAATAATAATTTGGATAATTTCTCTACTCCATGTTTGGTTCTGCCAAAAACCAACACTTTTTTAAATTCTCCTCTGTTTTTGAGCATTGATTGCAGTTTGAAAACTTTATCATTATTATCTGTCACTCTGACAATATCCTGATCAATATTTTTGGCTGTTTCATATACTTTTACAGAAATAGTGATTGGATTTGTCAAAAATGTTTGAATAATTCCGTTTATTTCCTGTGAAACTGTGGCAGAGAAAAATAATGATTGTCGCACACGCGGTAAATGAGAAATGATAAATTTAATATCTTTTATAAAACCGATATCCACCATTCTATCCACTTCATCTAAAACTATGTTTTTATAATTACTTAAATTTAAAACTCTCCGGTTTATTAAATCTTTCAACCTTCCCGGAGTACCGATGGTAAAATGTGCATTACCTTGAATTTGCCTTATTTGCATCATGATATTAGATCCGCCGATACACAGAGCTGAGGAAATTTGCAAAGATTTAGAAAATGCGTCTAAATCTGCTTTGATTTGGACTGCGAGTTCACGGGTTGGAATAATTATCAAAACTTTTTCGTTTCGATTAAGTAAAATTTTATTAATTAAAGGGATCAAAAAAGCTGCAGTTTTACCGGTTCCGGTATTGGCAATACCTACTACATCACGACCATCTAATATTGGTTGAATTGCCTGATCCTGAATAGGAGTAGGAATTGTGTAGCCGTGATTTAGTATATTTTGTTTAAGACGCGGGTCAATTGCAAAATCTACAAATTTATGGGTAATTTCAACTGCTTTCTTATTATCCAGAATTTGGCTTTTATTCACATATTGTGAAGCATGAACAGATGATTTAATATTTCTTCCTTTACCACGAGAAAACCGGCCACCTGAAAAACGGTTTCCAGGAATATGTTTCCGAAAATTTCTGTTAAATGGATGATGACGCATAAAATTTATCCTTTATTAAAAATAATGTCATCCTGGAGGATCCGCCAACTGGAGGAGACGATAGTATCTATAGAGATTCTATCGCTTCGCCAAGTCAAACTTGGCTTCGCTCCAGAATGACAACTTTAAACTGATAAACCTGCCTAAATGAGATTTGCTTTAATAAGGGGATAAGATACGAAGTAAAAAATGTAGGTATCTTTATCTTGATAACTTAAATAAAACGATGTCAAATTTAAACAGATTTATCAGTTTATACCGATTTATAATTGAAAACGAATCGAGTATATCCTTGATCAAATCTTTGGATAAATCTGTCGTTTCATCAATTGGAAAATACAAGCATAACATATGCATAGATGACTGTCAATGGTTTAAAGCCCTAAAAAAGGCTATTTTAGCCTCAAAATTGAGCTTTTAACCACCTTAAACCGACCTTAATTATGGAAAATGATTAAGATTGCCACGCCTCGCTTCGCGGGCTCGCAATGACAAGAATATTAATTTTTTGACTACTCCTAGCATTGCCAAAACCTCAATTTTATGCTATAATCTGTAAACTTTAAACCCAAAAACCTGTTTAGATGTTGGTTAGATTTATTAAGTATTTAAGATAAAGATACCCTAAATTAAACACATTTTTGTATCTATTTAGTACGTAAAGATTAATTTAAGATTTATCCCGATAATTATCGAGGATAGACACGATACATTTACAAATGTCATCGGTCTAAACAGATTTTTGGATTTATATATGCAAACAACTGAACCAATCAATCCCTGTTATCGCTGCGGAAAAGAAAGAAAAATCGTCAAGAAATGGGAAGAAAAAACCCAAGGAGCAAAAATCAGCTGTACTATGGCTGTGTGTCCTGATCCGGAATGCCAGAAAAAAGTGGATGCTCAAAATGCCAGAAATTTAGAAAAACAACTTCTGCACATGAAACCCCATGGAAAACAACCTCCAAACAAACAAATCGTCTTGGGCAAAAAAAAGAATTAATCCCCTATTTAAACTTTTTTTTAAATAATGAAAAAGTTACCTACGCTAAAGATTGTAAGTGCTTGTTTAGCCGGAATTAATTGCAAATATGATGGTACAAATAATTTATGCCCAAAAATCGCCAAAATGGTGCAAAACGCTCAAGCAATTCCTGTTTGTCCTGAAGTTTTAGGAGGATTATCAGTTCCCCGTCAATCTGTAGAAATAAAAAATAATCAAATTATAAGCAAAAATGGAGAAAACTTTACTGCTCAATTTGAAAGAGGCGCAAAAGTTGGATTAAAACTTGTTCAAACAGTTGGTGCTAAAGAAGCAATTTTAAAAGCTCGATCACCCAGTTGCGGTTTTAGACAAATTTATGATGGAACTTTTTCCAAAAAGTTGGTAAAAGGTGACGGTGTTTTTGCTAAACTTTTAAAATTACATAATTTCAAAATCAAAACCGAGGAAGAAATTTAAACTATCTATTTAACATCATCACTCCAAAATTCAAATAAGAGGCAAAAGTTACCCAAACCAAATAAGGCAATAGAAGATATCCTGCCAATTCATCAATTTGTTTGAATTTCAGATAAGTTTCCCTAATTAATAACCATAAAACTACAATTTCGATAAATCCAAATAAAGGAGATTGCAAACCAAAGAAAACCACGCTCCATAAAATATTAAAACCGAATTGAATTATGAATATATTTAAGGCATGTTTAACGTCTTTTTTCTGATATCCCTTAGCCCAGACTAAATAAGCTGCAATTCCCATGAGTAAAAATAAAATTCCCCAAGCTGGTCCAAACACCCAATTTGGCGGAGTAAAAGGCGGTTTTTGAAGGAAAATATACCAAGATTTGATGGAAGGTATTGTAAAAATTGAGCCAATGGAACCAAGAATTTCACTGCCTAAAACAAACAGCATGAGTGTTCCTAAATTAAGTTTTTTCATATATTTTTATTATATATAGTTTATTGAGAGATTGTATCTAAAATCGGGTTTTTGGGGTAAAATATTGATTAGCTATGCTAGACGGGCTTGCCCGTTAGACTTGTCCTCCATAGCTTTAGCGAAGGCGGGGTGTAGTTCAATTGGTAGAACGCTATCATGGGGTGGTAGAAGTTTGGAGTTCAAGTCTCCACACCCCGACAAGTATCTTTATTTGTCGGAAAATTAAATTGATTATGACATTGGTTAGGGTTATCTGCCACAGTTGTAGGAAAGAATATAAAATAGACTTAAGAAGATCAAATGAAGCCAAGAAATATAAATGGAAACATTATTGCTCACTTTCTTGTCAAAAAACTGGTAAAACAACTAAAATAAAAATATTTTGCGAAAACCCCAGATGTAAAAAAGTAATTTTCCGGAATATTGTAAATTCTACTTCAAACCATTATTATTGTTCTCAATCCTGTGCAGCTGTAATTAATAATTCAAAATTTCCTAAGAAAATTGCATTAAAAAAATACTGTATGTCGTGTAAAAAAGCTATTTCTAACAGACGTAATTATTGTTCTCCAAATTGCATACCTGAAAAAATCTATGTAGGTAAAAAAGAAATAATTGCACAAATTCAACAATTTTATTATGAAAATGGCAGAGTTCCGTTCAAACAGGAATTTATTCATTGTAAGGCATCAAGAAATCGTTTTGGAACTTGGAATAAAGCTATAAAAGCAGCCGGATTTAAACCAAATCCTGTAAAATTTGCGCATAAGTTTAAAGCTAAAGACGGACATAAATGCGACTCGCTATCTGAAAAAATCATTGATGATTGGTTATTTAATAGAAAAATTCCACACATACGAAATGCACATTATCCAGATCATAAAAAATATACTGCAGATTTTAAAGTCAAAGATTATTTTATTGAATTTTTTGGACTACATCAGGAATTGAAGACTTATGATGACTACATGAAGAAAAAGTTTGATTTAATAAATAAACATCACCTTAAACTTATCTCAATTTTTCCCAAAGACCTATTCCCTAATTCTAATTTAGAAAAAATTATTGGAATCTTTAATTAATAATTATTCTTTCTATTGTTCATCGCCAAAATGCGTATTAAATATATTATTCCACCTAAATAACCTAATGTAATTAAGACAAGAAAAACGGATATATTTGATGAATATTTATCCGACAGAAAAACCAGTTGTTTGTCCTGTTTGAGGTTGTAATTATCCATATGCACTGGCAACCAATGGACTATTTCACTGCTTTTTTCATTCTTTAATAAAAATTCCGGATTAAGATCTCTACTTGATACCCAAATCCGTAAAAATATTCCAAATATCGCTTCAATGCTAAGTCCTATAATAATTAAGCTAACTAGCCTATATTTTTTATTGGAAGACAATTCAATTATTTTGGTTATAACTAAGCAAATTAAAAATAAACTTAACGGAATTAAGGTCAATTGTGCAAAACCTGTGGTTTCTAAATTGGGAATAGTGATCATACTTAATAAACTTCCACCAACAAACACAAAAATTGGTATAAAACTTGCACTTCTAATAAAATTTTTTACATTAAATTTGATTCTATTCTTTAATATATTAATCAGCGATTTGATTAACCAAATAAATAAAACAGCTGATAAAGTTATAGAAATTTGTCCTGATAAAGTACTGGCATATAATGCGAATTGCCCATCATATAAAATGACTAAAGGATTTTCCTGCTTAACGATCAACTGAATATATTGGGGTGACAAAACCGGCAGGATGGATTTTTTTAAATTACTGACATCTTTGTTTATTCTCTGACTGAAAGTGAAGTTTTTCTGCCATTCGTATGAAGTATTTCCTAAAAATGTTTGATATAAGCCAAAATTGGCACTTGCCCAAATAAACCAGCTTGAACAAAACACAATAATAATACTAGTCCAATTAATTAATAATTTGAGGTTTATTTTTCTAGCTATTAAAAATTGTATCAATAAATCTATAGACATCATTGTTATATAAGGAATAACTGAATAGTGGGTTAAAATTGCACTTCCCAAAAATAAGGCAGATAAGTATAAATAATACCGGTGACTACCTTGCCTGAATCTTAAGAATAAGTAAAAACCGGATAGCAAAAAAAAGTAACTTAAATTTTTAGTCCAGTTAAATGTGGCTTCAATCACAAAAGACGGATTAAACAGCAAAATAATTGTGATTAATAAAAAAATCCGTTTGGGATATTTATTTTGTGTAAAATGATTTGTGATCAACCAACAAGGCAAAATCACTAAACAATTTAAGAAAGTGGCAATTATTTGATATATCCAATAAGTATTACCAAAAATGCCCATTAAAAAACCGGAAACTATATTAAACAACGGTGGTCTGGCAGTTAATAAATAAGGACCAAATTGAGTATTTAATGGTAATCTATTTAAAAAAAATGTACTTCTTTGAAAATGTTCCCACCAATCAAAATACCAAAATGAACCGGTATAAACCGGCAACATTCCTTGAATACTTACCAAGGCTAAAAAGCCTGAGAAAAAAATGACCAAATAAATAAAATCTGCCTTAAAATCATATTGTTTTTGCCACAATTTGAATATGGAAATAATTATTAATAATCCTAAACAAAAGTCATAAACTATCTGAGGTAAATTTAAAATATACACTCCTAACCCTATTAAATAAAGTAAGATTAGGGAAATTCCCAAACCCAACCCAAATTTTTCTGGAAGATTTAAGGGCAATGATTCTACCCATCCCCGGCCGATAAAATACAAGTTGCAAAATATCACTGACAAAATAAATACTAATCCAAGAAAACTCATACTTTCAAAAATGATTATATCTTGTTTTGTCAATAACAATAACTCAAAATCTCCTAAATTAACCATTTGACAAATTAGCACTCTAATATTTTATTGCTAATTGAAAAACCATTGATATCAAAAGTTTTATTTTTTAAACTGAAAAATTCACTAAAAACAGCGATCTAAAGCCAAAAATTATCTTTGGCCGGACATGATCTAACAAAATATTATTGATATATTTATATCTGATTTGAATGATTTAATATCTGAATATATCAGATAATTAATAACTGCTAATTTTGGCAGTAACTTGCCCTGTCTGCCAGGGGAAGCGAAATAACCAATTTGACTTGAATTTGCGCTTTGGAGATTTTTCTTCTATACTCCTAAATTACTTATGCCAAACACTTTAACTATCACCTGTCCTAAATGTAAAACATCAATTTCTTTAAGCGATGCATTGAGTCAGCAGCTAAAAAATGAAGCTATAGAAAAGCTTCATTCTCAACATCTTCAAGATATAGAAAATGTTAAAAAAGAAACTACAGCTAAAAAGGATCAAGAAATTGCAGAAAAAGATTTGCAAATAAAATTACAAAATGAAGAAAAGTTAAAAATTGAAAAAAAATTAGAGGAAACAACTGCACAGGAAATATCATTAAGGAAAAAAATGAGTGATTTTGAAATAGAAAAAAAGACTTTTGAAGTAGAAAAACAAAGACAAATTGACAAAGAAAGAGAACTAATCCGCTTGAAAACTATGGAAGATATGACTGAAAAACAACGCTTAAAAGATATGGATAAAGATAAAGTTATTGACGATTTAAAAAAATCTCTAGAAGACGCTCAAAGAAAAGCATCACAAGGGTCTCAACAATCACAAGGAGAAGTATTGGAATTAGATATAGAAAATCAATTAAAACACGTCTTTCCACAGGATCTGATAGAACCAATAGAAAAAGGCGTGTTGGGAGCTGATATAAGACAAACTGTAAGAACTCCATTAGGAATTAATTGTGGAAAAATTTTATGGGAATCTAAACGAACAAAATCTTGGTCAAATGAATGGATTGCTAAATTAAAAAGTGACGTATTAAAAGATAAAGCTAATATTCCAGTAATAATTTCAGAAGTTATTCCAGATGAGGCTAAGAATGGAATTGGATTCAAAGAAGGAGTTTGGATTACTTTACCAAAATTAGCAATGATATTAGCTGCTTTACTTAGAAAGTCATTATTAGATGTTGCTAAACAGAAAAAAATTGCTTTAAATAAACAAACTAAAGCAGAAGAATTATATAGTTATGTAACAAGTGACGATTTTGCAAATCAAGTAACTTCTATGCTTGAAACATATGATTTGATGATGAAACAGGTAAATGATGAAAGAACTTCATATGAACGTATGTGGAAAAAACGTGAAATGCAAATTATTAGACTAAAAACTGGAGTAGCGGGAATGTATGGCAGTATTGAAGAAATCAGTGGCAAATCATTACCTCACATAAAGAATCTAGAACTTCCATCATCTGACAATAAATAACAATAAAGATTGGGAAGATTGCTTCGTCTCCGCCAGCTGGCGGATCATTCCTCGCAGTGACTTATTGATTTATCATTGGACATTTAGCACTGGTCATTTTATAGTATAGATATGTCGGAAAAAATTATTGGATATTTATTGTTAATTACAGGTATAGTAATCATGATATTGGCTAGTTTTTCAGTGTATCGAGTATTTACCAAACAAACTAAACCAGTGCAAATATTTAATACCAGCGGTATAAATCTAGATCTTAATAAATTAATTGCTGGCTCATTACCTCCTCAAGCTCAAACTCAACTAAACTCTCAAGCAACGCAACAAATTATTCCTCCGGAACTGATTAATGATTCTTCCAATATTTTCATGCATTTGGTACTGATGGGATTTTTTGTAAGCCTTGGATATAAGTTATCTAGCTTAGGTATCAATCTGCTTCGACCAATTGTGGTGAAACTTAAAAGCAAAGAAGTAACCACGGAACACTAAAGTTTTAAAAAAACATTACTTGCTAGTTTTTTTCAAAAGATAAGAATCTCCTTGGTGGTAAATTTCTACGTATGCGTTTTTTTGTTGTTTAATTAATATTTCTTTCATGCTTTCATAGGTTAAACCGTTAAAATTAAATTGGTCCTGATTGGGATGAAGATCGACCGCAATATATTCTGCATTATTTACATATGGCAATATTGATATTTGATCTCGTTTGCCTAAATGCGCAGCTAAGCTGTTTTGTGCTGCCACTGAAGCTTCTGGCGGAATAAGTTTTAACATCCCATTATTATTGGACATATAAGTTTGTGGTTGAAAAAATTCTTTGTGAATAAAAAGTTTTATCGGAGTAGCAGTAATAATTTGCGTAAAAATAAAACTAATCAGCAATAAATAACTAGTTGGAATACGTATCCATGCAAGCTTAATCTTGCTTAATAACTTTTCAAAAGTAGTATTGGCATAAATTGATGCGATAGCTAGTAAAATTGCTAAATCTGCAGAATATTGATAATAGTAAGTCCAACGGTATGGACGGGACAGATCAAGAAACCTCATCAAGAAATGAACAATAACTGGTAAAAGAAGAGGCGGATAAAGAAGTGGTAAAAAACCAAAAGACGCAAAAGACATAACCATGGTATGAATTTTTACATTTGGTTGTAATGCGTGAAAAAGGAGAAATTTTGGATTAGTAATCAAATACAGTAATTCCGTACCAAATCCTTGTCCATTACCCAAAAATCCCTTATAGCCACTGTCCCCAAATTGTGGAATTAACACCAATATTGCAAAAATTGACCAAATAAAACTTAAGATGCTTGTAGTTATGGCAACTTTTTTAGGAATTTTCATAAACAGTAGACTTATACCGATAACACCTATTATAAAACCCACATATTCTCTGACTCCTAAAGCAAAAACAACCATTAAAAAATATAAAACCCATTGTTTTCTGTCTAAAAATAAAAACATCAAGGCAATAAATACCGGTAAAAATGCCAGTTCGTGAAAATCATTCATAATCAGACTTTGTGATCCCACAAAGAACATGCTAGAAACAGCAATAATTAAACTTCTAAATCGGTTTTTGGTTTTTTGTACAGCTAATAAAAAAATGGGGATTGCAGAAATTGCGATAAATACGGCCTGAAGAATTAATAAAAGTTTTGTGTCTGACCATAATTTATAAAATGGCACAGCCAGTAACATAGTCGGCCGAAACCTATCTCCAAAATCAAGTTTTTTTGAAATAGTTGAGACAATAACTTCACCTTGACTATATTTCCAAATAATTTGTTCATATAGAGCCAAATCCCACCCATGTGAAGAAAAATGTTCATGACGAGTAATAGACAGAATAGAAAAAATAACCGCATAGAAAAATACAATTAATAGAAGAAGAATAAAGATTTTTTTATGCAACAGCGGTAATATCGCTTTCAACATCGTAAACTTGATAGTAACAATCAATTGTCAATAATTCAAGTTATGTCCGATTAAGCCAGGTTTATCTTTCGATAAAAGCCAGAATAAATTTATAGGGTTTGTAGTAGATTTTTAAGGGACTGTGAAAGCGCTAATTATTTTTAACGTTTCGGACTTTGTTTTCTTTTCCTTGCTTTACCTGCAAAACCGGCTTTGCGGCGTTGTTTCGCTCTGGGGTCACGAGTTAAGAATTTTCGTTTTTTAAGTATCGGTCTGTATTTTTCATTATCAATTTTTACCAATGCCCTGGAAATTGCATGGATGACGGCTTCCAATTGTCCCTGTAATCCTCCACCTTCAACTCTGACAGTAATTACAAACCTGTTTAAATTATTGGTTGTTCTAAGCGGTTCAATATATGCTTTTTTGGCTACTTCTCCTGAGAAATAATTTTCAATTGGCTTATCGTTGACGATAATTTGGCCTTTAGTATATTTTTTATCTCCTAAAGTAACTTCTGTCTCAGTAGCCAAAATATATAATCTTGCCCGGGCTGCAGCTGTTTTTCTTCTACCTACAGCATAATAATAAGTCGGTTTACCGGTTTTTATCTGTTCTGTTTGTTTTTTAATTGCTTTGGTTGTTTTTGCTTTTACCATACTTTAAATATATTAAAAATTAAATATTAAAATTCAAATACACAAATTAAATATTAAATATTTGATATTTTATATGTATTTTTGATATTTGATGTTTTATTTTTGCTTTTTATTATCAAATTTCTCTTGATATTTATGCTCTGCACCTGCAAAAAGATACAATCTTTTTAATAAATCGTTTCTTAATTTGTTTTTGGGAAGCATTCCTGCTACAGCCCGATACATCACTTCTTCAGGTTTACGGTTCAATAGATCTTTTAAAGCTTCGCTTCGCAGTCCTGCTGGATACCCTGAATAATTAGTGTAAATTTTTTGCGTCAATTTCTTGCCCGTAACTTTGATGTCTTTGATATTAATAACCACCACATAATCTCCGCAATCCATATTGCGTACAAAATATAGCTTATTTTTACCCATTAATTTCAAAGCAATATCTGTGGCAATTCTGCCCAAAATCTTATCTTTGACATCAACTAAATGCCATTTGTGTTCAATCTGTTCCTGTTTTGTTGCTTTGGTAAAATTCATATATTTTATATTGTCATCCTCGGGCTTGTCCCGGGGATTTTAAGATTCCCGCTTTCGTGGGAATGACATCCTTAAGTTATTTTTTATTTGTCTTTTTTAACAATTTCTTTTCTGTTTTTTCAGTCTTTACAACTTTTGTATTTTTTTCTAATTTAACAACTTTAGGTTTTGCAACAATGGGTGCAATATTTAATTTCTCAACCCATTCCATTTTTACAGATTCAGCTGCGTCTCCAATTCTTTCCCCTAATCTCAAAATTCTGGTATAACCACCATTGCGTTTGGAAAATAATTTTCCGTATTCAACTAACATTTTTGCCACATCTAAGTTTCCGGTTTCTTTATATAATTGCCGTAAGCTGGAAAGTGAATTTTTTTTAGCTACAGTGACCAGTTTTTCCAAATTTGGCTGTAAAAACTTCGCTTTGGTCCGTGTCGTTTCCATATAACCTCTCATTGCCATTGACCGGATTAAATTCCGCAATAATTGTTTGCGTTCATTAGTATTTCTAGATAATTTTTTAAAAGCTATCCCTTTTCTCATACGCTTAAAGCAACACCTTTTTCACGTAATTTTTCTTCAACTACGGATAAGGATTTGACTCCCAAATTTTTAAATTTTAAAAGGTCTGTTTTGGGAGTACCCAGCAATTGTCCAACAGTATCAATGCCGCCATTAGCCAATGCATTTACAATTCTGGTGGGAATATCCAATTCTTCAATCCGCATTTTCAAAACTTCATCAGAAATTGTCGGCGTAACTGCCACTCCTGATGTAATTTCGGCTTTTGGTTCATAAACTTGTAAGAAATACGCAACTAATATTTTAGCTGCTTCTTCCATGACCGATCGGGGTTCAACTGTTTCATCAGTCCAAACCTCAATAATCAATTTATCCAAATTGGTCATTCTTCCGACCCTGGTTGCTTCCACTTTATAATTAACCCGTTTAACTGGTGAATAAATGCTATCCACTTGTAAAACTCCTAATTCTGTACTTTTGCGTTCTTCAGCGCTTTCAAAACCGTATCCGGTATTGGCCATCATGTCAACTTCAATCTTGGATTTTTTATCTGACAATGTTCCTAAATAAAGATCCGGATTGACGATAGTTACACCAGCAGGGACTTCAATATCTTTTGCATAAATTTCGCCCGCTGTTTTTTTGATAAGTGTCAACTGGACTGGTTTATCTTCTTCAATTTTTAAACGAATCCGTTTGATGTTTAAGATAAATTCCACCACATCTTCCTTAAATCCGGCAATTGTAGTAAATTGATGTTTTGCACCATCAATTTTTACTGAAGTAATAGCTGCACCTTTTATTGATGTCAACATAACTCTACGCAAACTATTGCCCAATGTATGCCCATATCCTTGCTCCAAAGGTTCAATTATAAATTTACCGTATCCGGCAACTACATGCTCTTCCTTTATCTTAAAATTTGGTTCCATCATATGTATAAACTTAGGAAATTTTGTAGAGTTCCAAAGAACAAATGTTCTACCAATCTCTCTAAGCCCTCCTTTGTCAAATCCATTTTTAGGATAAGACGTAAATTTTTTATTTTTTTATCTTGAATAAAATTCCACAATCAATTGTTCGTTAACTTCTAAATCAATTTCAGTTCTTTCCGGTAATCTGACCATTTTTCCAACTGGTCCTTTTCTTTCTAACCATTTAGGTGTTAATAAATTTTTTTCATCAATTAATTTTTTTACTGCGGGTATGTTCATAGATTTTGGTTTTAATGAAATTACATCTCCGGCTTTTACCTGATATGAGGGAATTGATAAGATTTTATCGTTAACCAAAACGTGTCTGTGACTGGTTAATTGTCTGGCCATTGTTCTGGTGGGAGCTAAATTTAATCTATAAACAATATTGTCCAATCTGCTTTCTAAATAAGTTAAAAGATGTTCTCCTGTATTGCCTTTTATTTTTACAGCTTTTAAATAATAATTACGGAATTGTTTTTCACCAATACCATAAAATCTTTTAGCTTTTTGTTTTTCCCGTAATTGAAAAGAATAATCAGATGGTTTGCGTCTGGAACCTTTTGGACCATGTTGACCTGGTGGTACATTTAAACGCCGCAATAAAGACGCATGAGCTTTTGATCCGGAAGTCTTAAGTCCCAAATCAATGCCTTCCCGTCTTGCTAATCTATTTTTTGGTCCTGTGTATCGTGACATAATT
>CAYLWN010000007.1:23488-39127 GCA_964387625.1 uncultured Gammaproteobacteria bacterium
TTTCTTTTTAGCCCGTACTCCGTTATGCGGCATAGGTGTTACGTCTGCAATCAATGTAATATTAAGTCCTACTGATTTTAAAGCTCGAAGTGCTGCATCTCTTCCTGCTCCCGGACCCTTGATATAAACTTCAACTTCTCTAAGTCCCACTAAAGCAGCTTTTTTAGCAGCTGCTTCAACAGCGGTAGATGCGGCAAATGGAGTAGCTTTTCTAGCTCCTTTAAAACCTACCATACCTGAAGATCCCCAACAGATAGTTTTTCCGCTACTATCAGTAATTGTCACAATTGTGTTATTAAATGTAGCGGTTACGTAAACCTTGCCCCGCTCAACTAATTTTTTTTGTTTTGTTTGTGCCATAATTTTAGTTATTAGTTCATAGTTCGTAGTTCGTAGTAGATATTTCTGCGAACTGCGAACTTACGCATATACTATGAACTTAATTTATTTCTTTCCTTCTGTTTTTGCTCCTGCAACTGTGCTTTCTGTTACTTTTGCCCGATCATCTTTTTTCAAAGCACCAATTGTCATTCTTTTGCCCCTCTTTGTCCGGGCGTTTGATCTGGTTCTTTGACCTCTGACTGGTAATTTATGAGCATGTCTAAAACCTCTGTAACTGCCGATTTCCCTCAATCTTTTGATTGTGGCTGCAATTTCCTGTCTTAAATCACCTTCAACCTTAAAATTTTTTTCAATAAATTTCTGCAGTTTATTAATATCATCTTCAGTTAAAGTTTTAACTCTTTTTGCACCGTCAATTTTGGTTGAATCAATGATTTTTCCAACATTGTTTCTTCCTATTCCATAAATATAGGTCAATGCAATATCCAGTCTTTTTTCATTTGGTAAATCTACACCTGCAATACGAGCCATATTTTTAAAAATTCGAAATTCGAATATCGAAATCCGAAATAAATTCTAATGTTTAAATAATTAATGAATTAAAAAATTAATACTTGTTTCGATTTTCGTA
Source organism: uncultured Gammaproteobacteria bacterium (assembly GCA_964387625.1). Lineage (GTDB taxonomy): Bacteria > Patescibacteriota > Microgenomatia > UBA10105 > UBA10105 > CAYLWN01. Next base: position 24,462 of record CAYLWN010000007.1, read on the forward strand.
TTTCGTGCTTCGAATTTCCATTTTTTGTTTACAAAAAATGGTTATCCTTGTCTTTGTTTATGTTTTGGGTTATCACAAATAACCCGTAAATCACCCTTGCGTTTAACAATTTTACATTTTCGACAGCGTGGTTTAATTGATGCTTGAACCTTCATAATTTAGTTATTAGTTTGCAGTTCATAGTTCGTAGTAGATATTTCTGCGAACTAAGAACTATCAACTGCGAACTTATTTAATCCTATACGTTATTCTTCCTTTAGTTAAGTCATAAGGTGTCATTTCTACTTTTACCTTATCACCCGGTAAAATTCTGATGAAATTGATCCTCATTTTGCCTGATAAATGACACAAAATGATTCTGCCATCAGCTAATTTTACCCTAAAAAGAGTATTTGGCAGTGTTTCTGAAACAATTCCTTCAACTTCAAAAGATCCTTGATGCGTCATTATAAATTAGACGTCACCCCAGGTGCTATCTGCCAAAGCGAGATAACATTACCCCAGAATGACGCTTTAGTTTTAACTTTTATATTTTAGCTTAAATTTGGCTTCAGGTCAATACTTGAGACCCCTTATCAGTTACCAAAACTGTTTCTTCAAATAAGCCTGATAAACTACCATCAGCCGTAGCTAAGGTCCAATTGTCATCGTTTTTATATACAATTTGTGGTTTACCCATGTTATAAATGACCTCAATAGCCAAAGCCATTCCGACCTTGATTTCAGGTGTTTTGGCAATTGATTTGGTTAAAATACCCGGAATATAAGGAGATTCATGCAAATTATTACCAATTCCGTGTCCAACCAGTGTTTTCACCACAGAATAACCGGCATTTTCCACTGTTTCTTGTATTGCATGAGAAATATGTCCAATCCGATTACCAGGTTTTACCTGAACAATGGCTTTTTTTAATGCCAATTTCCCAATATCTAAAAACTTCTCAACCTCGTTTTCGAGTTTCGAGTTTCGAGTTTCGAGTTTCAGATACTTCGTATACGAAGTATCTGTGTGCCAACCTTTGCATAATAATCCGATATCCAAACTCACAATATCTCCCTCTAAAAATGGGTCATTATCTGGCACTCCATGTACCACTTCATCATTAACTGTAATGCAGGTTGCCCATTTATAACCTTTAACTGTCATAAACGAAGGACTACCGCCAACTTTAAAAATCAAATCTTTGGCTAAATTATCAATATATAAAGGTGTTTTACCGATTTTAATTTCCTGCATTAATTGGGTTTTTATTTGATGAAGATAACTTCCACATTTAACCAAAACATCAATATCTGCTTGATTTTTTAATACGCTCATTATTTATGTTTCTGATAAAATTTTTCTAATGCTTGGGTGTATTTTTCTAGATTAAAGGCATTTATGATCAAATAATCAGCTATGGCAATTGGACCACCAGTATTTAAATTGGTAATTTGGGTAATATCACGGGTTTTAGCTTCAGAGTCTGTTAAACTTCTTATTATGCGTTCTTTTAATCGTTTGTGTCTAATGTGTGGTGGAGCATAAATACAAAGTAATTTTAAATTTGGAAATTTTTTAATCAAATATAAATATTCTTCCCATGAATATAATCCATCTAAAATTATTAAATTGTTTTTTTTGGCATGTTCTAAAATTCTAGGTTCAATTTTGATCGCCATCGCTGCCATACCCAATTCTTGACGAATATTTTCTCTATACCAACGTTCATTTTTTTCATTAATTTCTTTACCTAATTCTTTTAAACCAATATCAGTTTGATCACCAAATCGTAAAACTGATAATCCATTTTTGCGAAAAAAATCGGCAGCTACAGTTTTACCTGCTCCGGGCATTCCAACGATAGCAATTAATTTAATTGGTTTCTTCACTTTATAATCCTAATCCTTGAAAAATTTGTGCTGTAACTTCTTCTATGGATTTTTCTCCATCAATTTCCAAAAGTTGCCCTTTTTGTCTGTAAACATCCAAAACCGGTTCGGTACTATCATGAAACATTTGAATCCGTTTTCTAATTGCCTGCAAAGTATTATCTTCTCTGATACCTTCATCTAACCTACCGCTTAATCTCCACAAAGCTTCTTTGTCAGAAACTTTTAGGTAAATTAATTTGTCTACTCCATTATGAAATCCTTGAGCTTGAGCAACGGTTCTGGGAAATCCATCTAATATATATCCTTTTTCATATTCAGGTTTTTGCAAATATTCGGCAACAATGGGGATTACCTGATCATCAGAAATCAAAATTCCGGCATTAAGAGTTTCTTTGACATATCTACCCCAGGGAGTTTTTTCTTTGGCCATTTCCCGGAAAATATGGCCGGTTGATAAATACGGAACTCCCAATTTTTGGGATAAAAGATTTCCCTGAGTTGATTTGCCTGAACCTTGAATCCCCAGTAAAATTAATTTCATATTATTCCTTTAGAGTCAGTTTGAAAATTTTTCAATAAATTTTCTTTAGTGACTCTTATGAAATTGTTTTATTTATAATTACAATTTCAAAACTTCTGCTTATAAAAATCCTTCATCAAGTCAAACTTGACTGCGCTATTATAAAAATCCTTCGTAATTACGCATGACTAATTGTGCTTCCAAAGCTTTAGTAGTTTCTAAAACTACTGAAACTACGATCAAGACACCGGTTCCACCTAACATCATAGTAGTTATACCTGTAAAACTACGGGCAATGGACGGCAATATTGCAATCGTGCCTAAAAATACCGCACCTGCCAAAGTTAAACGGGTCAAAATATATTGTAAATAATTAGCTGTAGCTTTTCCCGGTCTGATTCCCGGAATAAAACCTCCGTATTTTTGGATTTCATCAGCAATTTTTTGCGGATTGAAAGTTACAGCAGTATAAAAATAAGTAAAACCTACGACCAATAGAAAATACAGTACGTTATATATAATACCTTCTGGATTGAATGTTGAAGATAAAAATTGACCGATTCCCACTAGTTGTGCTTGCTTAGTTTGGGCTAAAAATTGGCCGATGATTTGGGGAAGTAATACCAAGGATACGGCGAAAATGATGGGAATTACACCGGCTTGATTGATACGCAGTGGCAAGTAACTTGAATTTCCGCCATACATTTTGTTACCCCTTATCCGTCTGGCATATTGTACGGCAATTTGTCTGACAGCTTCATTTACGACAACTATGGCTGCAATAACCACAATTGCCAATACTAAAAATATCATCGTATTGGTGACTTGCTGACCGGTTGTCACAGTAGCAGTCTGCCCTATGGTGATTGGCAATCTACCCACAATTCCGGCGAATATTATCAAAGATATTCCATTTCCTACACCATTTTCTGTGATTAATTCTCCCAACCACATCAAAAATACTGTTCCTGCTGTCATAGTCAAAATCATCGTCACTAAAGCCAAGGGCGAAAATTCGCTGATGATTTGTTGATTTCGAAGCAGAGCATACATACCAATAGCTTGTACTGCAGCCAGTGGAATTGTGATCAATCTGGTATATTGATTAATTTTTTGCCTACCCCATTCACCTTCTTTTGACAATGCTTCTAACTGAGGAAAAACCATAGTCAGAAGTTGTAAAATAATGGATGCATTAATATATGGGTTAAGACCTAATGCCATTACGGAAAAATTTACCAAAGTTCCTCCTGAAAAAATATCTAGAAGTCCTAAAAATTGATTGCTTTTGAAAAGCTCCGTCAACTTTGCCAAGTCTACACCAGGAATGGGAATGTGAGCAAACAATCGAAATACTGCAAAAAGAGCAAAGGTAAAGATGATTTTATTTTTTAATTCCGGAGTTTTGAAACTTCTGATAATTGGCTCAAGAATAGACATAAATTTTTTTAGCGTATAGAAATTAGTTAGTTAGCGTATAGTGATTTTTTTTTAAATCCTAAACGCTAATTCCTAAACGCTTCGTTGTATTTTACCACCGGCTGCTTCAATTTTTTTCAAAGCACTTTTAGAAATTGGCAAAGCAATATATAAAGCTTTTGAAATTTGCCCATCACCCAATATCTTTATTTTAGAATTTCTGACATTTTTGGAAATAATCTTATATTTGATCAAAACTTCTAAAGTTACTTTGGTTTTTTCAGGTAAAATTTGTAAAGATTTTAAATTTACAACCAATGATTTTTTGCCATAGGGTTTATTTCTACCTTTACCCCTATATAGGGGTAGTCTTTTTATCAAAGGTAATTGTCCGCCTTCAAAATCCAGTTTAATTGTTTCTTTGGCTTTTTGACCTTTGGTACCCCGACCGGAAGTTTTTACTCTTCCGCTACCATGACCTCTTCCTAAACGCCTATTTTTGGGGGTAACAATTTTAGGTAATGTGTGTAAATTCATAAATTTATTCTTAGAGACTGTTTGATCCGCCAGTTGGAGGATCATTACAGTTTCTTACTTTATATTTTTTTAATAACCGGACGTAATTGTTTTAAAGCTGTCAAAGTTGCATAAACATTTGATGCTTGATTTTTACTGCCTAATACTTTCGATACTATATCCCGAATTCCAGCTGCTTCAACCACAGCTCTCACTGCTCCTCCGGCAATAACTCCAGATCCCGGTGGAGCTGGTTTAATCATTACTTTTGCAGCACCTTGTTTAACAAAAACTTCGTGTGGAATCGTGGTGCCTTTCGTTGGAACAGTAATCAAATGTTTTTTGGCATAGGATACGGATTTGGCAATTGCGGATGATACGTCAGGTGCTTTCCCTAGACCCACGCCAACTCTGCCTTTTTTATCACCAACAACCACCAAAACTGAAAAACCAATTTTATTTCCTCCTTTGGTTTTCTTAGAAACTCTGTTTATTTGAACCACTTTTTCTTCGAATTCTTTTGGTTCTTGTCTTGAATTTCTGCCGTGTCTATTTTGTGCTTGGTATCTTATAGTTTTACCCCTCCCTTTCTTAAACCTTCAGCCAAAGCTTTTACCCGACCATGGTAAGTGAATCCGCTTCTGTCAAAAACTAAGGCAGCAATTTTTGCTTTCAAAGCTTTCTCAGCTATCATTTCTCCTAATGTAAAAGCCCTCTTAATTTTATTTTTTTCGTTTTTAACTAAGGTTTTATCAGATAAACCAATGACAGTTTTATGCTTTGCATCGTCAATTATCTGGGCAAATAAATATTTATTTGACCTTGAAACTGATAATCTCGCTCTGGCTGTCACGCCCTTAATTTTATTGCGGACCCTTAATTTTCTGATTGTACGTCTTTGTTTTGTATCTAACATAATGTTTTCCTTTTTTAAGCTGTACCGGCAGCCTTAACTGCTTTACCTGCTTTCTTTCTAACTAATTCTCCTAAATAACGGATACCTTTACCTTTGTATGGTTCAGGCCGTTTGACATCCCTAATTTGTGCTGCTATTTCGCCAACTTGTTTTTTATCAATTCCTGATACTGTAATCAAAGTATTATCTGTAACTGTAAAAGTCATGTGCTCCGGTGCTTTTATTATAACCGGATGGGTAAAACCAACATTTATCGTCAGTTCACCACCATTGGTGGAAGCCTTATAACCAACACCAACCAACTTTAATTTTTTCTCCCAACCTTGATTGACTCCTAAAACCGCGTTATTTAATAACGACCTGTGTAGCCCATGCAAATTCCCCTGATTTTGATTTTCTTTTTGTTTTAATTCTACTTGACTGCCGTTTATAGAAATTGTAAAACCCGACGGGATTGTTAAAGCCAATTCCCCTTTTGGACCAACAACTTTAACCAAACTGCCGGTTTGTTCAATTTTAACTCCTGTTGGTATATTAATAATAGTTTTTCCTATTCTTGACATAATTTAAAAAAATTCGAAATTCGAATGACGAAATTCGAAACAAATATTAAAAATTTTTACCAAATTCTACAGATTAATTCTCCTCCAACTTTTTCTTTTTTTGCTTCAATGTGTGTTTTAATTCCTTTTGGTGTTGATAAAATCAAAAATCCTAAACCTGACTGAAATTTTCCCAAATCTCGTATACCTGCATATTGCCTAAGTCCAGGTTTGCTAATCCGTGAAATTTCTGTGATCGCCGGTTTACTTTGGTTATATAACAATTTAATTGTAAATTTTCGTTTGGATTCATTTGTGGCAACTTCACCCACATATTTATATCTTTTCAAAACTAAGGCTAAGGCTTCTTTAACTCCGGAATAAGGAATTTCCACGTCAATTTTTCTAGCCATATAGCCATTTTTTATTCTTGCAATCATATCTCCTAATGGATCTGATAAACTCATAATTTTTTTATTACCAAGAAGCTTTTATGACTCCCGGTAATTCTCCTTTATGTGCTAATTTTCTAAAACATAAACGGCACAAACTGAATTTACGGATATAACCACGTGATCTGCCGCATAATTGACACCGATTATGATTTCTTGATGAAAATTTTTGTGCTTTTTGAAATTTAACTATATTTGATTTTTTTGCCATACTTTTTATTCCTTTTCAAACGGCATGCCTAATTTTTCCAATAAGGAAAAAGCATGCGCATCATTTTTTGCATTAGTGACAAAAGTTAATTGCAATCCTCTGATTTTATCGATTTTGTTATATTCAATTTCCGGAAATACTATCTGCTCTCTCAATCCCAAGGAATAATTTCCGCTACCATCAAAATTTTTCTTTGCTACTCCCCTAAAATCACGTACTCTGGGTAAGGCAATTTTTATAAGTTTTTCCAAAAATTCATACATTCTTTTACCCCGCATCGTTACTTTTATGCCGATTTTATCTCCGGCACGCAATTTAAATGTCGCAATAGATTTCTTTGCTCTGGTAATAGATGGTTTTTGACCGGTAATTACAGACAACTGATCTGCCACTTTAGCTAATACTTTCTGATCCAATAAAGCTTCACCTAGTCCTACATTAACTACGATTTTTGTGAGTCTAGGCACAGCCATAACATTGGAAATTTTTAATTCCTTTTGTAAAGTGCCTTTAATTTCTTTTTGATATTGTTCCCACAAATTCATATTTTTAAACTCCTGTTAAATCAACTGACCGCATTTACGGCAAATCCGTTGTTTTTCCTTTTTGACTACATTGAAACCTACTCTGGTTGGCTTTTTACATTTCGGACAAATTAACTGTATCCTCCCCATAGGTAAAGGACGCGGAAAATCAATTATACCACCCGGATGTTTCTCGTCTCTTTTTTTAGTATGCCGTTTATAAAGATTTAGTCCTAATACCAATACCGCATTTTGGGTACTTAAAAATTTTTCAATTTTACCCTTTCTGCCTTTATCTTTACCACCGGTAATTATAATTTCATCATTTTTCTTAAATTTCATTACCATACCTCCTGCGCCATAGAAATAATTTTATTAAAACCTTTTTCTTTTAATTCTCTGGCAATCGGACCAAATATCCTAGTACCTCTGGGATTTTTATCAATTAGCGTATCAATAATTACTGCTGCATTATCATCAAATCTGATATATGAACCATCTTCCCTGCGGGTCTCTTTCCTGGTCCTGACAATCACAGCTTTGACTACTTCATGTTGTTTTACCATTCCCACAGGATCAGCTTTTTTAACTACGGCATTAACAATATCTCCGATATAACCAAATTTTCGTTTTGATCCACCATAGATCTGAAATACCGAAATGATATGAGCTCCGGTATTATCTGCTACTGTCAAATATGATCTTAGTTGTACCATATATTCCTTTTTAAGAATTTTAGAGTCTGTTTGATCCCGATTGAATCGGGATCATTACAGAATCTTATGAAGCTGTTTTTCCTTTTAATTTAAGATTTTTAAACAGCTTCTTTAGTTATTTTTTCCAAAATTTGATAATGCGTTTGTTTAGAAACTGGCCGGCAACTTTGATAGGTCACCGTGTCTCCAATTTCTAATGCAATATCTGTATGAGCTTTTAATCTTTGTGTCCGGCGCATGATTTTTTTATATTTTGGATGCGCTCTGGTAATAGTCCGTTCAACTACTACTGTTTTTGCCATTTTATTTGAAACTACTTTGCCTTGATATATTTTCATGATTTCTTTTCTCCTTGTTTTTGCATTTCAAATTCTTTTAAAACTGTCAAAATCTTGGCTATATCATCTTTAATAACGGTTTTTTGTCTAGTGTTTTTAATTTGTTTTACATTTCGTTCCAGTGAATATTTAGTTATAGCTTGGCGTTTTTCAACCAAATTTTTTTGTAAATCTTTAATATTTTTTTGTCTTAATGATAAAAAATCTTTTCTTTTCATAGTGATTAAATTTTTTCTATAAATTTTGTTCTTACAGGTAATTTAGCTGATGCCAATCTCATGGCTTCATGAGCTACTTCTTTGGAAACTGCTCCCATTTCAAATAATATCCGACCGGCTTTTATAACCGCTACGTATTCATAAACATCGCCTTTTCCACTGCCCATTCTGGTTTCAGCGGGTTTTTTAGTAATCGGTTTATCAGGAAAAATTCTGATCCAAATCCGGCCACCACGTTGAGTGTAATGAGTCAATGTTCTTCTGGCTGACTCTATCTGTTTACTGGACACCCAACCGTTTGTCAAAGCTTTTAATCCAAAGTCTCCAAAATCAATATTTTGACCGCGACTGGCTATCCCTGTCATACTTCCTCTAAAGCTTTTTCTATGCTTGGCTCTTTTTGGTGCTAACATATTACTTTGATTTACACTTGATTCTTATCACGTGATTATCACGTGATTTCACTTCATGTGTTGATCTTTTTACGCTACTTTCTCCCCCTTGGCTATCCAGACTTTAACGCCGATATAACCGGATTTCGTCAATGATGGAATTTCCGCATAATCTACATCTTCTCTGATTGTTGATAAAGGCACTGTACCTTTTTGAAATTTTTCACGTCTGGAAATTTCAGCTCCGGCAATTCTACCTGCCAATAAAATTCTTACTCCTTTGGCTCCGCTTCCCATCACTCTTTCAATCGCCTGATTTGATACGCGTTTATGAGGCATTCTTTTAGCCAATTGTTCTGCTATATTTTTTGCAACAATCGTGGCGTCTAAATTTGGTTCTTTTACAGGTTCGACTTTTAATTCTATTTTTAGAATTGATTTTTGATTTTGTTTTTTCAAAAAAGTATTTACATACTTCTTCAAATCTTCCAAACCCGTACCACCTCTACCAATCACTACTCCAGGTCTGACAACATATACGATAATATCAATCCTGTTTATTGACCGTTCAATTTCTACTCTTGATAAGCCGGCGTTTTTTAATTTTTCTTCCAATGCAAGACGCAAACGGATATCTTCCAAAAGCAATGTTTTATACCGCTTATCATCAGCATACCAACGGGATACCCAAGGGTATAAAACTCCTAATCTGAAACCTTTCGGATTTATTTTTTGTCCCATAATTTCCTTTAAATTCTAATTTCTAAACTCTAAATTCTAAACTCTTTTAGGATTTAGGTTTTAATGTTTTCACTGTTTTTACACTCGGTTTTACTTCTAAGTTAATCTTTGGTTTGACCTCTGATTTTACTTCAATTAATGTCACTTTGATATGGCACATTTTTTTCTTATATGTATGAGCCATGCCACGGGACACTGCCCTAAATCGTTTCATCGGCGGACCTTTCAATACATTAATGCCGGCAATTTTTAAATTGGCACTATTTATTGAATATCTTTTTACTGCATTATCAATTGCTGATGCAATTAATTTTTTCAAAGGCTCACTACCGCTTTTTCTTATAAAAGACAATGCGGAAACTGCATCGTTTGGTCGCATGTGTTTTACACTGTCAGCCAATAATTGCAGTTTTCGTTGTGATACCCGTATATATTTTCCAGTTGCTGATATTTCCATATATTTTTTAGAATCTGTTTGATCCACCATTTGGTGGATCATTACAGAATCTTATAAAGCTGTTATACCTTTTAATTTCAATTTTTAAACAGCTTTTAAGTTTTCTCCAAAACCCGCTTAGTTACTTGACCATGACCTCTAAACGTTCTGGTAGGCGCAAATTCACCTAATCGATGTCCTACCATGTCTTCTGTAATAAATACTTCAATATGTGTCCTACCGTTGTGCACTAAAATTCTGTGGCCTACAAATTCCGGCGGAATCTGGCAAGCCCTGGCCCATGTTTTGACAGGAACTTTTTGCCCACTGTCATTAAGACGGGTAATTTTTTTCATCAAATTTTCATCTATATAAGGACCTTTTTTGCTTGATCTTGACATAATTTAATTAATAGTTCGTAGTTCGTAGTTCATAGTTCGTAGTAGATATTTCTACTTTGAACTTGAAAACTTACGCATTTACTTCGAACTTTTTGATTTCTTTCTTTGTATTATATATTTATCACTGTATTTATTGTGTTTGCGGGTTTTTTTACCTAATGTACGTTTTCCCCAAGGACTTTTAGGTGATTTCATGCCAATACCGCTTCTGCCTTCTCCTCCACCGTGCGGATGAGAACGGGGATCTTGGGCAACTCCCCGAACTTCCGGTCTTTTACCCATATGTCTGGCTCTTCCTGCACTACCAATCTGTAATGTCCGCCATTCTTCTCTGCCTACCTGACCTACGCTTACCCAACAATCAGTGGATATTTTTCTAACTTCACCGCTAGGCAGTTTTACATGTACAAATTTATCTTCTTTAGCTAAAATTGTGGCTGCCACACCAGCTGATCGTAACATTTTTGCTCCCTGACCGGGAATCAGTTCAATATTATGTACCAATGTTCCCAAAGGCACATTGCCTGCCAGTAATGCATTTCCTGGTTTAATCTCTGCATTTGCCGCGCTTAAGACTTTTTGACCAACAGTTAATCCGTTTGGAGATAAAATATAGCGTTTAGCACCATCAGGATATAAAATCAAGGCAATTCTGGCAGTTCTGTTGGGATCATATTCAATTGCCAAAACTTGCCCCATAATGTCTTTTTTATTGCGTTTGAAATCAATTTGCCTAAAATACCTTTTATGTCTGCCTCCCTGATGCCTGACAGACACATGACCCTGACTGTCTCTGCCTGAATGCTTTGGTAAAATCCGTCTTAAATTTTTGGAAACTAGTGTTTTAGTCATAAATTATTTCTTTGTTTGTGGTTGTTCCACGGTAAATAAATCAATTTTTTCGTCTTTACTTAATGTCACCATAGCTTTTTTCCAAATTGAACCCATGGAAGGTAATCTTTTTCTTCCGGTTTTAATAGCTTCACTTTTATGAATTAAAGTTTTTGTTGATTTAACATGCACTTTAAATTGATTATTTATGGCATTGGCTATGGCTGTTTTTTGTGAATTTATATCCACAAAAAATGAATATACGCCTTTTGCAGCTAACATCAATGATTTTTCAGTAATAATCGGTTTAATTAAAATTGGTTTCATGATTTTTTATTAGTATTTATTAAATTTAATGCTTCATCGGCAAAAATTAAGGATTGTGATTTAAATAGATCTAAAGGAGATAAAGAATTTGCCGGTCTTAAGGTAACATTTTCAATATTGGCAGTTGCTCTAATTGCGTTTATAAGTTCAGGAGTTAAAACCAATAAAATTTTCTTGTCAGCTAAATTTAATTTATTTATTAAGGCAACAATTTCTTTGGTTTTACCGGTTGATTTATCAAATCCTTTTACGACTGCAATTGCCTGTTTTTGACACATATTTGATAATAATCCATATAAAACTTGACGCCGCATAGTTTTGGGTAATTTTAACTCAAAATTTCTGGGACTCGGTCCAAATACAATACCTCCGCCAACAAAAATTGGAGCTTTGATCGAACCGTGTCTGGCCCGTCCGGTACCTTTTTGTCGGTAAATTTTTCTGGTTGACCCGTCTACCTCACCCCGGGTTTTGGTTGACTGTGTGCCTTGTCTTAACGCTGCTTGATAAACTCTGATAGCTTGAGCTAAAAGCGTCGGGTTTTCTTTTTGATTAAATATCTCAGGCAATTTAATTTGTCCCAATTGTTCGCCTTTTAAATTAAAAAGCGAGGCTTGAGGACCACTAATTTTAACAGTCTTTTTTACCAAGACTTTAGTTTTTTTAATTTTTGTAATAGTTTTTTTGGTTGGCATAAAATTAATGTTTATTGATAACTACTAAATTGTTCTTACGTCCGGGAATTAATCCTGAAACTTTCAATATATGTTTTTCTACATCAATGTCTACGACTTTTAATCCGGAAACCGTAGCTTGATCTCCACCCATTCGGCCTGCCATCCGCTTGCCTTTATAAACTCTACCCGGAGTGGTAGTTTGACCGATAGAACCGGGGGCTCTTTCCCGATCCGATTGACCGTGTGTTCGAGATCCGCCGGCAAAATGATGCCGTTTGACTCCGCCTTGAAAACCTTTTCCTTTTGAAATGCCGATAACGTCAATTTTGTCTCCGATTTTCAAAACATTTTCGCAGGTTACCTGATCACCAATTTTATATGGTAAATTTCCCTCTACTAGATCTTCCTCAGACATTCTGACTTCCCGTAAAAAACGGGGAAGAAATTTTCCTTGCCCCGTTTTTTTAAAATGTCCCAATAATGGTTTGGTAATATTTTTGGTTTGACGGTTATCAAAACCTAATTGTATGCCCCAATATCCGTCAATTTTAAGAGTTTTAATTTGTACAACAACACCCGGATCTACTGAAATTTCAGTCACCGGTAATCTTTTGCCGTTTACATCAAAAATTTGTGTTTGTCTTATTTTTTTACCCAAAAAAGTATTTAACATAAAAAAAATCGACCTCGGTTTAAGGTCGATCCTTAAAAATCCGAGACTTTTGGTTTTTAGGCTGATATGACAGTTAATTTCTGCATACCGCAAACATCCAAGTATACCAAAGTATCTCAATATAAACAATATAAACAAGATAAACAAGACGATAAAGATATAAGATTTAAGACGGATATTATTAATTTATTGCTTTCTTCAATCTTCCCGTCTTCTTATCTTAACTTACATCTTGATCTCAATATCTACGCCAGCCGGAAGCTCTAAATGCATCAATTGATCAATAGTTTTATCTGTTGGTTCAACAATGTCAATCAACCGTTTATGTGTCTTTATCATAAAATCTTCCCGTGAGTCTTTATCAGTAAATGGAGACCTGGCAACATTAAAATGCTGCTTATCGGTAGGCAAAGGTACCGGACCTATAACTTTGGCTCCAGTCCTGATTGCCGTATCCAATATTTGCTGACAACACGCATCAATGATACGTGCATCATAAGCTTTTAATCTGACTCTAATTCTTCCTTTTGGCATAAATTGTAAAGAGCAAATACACGAATGTAAAAACATTCGTGTATTTAATTTATACTAATTACAACAATCTAAATGTGATTTTATACGAGAATTTTTGTAATCACCCCTGCTCCAACTGTATGACCGCCTTCGCGGATGGCAAATCTTAAACCTTCTTCCAAAGCAACCGGAACAATCAACTTGATAACAGCTTTATTGACTGTATCTCCAGGCATAACCATTTCAATGCCTTTTGGTAACATCATTTCACCTGTTACGTCAGTTGTCTGGATATAGAATTGTGGTCTGTATCCTGTGAAGAATGGTGTATGTCTTCCACCTTCTTCTTTGGCTAAAACGTAAACTTCTGCCTCAAATTCTGTATGAGGTTTAACACTGCCCGGTTTGGCCAAAACTTGACCTCTTTCTATTTGGTCTTTTTCAACACCTCGAAGCAACACTCCAATATTGTCACCGGCTTGTCCTTCATCCAATAATTTTCTAAACATTTCAACACCTGTGACAACAGTTGATTTAGTTTCTTTGATACCAACTATTTCAACCGTATCATTAATTTTTACTCTACCTCTGGTGACTCTTCCGGTAACCACAGTTCCTCTGCCTTTGATAGAAAATACATCTTCAACAGGCATTAAAAATGGTTTATCCAGATCGCGGACCGGATCAGGAATATAAGCATCGACCGTTTCCATCAGTTTCATGACATCCGCTTGAGCTTTTTCATCACCTTGTAAAGCTTTCAAAGCTGATCCACGGATTATCGGGATTTTATCTCCCGGATATTGGTATTTAGTTAATAATTCCCGAATTTCCATTTCTACTAAATCCAAAAGTTCAGGATCGGAAACCATATCAACTTTATTTAGAAAAACCACAATTGCCGGCACATTTACTTGTCTGGCAAGTAATATATGTTCTCTGGTTTGTGGCATAGGACCATCTGGTGCTGATACAACTAAAATAGCTCCATCCATTTGAGCTGCACCTGTAATCATATTTTTTACATAATCTGCGTGTCCCGGAGCATCAATGTGAGCATAATGTCTTTTTTCTCTCTCGTATTCCCCATGATGAATACTGATGGTAACTCCTCTGGCTCTTTCTTCAGGAGCATTGTCAATATCTTCATACTTTTTGGCTTCTGCCCAACCCTTTTTTGATAAAACTTGGGTAATAGCTGCAGTTAATGTGGTTTTACCATGATCAACATGGCCAATTGTGCCAATATTGACATGAGGTTTATTTCTTTGAAAAACTTTTTGATCTGCCATATAAAATCCTCCTTAAATTATTGTAATAAGCAATAAGAGATAAGTAATAAGTTTTTCACTTATTACTTTTCGCTTATCACTTTTGTTTTTGAATTATATACAATTTAGACGTGCTTTGCAATGATTTTCTCCTGAA
>CAYLWN010000008.1:0-10175 GCA_964387625.1 uncultured Gammaproteobacteria bacterium
ATCGTCTTCCCATCTTATATCTTTCCTTACCTCTGTCTTATCGTCTTCCCATCTTATATCTTTCCTTACCTCTGTCTTATCGTCTTCCCATCTTCCTGTCTTCCCGTCTAGTTATATACATTCATCGCCACGTCTATGCCTTTATGCAATGCAGTTTCAATGGCTTTGGCGCCAGTTTTGATGAGCTTGCGTACTTCTCCTGCTTCTTTTTCTTCAAATTTGGAAATGACGTATTTCTCTACATTGTGTTTAACAATATTTTTTTTGGCTGATTTATCTACATTTAATTGTCCTCTACCAATTCCCAACCTAAATCTCACAAATAAATCATTATTAAGTTGACTGATAATAGAATTTATTCCGTGATGTCCAGCTGATCCCCCACCAATTTTGATTTTTATCTTCCCCAAAGGTAGATCAATATCATCATTAACCACCCAAATTTCTTCCGGTTTTGCTTTATAATATTGAGCAATTTTAGAAACTGCAAATCCTGAAGCATTCATAAATGTTTGCGGTTTGGCAAAAATCAAATCTCCGTTTTTAAAAATAAACGCATTGAAATCTTTGTTATAGTCCCAATTTTTATCACTAGCCACCAAATCTTTAAGAGCTTTATCAACAACCATAAAACCGATATTATGGCGGGTTGAAGCATATTTATCTCCGGGATTTCCTAGTCCGATAATTAAATTCATAAATTTTTAGACAGTAAGATTTGAGATAAGATATTAAGACGTTTTCTATCTTCTCATCTTCCCATCTCACAGTCTTCTCATCTTGTTATCTTAATATTTTTATTACTTCCTCATCGCTCACTTCTTTAAAATCCTGATAAAATTGTCCTACAGAGGCAAAATTTACCGGTGTTTCCAAGATAATACACAAATCAACTTGATTTTGCAATTTACCAATTAATTCCTGTGGTGCTAGAGGTAAAGCTAATATTATTTTTTTTGCATGATGTTTTCTTAACCAGGAAATAGCTGCAAAAACTGTGGCACCTGTTGCAACACCATCATCTGTCAAAATCACTTTTTTATTTTTAACTACTAATGACTTTTTTCCAGACCGTAAAATTTTTTCCCTTTTTTTTAAATTCTTTGATTGTTTGGTTATTTCATATTGAACTAATTTTTTATCAATACCCAAAATTGAAATCAAAACTTCGTCGACATATGAAATATTATCTAAAGAAATTGCTCCAATTGCTAATTCCTGGTTAAATGACGCACCTATTTTTTTGACCATCAAAGTATCCAACGGAATTTTCAATTTATGAGAAATTTCTAAGGCAACAAGTATTCCACCACGAGGTAATCCAATCACTATATCAGCGAGTATTTTAGATTGAATAAGTTTTTGGGCAAGTGAAATTCCAGCATCCTGTCGGGAAAGAAACATTTTGTTTAGACATTAAGACGATAAGATATAAGACTTTAAGATATTTTAATTCTTCGCTCTTTCTATCTTATTGTCTTACTGTCTTCCCGTCTTTTTTCTTCCCATCTTATAGTCTTCCTATCTTCCCGTCTCGTTTTCTTTCCATCTTTTACCCCATTTTCGCCAATTGTTTTTCCGCCAAATCTCCAACATAGGGTAATTTATACATTTCTCCGCTATATGCTTTCCACATCAACACTAACCATAAAACAAAAGATGCCATTGATAATAAAACGCTTACTAACCAACCTAAAATCGGAATCAAACCTAACCCTAAGTTGACAATAAATAACCCTCCGGAAAATATGGTTGATTGCATAGCGTGAAATCTGACAAATTTATTTTGTTTTTCAACAAGTAAAAGTACAACGCCTGTAACAAAACCCAAAAGATAAGCCACTGCTCCCATAATATTTTGATTTTTTTCATCAACTGCCATATATTAAATCACCTGCCTTTCTCTTATCCCGACTTCATTAAATTATTTAATGTTAGTCGGGATTAGATCCGCCAAATGCGAACATTCGGCTGCATGGCCCTGCCTGCGCAGGCAGGTGTAATCCTTGAGACGAATTTGAGCATTGGTGGATATTCCTTTTTTCAATTTACAAACATTTTAATGATAACTGTTATTGGTTCACATTTTCAAGGAGAAGAAAACAGTTGTAAATTTCTAATTTCTAATTACTAATTTCCCTGCTTACGCAGTCAAGTAATCAATGACTAAATTTTATAATTTTAAAAAATTAATGTGAGCATGGTAAAATTTTTCAGTTCAACAAACTTAAATAAGTAACCCTTGAAACGTTTTGTGTAGGTTTTTATAGAATAAGGCGAACAATATGAAATTTTTGCAGATCTTCCTTCCGATTAACTCAGGATAAACTAGTTCACCCTGAGCCTGCCGAAGGGAGTTGCGGATCAAAAAAATTTCGTATGCGAGCCTTAAATATGAAAACAGGCAAGAAAGACAACATTAAAATCAAAACATACTCATCTGTTCTTTTTTGTTAATCTCAGCTTCTTGCGTATTCTTTTTTCCTTCATTCCACACTTTCACTGTACCAAAAACTCCGTCATATCCGGGGATAATCACAATATTTCCAGATCTTACATTTTCAACTCCTACGGCAAGTTTTTCATTACTGATAGCAGCTATTTTTTCTTTGGGAGTTTTTACCAATACATTGAATTCTCCGCCAAAACTTTCGACAATTTTATCGTATTCTGCTCTCACCTTAATACTGTAACTATTGACACCAAAACTTTCAGCAACGATTTCCATCAGTGGCACTAAACTTAAATATGGCGCACGGTTAGGATATTTTTTCGAATAAGTGGCTTTGATCGTGAGATTTCCCAAAGGCTTTTGATAAATTTGCAAATCTTTTACACTTCGTGAGGCAAGTTTTTCAATTCTTTCCAAAACTCCAATGGTAATAGTTCTTCCGCATACCGGACAAATTGTGCCTTTTTGTTTTACTTCTTCTGGAGACCATCTGATATTGCATGCACGATGCCCTGAATAATGATATTTACCTTCTTCTGGATAAAATTCTACAGTTGCAGCAATGTGGGGTAATTTCAAATCCCTTTGGTAATTTTTTAAAGAGTCGCTGATGCTTTTGAAATTTAACTGGTGGTTTTTAGGTATTTCAAAAATTGTTGCTTCACGCATGAGTTTAGGCCCTGAATGCGAATCTGAACAACTGATGAGAGTTCTGGTATCTAATTCTTTTATACGCCAGTTCATTGACGGATCACTGGATAATCCTGTTTCAATTGCATAAATTCTGTCAGAATACTGCCCAAAACATTCAGTTAGTGAATCATAACCTGACATAGAACCATATAATGAAAACCAAGGCGTCCAGGCATGTGCAGGTATCACTAAAACATCTTCTGAAACACTCCAGGCAACTTCGCACATTTCCTGACTGGTAAGTCCGATGATTGGTCTACCGTCACTTGAAATATTACACCCGCGTTTCACCAATTCATTGGAAATTTTATCTACTACATCAAATGAGGGAGCAAACATTAAAATATGATTTCTTCTGGTTTTACCATTATGGGAATAAATGCAAGATACTTCACCTGATAATAAAAACGACGGATCATTTACACTTCCGTCGTGCTGAACTTGTTTCAGCATCCCCTTTTGTATTTGTTTTAGTACTTCTGGTTTGATTTTAAGTAATCCATTTCCCAATTCATCCAAATTGACCTTAAGTTCCCTTCTCCATATAGGATGTGTCCAATCACCGGTTGCCAGTAACCCGATGCCCTTTTTTAAATTCCACTCATACATTTTCGGAATTACCATTTCCGGTGATACTGCCCTTGAGTATTTAGAATGTAATTGTAAATCAGCGATAATCTGCATAAAATAATTTAAAATTTAAAAGTTAAAATTCAAAATTTCAATGCAAAATTAAAAATTATCTAATTTTAAATTTTTAACTGCTCCGCCAGCTGGCGGATTACATTTTGATTTTTGCATTTTACATTGGTTTACTCTTCTATCCATTTTTTAAACTTTACCATAAATTTCCTGGCTTGTTGGGAAAAAGTATCTTTTTTTTGTTTATTTTTGGGAATTTTATACCAACCTCCACCCATTGGATAAGAAAATATTTCTTTAGTAATCGGGCCTTTGGTAAAAATATGCAAAGCTGCAGCAGCATTTTTTTGGATTGATTTAAGTCTGCCTTCCTGACGAAACCTGCGCAAAGAATATGTAACCCTGGGTTGCTTAAACACTTTCATGGAAAAACCGGCATTATTTAAATTCATTGACAGATCCCAATCCTCTGCATGTTTGGTATCTTCCCGAAATCCGTTGATTTTCCAAAATGCGTTACGTTCAACAATAGTATTCCAACCGCCGGCAAAAGGTTTTTCGATAAACACAGATAAATCCGCACCAACATTTACAAATGTAGCAATTACTTTATCATAAAAATTATTACTGTCTGCACGTACGTAAGTAGTTGCGAAAAATGGTTGATGTTTCTCAATTTCTGTTTGCAATCTTTGAAAAAAACGCGAATTTATTTGCACATCTGCGTCAAAAAATATAAAGTAATTTCCGGTAGCTTTTTTAGCTCCCAAATTTCTTTGGCTACTGACATTTTTTAAATTTGTAGCAATAATTTGTAATGAAAAATCTCTTGTATATTTTTTTGCCAATTCAATTGTTCTATCAGTACTACCGCCATCTACTATAATCACTTCATATGGTGCCAATTTTTGTTTACTGATATTTCTTAATAATCTGGGTAAACAAATTTCTTCATTAAAAGTGGGAATGATGACGGATAATTTAGGCTTTTGGTACACATGTCCACCCATGTCGTAATTAACATTATTTGAAGTTGGAGCACCTTTTAGAAAAAATCTCATGGTATATATTGCATATTTTTGTATTGTTTTATTTGTACCCTGTTTTCGCATCCTACGTAAAGACATTGTAAGTTTGGGTTTTTTTAAAACATACAATTTATAACCTGCTTTATTTAATCTCATAGATAAATCATAATCCTCATGAAAAGTCAGATCTTCCCTATAACCACCTATAGATTTAAAAGCAGTTTTTGAGATGATTGCATTTCCGCCAACTGCAAAGGGTTTATCAATCAATTTGCTTACTTCAATCATTAAATTTGTCGCAGTCATGAGTATTTCACTCTTAAGCGATTTATCATCCCCTTCAAGCCAGGTAGTCATAAAATCCACCCGGTCGATTTCCAAAGCTTTAACAATTTCTTTCAAGTAATTTTTTGGCACTTGAACATCAGCATCAAAAAATATCAGGTAATCACCGTTGGAACTCTTTGCTCCCAGATTTCTTTGATATGGCAAATTTCTTTTCAAACTGTTAATAACAGTAAGTGAGGGAAGTTTTTGAGAAAATTGTTTGGCTTTTTCCTGTGTTTTATCATCAGAGTATCCATCAACCACAATAACTTCAAAATTTTGATAAGTTTGGTTGGCCAAATCATTTAATAATTCCGGTAAATATTGCTCTTCATTAAGAGTGGGAATAATGACGGAAAAGAATGGTTTTTTCAACATATTGACATTACTTTAGAAAATCAAATTAAATTGTTTAAAACGGGTGACATGAGCGAGGGCATCCCAAACGATTTTTATAAACTAGTCCCGCCAGAATTGGCGGGTAGTATAAAATGAGTTTGGGACACGCGAATGGCAGGACCCGTATTACAATTTCACACAAATTAACTTAATCTGATATTATTGTAACAAATGAAACCTACAATTGCCATTTCAGTAGTAATACCTGCCTATAATGAAGAGCAGTTGTTATCCAAATGTCTAAAGTCATTAACTAATCAAGATTTCCATCTACCTTTTGAAATCATCGTTGTTGATAATAATTCCCGAGATAAATCCAACGCTATAGCGCAGTCTTTCGGAGTTAAAGTTATTAAGGAAACCAACCAAGGAGTTGTCTGGGCCAGACAAAAAGGATTGTTACAAGCACAAGGAGAAATTATTGCCCAAGCTGATGCAGACTGCTATTATCCTTCAAATTGGTTAAGTTTAATTTACAAGCATTTTTCATCTACTGAAGTGACAGCTGTTGGCGGACCTGCAGCGGGAGAATTAAAACCTTACTGGGCATATCTGATTTATAAATTTTCATTTATATTAATAGGAATTATTTACAAATTAACCGGTTATGTAATTTATTTAGGCGGTTTCAATTTGGCTTTTAAAAGAGAAAAATTATTACAGTTAGGTGGCTATCATACATATTTAGACTCCGGAGGTGATGAATGGGATATTTTATGGAGGTTACAAAAAATTGGTAAAGTTGTTTTTGAACCCAAAGCAAAAATTAAATTATCAACCAGAAGATACCGGGTGGGATTTGTCAGATTTTGGCTAATTCATGCTTTTTATTATTATGTGCTTAATTTTGTCTTAGCTAAAATTTTCAAACACCGGTTCATCTATTCTAAAGCCATAAGAAATATCTAAAATTTATTGTTACTTTTGCTTAAAAAACATTTGTTTTATTTCTTTTAGTGTAGTTGTGTCTTGAGGATTTTTGTCACTTCTAAATCTTTCTAATCTGGGAAATCTAAGAGCAAAACCAGATTCTTTGACCTCCCATGCGCCGCCTGTTTTGGTTTTTTGCATTACCCGACCGGCTGTATGGACTGAACTTCTGGTAATGATATCTCCGCTTATTTCAACCACTAATCCCGGTTTTATCCAAGTATCAGGCAATAAAAGTTTGTCCACTTCATAATTTTTGGGCATGTCTGTGATTTTTAATTTCTCTACTTTTTTGGCAAATTCCCGGAATTGTTCATCTGTAAGCCCAGTACCTATTTTTGTTAAAGTCACATATTTATCCTGATTCATGTCATAAACTCCTGTCAAAAACTGACCCACTCCAAAAGTAGTTCTTTTTCCCTCTCCTTTGGTGATTCCCATCACTAAAACATCTATAGTGTCTGATAATTTTTTATTCATGCTCTTTTTAAATTTAATCCAATTCCAGCCTCTCATTCCTGCTTCATAAACTCCGTCTAATTTTTTGGCAATAATGCCTTCAAAATTTAGTTTTATAGATTCTTCAAACATGCTATCAATAATTTGTGCATCAGTAGCTATTTTTTCTTGTGCATAAATTATAGTCTTGCCATCTTTGATTATATTTTTTAATTTATCTTTTCTGGTTTTATAACTTTGGTTAATATAATTTTGAGAGTCACAATATAAAAGCTCAAATGCATAAAGTTTCACCGGAACTTCCAAAGATTTTGCAGCAATATCATATTTTCTTTTTCTTTGCATAGTTTCCTGAAATGGAACAGAAGCACCTGTTTTGGGATTGTAAGCCACAATTTCCCCTTCAAAAATCACTGACTCTGCTTTTATTTGTTTATTTATTGACTCACACACATCTGGAAACATACGGGTTACATCTTCTAAATTTCTGGAAAATAATCTGATATGTTCATTTTCAACGCCATCAACAATTAATTTTTGCTGTACTGAACTATTGGCGGTTTTTATATTAATGGTTTTGTTTTTATGATAATGTACTTGTAGTCGCAATCCGTCATATTTATATTCCACAGCGCATTTTCCAATTTTGGCAAAAATATCCTCAGATGATGTCAATCTATCAGCTTTTGCCATGCGTATTGGAGTACCGGGAAAAGGTGAAATTTTCTCAAGACCTTTTATACCTGCTTTTTTTGCCGTGTAAGCAATAAATCCTAAATCCGGTCTGACATTGTAGGCATTTTCGAGAATATCTTTATGCTGTTTTGATTGGGTTATCATCCATGAAAGTGCATCTAAAATAGTCATATCGGAAAATCCCAAACGCAACTTGGCTAAAACAATCCGAACAATATACCTCGCAGATTTTGGGTCAACATTTTTAATCAAATTACCCAATAAATTAATTTTATTTTCTTGCGACCCTTCCCCGCTTAATTTAGCTAAATTCAATAATTCATTATAAACCTGGTTGATATTTAATTTTTGATATGTGTTTTTCCTGCCTGCCGGCGAGGCAGGGATATTTAATTTTTGCTTTTTGATTTTTTCGACACTTATCCCCATGTCCCCTGTTTGTTTAAATAGTAAATTTATTTTATTCAAATCAACATTTGTTCCATTTGATATGGCTTTAGCAATCATTTTATCTGCTACATTAAATTCTAAAGGTGTAAAAAGAGGAGCAATTCTTCCTTGTAATAAATAACAGATATTACCGATATCATTTATACTGGATTTGGCAAATAACTGCGCCAATAATTTAGTCATTTCGTTTCTGGAGGCAATATTTTCCAGTTTTTCAAAATAAATGGCTAATTGGGAAAAAGTCATAAATTATATTTAGTGGCTTGCAATATAAAATTTTTGCTGTTCGCATTGTCAGGAGGGCCGATAACTTTATTTAACAAAGCAACGCTCCATCCCAATCGAGTTACGGAACAAAAAAATTTTGTATGCGAACCTATAAAAATTCACGCTCTTAAAAATCCAAAATAAACTACTACAATAACAAATAAAAATAATACACCAATACCAATTGATACCCACCCTGACTCGCGCCGCATCATTTTATTTATCCCTTCTGCAATCATGGTCACGGCAAAAAGAGATGGTAGTATTAGAGTAGCGTATATAAATTCAGGCTGAATAGGCATATATCAAGTACGTTTTACCGGATGACATATCTTGACCCTTTGGTAATTCCCTCTTTCTTTATTATCCCTTTATCAACTAAATCTTTCAACTCCCGTAAAACTGTATCTTCAGAAATCATGGGAAAAATTTCAAAAAAAGCTTTATTCTGTAAAAAACCGGTATTTCTAATATATTCAATCAGTTTTATTTGTCGTTCAGTCAAAAACATTTGTTGGCCGCCTAATTCTTCTTTTAATTTAACATCCCGGGAAAGTGCTTGAACTTTTTCTTTTATCCGTGTAAGTTCAATTGCAAGTCCTTGCGTAAAATATTCCAACCATTGAGTAAGTTCTCCCTGATTTTTTTCCACACTTTGCAAAGAATTATAATAATTCATTGCGTTTTTATCATAATGTTCCTCAAGTGCAAAAAATTTTTTGATATCGTAGCCATCTAAAAATAGACTCAGAGTGGCCGCAGATCTGGCTACCCGCCCATTTCCATCGGTAAATGGATGAATTCTTACCAATTCATAATGTACAATGCCGGCTTTTAATGCCGGATGTAAAACATCTGATGAGGTAATATTTAAATATTCCAAGAAACTTCTCACCTGAAAAGGCACTTCAATGGCAGGAGGAGGCCGGAATGTAATTTCACCGGTTTGGGAATTTTTTACAACTACCTGAATTTTTCTATAGGCACCAGATTGATCTGGTTGTAAAATTTTTTCTGTTGTTAATTGATGCAATCGTAAAATTACGCTTTCAGTGATTTTTCCTTGAGATTTTTCAATCAGCAATCTATTTTGTTCATCTGTGATTGATTCAAGTGCGATATTTTTCTTATTTACATTATGGTAACTATCCATGAAATCCAAAACCCTGCGGTAGTTTAAAATTTCCTGAATATCTCTATCTCTACCTACAATTGTTTGTCCGTTTACCACCCTTGCTGCTTCTGTGTAATTTAGTGCATTACCTTCAATATGAGTACCAAAATGCACAGTCCTAATAATTGCTTCTTCTCTGAATTTCGCTTCCCATGCCGGAACTAATGGCGCATTCACAATCACCTCTCTGGCTGCTTCAAAAATACCGATATTTTTTAAAATATTATTAGTGATATTAAATTTAGGTTGAAACATAAAATAATTATCTTTCAAGGTTTCTTAAATATTCCCGCCTTATTGTCTTCCTGTCTTCCCTGTCTTGCTGTCTTAATAATATATTCCCGCACTTTTCCCTCAATATAGTACAACTAGTGTATAATAATCAAGTGGAAACATGAATTATGGCAAAAACAGATACTAAAAAGAAAAAACTGCATCTTCTGGTTTTAAAACAAATGGTGACTTTAGCTACATCCGGACTGGGATTGGTAGCAGCTTTGGCTTGGAACAATGTGATTCAGGATTTAGTGAATAATTACATCAAGCCTTATCTCCCCAAAGGCAGCTCTGTTTTATCACTTTTAATATATGCAATTTTAATCACCGTATTGGCAGTATTAGTTACCTATAATTTAACTTCTATTGTTGAGAAATTGGA
>CAYLWN010000008.1:10275-15331 GCA_964387625.1 uncultured Gammaproteobacteria bacterium
TTCATTGTCCTGGGGATTTGATCTGCCAAATCTGAAGCATTGAAAAATAGACCAACTTTTTTATATAAATCATCTCCTGCTTGTTTGTTAATTATGCTTCCTGCAACAGTTGCTAAATATGGATCGTTTTTGCAGGAAAGTGCTGCAATTAAACCCGCCAGCACATCTCCAGTCCCCCCTTTAGTCATACCTGAATTACCACCGGAAATTTCTTGGATTTCTCCAGTTAAACCATTTGCTACCAAATCAACTTCACCTTTTAATAACACGATACATTTATATTCTTGACTAAATATTTTAACTAAGCTGTCTAATTTTTGATTTTTAATATGTAATTTTGATTTTTGATTTTTTATTTTTGATTTATTAACTAGATTATCAAATTCCATTCTATGTGGTGTAAGTATTGCATGAACAGGAATTAAATCCGGATTTAACATCTGCAAAGCGCCTGCATCTATCACCCATTGTTTTTGAGGATATTTAGACAGTAAATAATTGGTCAATGTCTCAGTTTGCTCTCCCTCACTTTCAATTTTTAATATTTGTTCTAATTTTTGATATTTGATTTGTGTTTTTCCTGCCTGCCGGCGAGGCAGGGATTTTTCATATTTGATATTTGAATTATCAACCCGCATCATACCAGGACCTATTAGAATAACGTCATCCTCCATGATGTAATCTTCAATATTTGATCTGGGCACCACAATTCCATCCCTGAATTCTTTTTTTAATTCTTGCACTAATTTATTATTTTCTTCAATTGAGGAATAATGCACCAAATCCACAATTCTGGATGCAACTTTGAGAGCCCAAAGAGAGGCTGCATGAAATAAATGCGAGCCACCAATTACCAAAAGCCGCCCATTTTGTCCTTTGTGAGAAGATTTAGGAGGTAAATAAAGTTGTTTTAAGTCTTTTGTTAAATACATTTTATTTTAAAAAATAAGCAAATACATTTACTACTTACTTAATTCTATCACTTCTCCCCATTTTTCATATCCTTTTGGCAAAAAATGCATATCAGTTGTAGTGATAATTGTTTGTTGGCGACCAATAATTTTGGAAATTTCTTTTCTGTGCTCGTGATCCAGCTCAGAAAATATATCGTCTAAAAGCAATAAAGGCATTTCATTTGTATCTTTTTCAACATAGGCAAGTTCTGCCAACTTTAACCACAGTATTGCCAAACGCTGTTCTCCCCGGGATCCATATTTTGACAAATCCCTAGACTTTTCAAAAAATTGCAAATCATCTCTATGAGGACCTACCAAAGTAGTTGCAGAAAGCATTTCTTCGTTTTTATACTGTTCTAATCTATTTTCTGAAATTACACTTTTATCGTAAAAAATTACAAAATCTCCAAATGGTTTTACATTTGCATTAATTGCATCAATAAATTGCATCCGTTTATCTGTTAAATAATTTCCTGTTTTTATCAACAATTGATCCCAAAAAATAAGTTGGTTATGAGATATTCCTTCATCCCTAATCCTCTCTAACAAGCGGTTTCTTTGTCTAATCCCTTTTTCATAAGATGCAAGCGACCGCCTGTATTCCCGGTCAACTTGCACCAAAACAAAATCCAAATATCTGCGTCTTAAACTAGGTGAATCTGTTATCAACTCCAAATCTTCCGGCCAGAATAATACGGAACGCAAATTTCCTATAAAATCAATTGACCTTCTGGGTATTCCATTAACCAAAAATCTTTTAATGGGTGCTTTTTGTTCAGCTACTTCACCTGTTGTTAATCTGACTTCCAATTTCTTTTCTTCAGATCTATTTTTGGAATCGGATATTTTTGCTGTTACAGTAGCCATTTCTTTTCCTTCTTTGACCATCTCTAAAGTTTGATCTGCTCTAAAACTTTTACCTGTTGAAAGCAAAAAAATTGCCTCTAAAACATTGGTTTTTCCAGCTGTATTGGGACCAATAATTACTGTAGTATGCGGATCAAATTGGATCAAACGTTTTTTATAACTCCGGAAATTGATTAAATCAATATTACTTAAAACCATGAAGGTATTATACTATGAAGATAAAACTAAGAAGATGTTTAAAATTGGAATTAAATAGTAAAACATCTTCATAAGAGATTGTATTGATCCCTTTTGCAATCGGGATCAAACAGGCTCTAAGAAATGACAGTACCGGTAAATTTTTTATTAGCGATAGCATAACCTAAATTGATGATATTTTTTCCGTTTAAGATAATCACTTTCAAATTTATTTCTTTAGCGAGTTTAGTAGCAATCGGATCAAAAGGCATATTTAAACCGGGAATCCATTTATCTCCTACTAATTTTTCAAAATTTTTCCAGGAAATTTCATTTATAGGCTTGGCATCACTATGAACTCTGGGATCCTTATCATAAACCCGATCAATATTGGACATATTTATCACGGTTTTGGCAACGTATTTTTTAGCTACAAAAGTAGCACAATAATCTGTTGAGTGTCCCGGCTTCCAACCTGAACAAACAATCACCGGTTCATCACCTACATCATAATTTTGATCATAATGTTTAATAATTCTCGGATAAGCAATTTCCCGAAAAATAGTTCTGATCAGATGTGCATTTAAACGGGTTGAGTGTATTCCCAACCAATCTTTATCTTCATCCTGCATATGATGACCGATGACTTCTTGAGCTGCTTTTTGGTAATGACGGGTAGTATATCCACCTCCGCAGATTATGAAAAATCGCCTCTTGTGTTCGGCGATTTGTTGACGGATAAAATGATTAAAATTAGTTAAAAATTGGGTATCAATCCCTTCTTTGGGTACAATGAGAGAACCTCCAAGAGATAAAACTATAGTTTCTTGATAACTCATCTTTTTTCACAAAAATCCCGATAAATATCGGGACTTATCCTGTATATTTTAACACTTCAAAAATTCTTGTCAAACTCGAAAATAATCTTATAATCACCTGATATTATTTAAACTTTTACTTGTTAAATTTAACTATTAATCAATTTCTGCGGTTCTATTCTTAATATGCCTAGTTTATCGAAATCACGATCATAAGAAACAATACTCCATTTTTTAACCTGCAACTCTGGTATTGAAGCAACTAAAGAATCAATATATTTAACATTATTATTTTTAAAAAGAATAAGTGCTTGGCTCATATTGAAATTATCAATTAATGAAAGTCCGCGTAAATTAATGACGCCATTTATGCCTTTAATTACCTGACTTTTGGGAAATTGATAATATGAAGATAATGTCCAAACAATTTCGGCTAATGTAATATACGATGTAACAGCTTCATATTTATTTACCTTAACAGCTTGAAGAAACGAATAACAATCCCGGTACGCCTTTTCATCTTCTTTAATTAAAGTTCTTAAGAAAATATTAGTATCAATAAAATAAATCATTTTAAAATCGGGAATAATTTTTTTCAAATTCTTGACGTGCTTTTAAAACAGGTTTTTTGTTTTTAGGTACGAATTTCCCGGCTAAATCTAGTATATCTTGTGTAGGAATAATTTTTATAAAACCGTCTGCAGGTTCAAGTCTGACTTTACTGTATTTGCCAATATCAAACATCTTCCGCATCTTTAGAGGAATTGTAAGTTGGCCTTTTTGAGTAATTGTGGCTGTATTATCCATAGTATTACTGATATATAAAGTAATACTATCACATTTTACTTACTTTGTCAATAGCTAATTTGTTATTTTTGGCAGACATCACAAAAATATGTGCCTCTTCCACCTAATTTTATCTTTTTTATAATCCCTCCATCATTTCTTAAACATTTTTTGCCTTCCCGTTCATAGACTCTAAAATGTTCTTGGTATTTACCTCCCTTACCCTGTAAATTTATGTATTTATTGTCAGGAGCTGTTGCACCGCCATATTTAATTCCTTCTTTTAAAACTTTCACTAACGCTTTTTTTAGTATCTTAATATCTTCGTATCTTAATATCTTTACCTTTTTCCTCGGATCTATCCCCGCTTCCCAAAGCGCATCATTTGCATAAATATTGCCTACGCCTGACAAAATTTCCTGATCCATAATAATCAGTTTAATGGCTTTTTTCTTTTTAGAAATTAGATTAAAAAAATCTTCATCCGTAATATCCCATGGTTCTTTCCCTAAATTTTTTAAAAATGTTAATCCCTGAAGCTGTTTATCGTCAAATATCTTTATCCAACCAAAAATTCTCTGATCATTGAAATACATTACATCTCTTGATGCAAAATGAAATATTGCCCTTGTATGCTTACTCGGTAAATCTCCAATCCAGTCTTGAGTCGGATGCCCGCCTGCTACGCGTTGCAGAGTATTGCGGGCAGGTCCTCCCACAATACGATCACTGTTATTTTCTTTATCTATTTGATTTTTAATTTGTGTTTTTCCTGCCTGCCGGCGAGGCAGGGATATTTGATTTTTGATATTTCCTGTCTGCGCAGGCAGGGATTTTTGCAAAATCAACTGTCCAGTCATTTTAAAATGAACAGCAATGTTTAAACCATTATTTAATTTCAAGATCAACATTTTTCCCTTACGTTCCACATCCACGACTTTCCTGTTTTGTATTAATTTTAAGTTCCCTTGGACACTTTTGGGATGCAGTTTCTCTAAACTGATAATGGTTTGGCCAATCAATTGCTTTTGTAATTGAAGTTTAATAGTTTCTATTTCTGGTAATTCAGGCATAATTATTCTTGCCACGTATCATCGCTCTTGTGAGGCAAGGACGTAGACCTTGCGAACAAGTAAGATTGATACTGTGGTCAATTTCGGGTAATTCTGGCATATTAATCCTACTTGTCATCCTCGCGATCCGCCAGCTGGCGGAGGGAATCTTAAAAATAAATAGAAGATTCCCGATCAGGTCGGGAATGACAATTTTTAATTAAAGTTTTTATAATGCTGGCGTGCCTATGACTTCATCTTTATAAATTCCTGCCTCTTCCTCAATTCTGACAATATCTAAAATTGTCAGCGTGGAACTTTTACCGGATATCAATTTTTTACGGTATAATGCGGCAATTTCCAGGCTGACTGTTTCCCTCGTAAGACCGCAAATATTGGC
>CAYLWN010000008.1:15431-38081 GCA_964387625.1 uncultured Gammaproteobacteria bacterium
TTTGATAACCGCTTTAATTTCACCGGCGACATAGTGTGGAAATCATAATTATTGGATATATTGCCAATTACCCACATCATGGGAAAAAAAGAACCGGGTTTAAAAATATTAAAAGTTAATTCCCTACCATCTTCCAACACCCGACACATACGTACATATCCTGACTCCAATAAATATACACCTTGTGGATTATCTTCAGCCCGTAAAATAACTTCATTTTTACCATATTCCAAAGGTTTACCAGCACTAAATAATTGATGCAACCTATTCACTATTTGTTTTTCCATGTTTATTAGTATAGCACTTGATGTAAAAAAATCATTCTTGTAAGCCAAATTACTTCACCCATGTAATGTAACTCACTGTAACTACGTTATAACTTTATTAAGATGCTAAGTAATAGAAATTTTAAAAAAGGAGTTATTTATGAAATATATAAAAATAATTTATAAAAATTCAATTATCAGTGATTTAATTTTATTATTTACTTCACCAGTTAAATAAAAAAGTTTTTTTGAAAATGGAGGTGAAAAAATATGTTTGAAAATTATTTATTATTATTTGCATCAATGTTTGTTTTATATCTTTCAAAATAAAAAATTTAGATCGTAAAAAAATACTCCGAGAAAAGGTAACTGCCCAAAAGTTATCCAACGAACTTCCGGAAGTTCAAGAAAATTGTTAATTGATTTATTTTTTAATCATTAAAAAACAGGAGGGATATTTGCTGTTTCCTTTGGTTACATCACCTGTTAAATCAATTACATTTTTATAGTGTTTTTTAATTATTTTTATCCAATTTACTATTGCAGAAAATATAATTCCTTTCGAACTTACTCTTAATAATTCAGGTAAAAATGTCAATAAATATTCGACTCCACCCGGTTTGTAATTTATCCCAAATGGCGGATGAGTTACTATCCAATCAAAATGTTCATTTTTGTATGGTAAATTTATAGCATCAATAAATTTATATTTTTTTATGATTCTAGCTAAATGAGGTCGATAGTAATCAGGTAGGTTATTGTAAATTTTATCTATCTCATTTCGATTTAATTTTGGATAATAAAAATATTTGGTTTCTGGTATATATTTTCCTCCCATATAGCTTATATCACTACAAATAATATTTTTCGGTTTACAAAAAGATGCTATTAAATTCATATCATTTCCTGATCCGGCAAAAGGATCTAAGATGGTTTGATTCTTAATCAATTTATTAAGTTTAGACAAGACAGGATCGATCCTGTAATATTCCAACGTCCAAGATTGGGAAATATGATCTGCAATAACTTTATTATTATTTTGTAAATATCGAGGTGCCGTTTTTAAATACATTGAAAAAATAATTCTGTTTAAATTCCACCTTATTTTTTCACGTAAAAAAACACGTTTGGCTTTTGGAATTTCAGTAAGTTGATTTATCAGAAAAATTAATTTTGGTAAATTGACACTAAAGAGATTTTTATCTCTTTTGTCAAAATAGAGTTTTAAACTATTTTTTTTAAGTTTTTCCGTAAATTTTTTTAATACTTTTATTTCGTTTAAAATATTCATTTTTAAAAAAATTTAAATTTGATAATCATCCAAATCAGTTTTTGTTGATTTTCTTAATAATGCTTGTTCATCATTCAAGATCTTTTTACATTCTTTAATAATTAATCTTCCGTCTAAAGAAGAAAAAGTTATTGTGTAAACATCTGGTGTAGATTGACCACGTAAATATCGATCAGCATACAACCAACGCAAAGCTTCCCTGAATAATTTAATATTATAAATAGCGCCAGGATTCATCAAGCCTGCTTCGGTAAAAAATTGAAAATCCTTATCCGTAAAAGCTTCAAGCGCTTCTAAAGTAATTCCTTGCAAATTTAACAATGATATAATTTCATGAATAGTTAAATAAATTTTTGATTTATTTTCTTTCTGACCTCTACTTCTTTGATGTATTAGATTATCGTGTTTACCTTGTGTTTCATAAATTCTGCTCAATTTTTGCTCTTCGATCGGATTTAAATTATTTATTAAAGTGTCTAAACGATGAATTGAAGCGCTTTCCGGAAGTAAAAAATATAAATCAATATCAACAATATTGTGTTCCATTTGATGCTCTCTTTGTCTAACATAACGAGTAAGAAAACCTAATCGTTTAAGTTCTGTAAATACCTGTGTAAATGGCAACTTTCTAAAATTTCCTGTCTTACTTTCATATAACCGCATTAACTCCCGAGGTGTGATGCCTGAAGAATGCTGTTTTAATATTAGATATAAACTAGCAATACTATTAATTCTATTCTTCAGTTCTGCATGGCGTAAAACTAACTCACTAGGTATTTTTTGCTTTTTATTTAAAGTCAATAATAAGAATTCCGTAATATCAATCCCAAATTCTGTTCCTAATGCATGCTCGCGAATACGCATGACAGCATCTATCGTGGGACTTATGTCTTTAGATAAAGACGATGTTTGTAAACTAATATATTCAACAATTTTTGTGATATCTTCTCGAGTTAATGGTTTATCATCTAAAGAAACTAAACCAAATTTCCGATCACTTATAGATAAAGACATCAAAGAAATAATTGGAATATTTTCAGTAACAGAATAAGTATCAATTTTTAAAGGAGTTATATTCTTTTCAAGAATTACATTAAAAAATGATCCCCAATAATCTTGTTTAACTGATTCAGATAAATATCCTATCTCGACTAATGCATTTATAAATCGTTCTAAACCATCAGTATATTTCTGTTGATTTGGAGTCACTTGTTCACGATATAATTTTCTTTGTCTACGTATGTATGCTTCGTCTCTTTCCTCTCTGGGAACCGGTACTTTATTTTGCATTTCAATAGAAAAACTATCAGAAAGTAATATTTTGTCAAAATCAAAATATGTTAAGTTGGCAAGTTTTGTACCAACTAATAATCCACTATCTCTTAGCATTTGTACAGTTTGATATGGATCACAGCGTAGGCATAAGATCAATTCTTTGATGACAAAAAACATAATCGGTTGACTAATTTCCTTATTTGTACCCAATCGAAAAATCTCCCTCATAGTAAAAACTGATTCACTGTCCATTTGAGGCATAAATCTATCAAGAAAGTTTAATCTCTTTTCTTGAGGATGCATTGTTTCAATCCGCATTGCTCTGGTTACTAATTCCATCATTGATGCTAAATCTTTTTTTTTAACTGCATTTGTTTCATCCATAGCCTGACGAGCTTCTTTACTTATTGATGCAAATAATCGACCGTTTTTTGTTGTTAATTCTGCCTGAACAATATCTTGTTTTTTAACTGAATGCACTACTCTTTTATCTATCAGCGCATCTTGAGCATCTTGAGGAAATGATCCTATATCTAAGTGAAATACCCGTTGACCAGTTCGATTATCTTCTATACCTATAACCATTAATATGACTTTTGGTCTAGTTCTTAGAGGTGCTATTTCGACTTTTGCCGTATAATCTTTATCCGTAAACAAAATATAATTTTCTTTTCCACCTTCTTCATTAGATACTTGATTGTCTTTAATTCCATGGACTTTTTTTAACAATCTTGATATTGTTCTCACTTGTTTATTTCTAAAAGAAATATCAATATCTGGACTATGGGAAAAACTTAAAGAACTTTGACAAAAATCTCTAGTAATTTGATTACTTGTTTGCTCTTGAACAATTTTCATTTCTTTTAATAAACCTTCAAAATGCTGCCAATAAAATGGATTCATTTTATCAGCCATTGCGCGAGGTAATTCACCGGTAATATTAACTGTGCCAATATATCTTCCGTACCTTTCCAATAAAGGTGAAAATATTTTATTAATTAACTCTGGAATTTGTGTAGTAAATTCTTTTGATTTATCAGCAGATAATAAATGTGGATAAGTTTTTTGTAAAAATTGATTATAACCGAGTAAATATATTTGGTTTAAATATGTATCAATAGGACCTTCTAATCCTTGGTTTTCGGTTTCTCTCCAATCAGGAGTAAAACTACCATTATCTTTAATGGCTTGAAATGCTTTAATAGAATTCTGATTAGATGGTTGTGTTTCGTGATTCGTCATAT
Source organism: uncultured Gammaproteobacteria bacterium (assembly GCA_964387625.1). GTDB lineage: Bacteria > Patescibacteriota > Microgenomatia > UBA10105 > UBA10105 > CAYLWN01. Next base: position 19,508 of record CAYLWN010000008.1, read on the forward strand.
AATAGATTGTTGCAGGTTTAATCGATATCCTTTATTACGAACTACTTCTATTATTTTTGGAGATAATGATAGTTCTTTTAAACTATTACGAATCCGTTTTATCAATTGGTCAATCGCCCAATCAGAATAGTCGTCTTGAGTATTAATTGGCCACATCTTTTGAGCAATTTCATCTCGTGATACGATTTTGTTTGTTTTTTCTAAAAATAATTTAAGTACACTTAATTCTTTTCTGGTAAACATTTTATCAACAGGGACCATATTTACATATACATGATTATCTTTGAGGATTATTTCTTCTATTTGTGTTTGAGGATGCAATATTAATTCTTCGAATCCCTTAATCAAACAGTGTTTATTTTTATCAATAACATTCATTTGTTGTAAATATTTAAGACTGTGTAATTCATCTTTATCAGTTATCTTTTTTCCAGTTATTGCTTTTTTAATAACATTTTGCTCACTGGGATGAAACTGTTGAAAAATAGTCCGTAATCTAAATATCATTCCTTCACTATTGATATTCCATTCTCCAAATGATGAGATTTCTCTGACTGCTTGTTTGACTATCCAAAAATGCCCACCACAGATATCAATTATGTTTGATTCTGTTTTGTCTGTAACAATAATATTCCAAAGTTTACTTAAAAAATGAATAAATGTATTGGTATCTTTTATTGAATAAAGAGGATATGGAAAAATATTTTCATATATACGTGTAGAAGCTGGTAATAATGATAAATTTGAGGGGTGAGAAAAATTTACTTCAAATAAGCTAAGAATTAAAAGAGTTGGTGCAAAATGTTCATTCAGTTGTGATATATAAGTTAAAATATGCCGATTATCTTTATTTAAATATATTTCTGCTTCAGGTAAAACTAATACTAATGTTTGTGAATTTTTTTTAAAAAACCTAATCCATTCTGTAAATTTTCTTTTACTACTTTTTGGTTTTAATAAATTTAACTGCTTACATATTTGAAATTCACAATCCCTTACTTCATGAATATCCTCTGAATTAAATGCCATTTTTAAAAAAATATATTTATTTAAATTTCCTAAGTTTTTCTGAAGTAGTTTTTTATCGCTTAATAAATGAATAATTCTGGTTAATCGATCAGTTTTAGGTATAAAAAGAGCAATTACATTTTCTTGACGTTTCAAAGCTGAAAGCCATTTAGTAGCCTCCTTTTTATATTGTTCTGTTTCGATAAAAATATATTCATCTTTCATGGATGCAGATTATAGCAATATTTTTGATTTCTGACAAGATTGTGTCAGATAAGTTGTCAAGCAAGCTGGGACAATCTGATTATAATAAAGTAACTATGATCACTACTCATCATCAACCACAAGTAGAAAAAGAAATTAATGTGAGAGACAAATGGTTTCTTCAAGTGAGATACGATTGTGTTCATTTGAGAAATCATCGAGTTTTTCATCAAACACATGAAAATCAAAAACATGCAAAAGTTGACAACTGGATCAATAATATCTAGGAATAAAAATAAACCAGATCGATCACAAATTTGGGTTTTCTCAACTATTGAAGAGAATGGACAACTTCTAAATATTATTTTTCCTAGTCAGGAGGCAAAATATGGAATTTCTTAAACTGCTGTTCTTTATATTATTACTGGTGGTTTATTACAATATTATTTCTGCTTCAAAAGGATAACTTGCCTATTTATTTAAGATGCGCAAGTCCTACTTTCCTTGCTTGTTTGAAAGAAGCAACAAAAAACCATAAAGCCAAACTGAAATAAATTGCATTTAGTAAAAAGCTTTTATATAAAAATGTGGCATCTAATGTATGGGTAAATAAAACTTGCCGCATACCTTCAAAAATATAGGATGAAGGTATAAACATAGCCACTTTTTGTACCCATTGAGGCAATGAACTTAAAGGATAATAAGTACCGGAAAAAGGCATCAGTAAATATCCTCCAGCCCAGGCAAGCGTTTGGATATTAGTACCATAGCGCAAAAATAATCCTCCTACAAACAAACCAAAAGCCCATCCGGTAATCAGCAAACTTATGATAAACGGGATTAAAATAAATCCCAAAGTAAATATATTAACTGCATATAAAAACCAAGCAACTAATGCTGTAAAAGCAACTGTTATAAAAAGTTTTATAAAACCCAATCCCAATAAACCTATCACCCATTCAACTAAACTTATTGGGGCCACAAATAAATTTACCAAATTTTCACTCCATAACTCTTCTAAAATACTGACAGTGATTTCATATTGACCGCGCCAAATTACATACCATAAGATCACTCCTGTCAAAATCATGGTAATTTGTAAAAGTTTGGTATTCCCTGCAGTTTGTAGCGCAGAAATAGTCAAACCCCAAATTAAAATATCCAGTGACGGCCAATAAAAAGCATCAGTGATCCTGTCATATGCATGACGGAAATTATAAAGATGTCTTAAAATAATTCCCCAAACTCTTTGCCAATTTATATTCATAGGTTTTTATCCTTATCCTTATCCTTAGAAACTGATAAAAAGAAATCTTCCAAATTTGGTCTGACGATTTCAATTTCGCTGAATTCAACTCCCCGTTTCCCAATATCTGTCAAAAATTGGGCAATTTGTGCTTCCGGCAAAGTAATATTTACAAAACGGTTTTTTTCAGTAAACTGGTATTTTTTAACATAAATCATCTCAATTAATCTTTTTAGACCGTCAACAATCATCAGTTCCAATCGGCTGTTTTTATTTCTTTTTGCCAGTCCTTGAGGGGTATCAACGGCAATAATTTTGCCATGATTTAAAAATATTACCCGGTCACATAATTCTTCCACTTCAGACATATTATGAGAAGTAATTAATATTGATAAATTTCTTATCTTTCGTTCATTTAAAATATAACGCCTGATCTTATCTGCTATGTCAGGATCAAGTGATGCGGTTGGCTCATCAAGTAAAATCATTTTCGGATCATTGAGAAAAGTTTTTGTAAGTAGTACTCTGGTTTTCTGTCCGGCAGATAAATCTCTTAACTGTTTATTTAACAAAGGTAATACTTCAAACTGATCACATAGAGATAGAATTTTTTCCTTTTTATTGGATACTTGATACAACCAAGCATAAAAATTCAAATTTTCCCACACAGTCAATCTCCACGGCAATTCAGCATAAGCTGATGAATAATTGATTTTTTGTAAAATTTCCTGACGGTGTGAATTTAGCGATTTGCCGAAAAAATTAATTTCTCCTTCAGTTGGCATCATAAGTCCTAAAAGCATTTGAATTGTAGTAGTTTTCCCTGCTCCGTTTGGACCTAAAAATCCTACAATTTCCCCTTCTCCCACAACAAAAGAAATATCGTTAACTGCAATAAATCCGCCAGCTGGCGGACCAAATTTTTTAGTTAAATTGGAAACTTGCAATAAATTTTGAGACATGAAGCTATTATAAGAGTAAGAAGTGAAATTAGAAAGTAGTTTCTTATAAGAAGATTATTGTTCGAGGCGAAGCCGAGAACTATTCCATAAAACTTCTTTTTTAGTCCTACTAAAATCTTTTAATTGTTTTTCTCTATTCCTAGCCTCTATTAAATTGGTAAATTCTTCAATATAACAAACTCTTTTAAAACCGTGTCTTTGAGTAAATTTACATCCTTTTCCGATTTTATGTTGAACAAATCGATTATCTGGATTCCATGTTAAACCGGTATAATATAGTCCATCTAAACATTCAATAATATATACATACCATTTTCATTTTTTCATTTAATAAAATTATTGATAACTTCTCACTTTGTTCGAAGAATAATTATTTTATTTGTTTGTATTTTTCCTCAACAAAAACTTTAATTTCAGTTATAAACTTTTCTTTGGAGAATTTTTGCGCTTGCGTTATACAATCTTTATATTGAATATTCAGTTTATCTAATCGTTTGATAGCTTCAACTAATTCATCAACTTTTGGTTCATCAAAAAATACGCCTGTAATTCCTTCAACTACAGTTTCTGTCACTCCTCCTTGACGTAATGCGATAACTGGCACGCCATAAGACTGTGCTTCAACTGGCACCATGCCAAAATCCTCTTCAAGCGCAGTAAATATCAGAGCTTTCGCCCCTGAATATAGGCTTGCCAACTTTTCATCACTTACATTGCCTGCAAATTCTATTGTCGGACCGGAAATTTCCCTTAATCTTCCCTCTTCTTTACCACTCCCAACAACTTTTAGTGATAATTTTAATTTATTACAAGCTTCTATTGCCAAATCAAATCTTTTAGCATAATTTAATCTTCCAACTGCCAAGTAATATTGTCCTTTTTTAATTTCGAATTTCGAATTTCGAATTTCGAATTTTACCGGCGGGTATATCACTGTTGCCTCTCTTCTGTAAAATTTGGCAATTCTTGAGGCAGTAGTTTTAGAATTAGCAATCAAATAATCTACTCTTTGGGCTGTTGTAAAATCATAAGCTCTTAAGAATGGATTTACGATAGTTGCATAAACATCTACTAACCAATTGGGCTTAGTCCCGGTTGCAAATCCATACAAATTACGCGGTGGATGATGAATATAGGAAATATGCAGGGTTTCCGGTCTGGTAATAACACCGCGGCAAATAAACCAACCAGATGAAGAAATTACCACATCATATTCTCGAAGATCTAAACTTTCCCACACAATCGGTGTTAAAAATCGAAGCGGTGAATGATATTTTTTTACCAACCAACAATTTTGCACCCACGTGGTCCTGATATCCCAATTTTTAAATCTTCTGGCAAATTCTCCCATCGCATCGAAGTCAACAAATGCTGTATAAAGAGGTGCATCAGGATAAATTTCATGCAGCACTTCAACTACCCTTTCCGCTCCCCCATACTCCCGTAAATAATCATGAACTAAAGCAACACGCATAAATAAATTTCTAATTTTTAATTACTAATTTATAATCAAATCCTAATAACCAAATTTCTAAAAAAATTTAAGCATTTTGACATTGATTGGACATTTGACATTGGTAATTTGAAAGTCTAAAAAAGTTCCATCTGTTTTTCAGAATCTTTTTTAGTACCTGGTTTAATTGTATCATCATTTGTACGCACCTTGCCCATATTTAATAATCTTTTTAAGTGTGTTTTAAATCCTAAATCTCCGAACAATTTGATAGCTTCTTGAGTTGCTAAATCATGGGCTTGGGATTTTTTCAAATCAAATTTTATCGCTACATTATCAACAACCGTGGCTAGTTTATGCGACATCATGGCATTTTTTTTATCTTTGATTAATTTAAGTTTTATATTATCGTTTTCAATTTTATCTAAATTTTTATATATACTATCAATTGTTCCGAACTGTTTTATAAGGGTAACTGCAGTTTTGGGACCAATTCCGGCAACTCCGGGATAATTATCAGAATTATCTCCAGCCAAAGCTTTGAAATCCGGTATAAGATCTGGTTTTACTCCCATTCTTTCAATCGTTTCCTGTTCACCGAATATTTTTCCCTCAGATAGGCCTTTAACCGGCATGAACAATTTCACATTTTCATTAACTAACTGCAACAAGTCTCTGTCTCCAGTGACAATAATTATTTGATCAATCTCACACTCATCTGACGTTTTATTCTTGCGCTTTTCCAACGCTTGCTTGGCAAGCGTCGCAATCACATCATCTGCTTCAAACCCGTCTCTTTCATAAATTGAGACTTTCATTGATTCTAATACTTGATGCACTTTACTAATTTGCGGAACTAAATTGACATCCATTTCCGGTCTTTTTGCCTGATAATCTCGATACATTTTTTTGCGGAATGTAGGTTTTTTTCTATCAAAAGTTACTGCTAAATGTGTGGGTTTTAAATCTTCAATCACTTTAAAAAGTATCGAAACAAAACCATAAATAGCATTTGTATATTCTCCTTTAGAATTTGTCAGTGGAGGCAATGCATGAAAAGCCCGGTGTAATATCGCATTACCGTCAATGATAATTAATTTATTCATTATTTAATTAAAATGTAAATTTTTTATTAGATGAAGTTATTTTACCATGAGGCTTAAAAAAGAAAATTATCAAGCGGTTTTATCAATTTTTTCCATCAATCTTTTGAATTCATCACCTTCAAGCGTTTCTTGCTTAACAAGTGTTTCGGCAACCAAATCAAGTTTTGGTTTCAATTTTTTCAATGTCTCAAATGCGGTTTTATAACCGGTATCAATAATTTTTTTAACTTCTTCATCAATTTTAGACATCATATTAGGTGATATTTGTGGTTGTTCATAATATGTTTTTCCTGTTTCAGTCACATCCATTTGCGGACCAAAATTTATAGGTCCGATATTACTCATACCCAGCTCAATTACCATTTGTCGAGCAATTGCTGTGGCTTTATCGATATCATTTGCAGCGCCTGTGGTAAACTCATTGAAAATCAATTCTTCAGCTGCACGACCGCCCAACATGGAGGCAATTTGATTGATTAATCGGGATTTTGTTTCATGCACCCGGTCACGGGCCGGAGGAATTAATGTGAATCCCAAAGCCATACCACGGGATACTATAGAAATTCGGTGTACCGGATCCATATTGGGAAGCGCAAAAGTTAATATTGCATGACCTGCTTCATGATAAGCAGTCATTTTTCTGTCCATATCAGATTGCAATCTTCTTTTTTCAGGTCCAAGTTTTACTTTGGTGGCAGCTTCTTCCAAATCTGCCATTGAAATAGCTCTTTTATTTACACGTGCTGCACCAATTGCAGCTTCATTTAGCATATTTTCTAAATCTGCACCAGAAAATCCTACAGTTCTACGCGCAATCTTATCCCAATCTGCATCTTTTTCAAAAGGTTTACCTTTCATATGAATATTCAAAATATCTTTTCTACCTTCAATATCAGGCATATCAAGTACTACTCTTCTGTCAAACCTTCCGGGACGCAGTAATGCGGGATCCAATAAATCTCCGCGGTTGGTTGCAGCCATCACAATTACTTGTTCATTAGGTAAAAACCCATCCATTTCCACCAAAATTTGATTTAAAGTTTGCTCACGCTCGTCATGACCACCCATTACTCCAGATGAACGCATTCTGCCAATAGCATCAATTTCATCAATAAAAATGATTGCTGGAGCATTTTTCTTAGCAGTTTGAAATAAATCTCTGGCGCGTGATGCACCAACTCCAACCAACATTTCCATAAATTCAGATCCGGCAATTGAGAAAAAAGGTACATGCGCCTCACCTGCTACAGCTCTTGCGAGTAATGTTTTTCCAGTTCCCGCAGGGCCTACCAAAATTACTCCTTTTGGGGTTCGAGCACCTAACGCTCGATATTTACCCGGATGTTTAAGGAAATCCACTACTTCTTCCAATTCTTTTTTAGCTTCGTTGACTCCGGCAACATTAGCAAAAGTGATTTGCGGATTATCTTTGTTAAATAATTTAGCTTTTGATTGACCAAAAGAAAAAATGTTATCCTGTGCTCCCCTTGCCTGTCTGATAATAAACAGGAAAAATCCCACCATCAATAAAAGTGGTAATAAGTTTGATATTAAAGAAATCCAAATTTGTCCTACTGATGCGTCTTTAACATTGATTTCTATTTTTGAAGCATCTACTTTTGCTGTATCCAAAATTTTATAAATAGAATCCTGAGTTTCTTTACGGGATGAACTTTCACTGCCGTCTAAATATATTACTTTAAGTTTGGTATCTTCAACGGTAATTTTTTTTACTTTGTTGTCTTTGATATCTGTAATTATTTGAGATAAAGATTTTTCTTCACTTAATTTGCTTGTTTGAGCTAATGAAAGAATAAATGAAAAGATTAAAAACCCGATAAACAGCACCAGAAAAACATTCCGTAGATTTAAATTTAACTTAAAAATCATTTTTCTGGATTTTTTAGTATTTTTTGGTGTTTGATCCATATTATGTCCTTCTTACTGTATTTTGTCCTGATATTAATGAGGACAAAATCAGTTTAGAAGGAGTTATACCATAATTTACGCTTTATGAAATTATGGTTAATCCTATCCATTTTACTCCTTTATGGAAGAGAAAAGTATACCACAATTACAAAACTTGCAAAAGTTTTGTATAAATCAAAATTTAAAAATCAAAATGCCCGCCTGCAAATGCTTTCGCATAGCGAATGCGGGCAGGCAAAATTATCCTGCAAAGCGGGATCTGGCTTTGCCAGACAATTCAAAAATAAAAAATTATTCGATTAATTTAATATTTTTACTCAACCCTTGAAGTGTTTTATGTAGATTTTCTTAATATTGACATAATCCAATAACGCCATTGAAGTGTTTTTTCAATTTTTTCTTACTGAAGGATAAAAGTGCGGAAACGGCCTCCTGGTCCGAGGGTCCGCCTGATTATCCGAAGTTAGAAAAATTGCAAAACCCCTGCCTGCGCAGGCAGGTTCACTGGCTTCCCTTCTTTGTCTACTTTCTTGGGTAAGCAAGAAAGTAGGAAGAATACAAGCAAGAAAGTAACAAGAAATTAAAAACTTATCTTACCTTAGCTCCAATTGGCAAGTTATCAACTTGAATAAATTCTGGTTTTTTATCACCATGTTTTCCAAATGGTAATTCTAATCCATCTACAGCTAAAATCATTCCCTGTGATTCTATACCTAACATTTTACGGGTGGGAATATTAGTCACGAATAAAAATTGTTTATCTTGGAAATACTGGAAAGTGTAACCATAGCTTCTAACACCGGTTAAAATAGTACGAGTTTCATTTTTGAAATCCACAGTTAATTTAATCAATTTTTCACTTTTTTCCACATTTGTGGCTTGAATAACTTTTCCAACTCTAACTTCAACTTTCGCAAACTCATCAATCGTAATAAAATTGTCATCCTGAACTCCTGCTTGCGCAGGCAAGTGTTTCAGGATCTCGTTTTTCAACTGCTGACCGCTGACGTCTGAAAGCTGAAAGCTATATTTATTTTTAAGCCCAATTACTTCTCTCACCTCTTCCATTGTTTGTTGAGCAATTGTTTTAGCTTTTTGAGCACCTTTTTCCAAAATTTCGCGTACTTTGAGAGGATTATTTTTAAGTTCTTCATATCTTTTACGTGCGGGTGCAAAATAATTCATTAAGCTGCTAAATAAATATTCTTTTACTTCCACATCACTAATTTTCCCTGCTCTATATAATTCTTTAAGATCTTCAACGCTTTTACCCTCCGAAGCTTTAGCGTAGGATGGGCCAAAATGATCTAAATAACTAAACACCATATTGCCTTCAATGTGTCCGGGATCTGTGGCATGTTTACGCGTCGGATCAGTATAAGTACGCATTACCTGTTTTTTAATTACCTCTTCACTTTCAAAAATCGAAATAATATTTCCTAAACTTTTACTCATTTTGCGTTTACCATCAGTACCCAGTATTGAAGCTACGTTTTCTGGTATCTTTGCATCAGGCAATTTAAATACATTTTTTTTGAAAATATGATTAAATTTTTCAGCAATATCGCGGGTAATTTCCACATGTTGTTTTTGATCGCGGCCAACCGGCACTAAATCTGCCTTGTACAGCAAAATATCTGCAGCCATGAGTATGGGATAATTAAATAATCCCAAATTAATCTCATCCTCCATCACGTCTTTTTGTAATTTGTCTTTATATGCATGAGCTCTTTTTAAAAGTCCAAGAGGTGTTACATTATTTAGTATTGTCTGCAGTTCAGGATGTAATCTAATATCTGATTGACGAAAAAAAGTTATACTCCCTGAGCCTGTCGAAGGGTTTAAATCTCCTAACAAGGCCAACTCATTTAAAATCAACGTTTCCACATTTTTCTGCAGTTGGTTTTTATCCTGAATCGTAGTCAGGGCATGCAAATCCGCCACAAAAAGGAAACAGTCATTGGTTTTGGCCATTTCGATAAACTGTTTGACTGCTCCCAAATAATTTCCGATATGGAGCGTTCCATCCCCACTAGGCGTAATGCCTGAAACAATTCTTTTCATATAGTTTATATTTTAACAGAAATATACTAATTAAGAATAATTATGTATATATTCAAAAAAGCTTGTCAATATGCTATATAATACAAAAAATGTATGACAGAGATACTTAAACCTACTTACGAACCTCTTCGTGCAGTGATAACTGGTATTGATGGAGCTGGTAAAAGCACAACAGCTAGTCAAGTTGTTTATCAACTGAATGAATATCGCATTGCAAAACCCGGTCCCGGTCGTCCCTTTTACACAGTTGTCAATGGTGAGAAAAAATATTATTACAAAGGTTTTATTAAATTAATTGATCATCTACACACTATCGCAGATCATTCCCATAACCCAGAATTTGTAGGTGCAGTAAATGCTATTAATGTTATTCTAAATGCAAAGATTATTGAACCTGATTTAGTACACAAAGCAAATGCACAATTAGTATTAGGAGCAAGGGATTTTTATATAGATCCCGCTGTTTATTCAATCATATATTCTACAAAATTAGGTAATAAAACAATGTCTGAAAGGTTCGATACTCTGAAAAGTCTAATTAATGCTCCATATCGTGATGTTGTCTTTTTCTTAACAATTCCTCCAGATAAGGCAATAGAACGTATTGAACATCGTATAGCTACAGAGAGAAAAAATCCTCAAGCAACAGAAAGAGAAAAATGGCGACATATGCATGAGGAACCTATAAGTTTACAAAAACTTCAATTAGAATATTTTTCTGCACTTGAAGAAATTAGAAAAAGACATCCCGTACAAATTTATCAAATGGATACAACAGATTTTCCACAACGACAAGTTGTGAGTTTTATTACTCAAATATTACTTGGACATCTCGAACAAAAAAATTCCGAAAAAGGAAAATGGCAAATAATTAATGGGCTACAAATATTTCAAATACCATTTTGTATAAATTCAAGAGTTACGATTTAGCCTTTGTTTACACATTTCACAAGCGATATATCTTTATAATTTCCGATTAAACTATATTTTAAGATTTAATTTTTTAATCTTTTGCTCTCTGGTCCAACTTTTAATTTCTAATTCTCTCTTAAACGCTGCTGATCTGGTTGGGTATTTTTCAATATGAATAATTCTTAATGGATCATGTTGCATTGTATAACGAGCACCTTTACCATTTTTATGATCAAGAAATCTTTTTGAGGGATTGTTAGAAATTCCGGTATATAAACTATTATCGCTGCACAAAAGAATATATACATCCCAGGATTTAGTTTTCATGTGACTATTTTAACCTTTTGATTTTATCTGCAGTTTTTGGATAAAAAATTATGTTAATAGAATAAATAGCAAAATAAATAATGCCAATAATCGTAGGATAAAAATACCTGTAAGTCAGGTATGGAATAATGATTAAACCAATATATGAAGCGAGTGCTGAAACGAATATCAAAATATCAATCAACTGTGTTTTCTTATGTTTAATAAATAATAAAAACGTTCCGTAAAAACCCAAAAACGTAATTATCAACCACCATCTGTGCCTTACCAGTTCATCAACTAATCCTACGTGTAATTTAATCAGTTCTCCCCATAAAAATCTTGCAGTTTCTATCAGTGAATAATTTTGATTGTTATATCCGAAATTGCTTTGTAAATAAATCCATGAGTCGTACAAACTGGGAAATTTAAAAACAGTATTAATTATAAAAAATATGATGGTAATAATAGATGAAGCAATAAAAAGTTTTTTATAAGTATTAAATTTTTCATTCTTTTGCTGGTATATTTTGTTTATAATAAATACCCCAACAACAATTAAAATCATCAAAACACTCTGCTCTCTTGCCAACAAAGACAATATCAAACTTATTACATAAACAATCAAGATTAAAGATTGAGGTTTAATAATGTATTTGATAATTAAATATATCTGCAACATCCAGAAAAAAGCTCCTATTGTATCTGTCAAAAAATAAGTTGACCAATCCAAATAAGGATAAAATCTCATAAACAATAAAGTTCCCAGAGTTGACCAAAATAAGTCAAATCGATATCGAAATAATAAGTAAGTGATCGCAATAACCCCTAAATAACTTACAAAAACCGGCAGTAAAAACGCTAAATAATCATTTCTAACAATAAAGTTTGTCAAAAGTGCCATAAATGGGTATAAAGGTCGGCGTACGTAACGGCTTAAAGAATATTGGTATTTATCAGCATTGAAAAACATATTTTTTTCAATATTACTTAATTTGTTAACATCTAATTTTTTCAGTATTTTGTCATGTGCCTCCCCGTAACTGTCACCCTGCATTTGATAGTAAATATGCTGATAAAAATAACTGTCTGACATATACGGTGATTTATGCCTCAACAGTAATATAAATTCCAAACTGGCAAGGAGTAGTAAAAAAATCAATGGAAAATATTTTAATACAGATTTACGAATCATAAGCAGATTATATCTTAATTATTAATTTATGTTTCTTATTGAGGCTAATTGTCAATTCTGCTATACTTACTTTCTAAGCGCGGGGTAGTGTAGAGTAGCACAGGAGGCTCATAATCTCCTAGACTGGGCGCGACTCCCAGCCCCGCAACCAAGGATTTACAAACAACTAGAACCTAAGAAATTAGAGCGCTGTAAGGCTCCATTGCAATATTAAACTATCGTAGATAAGTAAAAACATACCTATGTATACTCCATATTGACAGATTCTTATCTATGTTTTATACTACTAAACGTAGATATAAATAATTTTAACTACGATATATGAGAACAGGAAAGTACCTAAATCAGCTTCAAGGTGATATTCGGTATAAAGCGTTTATCCCAAATACTCTTCCTTTTAAAATAAGACATGAAGAAAAACTTCAAAGCCTCCTCTCGAAGGCTAATTTGGCATTAGGAAGATTGGATGGCGTTGCAGATATTCTACCAAATGTAGACTTCTTTATTTTTATGTATGAGAGTAAAGAAGCTACTATATCAAGTCAAATTGAAGGTACTCAAGCGACATTTATAGATGTTTTGAAAAAAGAAGCAAAATTAGAAGATGCAGAAATACATAAGGATGTTGACGAAGTTATTAACTATATTTCTGCCATGAAGTATGGTTTAGACCGATTAAAAGATTTTCCTCTTTCTTTGAGGTTACTTAAAGAAATTCATCAGAAACTTCTCTATGAAGTAAGGGGAGAAGGAAAAAATCCAGGAGAGTTTAGGACATCGCAAAATTGGATTGGCGGACCGACTATTGAGACGGCAACTTTTGTACCTCCCCCCGCTCACGAAGTAATAAATCTTATGGGAAATCTTGAAGAATACTTGCATAGATCAGGTCCAATTCCAGTGCTTATTAAAACAGGTCTCATGCATGCTCAATTTGAAACGATTCATCCATTTTTGGATGGAAATGGACGAGTAGGTAGACTCCTTATTACGTTTTACCTATGTCAACAACAATTGCTACAGAAACCTTTACTTTACCTATCAGACTATTTTAAAAGAAATCGCCAGACATACTACGATCGTCTAAATTTATTGCGGGAAAAAGATGATATTGAAGGATGGCTTGAATTTTTCCTTCAAGGCATTACTGAAACATCTGAAAGAGCAGTAGAAACAGCCAGAAAAATAATCAAACTACGTGAGCATGGTATTAAACAAATTACAAAACTTGGACGTTCTACAGAAAAAGGTATAACTCTTTATGATTACTTATTTAGAACTCCAATGATTCGGGTGAAAGACGTTGAACGAATATTTAATATCAAAAATCCAAATGCTTTAGTATTGGTATCAAAATTTGTAGATTTAGGAATACTCCGAGAACTTACTGGTTTTAAGAGAAACCGAGTATTTTCGTTTGCAGATTATATTACCTTATTTGAATAAACCAGGCTCTGATTTCCTCCAACCCCCGCAACCAATTTATTTGAAAAAATCATAAATCTTCCCTACCAATTCATCCTGCCGATAAAAAAACCAGGCATGATGATCATCAATTAATTCAATTTCTAAATTTTTCACTTTTTGCATCCGTTTATATGTTTCCCAAGGAATAAATTCATCATGAGTAGCAAATAATAACTTTGTGGATATAGACAATTTTTTCTTTGTGAAAGTATCATATCTGGTGGCTATTAAAATCTCGTTTAAGAATTGTTTAGGATGTCTAAATATATATTTACCGGCATCTTTACTCCATAACTTAAGTATTTGCAACCCACTTTTTAACCATAGATTTAACCAAATTAATTTTAAAAATGCTCCGAATAATTTAATCCGCAAATTTTTCATTCTCAGTGGTACGCATGTGGTTGAAATCAAAAAAAATTTACTTAATTTATGAGGATAGATTATGGCAAACTTTGAACCATAAATACCGCTTAAAGATATTCCGATCAAATGGACTTTTGGAATATTCAATTTTTCCATAAATTGGTTCAACTTTTCCACATAATCCTCAAGTTGATAAGCGTTTTGGGTATAAATTGAATGACCACGATATAAATCCGGAATCAATACATGAAAGTTATTACCTAACTTTTCGCCAAAAGATGCATAAGAAAAACTGGTTAAACAAAGACTGGGAAGAAGTATCAAAGACTCACCGCTTCCAAATTCTAAATAATGAATTTTCTCTTGGTCGGAAATCTGCAAATATTTATGCATAATTGTTAAATTTGTGCCAGAGGTGGGGATCGGACCCACGACCACAGCGTTATGAATGCTGTGCTCTACCACTGAGCTACCCTGGCTTAATATTTGATAATTTTACGAAAATTAACTTCAAAAGGCAACCAAATAGTCACTTCTTATCGCTTACTTGCCCTCCGTATCCGCCAACTGGCGGAGAAGGAGGGTCAATTAATAATCAGTTTCCACCACTTTTGCCAATTTGAAGGCTGCTTAATAGTTTCCTGCGTTACTTGCTGTTTATTATCAGTTTTGGGCAAAATCACCACCACTTCCCCTTCTTTTTGCAAATTCAGCTTTTCCCGGGCTTGTTTTTCAATAAAATCAGGACTTTCAACTTCTGCTAATTTTTTCTGCAAATCTTCATTTTCTTGCTGTTTTTTATTTAACAACGCTTGTTGTTCTGATACGATATTCCCCCGCTGCCAAAGAGTAACGATAGACCTAAACGTATTTACGATAATTATCAGGCTAATAATGCTTATTAAAATAGCTATAAGTCGCTTCATAATATATCTAAATTTTTCAATATATCAATAAATAATTCAAGTTATTTTGTTGCTGACGAGTTTATTAGTTGACAAAAGTGAATTTTACGTGATATTATAGGCCAAGTTATGGCCTCAAAAATTGATTTAGCACAAGCTCACGCCCAATTCGTACAATATCTTGAATCTCGAAAACGTGCGCACGCCACCATTGTAGCATACAAAAAAGACATTGATCAGCTTCTGCAATTTTTACGTGATTTAGGTAAAAAAGAGGTAGCAGAAGTCACTAAAGAAGAAATTACGGCTTTTTTGACTAAGTTAAATAAAGACGGTTACACTCCAAAATCAATCTCCAGAAAAATCAATTCCATAAAAACTTTTTACAGGTTTTTACGCTCACAAAATTTTATCGAAGAAGACCCGGCTAAAAATATTTCTCATCCTAAATATGATGTCAAACCTCCCAGAATATTGTCTAAAATTGAATACCGGGCTTTAAGAGATGCCTGCCGTGAAGATGCCCGCATTTCATCAATTGTGGAACTATTTTTACAAACAGGCTTAAGAATTGGTGAATTGGCTAATTTAAACTTAAATGATATCAAAGTTGATCAAATATTTGTCAAAGCCCAGGAATCCCATAGTGAACGCACTATTCCACTTAACAAAGCTGCCAAAGTATCAGTTGATAAGTACTTAGAGGTTAGACCAAAAACCCAAAATGCGACCCTTTTTGTCACTAAAACCGGCAGACCATTGCTTATCAGAAATATCAGAACTGCAATTGATAGGTTTTTCAAACTTGCAGGTATTGAAAATGCTAAGGTCAATGATTTGCGTCATACTTTCATCACCCATCATTTAATGAGCGGTACGCCATTAACTGTAATTTCTAAATTAGTCGGACATAAAAGATTGTCAACTACAGAAAAATACCTGGAATTTGTCAAGGGTAAAGTGGAAAAATCAGTCAAATTGGAAGAATTGTAATTTCAAAGCGTCTTTTCTGTCTTCTCTATCTAGTCTATCTTATATCTTACCGTTTTTCTTCAAAAATCTATCCACAATTAAAGCTTCTTCAATGCTCCAGGGAGAATATTTATCAGGATTATCCTTCACTTCAATCAAAAATGTGACCCATGGCAACCATTGCCAATCCTCGGTTTCCTCAGGATTGGGTTGCGGATAGGCATCGCTTTTGGTTATTAATATGGGACAGATTTCATTTTCTACAATGCCGTTCCTATCGGTAAATCTATAGCGATAATTAGGATCAATAACGATTACATCAAATACTGTGATGCCTAATTCTTGTTTGAGTCTTCTTTTTGCAGCCTGCGTTATCTCTTCATTGGGACCGGGATGACCGCAAACTGTATTGGTCCAGACTTCCGGAAAAGTTTTTTTATGCTGTGCCCGTTTAGTCATCAGAAGTTCTTTTTTTGAATTAAATAAAAATAATGAAAAACCACGATGCAAAAGTGTATTGGAAGTATGGACACTTTCTTTATCTACTATGCCAATTTGTCTGTTTTGATCATCTACTAAAACTATCAGTTCTGACATAAATAATATTATTGTTCGAATCCTGCCTGCCTACGCAGTCAGGCTATGCAGGATGAGAACTATTCAATGATTACTTCTCAACTCATCCTAAGGATTCGTTCGAAGAATAAAAATCTTATGTTGATATTTTCAATTTCGCGAAAAATTCATCAATATACTTATATGCTTCTTTCAAAATTGTATAAGTTTTATTGATAAATTTGGGATTTCCCAAAATTAAAGCAGAAAGCCTTCGATCAACTGGTAAAGGCTGACATAAACATAAGACTGGAATTCCTTTTGTATCTGCTTTTGCCAGTTCATATCCTGTTCCTAAAGAAGGATGTGTTACTTCAGATACAACAACGTCAGCTTTATCCATCCATCCCAAATCCCTATTATAAATATATCTAGCTGGAACATTATTTGCTTGCTCACCTCTTTGATCCAAGGCTATATCTCCTACATGATGAGTTAAAACTTCACCATATTTTTGTAAGTAAGCAATCAGCTGATGATAAACCTCTTCATCTTCCCGACCGCCTGTAATTGATCCGGCAAAATATATTTTCATAAGTGCGCCCGCTTGGGATCGGACCAAGGACATCTACTTTATAAGAGTAGCGCTCTACCGCTGAGCTACGGGCGCAAAAATATTATTGATTAATTATACCATCAGATTGAGGATTTAATAAGATTTGAGAGGTATAGATAAAAAATGCTAAATTACCCCAAAACTGACTATTAAGGAAAAGACTGCCTAAAAACGGTAAATTTTGCAATCTGTTCCCATCCAAACTGATTAAAAATAAAATTAATAAATAAAATGTTTTACCTTTGCCGATTTGGATAATGATAAATGGTAAAAGTAGTGCGAAATAATACTGCCAGGAAATGGGCTGAACCAATAAAATTAAACTTAAATAAAAAATGCTTAAAGGGAAAAGTTTATTATGGTTACGCAGTGTCTTTCGAGTTATCCATATAACGATACTTAATAGCAAAACAACTGTTAAATAATACCAAATATTGTTTATCCCCCATCTTCCCAATACAGCCGAAAGAGATTGATTATAAACAGATATCACCAGACTACCTTGATTAAAAATTTTTACCAATGATTGAATATAAATTAACCAAATATTGAAATTGTTAAATAAGATTAAATGTAACAAAAAGAGAGAAACAATTAATAATATGAATATTGCTCTATCCCGATGAAATACCGGGAGAGAATTATTCATTGTTAACTTCTCATCCCGCATCCGCCAGCCGGCGGAGGGTTTCGAAGAATAATTAAAGAGTTTTAAAATTAAATAAGGAATGATTATAATTATGGGAAATATTTTTAATAAAAAAGCTAAAGTAATTCCTAACCATTTCAACCAATCTTTTTTAAATATCCACAAACTGTAAATGCCTAAAGTTACAATACCTATTAGATTTCCCATCCCAAGTGAAAAAATTATTGGAAAAGAAAAAGACAGCATACCTAATAAACCCCAGAATTTCCAATTTATGCTTAATTTTGCTTTTTTCCATAATAAATAAAAAACTGTAAAATATGAAACTAAATTTAACAATGTTAATAAATATTCAGCAAACTTAAAAGGAAAAATCGTAAAAATTAAAAAAGGCAAATACACAAACGGTGGACCAAAACTGGTTGCCAGTAATTTATCAGGAGTAATTTGTTGATTAATTATAAGTTGAGCTACTTGGTAGTAACCGCGGAAATCTCCTAATTCTCCGAATGAGATAATTTGATTTAAGCTAAATATTCTATAACTCCAGGAAGTTAAACAAAACAAAATGGTTAAAGAAGTTAACGAGAAATATTTTTTATTCTTAATTCTTAACTCATAACTCATAACTCTTATTAAAGTCTCGCTCTTTGGGCAAT
>CAYLWN010000009.1:0-14754 GCA_964387625.1 uncultured Gammaproteobacteria bacterium
GTTTTTCCCGCAGAATTACCTAAGTTTTAGCGCAAGGGGTTATTTGGAAGGAGTTTTTTCACCAGATTTAGCCTCAACAGTTGGTTTACCAGCAACTGAGGCTTCTTTGGTGGATGGGGCTGCAGTTTCTCCACCAGGAGCAGCAGCAGTTGCAGCAGCTGTTTGAGCTTGAGCTGCAGCTTTGGCAGCAGCTTCTTCAGCAGCTTGTTTTTCAGCATCTTTAGTGAGTAAAGCTCCGATTTTAGCCACTTCTACTTCAATTTTGGTTAAAACAGTTAAAGTTTTGTCCAAATTCAAATCGCTGACCTTAATAGCATCTCCAACTTCTTTTAAATTGGTGATAGCAACTGAGATCTTTTCCGGTAAATCTGTTGGCAGTGCTTCAACTTCGATTTCATCTAATAAATGAAGTAATAAGCCTTTTTTCTGCTCAACGGCCGGAGCAATACCCACAATATCCAAAGGTACTCTGGCGTGGATTTTTTCTTTCAAATCCACCTGATGCAAATCTACATGCAAAATATTGTCAGTCACTGCGTGTTTTTGCATGTTGGAAATCAAAACAGTATAATTTTTACCGTCAAGAGTGATCTCGACTAAGCCTGTCTCCCCCGCTTCTTTGTAGGTTTTTATCAAATCTGCTTGAAGAATTTGCACAGCTATGCTGGTGATTTTTTTACCAAAAACGTTACCTGGAACAATTTTTTGCGCTCGCAGTTGTTTGGATTTACGGCCCAGTAATGTTCTTTTGGATACTGACATTTGATGTTTTTTCATAATTATTTAGACTCTATTTCCCAGTTGATAATTTGATTTTGTAATAGATTTGTATTATACGTGACCTCGCCGTTTTTGACAAGGGTAAGTTGTCCGCTGTTGCTTTGTCCGATATTTATAGGTTTAAAGTTCCAGGTTTCCGG
The DNA here is from genome assembly GCA_964387625.1 of uncultured Gammaproteobacteria bacterium. GTDB lineage: Bacteria > Patescibacteriota > Microgenomatia > UBA10105 > UBA10105 > CAYLWN01. The sequence goes on from CAYLWN010000009.1 coordinate 921, forward strand.
ATAATTAAAGTTAAGAGAAACTTTATCTGCTTGTGTGCCAGCTTGTTTTATTAACGACAATTGGTATGTAAAAGGGTTATTACTGACAATTAAAGGTTGAGTATAAACCAGAGTTAAACTGGCTTCTGTTTCCGGACGCACATCGATTAAAACTCCGACAGAAATCAGATTTCCTGATTCAGCTTGTAAAACAGCAGATTTGGTAGCAATAGGATCAGTGGATATTTTTAACAGTTGGTTGTTTAGGTTGGTTTCCACGATTTGTGCATCTTTTGGCAAATATATTCTTAGATAATCTTTGTAAATACCGCCAATTTTTTCATCGCTAATCGGTGAATTGTTTTTATATTTTATGGTCATTGCGTGTTGAATTGTATTTTTTTGAAAATAAATTTTATCTTCGATATTTTTTTCTACATAATAATTGGTTTTATTTACTCCCAGATTAGCATCAATTAAAGACAAATAGTCAGAAAAACAATTAATACCGCAGTCTGTATTTTTCATCTCCCCTGCCCAACCTATGTCTTTGATAACTTGTTCAAAAGCTGAATTTGTAAAAAATATTTGCAAATGTTTTTGCTGAAAAGATTGAAAAAGCACTTGGACGATGTCCCAATTGGAAATATTTTTTTGAGCAGTGATCTCCCCCATCATTGACTTAAATAAAGAGCTTAGGAAATCTTTCTTTTGTGTTGAACCGGGGAAAAAATCCTGATTGGTATTTTCATGGGTTTTTATAAACAAGTTGTCAGCAGTTATTTTTTCCGAAAAATCAGGCAAATTAATTTCTCCCAAAACTCCAATAATTGACTTTGCCAAAGTCAAATCAACCGCCCAAACACCATCAACTGAAACATTTATTTCCTTATCTAAAAACCAGGCCAGTTGCTCTCCTGTTTTTGTAAAATCCGGATTCCAGTTGGCATCTCTCATATACCAATGCTCCTGTCCCAAATAAGTTCTGATCGGTAGGGGCGGATCAATATGTCCTTTTAATTGCCCGTCAGCGCTGTAAACATCCGACAGTTCCACATTTTTTAACACACCTGCGTCAAAGGAAATGATGGCAAATGCGCCAATAAAACCTCCCGTGGGCCGGAGTTCCATGTTATTTTGCAACATCACCATATATTTTCGGGGCCCGTTTAAACCAATTGCATCAGGCAACAAAGGAAATATTTGTTTAGCTTTGATGGTAAATTGTCTGATAGTAGAGATTTTTTCCTGACCATTTTTACATAAATTGTTTAAACCAACTACTTGTTTTTGACAAATAATGAGGGCCTGAGACGATTTGATTTTGGCTTCAATAAATGCGAGTTCCATATCAATCAAGGTAATATTTGTTTTTAATCTGGAAAGCGTTTCATTTAAATTATTGTTTTGTTCTCCTGATAACACTTGCTTCCAAACCAGACTCAAGTCATTTATTGCATCAACAGACATGTCGCTTACCTGAGACACATGACTGGAAATATCCAAAACGCTTTCAACACCCTCTCCCAATTCTCTTTGTTTTACAACTTCCCATAAAGGCATCATTGTCCTCCATTGACTCAATGCATTGCTACTTACAAATTTCAGAATATTGGTTTTTGTTTTTAACAAATTTGGATTTTTAAAATCCTGTGTCCTTAAGGTTGACAGCAATAAAAATGTAATAATAATTTCTCCTAAAAAAATTATGGTTAGTACTAAAAGTGCTAAAAAAATTGTGGTAGCAATTTTAGAAAAAAAGCTTCTTTGCTTATTTTTTGTAACTGGAAATTTATTGTTTTGGTTTTTTTCAACTGCTTGTTTTTTATGTAAACTTTGTATGTCTTTTTCGATTTGGATTTGGGGAGATTCTATTACGATTCCTGGCGTTTCGTTTATTTTTTCCCGTAAACTAATTTCTTCAGTGTTTTCTTTAATCACCTGCTCAACTTCCGGCGTTGCAATTTTTGGTGCTAAATTTTCTTTTTTTAATTCTGCTCTATCGATCGGCATCAATGAAGTTAAGTCTAAAGTCCTGTTTAAATCTGTGAAAAAAAAGTCAATGATTTGCTCGACAATTTCTGCTGTTGGCGCAAGATTTTTATTGATTAAAAGAATTTTAATTTGATTTAAATAATTATTTTCTAAAAATTTTTGTAACTCGCCCGAAATGATCGGCATTATCAATAAGCTTTTAGGTGGTTTATTCTCTGCTTTTTCTAGAAATGATTTCACATCAGACTCTTTACCAATGTAAAAAAAATAGTTTCCAAAGAAAGCATCTGAAAGGTTTTTTCCGCTAAACAACTCAACATCACGCTCGTTTAAATATTGAGCAATGTCCGTGATTAGGGGTGTTTGATCCCCCACAAAAACTGCCTTAGGATTGTTCTCACGCGTTTTGTATGTGGTAAACATATAGTATTTAGGGCGTCTGTAAAACCAATTTTAACCGATCAGACGAAAAACTCAAGCGACAAAAAAATTGGCCAATTTGTTTTTACACCGAACAGAGCGTGCTGACAGTTAATTTGATTAAAAAGTAGCTTGATCAAGAGCCTGGTTGACTAAAAAATCTGCACGTTGATTAAATTCTCTTTTGATAATGATATAAGTCACCGGTATTTTTAATTCTTGAATTAAGTTTTGCGCCACTAAATATAATTTTTTTAAATGCAGTTCCTTTATTTTAAAAATGCCCGCCAGTTGATTAGCAACTACTTGAGAATCCAGAAAAAAATTTATACGTTGAGTTTTTACTTGTTTATTTTTTAATAATTTTAATGCTTCTATGACTCCCCTATATTCTGCCACATTGTTAGTTGATTCCCCTATGGTTTTACTGATTTCAAACAAAACTTGATTATCCTGGTTTTTTATCACCACTCCGACAGCTGCTGGTCCGGGATTTCCTCTGGATCCTCCATCACAGTGGATGTTTAATTCGTTTTTTTCCATAATAATTTTATTATTATAATTGTTTCTGACAATAATACTACCCCTTCTGTTGCAATGGTCACATAAGCAGCTGCGCTGGCTCCATATATGGGAATAAATATTAAATTGGCTGCAAAATTAAAAACTAATGATAAAGCGTAAATGGCTGACAATTGCCATTGTTTTTTCCAAATAATCAAAACCCACATCAACGGACTGGTTAAATAAAATAATGGTAATCCGGTTAGTAAAATCCGTAACAGGGGAACCGACATCGCAAAATCTCGTTGTACAAGCTTCAATAAAGGCGCGCTTACCCAACCAACCATTAACAATATTAAAGATATTATTCCTAATGAAATTAAGATTTGTCTGCTTTTCTGCCAGAATTTTTGGCGGTCATTTTTCATCTTTAACAAATCAGGATAAAGACTATTCATAATGAAGGTTGGTAATATTAGGGTCACTTCAAAAAATTTATAAGCCAATCCGTAAATTCCTACTTCTGCTGCTGGCCTGGCTGTGCTTAAAATAAAAGTGTCAATTCTAAAATAAATGATGTTAAAAATTAAGGTTAAACCAATCGGAATACTTCTGGTCCAGATTTTTTTCATAAAATTTAAATTTATGCTGGGAGAAAATTTGCCCAGTGATTTGAGCAAATTCGCAGAAACAATTGCCGTCATAATCGCCGAAATAGATAAAATTGCTGAGGTTAATAAAACTCCTGATTGAGGATTAGTTTTAATTTGGGTAAAAAAAACTGCAAGTAATATTGTGTTTAATATCGCTCCAGCTATTTGGGCTAACGCTGTTTTGTCAAGTCTTTTGGTTTGTTGGAATATTGCTTGAATTGAAAGAGAAGTACTTTGTCCAATTAGTGAAATGCCAGAAATTGTTGTGGCAAGAACAACCAAAAAAGGGAAACCTGGTAAAAATTGAGAAGTGGTAAAAATTGCCACAGTGGCCATCAGAATTAACAAAATTGACATCAACAATCTGGCTCCCCAAAAATAATTAAATTTTTCCTGCCAGTTCTTGTGATAATCACGTAAGAAAATCGTGTTTAGTCCAAAATCGCAAATAATATATAAAAACGAAATTATAGTAACTGCCTTGGTGTATTCTCCGAAATATTCACTTCCCAGCGCTTTGGCTATCATCAGTAAAGATAAAAAGGAAAAAAACCCGCTGACTACTCTGCCTAATATTTGAGCAGATGTATTAAAAATTATGTGTTTGAGGTTCATAAATAAATTTATCTAAATCCATACTAGGGAAATCAATAATCCCAAAATCCATTGTGTTTGTTTTATATCATAAAAATAATGATCAAACCAACTTAACCATAAAAACAAAAGCAATGAGACAAATAAATAATATTTTTTATCATTCAGCGTTTTTTGAAGTGTTTTTACAAAAAAAATCAACACAAACAAGAAGCCTAAAATTCCTGTTTCTGTCAAAACCATCAGCCAAAAATTATGAGCAGGTTGAAATAAATATGGTGGTTTTTGCTCTCTTGGCAATTGCAGTAAAAAATTTCCTAAACCTACACCTATAATAGGAGATTGGCTAAAAATATCTAACGCGTTAGTAATCAATTGATTTCTCTGGGCAACAGGTTGAACATCCTGATAAATATTTACAAAACGGCCGATGAATATTTCTTCTAATATTAATGCTGTTAAAATAAGTAAAAATAATTTCATCTCTTTTATGTTTTTTTTAGAAACAAAAACTAACATCAGAATGGAGCCTAACCAAGCAACTCTACTAAAGGTTAAGAAAATGCCTAAGAGTGAAAATATAAGTAATATTTGGCGTAATAAATATTGTGTTTTTGAACCTGAGTTTATTTGCCAAAAATACCACATGGGCCATAAAACCAATAAATAACCTGCCAAAACATTGGGATGGGGAAAAAATGCATAAGGTCTTAAAAATAATTTCCCGTTAACAACTAGATGAGCAATTGCTGGTGTATTTAAATTAATTGATCTTTCTCCCAAATAATATAGCCACCCGCCGATAGAGGATTGTAAGAAAAACTGAGCATTTTCCAAAAACACACTTGCTCCCACACCAATCGCCAGAGGATAAATCAAATTTTGTTTTACTGGTTTTTTCAAAACTGCAAACCAGCCAAAAACAATTATTTCTAATATTCTTAAAGTATAAAAAAATGCTGTAATCTGGTTTTTGGCAATTAGTATCAAAACAATGCCGGTAAGAAATATAGTAATTGTTTTTATTTTGTTATTAACAATAGATTGAAAAATTAGTTTATGGTTAATATATGCAAAAAACGCTGACCAAAAAAACCACACCACATCAGTTAAGTAAATAGTGGGGGAGAGATAATCAATATTGCGGCCTACAACCAAAAGAGATGTTAACCAGTAATGCTTGCCCAATTGTGTGGGGATGGTGAAAAGTAATAAAAAAAATAAAAGGGATTCTATTTTTTTAATACCGATTGCATTAAAAAATGCATCGTGTATATTCCGATTCAAAAAAAATCGGCATATCACACCCTAGGCTTAATCACTAATTTACGAAGTTTGCCTTCGCCTTCAGATTCACTTTTTACTGACTCGTGGTCTTGTAAAATAAGATGAATGATGCGTCTTTCTGCTGGAGTTAAGTCAGAAATCACCATTGGTTCTTTGGTTTCAGTAACTTTTTGGGCCACGTTTAAAGCTAGTTCTTGTAATTGTTTAGCTCTTCTTTCGCGGTAATCTCCTACAGACACTACAATTCTTGTCCATTCTCCTAAAGTTTGGTAAATCATTTGTCCTAATAAAATTTGAATTGCTTCTAAATTTCTGCCGTGTCTGCCGATCAAAATACCGGGATCTGCAGTTTCAATGTTTACCTGAACTGCTCCGTCTGCCTCTTCAACTTTTATTTCAGCAGCAATTAATAATTTTTCTAAAAATTCTGTGGTGGTTTTTTTAATTAATGATATTTTATCTTTTGCCATATGCTTGTTTGTTAATTTGTAACTGTTGCATTATACCAAACAGGGTAAAAATGTTCCAATATAACGCGAGTCCCAACGGAAAAGAATAAGCGAAAAATCCGATCATCACCGGCATAATAAGTCCCATTTGTTTTTGCATGCTTGCCATTTGATCAGGCTCTGCTTTTTCCTTAATTTTTTCTAATTTTTCTATAGCTTTTGGTTGTGCAGAAGTCATGAGTTTGGTTTGTAAATACTGCAGTCCTCCGGTAATTAAAGGCACCAACAGAAGACCCAAACCCAATTTTTGCCATTCACTAGGTTTGGTTGCCAAGTTAACTCCAAAAAACCATAAATCTATTTTTTGCGCGTGTAAAAACGGGTGATATAAAACTTTGTTTACATCGGCAATTGCGCCTATTCCTCCACCCACATTTAATGCGTGAATAAACACGTTATAAAGAGCAATAAAAACCGGTAACTGAACCAGCGCTGGCAAACATCCGGCTGCAGGATTTACTCCGGCTTCTTTATATAATTCCAGTTGTGCTTGTTGTAATTTTACTTTGTCGTTTTTGAATTTTGCCGATAAAGCATCAATTTTGGGCTTAAGGGCCTGCATTTTTTGCGCAGACTTAAGTTGAGCAGAAGTTAAGGGTAAAGTTATGGTTCTTACCAAAGCCGTTAAAGCAATGATTGCTAAACCAAAAGCACCGGGAATTTTCACCAATTCAAAAATTTTGTAGAAAAACATCAACAAATTTAAAATCGGCCAAATTAACACGTTATTAAAAAATAGCTCTAGTCCTTGCATAAAATTTAAATTTAACCAATTAGTCAAATTGACCTAATTGGTTTATTTTACTGGGTCAAATCCGCCTTTGTTCCATGGATGGCATTTTAAAATTCTTTTAAAACCCAAAAACAATCCATTGATTATACCATACCTATCTATGGCTTCATATGAATATTGCGAACAAGTGGGGGAGAAGCGGCAAATCTTTTCAGTTAAAAATATTTTTTTAGCCCAGCCTGTGTCTAATGACAAATATTTTTGGTAAAACCTGATGCTTTTTAAAATAATTTTTTTCATTTGTTTGGCTTTTATTTATCTGTTATCCTGAACTGAATAAAGATATATTTGTTTATATTGTGTCATCCCCGCGATCCGCCAGCTGGCGGAGGGGATCTTAAATTGATTACAAGATTCCCCTTTTTCCTACCTGCGTAGGCAGGCAGGGGAATGATAATGAAAAAATTATAACAATTGGGCTTTATATAACAGTTCTTCTATTTCTTTCTTCGTTTGCTGGACAGAAAATTTATCAATTTTATTTGTTATTTGAATAACAATATTTACGCCCACTTTTATTTTAGGAGTAACGTTTTTAATAGCTTCCCGAATGATTCTTTTAGCTTTGTTTCTGTCGGTTGATAGGGGATAGGTTTTTTTAAAAACTTTGATTTGCCATTTTGAGCCACCACCTTGTTTGTCCTCGTCAATGGTAATTTTTAAATGTTGAGAGAGATGTTTTTTTCCACGCCTATTTACAATAAATGCGTTTTGTTTGTTTAAGCGAGAGTTTTTTGGCAGCATGTTTATTGTTAAATGCTTAACCGTTTGCGGCTTTGTTGTCTTCTTTTGGATAAAACTTTTCTTCCGCCAGTTGTTTTCATTCTACTTCTAAAACCGTGCTTTCTTTGTCTTTTAGTTTTTTTGGGTTGGTATGTGCGTTTAGGCATATGTATGTATTTTACATTATTTTTGAGATATTGACAATTGTGGATAACTTTGTCAATATGTGTGTAACTTGTTTATATAAATTGTTTATAGTTTTATAAACAATTTTTTGCCCTCACCAAACATGCCAATTTTATGAAAAATGACAGTTTGTGGCAACTGGTTTTAAATGAGATTGAACTATCTGTATCTAAGCCTACGTTTGCTACTTTTTTTGCCAAAACGAAACTGATGGTTTTAAACAATTGCGTAGCCACCATTGGATGTAATTCCGGAGTTGCTTTAAACATCATGGAAACCCGGTATTACAGTTTAATTAAGAGTTTGTTAGATAAACATACGAAAGTACAAAATTCGTTGTTGTTTAAAGTGTCTGGGTTTGTGGAAAAAGCTAAAGATCCCGGCCCTTTATTTGCCGTACAGCAAACCACTACCCAATTAAATCAGTCTTACGCAAGCAATAAGTATTCTCAGTTGCGACCGGACTTTGTATTTGACACTTTTGCGGTTTCTAGCTCAAATCAAATGTCTTACGCTGCTGCCACAGCAGTTGCCGCCACTCCGGGAACAGCTTATAATCCGTTGTTTTTTTACGGTGGTGTGGGAGTAGGAAAAACCCACTTAATGCAGGCAATCGGCAATGATGTTCTTTCTAGAAAACCAGCCACCAAAATCATTTATTGCGCCGGCGAGGAATTTACTAATGAAATTATTGATGCCATCCAAACCAAAACTACCAAAAAATTTAAAGATAAATATCGAAATGCACAAATGCTGTTAATTGACGATGTGCAGTTTTTGGAAGGAAAATTAAAAGTTCAGGAAGAGTTTTTCCACACTTTTAATTCCGTGCAAAGAAACGGAGGACAAATTGTTTTAACCTCCGACCGTCCTCCTCATGAAATTGACAGATTGGAAGAAAGACTGTTGTCCAGGTTTGAAGGGGGATTGATTGTTGATGTGCCAAATCCTGATTTTGAAACCCGGTGTGCAATTTTACGCATCAAAGCCCAACAAAAAAACGTGGATTTATCCATTCCCATTTCTCAAATATTGGCAGCTAATACATCCTCAGTCCGTAAACTCGAAGGGATGTTGACCAGACTATTGTCTGAGGCGCGGTTTAAAAAAATTCCTTTATCAGAAGATTTGGCACAACAAGTAGTGGGTAAACCAAATGGCGAAACCACGGTTGTTCAAAAAATTGTTTCTCCCAAACAGGTAACTGATGTGGTTTTGAAAAGATTTGGGCTGACTATTTCTCAAATAAAAGGAGAGAGAAGATCACGTTTTTTAGCCAGACCACGGCAAATACTCATGTATTTACTGCGTACAGAGTTAAGATTGTCTCTGGATGAGGTGGGAACTTGGGTTGGCGGCCGTGACCATACTACAGTTATGCATGGAGTTGACACCGTTGCCGGTCTTTTATCAACAAATTCAAATCTTAGAGAAGATGTGGAGTGGATAAAAAAACAGGTTTTTGTATAGTTTTTGGCGTTTTTCAACATATCCACAAAAATTTGCTTTTTGTCCACAAAACCATCCACAAAAATTAATCCGTGTTGGGGATATTTTTTTTAGTCTTATTTTCAAGGTATTGCGGGCTGAAAATAAAAAGTGTAAACTTATCAACGCGCACTACTAACTACTACTACTAATATAGATACAATCAAAATGAAAGCAACAATATTACAGGAAAACTTAAATAAAAGTTTATCTTTTGTAACCAAACTGGTGTCATCAAGAACACAGCTACCAATATTATCCAATGTTTTATTAGAAACAGAAAGCGGGTATCTTAAAGTCTCTACAACTAATTTGGAAACCAGTATGTCTTTTTGGGTAGGAGCGTCTGTTGAAGAAACAGGAGCAATTACAGTTCCCGCAAAACTCTTATCTGAAATTGTGGCTTCCTTTTCCCATGAAAAAATTATTTTATCAACGGACGGCTTTAATTTAAAATTAATCTGCGGAGACAGCGAATCTACCTTATCGGGGATTGATGCCAAAGAATTTCCTCCTTTACCGCAAACAGGTCAACAAAAAAGCATTATTTTGGATAAACACGTTTTAGACAACGGGCTGCCTTTTGTTTTGATTTCAGCATCACAAGATGAAAGCCGGCCTCTTTTAACCGGAATAAAATTTGCAGCAAAGGAAGAGCATTTGGAAATGGTTGCAACCGATGGCTACCGTCTGTCTGTCAAAGAACTACCGCAAATAAAAGGCATGGAAGAGGGCTTGGTTATTTCAGCTAAAGCCATGGCTGATGTATTTAGATTAGCAATTGAAGAAAAAGCTGAAAACATAGCCTTATATATAAGTAAGGATAAAAACCAGGCAGTTTTTAAACTGGAAAAAGCCATGGTAGCTACCCGCATCATCGAGGGGGAATACCCGGTATATGCAAAAATCATTCCCTCAACATTTACTACAAAATCTATTTTTAACAAAGAAGAAATGATCAGGGCGGTAAAACTTGCCTCAGTTTATGCCAGGGAAGCAGCTAATATTTTAAAATTTAAAGTAACTAAAGAAACGATTACCATATCAGCCAGTTCCGCACAAATTGGTGAAAACAAAACCACCATTTCAGCTAAAACCCAGGGAGAAGGAGGAGAGATTGCTTTTAATGCCAGATTTTTATCAGACTTATTAAATGTTTTTCCTGAGGAAGATGTGGTGTTTGAAATGAACGGAAATTTATCTCCGGGAGTTTTTCATCCCCAAAAAGATGAAACATATCTACACATCATCATGCCGGTAAGAATTCAGGGGTAATCATTAGGGGCTTGCCTTAATCAATGAAGAAGTGACCACCTTTTTATTAGTTGATGGATCAACAGAGGACCCTCGTAATAAATAAATTGGTACTAAAAACTCCTGGTTCGGATCGAAATAATAACCCAATTTAGCTCCTTGTAGCACTACATGTAAAGAATCAAATTGATCAAAAGAGGGCAAATAATTTGTAGAGTTTTCTGATTCTGCACGCAACATCACACCCTTACCAGTAGCAATCAAATTGGCCAAATCATTACCAGAAAAAGTGTTTACAAAAACAGCGGCTTGATTTAAACCAGGATAAAAGTTTCCATGAAAAGTAATAATATTGCCCGATGAATCAAACGTAAAATTAAAACTGTTTTGGTAAGACGTAGACGAAAGCATGGGGATGTTTTCAATCAACAAGTTGTAGGCTAGTGAAACCGAAGAAGCAGAGTCCTCAACAGCTGATAAAGGCTCACTTCCGATCAAAGACACAGAATAATTAATAGTTGGTTCAGAGACGACAGCAAAATCCGGTAGAGAACTTAAGTTGTCAATAAAAGATCTAGCGGTTTTATCAAAAGTGTCAACCATTTGCTTAGTAATTTTTTGAGCAGCCTGTTGAGCGCCGGGTTGGGAAAAAGACACAATTAATGGCGGAGTTTGAATATATAGATATTTCTTGTCCTGGTTCCACTGGTATAACGTGTGGTCACTGGAATTTTCTGTTTTTACGTCACCAGAAAAACCCATTTTTTTAGCCACTTCAATTACTTGTGTTTTTGATCCGTTGAGAGTTTTGTTTATTGGATATAGTCCAATTTGTTTTGAAGGCAGTTGTTGAATGTTTGAGGGATCATAATCTATCGTTCCAGTTACATTGTTGGCTGGTTCAACGCTAGGATTAACAACGTTAACAACCGGAGACGGAGAAGCAATCGTTTGTTCATAGCCTCTTTGTTTAAATCCTAAATATAATCCAACAACTATAGTTAAAATAAATAAAAATAAAATAACGATAAGAAAATATTTTTTATTCATACTTTAATTATTGTAACACCCAATAGTTTTAATTTTTATAAAAATAATTACACGCTGTTAAGTCAACAAACTGAGTCTTATCAGGGATACGCAAAAAACCACTGGCAACCCGACGTTCATAATGTAAATGAGGACCACCTGAACAGCCAGTATCATCAGTTCTGCCTAAAGGCTCACCTGTTTTTAAGGGTGTAGCACTAGAATTTCCATATTTATGACTTAAATTAGAAACAACGGGAGTTAAGTCTTGTAAGTGACCAAAAAATAAATAATCCTTAGGTTTTCCCGTTGGTGTTCCATCTTCGGTTCTTACGATTACTACATAATTTCCAAAACCAATCATTTCTTGAGAATTACACGTGTGATCCCCAACCGTAAAAGAGCTATTATATGAAAAAACATAACCATCAACGGTGTTATATACAGGAGATCCGTTAGTGGTACCTAAATCCCACGAATTAGTTTTACAGTGACTGTATACTTTGCCTGGATATTGTTGCATGTTGCAGTCTGTCCCATAAGGATCAAAATAAGGAGGTTGAGTTATTTGTACACCTGAATTAGTAGGGCAACCAAGAATATCAACAGGACCAATGGGCAACGTATATGAACCAATAGGAGTGTCTCCACCAGGAACGACACCTTCCCCTGGACCAATCAATTTATCAGAGCTTTCATTTTTAACAATAAACGCTGCGGAGTCGGATTCATAAACAATATTTGAATTTAATGGCAGATTAATAAAACCGGTAAAAAAAGCAAAGCCAATAATTCCAATTATAATTAAATAATATTTGCCCCAGAAGGTTACTGCCTTTTGACCGACTGCCCCTGCAGCTCCTCTTCCAAAGCTCAATATTGATCCAGTTCTCCCACCCAAATTAAACACGCTAGATAAAAAATTGTTTCCTACAGCTGATCCGACAGAGGAAATAGCGCCGCCAGCACCGCCAAAAGAAATTGAAGGAAAAGAAATTGAAGGAAAACGAAAATTAATACCAGAAATCATTCTTTGCGGAAAAGAAATGATTTTTTCTCCGAAACTGGAAGGAGGGGCAAATGCTCCCGTTGGTCTAAGTCTTTCAGGCAAACGCAGGCGTTTTTCAATTTGTGTTAACCATTCATAAGGAGACGTGGTTGCAAAAAGTTTGTCTAAAAAATTCGGAGGCAAATTGGCTATATTTAAAGCAGTGATTTTGCTTCTTAAGCTGATTTGCAGTTGAGTGGTTTGTGAAAGCCCATATTTTTTTAAAGATTCGTGGTATTCTGACAAAATCATGACTAACTTTTCTTTATCATCAACAGTTATTTGAGATTGAGACAAATCTTGCGAAATTACCGGATGAAGATCAATGGCAGCAGAAGTATAAGCAAAACCTGCAGAATAAGCAGTTAATTTTTCTTCTGTTTCAAAAGCAGTTATTGGAGGCAATTCATTTAATTCTTCCCGCGATGTTTCTACAAACGATAAAATAAAAGCAGAGAACTTTGAACCAGCTAAAGAAGGCGGTAATCCTAATTCCCGTAATTTTGATTGTTCAATGCGACTGGTGACCAAATCGACTTTTTGTTTTGTTTCTGTTGAAGATTCTTTAGCCACCTCTTGGGCTGCCATGGTGACCAGATCAATATATTGATTTTTGACAGATTCAGTTTGAGAAGAAAGAGCGGCATTTGCCTCAGAGTCTTGTTGTATGATTCCCAAAGCCTTTAGACGCGCAACTTTCAATTGTTCCCGCCATCTGGTTTTCCACTTTTCTCTCCAAGCATTTTCCGTTGCAGCAATTTTTTGTAAATAAATTGCTTTTTCTTCAACTAATGCTTTTAAAGTGTCAGGATCAATAGTTGAAGGAAAGCTTTTATCTGTTTCCGGAATTCTGAACAAATCTGGTTCAACCTGATTTGTCAAAAAATCTTCAAAACTGTTTCTAAAATTAACATTTGACACATATTGAGGAGGATCGAGGTTGTTTTGAATATTTAACCACGCAGTTCGTAGGGGATCGTTTAAAACAGTTAACACAAAATCATCAATCAGATTTTGTAAAGCTATATAGTTAGGTTCAGCAGGAGACAAACCTTGGCGGATCAGTTGGATATATTTTTGCAGCAGCAATTTTTTATCGTTGTCCATTATTTTTATTATATACTAAAAAATATTAAAATTTAAAACAATTATTCGTTGTCCTCGTCCCGATTTTCATCGGGATAAACTCCAGCGGGGATCTTTATTATTTTAAGATTCCCCTTTTCAGGGGAATGACATATAGAAACATGAGAAAAACAACACAAGTGAACGCTTACTGCCTGAGCTTGTCGAAGGCTAATTTACTAAACCCTTCGACTCTTCCCGATCTTCTTTGATTTTTATATGACTATCGGGATTCGCTCAGTGAATA
>CAYLWN010000009.1:14854-34651 GCA_964387625.1 uncultured Gammaproteobacteria bacterium
TTGGTTTATCTGTTGTGTTGTGGGTTGAGGTTGAATTGGTAAATTGTTTTCTCTATCAACTGCCGGAGTTTTTGGTACAGTTCTGGCAGCAATTTCCATTGGATTAGTGGTAATTAATCTATGTTCTTCCGGAGAAGCAATTACCCTTACCGACACATGAGCAGGGCCGGCAAAGAACAACCCTTCTCCTACGTCTGCAGACAATAGTAAATGTTTTTCTCCCTCTGATAAATAAAATATTTCGGCCACTCGGTCAATTGCAGCAGCTGATTGCTTAAGAAGCATTTGAATTGATGAATTTTGCACAATAGCTTTACCTACTTCAACTGACAAAAAATCTTCCACGTCCTGAGTAATTGTCGTCAGCCCCAAATAATATTTACGGGCTCTTTTGGCAATTGAATTTAAGAAATTAGCGCTATCAGGATAACGCATCAAATACCAAGCCTCATCAACGATTAAGATTCTTTTTTTCAGATCACGTCTTATCTTGGTCCAAATAAAATCCAGTAAAATATACATAGCAATTGGACGGAGCTCATCAGCCAAATCTCTGATGGAGAAAACCGTAAATGCATTTTTAATATCGATGTTGGATTTTTGATTGATCAGGCCAACCAAAGAGCCTTTGATAAATTTTTCCAATCTATCAGCCAGGCTTTTAGAAACTGCGTCTTCCATACCCAACAATGTTTTATATAAATCTTCCATCAGGGGAGGCTCAAGATTTTGGGTTTTTGGGTCCGGAGTAATGCCTTTTTGTTTATATGCAGAAATAATGGCCCTATCCAAAACTGCATCTTCAGAAGGGGACAAATTGCCCATAATGACTTTAAATAATCCATGCAAGGAGAGAATTTTTTGACCTAATTCATTTTCTCCGGAATTGGTAAGCTGTGACAAATCAAACGGATTTATTTTAGTCGAAGAATTAAAAGAAAAAGTAATATATTCTCCATTAACAGATTTGCACATTTCCTGATATTCGTTTTCCGGATCAATGATGATGACTTCAGTGCCAAACATAATGCTGCGTAAAACCTCCAACTTAACCAGATAACTTTTGCCGCCTCCTGATTTGCCAAACACCACAGAGTTAGCATTTTCCAAAGTGAACCGGTCAAAAATCACCAAAGAGTCATTGTGTTCATTAATGCCGTACAAAATGCCTTCATTAGCAGTGAGTTCAGACGTGGTAAACGGAAAAGTGGTGCCTAAGGACGTAGTGTCCATATTGCGGGTGATCAATAATTTGTCAGTGCCCATGGGCAATGTTGACTTAAAACCTTCTTCCATTTGCAGTGAAGAAGGTTTAGTGATGATCATCAGCGATGACAGGGTTGATTCAACCTGTTTAGCAGTGTGATTTAATTCTTCTAAGGTCTCTGCAGGCACTGTCACATAAAGACCAAACTGGAAAAATTTTTCTGCTCCTTTGGTCAGCTGTTGTTGTAATTCTAAAGCATCTTCCAAAGCTACTTGTACTGACGGATCAATGACTTTGCCTCTTTTGATATCAGATTGAATTGTGGCTTCCATTTCTCCTACTTTACGCCGTAAATTATCCAGAATTTCTCGGGATTCTTGAGGATAAATAAACATTGATACATCCAAAGTATGATTAAACGAAACCAAAGGAGAGAGCCAATTAGCAGTTACAAAACGCGGATATCCGGCTACAAATAATGTCCGGTAATAAAAATTACCGATTTTTAAATGATCAAATTCTATTTCCACAGCCGGAGGAGCAATAATGTCTTTGACAGACACCAATCCTTTGGCAAAAGATTGTGCTTGAACAGGCGTCGTGTTTTCCGTAACACCTTTTTGTTTTAAAAATGGCAATTTGATAGATAAATTTACCATGGTTGCTTGTTGACCAAGGGAGTGGTATTGCCTTCCATATCTTTGGGTTTAGCAACCGCTCCCTGGTTAAAAATATCATAAAATAAATCAATCAGTTTTTGAGTTGATAGTTGGTAACCTTTAAGCCCGAGCCGGCCCAATTGTGACAATAAATGGTCCCGTTTAGGGGTTAAAACAGTTTCTGCGTGTTGTAAAATTTGGTCTTTGGGAAAAGGTAAGCCTTTTTTAGTCATCACATTGGGTAAAGACTTGGTTCCCAATTCCAAAGGAGAAAAAGGAATTACTATATAAAATTTTTTATCCAAAACATTTTTTTCTTTTACAGTTGAAGTAACAAATTCACGGTATCTTTTGATGCGTTCTGCCAACACAGGATCTGTTTGTTTGTTTTGGGCAGCCTCAAGCTGTCGCAGGTATCCGGTAATATCTTTGTGCTTGCTCCTTAAATATAGTTGGATAGGGAATGACAATGAGTTTAACAATCCTGAATAGGCAAAAATTAAAGCTTCCTGTTCTTTCTCCGATAATAGCCCGAAGTTGACAGCAGTGGTTTCAATGATCAACATCACTGCACCTTTAGTAGTAATCACTAAATTGTTTTTGATATCCTCAATTTCAGTAAATTCTTGAGTTGAAGCCCTTATTGGTGTTATCGGTTCTGACATAGGCAGGTTATTAAAAAATTCTAAACTCTAATTTCTAAATTCTAAAAATGTTTAAATTCTTTTTTTATTTAGAATTTAGGATTTGGGATTTAGAATTTAAACATATTATATCTTATTTTTTCCGAAAAGTTCTTGAGTGAGTTTTTGTCTGACAATATCTCTTTCATTGATGGCTGAAATTTCAAGGGCAGGTATCACTTCGTTAATCAAATTTACTTCAATTCGATGAAACTGATAAGTCTTTTTAGGATCCTCAATCTCAATCAGGTAGACACCTGCTGTTAAAGGAGTGGAGGCAGCGAACTGTCCCAAGCGGTTAGTTTTAAGAGCTCTGACCGGCACGCCTTCTTTATCTTGGACTGTGACAATAATATTAGGCAAAAGATTGCCGGAACTGGTTTTTATAATGCCGGTAATCACATTGGCTTGATTGGTAAGTTTTGGCATGCCAACCTGGGTAGCGGTTTGCGGGGCAACCATTTTGATGGTTGACCTGGTGTCTGCATTTAAAGTTGTATAATTTGTGGGTTTTTCAATAGTGCCCACCTCTTTTTGCAGTAACTGTTTTTGTAAACGGATCAATTCCAAACTCAAACGCTCTTTTTCAGCCAATAATAAAGACAGCACCTGCTGTACTTCGATCAGCCTTTCTTTGGCAATTGTGCCTTCCTGTAATTCTTTTTGCAGTGACTGGATTTGTTCAGACAGTTTTTTCTCCATTTGTTGGTATTGATTCTTAATAATAGTTACGCTTGCGCCAACCGTGCTGGTAACAGGCCCATTTTGGGTTTTAGCAGAAGTTGGAGCAGGCGGAGGACTAAAATCCACTTTTTTACCAGTCAGAGATTGAGACGAAGCGTAATTGCCAATAACTTTGGGTCCGGGTACTGGTGGAGCGCCAATTTTCCACTTATCAGCATCAGATTTGACTTGGGGTTTAGGTGCGGCTGTCGCAGGCTTTGGTATTGGGACAACAGGCGGTTTATAAGGCTTGGGCGGAGCAGCAGGCGGAGTAATAGTTTTGCTTTCTTTTGGTTTGGTTTGTTTTGGCAGCGATGATACATAAGCCTTTTTAGCCATTGCTTGAGCTAAAGGTGTTTGAACAGTCACAGGTTTTGGTAATACAACTTGAGCTGACGTCATGTTATTCAAAACTTCAGGAGGCAGGTTATTTTTTTTATAAATATATTGAGTTGGCGAATAAATACTTCTAAAAAAGGCCACAATCCAGCGGTCCATCGGTCTTTCCTCAATTGGTACAAAAGCCAGGCCAATGCCTAATAAAGCCAGGAATCCGGCAATCGGATAGCGGAATAATGCAGGAATAAAACCAACCCTGGTCATCAGATATGCTGCCAAAGAACAACCTGCTAAATAGGCAAATTGTTTTAAAGTTATATCTCCTACCAGTTTAAATTGAAAACTGGTAACATTTTGAGGTATCGGATGTTGCTCCATATTATTTATTGTTCGAGACCTGCCTGCCTACGCAGTCAGGCTTTGCAGGACGAGAACTAATCATTGTCAGCTTCTCATCCACGACTTCGTCGGGATTCGAAGAATAATTATTTTGTTAATATCAAGATTCTTTGATATTTTTATAACACCATCATAAATCCGCTTTTTAAACGGAAATTTGATACAAATCAATATGCCGATCACACTCAAGTTTACATGATTTTTTTAATAAAATCATGTTTTTATAAAAATGATCGAGCATGCACGATGTATTATCAAATACTATCGGCATATCATTAATATTTAAATTGTAAAAGTAATAGACAATGATTTCAACAGGGTCAAACTTAATCAATCAAGCTGTAAGTGTATAAAGCATGATAAATCTTAGGCTTTGGTATAATACAAACAGAATATTAAATATCAAAAATCAAATAGCAAATATACATATTAAAAATTAAATATTTTTTAAAATTTAAAACATTTAATCATTGATTTAAAATTGGTAATTAGAAATTTGAAATTATATGCGCATCGCTTTACTTGGTTCTTTTTTTAATCCTCCTCATTTGGGGCATATTTTGGTTGCCCAGCAAGTGCTGGATTTTGCCGGAGTTGAGGAAGTTTGGTTTTTGGTAGCCAATAAAAGTACTTTAGGCAAAGAACCAATAACTCTTAAACACAGACTGGCCATGGTTAAATTAATTGACATGACCAAAGTAAAAATTTCTCAATTGGAAATTGATTATAAATTGTCAGGCAACACCATAGAAATTGTACCCATCCTTAAGAAAGACTATCCGGAACATGAATTTATATTTATTATCGGTTCTGATCAATTACCTGATTTTCACAAATGGGGGAGTTACAAGCAGTTGTTAAAACAAATGAAATTTTTGGTTGTCCCCAGACCAGGGTATCCTGTCAAGCCCCTGTATCAAGATATGGCGGTTTTAAATGAACCACAGTTAGTGACCATCAACTTGTCATCAAGTTTAATAAGAGATAGAGTGAAAAAAGAACTGCCAATTGACAATTTCGTACCGGAAAAAGTGAAGGAATATATAATTAAAAATAAATTATATAAATCCTAAATCTCAAATTCTAAATCCTAAAAGCGTTTTTGAATTTTGTATTTGGAATTTATTTAGAGTTTAGAAATTAGAATTTAGAGTTTTATTTATGAGGAAAATTAATATTCCATCAGAGTCAACTAAAATTGTAGATTTCATTCGTCAAACTGTGCAAAAAGTTGGTTTTTCTCAAGTGGTAATTGGTTTATCAGGCGGTGTTGATTCAGCAGTAGCTGCAGCATTAGCTACCAAAGCTTTGGGAAAAGAAAACGTACATGTGGTTATACTGCCTTTTGGAAAATTACATACGCAAGCTAAAGAAAATGCTACCTCCCTGATTAAACAACTACAAATTCCTGCACACCATGTTCATGAAATTGAAATTACTTCAATTGTTGAGGAATTAAATAAAAAGCTAAATCTATATTCTTCGAATCCCGACGAAGTCGTGGATGAGAAGTTGACCATGAATAGTTCTCGATTCGCTAACGCTTTCTCGAACAATAAAGTAAGACTTGGTAACATCGCGGCCCGTACTCGTATGATTGTGCTTTTTGATTTTTCCAAAAAGTTATCGGCATTGGTTATGGGCACTGAAAACAAATCAGAACATATTTTAGGGTATTTTACCCGTTTTGGGGATAGCGCCTCAGACATTGAACCGATTCAACATTTGTATAAAACAGAAATTTTTAAGCTGGCTAAACATTTACAAATTCCTGAAAGCATTGTCAATCAAGCGCCTTCTGCAAATTTATGGGAAAACCAAACTGATGAAGGGGAATTTGGATTTACATATAAACAAGCTGATGAAATAATTTGTGCATTAATTGATGAGCAAAAAACCGAAGCAGATTTAATCAAGCAGGGGATTAATCAAGCTACAATAAACAAAGTTAAGAGTTGGATAAAAAAAATGGAATTTAAACACCAAACTCCTTATATAATTTAACATAACAATCTTTATTGTTCGAACGAAACTAGGATGGTTTTAGCGAAGGATCTTTTCTTTTGTCATTGCGAGGATCCCGACTACAAATAATTTATTAAGGAAGTCGGGAGACGTGGCAATCTTCTTTAAGCAGATTCTTATTCACGACTTCGTCGAGATCAGAATGACAAAACTATCGTCATCCAGAGGGCGAAGCCAAGTCAGACTTGGCGAAGCCCGAAGGATCTCACATAAATAAATCCCTCTCATCTTTATAGTTGACAGTTGACAGTAAACTGTCAACCTAAACACAATCAATCTCCTTACATTGACAAAATCTCCTTGTTATGTTATATTTTCCTTACTATGACACAAATGGCCACTATTACCAGCAAAAGACAATTAACTATACCGGCAAGCATGTTTGAGAAGTTAAACTGGAAAGAAGGACAAAAAGTCATAATTAGCACAGAAGGAAAAGACTTAAAAATTTCTACGGCTATAGATTTGGTAAATCGTTTAGCCGGATCTGTTAAGTTGCCGGCAAGGTTTAAAGGTGTGTCTATTGATGAAATTATTAGAAAAGCCAGAAAAGAACATTTTAATAGACCATGATTTTTATTGACACAAATTATTTCCTCAGATATTTCTTGAAGGACATACCTTCTCAATATCAAGACGCCAAAGAGCTTTTTATGAAAGCAGCTATTGGCAAAATAAAACTTTTTACATCAACGATAGTTTTTTTTGAATTATATTGGGTATTGTTATCTTTTTATGAAAAAGAAAAAACAGACATAATAATTGTCTTAAAAGATGTATTAGAAATGAGTTTTGTCGAAATAGGCGATCATGTGCTGCTTGAAGAAGTGGTGAATGTATACCAAAGCGTTAATTTTGATTTAGAAGATTGTTATAATTTAGTTTACGCCAGCTCAAGCAAAGCCCAGGATTTTAAAACTTTTGATAAAAAATTAAGTCAAAAATATAAAGAATTAAAAGAAGATATCGAAGCTCTATCTTCTCCAAATTATCGAAATAAAATTATTGCAGCCAGAGCTTCCAAAAAAAGAATTTCTTTAAACGATATAAAAAACAAATAGAAAAAGCCAAACATGAGTATTTTGGTAAAAAATTGGATAAAAAAATGGAATTTAAACAGAAAACTCCTTATATAGTAACATGCTAAAGCGATACAAAACATTCATTGTTCAAGTCTTTCCCTGCCTGATTTTTTTATTGTTAAATATAAATTTATTTACTACAATTGCCTAAATGGACACTCAACCACCTGAATTGTCACAAATGGAACAAAGAGCAAGCGAAACAGCACTAAAAATTAATCGTGCTTTCACAGCATTACCACTGGCATATAAATATTATGCGATGAGAGAAGATTACGCACTGGTATTTGCAGGTTTAAAAGCAGGTACAGATTATGCTTTTTTAGGTGATACTTATACTCCAGCTGAGTTTGAAATATTTAAATCTGCATTTACTGGACTCGGGCTTAGAGTAACAGAACCTGACACTTTTCATTATAATACTGGTGATGTTATGATGCTAGGAAATATTTATAACCCAAAAACACTTGAAGAAATGACCCGTAACTCACAATTAGTTCTTCCCTATAACCAAAGTGAAACTTTAGAAGAGTGGATTAAAAGATGTCAGACTGCTGGTAAGCTAAATGCTGCTATTGACGGTAAAGTATATTCATTTCCTGAAAGTGCGATTAGGGATTACTTAGCTTCACATGATAATCAACCACAGAGTGCATCAGCAGATGTCAGACAGAAAACCACTGCCGGCACCGGCGGTGAAGCTTATTCATTTTTCGAGCCGGCGCAGGAAGATGTGATCAAAAGAGAACAGGAAAAAAAGGTTTTTCTTGCGGCTTTAAAAGCTAATCCTACTTACAAAACATTAAATCAGAATCCAATTCTTGAACAATCGAAAGAATTATTTCATTCACGATTACCTG
Organism: uncultured Gammaproteobacteria bacterium; assembly: GCA_964387625.1. Taxonomy (GTDB): domain Bacteria; phylum Patescibacteriota; class Microgenomatia; order UBA10105; family UBA10105; genus CAYLWN01. The sequence goes on from CAYLWN010000009.1 coordinate 22,832, forward strand.
CATGGAGACGATAAATATTTTAAAGAATAGTGGTTACATTGATAAAGTTAATTGAGGATTTGTTGTTAACGAAATAGATTGATAATAAATTAAGTCAGAAGTTTAAAGATTTGACGAAAAAGTAAAACCATGGATTGCAAAAACGTCTTTCAAACACAAAACACCTTATAAACTGTAACTATTTTTCACTAATCACTTGTTTCTAGACTCTGTTCTTTGCGCGTTAAAGCGCGCCTTTGCTTGACAACGCGCTTTTTGATACAATTTAAAGCATATGAGCTTAAAAAGCGAAATAGAAAAACTATTTAGGCGTAAACCGCCAGAAAAAAAACCAGCCCCAAAGCCAGTCGAATCTGAAAGTAAATCACCCAGAATTGATGGGGGAGACGCAAAATGGGAATCACGCAAAAAAATTCTTCATGAAAAAGATAATTCTGAAGTTGCCAAAGCTTATGCGCATTTTAAAGGATTATCAGAAACCGGCGCTGGAATAATTAATGATCAAATAGAACAAGACAAAGCAAGACCACCGGCAATTAAAGATTTAGGAGGTTACTTAATAAAGTCTATTCTTGATAAGACAATAAATACTTCACATCCAACGCTTTCTGTTGAAGAAGGTATAAAAATACTGGTTCAAGGCTCTGCAATATATTCAGAAAATCCTTCCGAAGCTCAAAAATTCACACAAGCAATAAACGAATTATTAAATAATCTTACACCTCCAGTAGAAGCAAATGCGGTATTACAATTAGCAGCTCAACAATTAGGAGAAATGCAGGCTAGGAACGATTATACCGATATTCAAAAATACAACCGTGCAGTAAATTTTATAAATGATGAAGTGGGTGAACCAAGAAATATGGACATTCAACATGAAACTGAAGCTGGTTTTCAAAACAGACAAGACGAGCAAAAAAAGGAAATTTTTGGTGATCCCTTGGAAATGCCTGACAAAGTTAGACAAAAAATTCAAGAAATATATACTGAACTTGACATTGTTCCGAATCCACAAAAAAAACTTCGGGACCAAAATTGGTTAGAAGAAAAACAGCAACATGTTTCTCAAAACATTGACCATGATGATGCTGAAAACATTGAGATGGCAAAAGAAGTAAACAAAAAACTTGAAGCAATAAAATTACATGTACAGGAAGAACATCAACAACAAGAAAAAATAACCAATGAAGCCAGACGTTTGCCAGAGGAAGTTAAAAGTGAATACGACGAAATATACAAAGAAATGTTTACCACAGGCCTTGAGTCTATGGGAGAAATTACCCAAAGATATGGGGCAAGTGAAGACAATAATAATCTTCCAGTCAGCTTGCAATCTTTGTTTGACAACTTAAGAGAAGCTATGTGGTTAGATCCTAGTTTACGAAATGATTATGATTCCGAACATTCAGTAGCACAATTTAAAAAACCAAAAGATGTAAATACTGCACGATTATTACAGCAAATTTCACAGGCAGAAACTGCTGGGTTAATAACCGATACAGAAGCTGGTAAATTAAATTCTTTAGTAAATACGTTTAAACGCAGAACAGAATTATTGGGAGATCATAATTACGAAGCTTATGACACGTTGACTGAAGCGGGAATAAGTGACGCTGAAGAAAAAGATTATTTTGGGGAAACAACTTCAGATCAAAATTTTTTCAGACAAATCACTTCTAATACTCAAAACTATATTAATAAATTACTTGTGGCATCAGCCAAAGATCAACAAGGCATGTTAGAAGAAATGCGAAAAAGGATAAAAAGCATATCAGAAAGCATGTTAGAAATTGCTTATTCTGATGAGGCTACCGCTTTTGAAGTTAAATTTAATCCGCTTATTCATGAGCCAAAATATAACAAAATGATTGCCAGCTTATCGCAGATTGAAGCAAGGGTAAAAGATCATGAAGCTAGATTGATGCAACAAGGCAAACAAAATGAAATAGCAAAAGTTGACGTTCTTGATAGAGACAGGAAAGAAAGACGTTATAGATCTAGAGAGATTAGATTATCAGATGCTATAGATTTAGTGAATTTACAAGCAAAAGATGAAAGAGAAATTGTCCGATATACCAATAATGTTTATGTCATACACTTGACACATAATCACGAAGCTTTCAAGGGTTATGCTAACAGTATAAATAACGATACTTTGAACAGACAATACATCAATAATCCTGGTCTTTCCATGGCAAAGAGGTTGATGGTTTCAGCTGTTCAAGTTGAATACGGGTTAAATTATTATATGTGTCCTGAAGAGACAATGTTTGCCAAAAATGATTTGGGGGACGTACCAGTTCTAAAAGAAGTTCAGGAAAAATTGATTAAGAATGGCTACACTGCAGCAGAAGCTAAAAGATTGAGTTTGAAAGCCATGGGATATATGTGGGGAGTTGAGATGGAAGGCCATGATATCAATTTGTATTCAGGACCTCGTCGAAGTGAGGCTGGTCGTCAGTCAACTGGTCCCACAGAGCATTTTGGAATATTAGGTTGGAATTGGGCTGTGACTTTTAGACGTTTTTCACAAAATTTACCCTTTGAAAACTTGCTTGCTTATGTGAAATATGGAGGAGATGGAGAAAAGAATATTTTTAAAAAAATATGGAATGCACCTAGAATTTTTGTTAATGAAGAGAAGGATGCAAAAAGACTCAAAGCATTAAGAGAGCAAAGAAGTCATGGTAGAACATTTTCCGTAAACGAATTACACCGTCAGGGAGTAGCTAAAATAGATGCAACAGGTATTGATTTAAAAGTTGGTGGTTTATTAGCACGTGGACCAAGATGGAGAGGAGATGAAGCGTATAAAGAATATTTTGTTAAAGACAGTGAGGGACATGTAAAAAAAGCTGAAACTCTTGATAAATTAATTGAAGTAAACCCCCAATACGCTAATCACATAGTAGAAAGATGGTTTCAAGGTAATGAGATAGATCTCAAAACACTTAAAAAATACAAAAGTGAAGTATTGCATCATCTTCGCGAAATTGCACCGCAATTTGCAGTTTACATGGAAAGAGACATTCTCTATAGCGTGGATGGAAAAGGAAAGCCAAGATTGGAAAATTATGCTAATTTAAGCACTCATGAATTGAGTAAATTAGTAAAAGGAGCTGAAGAAGTAAGCGAATATTTGATTAGAACACCACTGCGAAAAAATGACGGTTCGTTTTTGCGTAATAAAAAAATAAGTGAAATAGGGGATCTACAAAGTTGGGCTGATATTTTATATCCAAATAAAGATCAACTAACTACACAAGAAGTAAAATGGGTGGAAAACGTTAAAAATTTTATGGAGGAGTTGGCAAAAAGCAATGGTGTAGTTGATGATCTTATTGAAAAAGGCTTGAAATTAAAACGATCAGATTCAGTGCCTGGCGTAAAAATTGAAGGACATGATAAAACATTGGAAGCTTGGAATGAAACTGTACACACAGACACTTTCCCCATACATTATCAAAATTATGTTGATTTTGATTGGGAAGCAACAGGACATCGGACAGTAGGGAGAATGGTAGGAGATAACTTTACTCTTGGAGATGCTCATCAACAATTTTTTGAAAAACAAAAAGAAGCAATTTTGGCATATTTAGGTAATCCCCAACAGTTTAAAGATGCAAAATTTGTACCTTTAATTGCTCCAATAGGTATAATTCGTGAAGCTTATAATAAGGTTCATGGAGATTTTTCAAAAGAAGAAGCAAATGCTGCAGCTTTACAGGGTTGTTATGGATGGGTGGAACAAATAATTACTTTATTAAATCGTGATACTGCTTCCAGATATATTTGGGGAACAAGTCAAGCTCAACAGCTACTGGGATTATCAAAGTCATCTTGGATAGCCAGTAAAATGGAATCTCCAAATGGAGAAATTGAAGCAGGAGAAGTAAGGACTATTATTGATTCTGCAGTAAAACAATATTTGATTGCGCCTTATCACGGATACATGCTTAATGACGCGCTAACAGTAAACAAGCTTTTAGATACTAGTATTAGCGATTTATTAGGTAGATCAACTAACGAGCAAATAATTTATTTTGAAAAACATAAAATATTTCAGGATTGGCCGTTACCGCTTAGTACAAAAACCGATTTAAAATTTTTTGCAAAAGACAAAGATGGGAAGAGAAAGTTTGTTCAAGGAGGATTAAAATTAATTAAACCCTTTAGGTTAAATGCAGCCAGAATGCGTAGAGAAACTGGTGGAACTAATTTCCATGTAACTATGGACACATTAGAGACATTATTGCCGTTATTAGTTGGACTTATATTACTTTCAGCTTTTAAACAATCCACGGAAGATAACAAGTAGGTTTTTTAAAAAAATACACTATCAATGTTTTCCTTTTCCAAATAATCCTCGTAATTGAGACAAATAGTACACTTGTGATACTCCGCCCATGGCTGTTCCGTATACACTAGTAATTGGTTGGAACAATGATGATGTTCCACTAGGCATTAGAGGTTTGGCTTTCAAAGCTTCTTTGATAGCTCCGGCAATTGACGGGATGATAAATACAAATCCTAAAGAAATAATTCCAGAAATCATATCCGCACTTGAGCCTGATAATCCAGGTGGAGTCCATAAAGGTTTTCCTTGACCATAAGCCATAGATGATACAACTGTACCCAAAAGCAATAAAACCGCAGTGATGGGAAAAACCACAACATTGGCTATCAAATTCCGTATCCATGAAGAAAACGCATTAGAATTTGGTATTGCTCCTAACATAATTTGCAAAGGACCAAATATCAAACTAATTAAAATACTAATATATGAATTGAGTAGCATGATAAATATTCTGATTGAAGTAAATAAAATAGCTAAAACAACCAGTAGAGCAACTAGCGGATTCATATTGTTACCAGCAGCAGCAGCTCCTAATCCTCCAAAAAGACCTAATAGAAGAACACTGGTTACAGGATTACCTCCACCTAATATTGCACCAACTATTCCTAAACCAACAGTTGTAACCCACGCCCATCCATCGCCACCAAAAAATGAAGTAATACCCTGGATACCTGCAGTACTGCCATTAAAAGATACACCCACAAGGTTAATAAAATTTCCACCAGAATATTGTGTAAAAATTTCAGCTAATTTGCCTTTTTCAAATGGCACCATGTTACTTAATGCAAAAAATACTAAATACATCAGAATATACATTACGTCAATTAATAAACCGACAATTGCATAGGAAAAAGTAATTAAAAATAAAGTCACAATTATTCTAGGTATAGCATTTTGTACTGAAATTACCGTTCTGGGATCAATTTTTGCCCTGAATAAAATCATAAATCCGATAACCACCATTACTAATATCAAAAATCCATAAGCTATATTTCTAAATCCCTGCCACAAACCCATAAGTGGAGATAATCCGGAAAACCCGATGCCTTGGGCATAAGCCGGTTTAACAACCCCCATTTTTTGTCCGTAATAAGCAATAAATTGATATGTTTGTGCCGGAGGTTGCTGATACATCATGGCCATGGTGCTGGAAATTTTGCCAATCACACTATTTTGCCGATAATATGAGTGCAACTTTACATCAGCAGAGCAACTTTCTCCACCGATCACATTACACACTATCCACCATGAATCAGCATCTTTGACATCAAAAACATGTACTGGATTTGAAACATCTCCTGATTTTTGATATGCATCTTGCGCTTGCCCGCTTTGCTGTGAGGTCAGAGCGTAAGAATTTGTTTTACATGAAAGTAAAAATAATAGCACCAATAAAAACAACAACAGTTTTTTCATGTGTTTATATTATCTTGTTAAATTACGCTATTTGTCAACAAGAATATATTTATTATGGAAACGATACGATTTTGAAAATTGTTAAACTTGGAAGTCCTACAAAACCCGCAATTATATTAAGTATAATATATGCGCCAACAACCAAAACCAGTCCAATAAATGCTGATGTGATAGTACCTTTGGCTGATTCTGCTCGTTTGGGATTGCCTCCGGAAAATAAATATTTTAAACCTCCAACTACAAACATTACCAAAAATAGAAATCCGGCAATCAGTGTCACAATTTCAATTGTTCTTGCAAATAAAGGTTCCAGACAGGCAATAGTAGCTGTACCAGTGGGCGCACAATCAGACCAATTCATATAAAATTATTGTAACACAAGATAGAGATTAGGGACTAGAGGTTAAGAATAATGAATAATGAATAAGGAATAAAGAATAATAAATTTAACATTATCATCGCGAGCGATGGTAAAGGGTGTGGCGATCTTATTAATATGTCATCCCCATGAAAATGGGGATCTTATTATTTGTTTTAAGATTCCCGATTAGATCGGGAATGACACGTTTTCTATTTTAATTCATCTGGATTCTGTTCTTTTTCTTTAAAAACAAATTTGCGTAATAATTTGATAGTAATAAATAAAATTGCTAATCCAGCTAATAATAACAATCCATTGTTTAATGAAAAAATTGATGGTTGACTGGTGGTTCCTAAAACCTGATCATTATTATTTCCTCTAAACCATGGAAGCAATGATAATAATGAACGCCACCACGGAGGTTGGGGAGTTGGGTTTGGTCTTGGTGATGGACGCACAAAAGGAGTTGGAGTTGGTCTGGGTCTGACAGTTGGAGAAGGTCTGGGACTGAAAAATGGTGACGGTCTGGGTCTGCCTGATGCTTGCGGTGATGGAGACGACGAGTTTGGTGAAGGAGTGGGTGATACATCGGGTTGTGGTGTTGATGAAGGTTCAGGTCCGGAATAAGGATTTATTTTTAATAAAATAGGTGATACGTTATCCAAAACATCCCGACCGAGCGAAATCGCTACATTAGTATCATTAGTTTTGCCCAAAATAAAATCAAATGAGATGGTGGTTTGATTAGTTACATTTTTTCCTTCAAATTCAATTCGTGCAAACGTATCAGGTTTAGTTTGATAAGTTCCGTAACCATTGGAAAACGCGGTTTTGACAAGCCCTGCATTATTATCAATCAGCAACGCAGTCCGTGTAGAAAAAATACCTAAACCTGTCACATTATTTACTTTTATAAACTGCGGATCAAATCTGATAAATAAATCTACACCAATCACATTATTTTGTTTTGGATCTAAATGAATTTGCGCAGTTTGCACATTTCCTAAATTAAATTCCAAATTACCGGGGATAAATTTAAGCGTTGCACCAGCTGCCTGAATTGGTTGTGAGCTGGCAAAAAACAAGCTTAAGAAAAAAAGAATTAAAGATAATTTTTTCATTGTTGTTATTTGTTTGTAAAGTGTCATCCCCGCGATCCGCCAGCTGGCGGAGGGGATCTTATTATATTTAAGATTCCCTTTTTCCTACCTGCGTAGGCAGGCAAGGGAATGACAATAAGAATAGCCTTCGACTTCGCTCAGGCAATAATTGTTCTATCGGAAATGAAAATGTTTTTATTCATCAACCTGCAGGAAATTTTGCGTAAGAATCCAGTAGTCAGATGTATTAACTACATTGTTGCGGTCAAAATCAGCTGTACCTGATAAAAACCATTGGTCATACATCAAAGACAAATCTAAATTATTCACAATACCGTCATTATTTAAGTCACCGGCTTTTAATGCGCCCAAATCTAACACATTGTCACCTGATGCGATATTTAATGCAGATCTGCGGCGCAAAAATGTAGATGCTTTGAATAAGAAAGTTTTTAGCTGTCCGATAAAAGAATTATCTACTAAAGAGTTAGCACTGGTGCCTGACACATCAGTATTTATTTGGCTTGACCAGGTTGACTCGGTATCGGATAACAATCCGGATAACGTATGACCCAAAGTGGCGTTTTCTGAAGGAGTTAATAATTTGACAGTTAAATATGCATGATCAATCACTGTGAGAGTTAAATCAAGAGGTTGAGCCAAAATATCTTTGCCGTCAATTGAAGCAATGACATTGCTTTCAGTTTTTACTCCGGGTACATAATCAAATCTAAGAGTTCTGTTGCCCACAGAACCTAAACTTCTAAAAACCAATTGCGCCATGGTTCCGCTTCCTATAAAAGGCGTACCCGGATCAGCGACTTGGGAAATACTGATAGTCCCATTTCCGTTATTTATATCAATTTTGGGTGTTGTGGGAAGTAATTTTTTGTCAATCACATTTACAGCAGTTAATTGTGCCGGATCAAATAAAATTATTGCATCTGCGCCGGTAATTGAAGCATTGGTATCTAATTTCAAATCAACGCTGAAATCTTCACCCACAAAAACTAAAGGAGAGGGAAGTGCTAAAGACAAAGTTGCTGAAGCACTACCTGTAGGGGTGGGTGTGGTTGATGGTGAAGTTGAAGGATTTGGACTAACTGATGCAACAGGTGTAGCGATTGGAGTTGCAATTGGTGTGGGTGAAACAACAGGAGTTGGTACTGGGGTTATCGATGCCACAGGTGTTGGACTGGCAGCTAAAATATTGATTGAGCCATCAGTTGCTATTGTGTTAATTGTTTGTGCGGAAATATCTGTGATTAAAACATCCTGTAAATCTAATGCTGAAGATCCTAAACCTACGGTGGTTAAGTTTATTGTGGCTAATACATTGTCTCCTGAAGGACCATTGGTGGTTCCAAAAGAAAATGCTCCGGCTGTAGCAATACCGTTGGTATTGTCAATGCTTGATAAGGGACCCACAGTTCTTCCAGTGGATGCTAACCAATCAGAGTTTGTAATTGATGAAATTTTTATAACTTGTGGATCAAAATTTAAAGTAAATTGATAACCGCCTAAATTAGTTACGTTATTGATTCTTACCTGTACAGTAATGTTTTGATTTAATCCTGTGTTGGTGACAACCGGATCGATGGAAACATTAGCAGGTGTTAGTTGAGCAAAAGAGGGAATAACATTTTGCAATGCATAAAAAGTTGATATAAAAGCTATAACAAAGATTGATAGAATCGTAATAAATTTTTTCATATATTATTTATTTTTTTACGGAACTCTGGTTCCGACAACCGGTACACAATTTTCATTCCATCTGCCGGCAATTGTTTGAATGTCTATGATATTGATTTGTCCGTCATTATTCAAGTCGTAAAGTACATCATAGTTAGTGTCGCCGGTTTTCGTATTCCAACGTGATGATGCTTGCATAATATCTTGTACATCAATGCTGCCACTAGAATTATAATCCATGGAAGTACATTCTATGGGAGAGGGTAATGGAGTAGTAGATGGAACTGGAGTTGCAAGTTCTGCAACAGTAATATTTAAAGGATTAGGTGTGTCAGATAAAATATCAGTAGGATCACCTAAATCATTAGTTACGATATTGGAATCTGTTGTTATGCCATTACCATCATATTTAAAAGTAATTGCAGTTTGGCCAATAGTTTTAGTTTTAAATTGTATTGTTGCAATTGGATTAGAACTGGGATTAAAGTCGCCAGTTATTGGCAATGGTGGAGTAACCAGTTGAGTTAAAGGATCAAAAGTCACCAGTCCTAATTCTAAAATAGATTGAGCTGAATTGGTCGCGTTAATTTGTAAAGCTTTGGTTAAATCAAAACTACCTGTAGCGTCTTGTGGTACTAATGTTTTTAAATCAGTAGTACCTAAAGTTACGCCTTGTACTTCTAAAATATCACTGTCAAAGACCACTACCGCATCTACTGCAGTTACAGATTGAGTTAAATTGGTTAAACCGATATTAACATCAAATGTCTGATTAGGTGTTAAAGAGGCGGAAGCAGTATAAAATGCCAGTTGTGAACCAGTGCCTTGAGCTTTGGCAAGTTGAGTGAATATTTTTTGGGTTGCCACAAAACTTAAGATAAAAAACCCCAATCCAATTATAAAAATATGAATGCGGTTTATAAATAATCTCATCCGAATAATTTTCTGGGCAGAAAAATATAGATAAAGAAAATAGAGAGTTTTAACAATATAAGACACTTAAGCACTACTTGTCAAATGTTAAAAATTACTCGATAAAATTACGATAAGTAGTAAGACATAAGATAATAAGATGAAAAAGATGTTCTGTTTGTCATCGCGAGCCCGATAATCATATAGAAAATCAAAGAAAATTGGGAGTGGCGATCTTCTTCTAAGATTCTATCGCTGCTCCCGACTTCGTCGGGATTGCTCCAGAATGACAATATTTGAGATTATCTTGTCATGCTGGAACGAAGCCCCGATCCGATATTTTTAACGGATCGTGGGCGAAGTGATAGCATCTTCCGTTTAATCATAAGTTCCCAAATAAAAAATCCGAGCTTTATGCCCGGATTTTTTATTTTATAAACTTAAATTTTAATAAAAAGTTTTTATTTATTTAGGTGTACCTGGAATCGTTGGTATATCAATTCCACCGCTTTTGAGCAAATCAAATCCAATGAACTGACCAACTAAAAGCATAACTGCCCAGGCAGCTGCGACAATGATCAAACCAACAATTGCAGCAGTAATTCTATTTCTGGCTGCTTCCATACCGGCTTTGTCTCCGCCTGAAGTGATCCATTGAATACCACCTAAAATCAAAAATAAAAATGCTGCTACAGCTGCTAAAACCAGTAAAAAACCAACTACTGCAGATATAACTTGTCCTATACGAACATCAGGTACAATTGAAGGTCTTGGTACATTTAATGTCTCTGCTAACACAGGATGACTTAATAAAAAGAATGTGGTAGCCATTAACGCTATATTTAATAATTTCTTCATGAACTTTTCCTCCTAAAATTATTATTAAGTATTTCTAAGCTATTGTCAACTCGATTTATAACAATACTATATTATAGCGTTCTAAAGCCAAATTAGCAATATCGGCAAATAATCAATTGATGCATGTTTTTTGACCTGAATTGTTGCAAGTTTCTTTTGAGGTGTAAGCTTGGCAAACTTGCCAATCAGCTTTTTTTCCAGATTGACAGGCTGTAAAAGTCACATCACATCCAAGATCGTCATCCCAAGAGCAATTATAATAATTAGTTTGATTTGTTTGTGTTTGTACTTGAGAACAAGGTGGTAATAATTCTGGACAATAATCACCCTCCGGACAACAGGTGCGGGTTCTTTGATTTGATGTGTTTCCTCCAGTACTACTACTAGATCCGGGATTACTAATAGAAGGTAAGTTGAAATTGGGGAATTTGATACCTAAGAAATTGCCTAACAGGACCATTACAGCCCAAACAGCAAACATAATGATTATTCCAATTACAGCTTGGGTGATACGGTTTTGAGCACTTTCCAAACTACTCTTATCTCCTGATGCAGTGATCCAGGTAAATGCGCCGAATAATAAATGAAAAAAAGCAATGATAAATCCGAAAATTAAAAACATGCCGATTGCCGCACTGATAATTTTGCCAACCATTTCTCCACCTGAAACAGTGGGAGCAAACGGTAAAACCGGATTGGTGATGGCAAACATAAATGTTGTTAGCATAATTATTTAAGTTGTAACCGGGTAATTATATCTATCGGGTTGCTCAGTAAAAAGTTAATTCCCAAAACAGACTCCAAAATTGCTGCAATGCCAAAAGCCGCAACTACTATTATCAGACCGATAATTGAATGGGAAAGTCTGTCTTGGGCTTTTTGCAGTTTTGATTTGTCACCAGATGCAGTCATCCATTCAAAACCACCGATTAAAAATTGAATCATAAAATAAATGCCAGCAATAATAGTAATAAAGCCAATAAAAGTTGAAATAATACTTGCCAGTGCATCCAAAGGGCCAGTATTAGCTTTTGTTAGAAAATCAAAATTAAAAGGTCCAAAACCTTCACCTTCACCTATACTGCCAATTGGTTGTGGATTTTGCGCTAATAGTTTATTCATAA
>CAYLWN010000010.1:0-30783 GCA_964387625.1 uncultured Gammaproteobacteria bacterium
GAAAATCCGGAACTGGTAAAAAAAGGTGTAACAGCTAAAGGTTATTCTAGTGAGACAGTTGATGAAGTGATTAAGCTAGACGTGCAAAGACGAAATTTAATTGGTCAATCTGAAACTTTGCGTGCGCAAAGAAATCAATTAACTAAAAATGATATTGAAAAAGGAAAACTTATCAAACAACAATTAAAAAATATTGAACCGGAATTAAAAACTTTAGAAATAAAATTAGCAGAAGTTTTAAATACAATTCCCAATTTACCATTTGATTTTGTGCCTCAAGGAAAAGGTGAACAGGATAATGTTGAGGTAAAAAAGTGGGGAGATATCAGAGAATTTTCATTTTCACCGAAAGATCATTTGGAATTAGGGAAAAATTTGAATATTTTGGATTTTGAAACTGGAGCAAAAGTTGTTGGATCCAATTTTTATTATTTATACAGAGATGGTGCAATGTTGGAACTGGCTTTGGTAAGTTATGCTATGAAACTTTTGGAAAAAGAAGGATTTATTCCGGTTATTACTCCAGATTTGGCAAAACCCAGATTTTATTTGGGAACCGGTTATGCGCCTCGTGGAAAAGAAGCCCAAACATATGTAGTGAGTGATGAAACAGGAGAAAATAAATTAGGTTTGATTGCCACAGCAGAAGTGACATTAGCAGGAAAACATGCTGATGAAATAATTCCGGTAGATAAATTACCATTAAAATATGTGGGATATTCTCATTGTTTCAGGCAAGAGGGTGGATCATATGGTAAATATTCTAGGGGTTTATACCGCGTACATCAATTTACCAAAGTAGAAATGTTTATTTATTGTACGTCGGAAGAATCGAACAATTTACATGAGTACATTTTGTCATTGGAAGAAAAAATTTATCAAAATTTAGGAATACCATATAGAATTTTAGAAATGTGTAGCGGGGATTTAGGTGCTATGGCTGCCAGAAAATTTGATATTGAAGCTTGGATGCCCGGAAGAAATGATTATGGAGAAGTAACTTCAACCTCAAATTGTACGGATTATCAAGCCAGAAATTTAAACATTAAATACAAAACCAAAGAGGGCAATACTGCATATGTACATATGTTAAATGGTACAGCATTGGCAACCTCAAGACTGCCAATAGCGATAATGGAAAATTATCAAAACGAAGATGGTTCAATATCTATTCCTGATGAATTGCAGACATTTATGGGTAAAGAAAAAATTCTTCCTTAAAATTAATCCATCTTCGCAAAACTATTTTATTAAAAGATTTTAACAAAATTAATTATTTGCTTCGGTGGATTTCAACTCCAATATATATTGTTTTTGGAAGTCCCATTTGTAAAGCATGGGGAGTTTCAACTCTTAACATTGGTAAAAGGTAATAATTTTTTTCCGGCAGCATCTCTGACAGTATTTAACAATAATCTTTTTAATACCAAAGAAAATGAAACACCGTAAAGGTCCAAAATTGCGCCCAATGCTGATCCGGTTTCTTTAGGACCCAAGAAAGGATTACTATTGGAATCTAAGAAATAATATCTGCCTGAATTATCAAGCCTAATATCAAATTTTCCATAATCATACATATCGGTAATTTCAAAAGCACGTTTTACATATTCAGTTAATAACGGGTCTTTAAATTTTTGATAAGAAATTGCATTATTATTTTCGGGTAACCATTGCATGTCAAATGAAACATAAGAGTATTTTGAATTTTCCTGATTATTAAAAATTTTTTCAGCTAAATAGACTTTTTTATTCAATCCTTCAAGTAAAATTGCAGTGATTTCTCTGCCAACAATAAATTCCTCAACTAAAACAGGCTGTTCATAAGTGTTAATTAAAAATCTTAACCGTTTACGTAATTCCTTTTCATTTTCAGAAACAGCATCTTTGGTAATTTCAACACTCCCATGAATTTCATTTAACTTTGATATCAAAGGATATCTAAGGGTTGGATCAATAGGATCAGAAGATGAATTAAATAACTGATACCTGGGTATTGGAACTCCATTTTGTTCAAACAATTTTTTTACTAAAAATTTATTGTATGAAAGAGATTCTCCCAATATTCCGGTACCGGTATATGGAATATCTAAGATTTCCAAAATTCCCGGGATGCCTGATGCGAGGTATTCATTGCCTTTGACAGAACCGACTAAATTAATCACAACTTGCGGTCGGTACCGGCGTAATTTTTCTGCCAATGACGCATTCCCGGGATAATATTTAATATTAATACCCAATTTTTTAATAAAATTTCCAATAACCACAGCATCAGAAAACGCATTTTTTTCCGTAATATATTGGGCCATTGTTGGAAAATATGATCTTTTTACGTCACTATAAATAATTCCGGCTTTTTGTGGCAGGAAACCATTAGAAGATTTTTTTATCATATTTTTAGAGCCTGTTTGAAAAGTTCTTTTATTACCTTTGAAAAAACTTTTCATTACAGTCTCTTAAGAAGCTGTTTTACATTTAAATTCCAGTTTTCAAAAACAGCTTCTAAGGTAATTCGTGGACAGTTAAAAGCAGGAAATCAAATTAAATCAAAAATAATTGATTTGGTTACCATATTAGAGTTTTTTTATATATTGTCAAGGATAAAACGCTAAAAATTTTGTACAATATAATCATATATGAATTTTTTATCATATTTCTGGCCTCAAAAAATTGCATCGTTTCATTCAGCTTATAACGGTGAAATTAAAGTCATTGAATTTTTAAGAAGCAGATATATTGAATCCGGAGGCCTAATGCAATCAGGTAAATTTTTGGAAAAACTTTACCAAAAAGGTATAAATAAATTAAAAATTCCTGATGATGGTATAAAGCAAATTTTAGTTTTAGGTTTAGGTGGAGGGTCAGTTATAAAAGTACTCCAGAAGAAATTTAATTACTGCCAAATTACCGGTGTAGATATAGATGAAATGATGGTGAATGCCGGGAAAAAATATTTAGGCTTAGGTGATATTAAAGATTTGCAAATAATAATTTCGGATGCCAATGATTTTATAGAACAAGATCAAAATAAATATGATTTGATTTTTGTAGATTTATACAAGGGTTATGATATCCCTGCTCAATTTGAAACTTTAGACTTTTTTAAAAAATTACAGCAATTAAAGACTGAAAACGGATATGTTATTTTTAACCGTCTTTACATCCAATCGCATGTTTTTGAAGCTAGTAAATTTCTTGACAAACTTAAAAATTTATTTCACTATGTAAATACTGCTAAGATTTATTCAAATTTATTAATTTGTGTTAAATAGCCTGCTCTGCCAGATACCGTCCGGTATCTGGCTTAACTTTTTTTATCAAATCTTCAATTTCTTTTAAAAATAAACTTCTATGAGACCTGAATTCGTGGTAAAATAAAGCATTGATATTAGTCATGCTGAACTTGTTTCAGCATCTAATTCAATAAACTAGATCCCGAAATAAATTCGGGATGACATATATATGTTTAAATTCTTATCCCGTTTTTTAGATTCAAACGAAAAGCAAATATCGAAACTTAAATCAATAGTTGAAAATATCAATTCTTTCGATGATCAAATGCGCGGTCTTAAAGACAGTGAGTTTGCGAAGAAAACTTTAGAATTCAAAAAAAGATTGGATAATGACGAAGCTGTAGATGATTTATTACCTGAGGCATATGCATTAATCAGAGAAGCTTCAAGAAGAACCATTGGTGAACGGCCTTATGATGTTCAGCTAATTGCTGCAATTGCTCTGCATCAGGGAAAAGTTGCTGAACAAAAAACAGGTGAAGGTAAAACATTGTCAGCATCTTTACCTTTATATTTGAATTCTTTGACCGGTCGTGGCGTTCATTTGGTGACGGTCAATGATTACTTGGCACGGGTAGGTGCAGGTTGGATGGGACCGGTCTTTGATCTCTTGGGTCTTAAAGTCGGAACCATTATTCATGACCAATCTTTTATTTATGATGCTGCTTTTAAAGATGAAAGTGCTGCTGACTGGCGTTTAAGTCATTTAAGACCAGTTTCTCGGAAAGAAGCCTATTTGGCAGATGTAACTTACGGTATTAACAGCGAATTTGGTTTTGATTATTTACGGGATAACATGGTATCAGATGTAAAACAATGTGTGCAAAGAAATTTCCACTATGCAATAGTTGATGAAGTAGATTCAGTTTTGATAGATGAAGCCAGAACACCGCATATTATTTCTGCTCCTGATATGGAGCCGACACAAAAATATTTTGATATAGCAAGGTTGGTTGCAAGATTAAGTGAAGGTGATTTCTCAATTGATGAAAAAATGCGTACTGCACATTTGACTGAAGACGGAATTAAAAAAGTAGAAAACATGTTAAATATTCCTAATTTATATGAAAAAGATTTTCAAACCGTACATTTGATTGAAGCTGCTTTAAAAGCCCGGACATTATTCCGTAGGGAAAAAGAATATATAGTACGCGATAATCAGGTGATTATTGTTGATGAATTTACAGGCAGGCTTTTGGTGGGTAGAAGATTTTCAGAAGGATTACATCAGGCAATAGAAGCTAAAGAGGGTGTGACAATTCAACAGGAATCAAAAACACTTGCTACAGTTTCACTCCAAAATTATTTCCGGATGTATAAAAAATTAGCTGGTATGACTGGTACTGCGGCTACAGAAGCTGAAGAATTTCATAAAATTTACAATCTTGATGTGTTAGCTATCCCAACTAATGAGCCGATGATCAGAATTGACAATACTGATATGGTTTATAAAACTTCGCAGGCTAAATATCAGGCAGTTGTTGATGAAATTGCCCAAATTTATAAAAAAGGTCAACCAATTCTAGTAGGTACAACTTCTATTGAGCATAATGAAAATATTTCTAAATTGTTGAACAAAAAAGGAGTTCCTCATAATTTATTAAATGCCAAAAATCATGAAAAAGAAGCTCTAATTATCAGTCAAGCAGGACAAAAAGGAGCAGTCACAGTTGCTACTAATATGGCAGGCCGGGGAGTAGATATTATTTTAGGCGGAGCCATGCCTAATAAATCTGAACCAAATTATAAAGAAAAAACTAAAATTTGGGAAAAAACCCATAAAGATGTAGTGAAATTAGGCGGTTTACATGTAATTGGTACTGAACGTCATGAATCCAGAAGAATAGATAATCAGTTGCGGGGTCGGGCAGGCCGGCAGGGAGACCCAGGTTCTACCAGATTTTTTGTTTCTTTGGAAGATGAAATCATGAGACTTTTTGGCGGTGATCAGGTGGCTCGTCTTATGACAGTGTTTAAATTACCGGAAGATGTGCCATTAGAGCATCCAATGGTATCCAAAGCGATTGAGCAAGCGCAAATAAAAGTTGAAGGTTTCAATTTTGATTCACGCAAACATTTAGTTGATTATGATGATGTATTAAATAAACAAAGGGAAATTATTTATAAACGCCGTAAAGGAATTTTAGAAGGTGAAAATTTTAAAGAAGAAATATTGGAAATGTTATCTGCACAAATAGCTTCTATTGTAAATGCATATGCAGATGATAGGGAAAATATTGAAAGAGAAAAAATTATTTTAGAATTTGTTTCAATTGTTCCCTTTGATGCAAATTCTCAAACACAATTAATCAGGCAATTGGAACAAATGGGAACCTCTGGAGAAATTGATGAATTTTTAAATAAATTGATCACAGATTTATATCAAAAACGTGAACAACAATTTAGTCAGGAATTAATGAGACAGATAGAAAGATGGGTAACCTTAACTACAATTGATAATTTATGGATGGATCATTTGGACGCAATTGATGATTTACGGGAAGGAATTGGGTTACGTGGTTATGGTCAAATGGATCCATTGGTTGAATATAAAAATGAAGCATTTTCTATGTTTGAGAGATTGATGAATCAAATAGATAATGAAATTACGCATAGAATTTTCCGGGCTCAAGTACAGTTGTCACCTGAACAGGAAGAGGCAATGCGCCGACAACAAAGGGAAATGGTAAGAAACTTGCCGATGCAAACAAAAATAGTTGCAAACAAGATCGCAGGGAAAACTAAATCAGATGATTTATTATCCAGTTTAGTTCAAAAAGATTCAAAATTGGTAAAATTTGCCAAAAATCAAATTGATGAAAGAAATAAATCTCCGGAAAATTTCAAAGTCAATAAAATTGGCCGCAATGATCCTTGTCCCTGCGGGTCAGGAAAAAAATATAAAAAATGCCACTATCCAGATTACGGTTAAAAAATTAGTTTATCTTTCAGAAATATTTATCAATATAATTATCTTTGACAGAAGAAATACTCTTGACAGAAGAACGGTAATAAGAGTATGTTGAAAATATTAATGCATTTGTTTCCACTTGCCGGAAACAATATTGTATAACCCTAAGGCAAATTATGGACAATATTTTTATTGTTCTTTTTTAATTTTTTCCAAGCCTCATGATCAACTATGAGGTTTTTTTATTTTATGTTAATCGAACGATTGGGTGAGAAATGCGGAATTTTTGGTGTATATTCTCCTGGATACGAAGCTGCTCGTTTAACACATTCTGGCATATTTACACTTCAACATCGAGGTCAGGAAAGTGCAGGAATAGTAACTTCAGATGAAAGTCGACTTTATCTACATAAAGGTATGGGTTTAGTAACTCATGTGTTTGATGAAAATACAATTACAACATTATTAGGGTTCACGGGAATTGGACATACCCGTTATTCTACTTCTAAAGGATCAAATTTAAAACACGCTCAACCGGTTATGCGGGAAGATGGAATATTAGCTCTAGCTCATAATGGAAATTTACCCTCAACAATTGTATTAGAAACCTATCTTCGCGAAAATGGATTACAATTAAATTTTAGTAATGATTCAGAAATGATGGCGGATGTATTAGGATATTTTCTTCGTAAAGGTGCTTCGCTCGAAGAAGCAATCAAAGAAGCGTATCCACTTTTTACCGGAGCTTTTTGTTTAGCAATTTTAACGCATGATAAGTTAGCTGTTGTTAGAGATGAAAAAGGTATCCGTCCTTTATCATATGGTAAATTAAACGGTGGTTATGTTTTTGCTTCAGAAACTTGCGCGTTAGATGTAGTTCAAGCTGAATATATTGGAGATGTAAAACCCGGAGAAATGATAGT
Organism: uncultured Gammaproteobacteria bacterium; assembly: GCA_964387625.1. Classification (GTDB taxonomy): domain Bacteria; phylum Patescibacteriota; class Microgenomatia; order UBA10105; family UBA10105; genus CAYLWN01. Next base: position 7,125 of record CAYLWN010000010.1, read on the forward strand.
TGTTGACGAGTATGGAATACATAATTATCAACTTAAAAGTGGAGAACAAAAGCTGGATATTTTTGAATTTGTTTATTTCGCCAGACCGGATAGTATGCTTCTTGGTAAAAGCGTATATGTAGTACGTTATAACTTCGGACAACAAATAGCCAAAGAAAGTCCGGTTGATGCAGATGTAGTTATTCCAGTTCCTGATTCTGCGATTCCGGCAGCAAACGGTTATTCACAAATTTCAGGAATACCATGTCATCCAGCTTTAACAAAAAATAGATATATTCATCGGACTTTTATTGAACCGGTACAACAATTACGTGAACAAAGTGTGAGAATGAAACTCAATCCTATACCTGAATTGATTCGAGGAAAACGTGTAATCATAATTGATGATTCAATCGTCCGATTAACCACCATGGGCCCGATTGTTAATTTATTACGTAATGCCGGAGCAAAAGAAGTACATGTTCGGATAAGCTCTCCTCCGGTTAGATATCCAGATTATTATGGAATTGATACTCATAATCAAAATGAATTAGCAGCAGCTAAGTTTACCGTACCCGAGATTTGTGAAAGAATAAAAGCTGATTCATTAGCATATCTTTCATATAAGGGAATGATCGAAGCAACAGGTTTACCGGAAGATGTATTTAATACCTCATGTTTTACAGGTATTTATCCGATTGATATTCGTGAAAGAGCTGGAGAAATAGTTCATTTTCCAACATATGAATGAGACTTTACGTTTAGCAATATTGATTTCAGGTTCTGGATCAACTGCTGAAGCCATAATTAAAGCCAGTCAAAAAGATGGTGTGTTATTTCAAAAAATAAAGCCGATAGTTGTATTTTCTAGTAAATCTGATGCGTTAGGTATTGAAAAAGCTCAAAGATTAGGAATTCCGGTTGAAATAGTTCCCAGGAAAAATTTTCCTTTTAATGAAGAAGGTAGAAATTTGTACGGTGATGAATTAGAACGGAGATTAAAAAAATACAATCCTGATTACTTAAGTCAAAATGGTTGGTTGTCAATTACCCCGGACAATGTTATTTTTCAATATGAAAATAAAATATTTAACCAACATCCCGGACCAACAGAATTTGGCGGAAAAGGCATGCATGGATTGGCAGTTCATGCTGCTGTTTTAAAATTTCAACAATTAACCAACAGAGTATTTCCTACAGAAGCATCAATTCATCGCGTGAGTTCTGTGGTTGATAGCGGGGTAGTAGTTGCCAGACAAAACGTGGATGTTTATGATCATGATACTGCGGAATCATTAGCAGCACGAGTTTTACCAGTAGAACATGCTTTGCAGTTATTATTTTGGAAAGATGTTTATGAAGGTTATATAGTAGAACTTCATCGTCAAAAACCTTTAATTAAATCAGGTGAAGAAGATTTTTTACAACAAGCAATTATTTATGCCAGACAAAAATATCCGAAAGGATGAATTTTAATTATTATGATTAAGAATAATTGGTATGTAATAACCGGTGCTCCTTGTTCTGGAAAGTCTACGATTCTTTTTTTATTAAAAAATAAAGGTTACTATGTAGTTGAAGAAGCTGCTAGAGTCTACATTGACCAAGAGATGGCAAAAGGTCGTACTTTAGAAGAAATTAGAAAAAATGAATATGCGTTTCAAAAAAAAGTTTTACAAATAAAAATAAATAATGAAAAAAGATTATCTAAAGATAAATTAATTATTTTTGAAAGAGGAATCCCGGATAGTGTAGCTTATTATAAACTATGCGGAATAAACAAAAATGTTTTATTAGAAAGATCTATTAAAAATTGTTTTTATAGAAAAATATTTTTATTTGAACTTTTAGATTACCAAATAGATTATGCGCGAACTGAAGATAAAGAAAGAGCTAATCATTTAGAAAAACTTTTAGAAGAGAGCTATCAATATATTAATGCTCCTGTTATAAAAATACCAAAGATGTCAATTGAAAAAAGATTAGAAATTATATTAAGTCACATAAATTAATTATGGTTAACAAAAATTATCTGATTGCTTTTGATTTTGATGGAACAGTTGCAAAAACTTATGAAAAAAGTCCTAAAGGTATTGGAATTAATGAAGCAAACAGATTAGCGATTAATGATATTTTTGGTCAAAAAGGATTAGATATATTCGATAACCTAGGAGGATTAAAAAATAAAGCCCCCAGCGAATTAATTAGAAATATTATAATTTCTGGAGGACGGACTTTACTTGATTATGCACAAACTTTTTTTAACCATAATTTCGACCATCTTAATCAATTTGTTCCAAGTGAAAAGAGTGTTCCACTCGTATGGAATTACGAAATTCTAGATAAAGTAATCAGTGAATTATTTGTTAGACAAAAATTACATTATTTAATGGATCAAATTGGAACTCAATTTCTTGATGGTTCTATTTGGCCGAGACCATGTAAAGGTTTTATAGAATTTTGGCAACAACTTCAAATATTGAATAATGAAATTGGTGGAAAAATTAATACAGCTATTATATCTTCAGGACATGAAGAATTTATAAAAAAAACATTTTTTAAATGGGATATCTCTTTACCAGATATTTTAGTGACTGAGGATGATATTCGGGGACGAAAATATCCAAAAGATATTGAAAGAAGAGTTAAGCCTGGAGAATTACCTCTTGCATTAGCTCATCAAGAGTGGTTAAGAATGAACAATTTAACCGGTTTTCATTTTAATGTTATAGATGCAAAATTGACTAGAGATAAAATATTATATTTCGGTGATGATTTAATAAAGGATGGTAGTTTAGCATATAGGGCTTATATAGTTTTTGGTTTATTTACCCAAGAAGGAAAAATTAATCAACAATTCAATACAAATTCATTTAGTGATTGGGAAATAATCGTTAAACATTTACAAAAATGGAAAAATAAAATGTTAGAAGGTTATTCGTTTAATGAAATATTAAGTAATAATATTACTATAAATAGACGAGAAAGATGTTAAAATAATAAAAAAATGATAACCAGAATTGAAATTAGTACAAAAGTTTCCGATACTCGTAGCTTGGTAAGAAAAGCAAAAATTGAACGGTTAGGATATCATAAAAAAATTAATCAAGTAAATATCGTTGATGTTTATACAATTAATAAGAATTTCAGTCAAACGGATTTAAATAAAATTTCCACCATGCTGACAAATCCTGTTACGCAAAATGCAAGTTCTAAATCTTCAATTCATCCCCCAAAATTTACTGTAGTTTTTGAAATAGGATTTCTACCCGGAGTGACTGATAATGTGGCCAATACTGCAAAAGAAATGATTGAAGATTTATTAAAAACAAAATTTAAAACAGATGAAAATGTATACACATCACAAATCACTTTTATTAACGGTCAAATTTCCAAAGTAAACGCAGATAAAATTTCGGAAAGTTTTTATAACCCGATTATTCAAAGAGTAAAAATTAAAAGTTACCAAGAATTTATTAAGGACAGAGGTATGGGAAAAGAAATTCCCCTAGTAAAAATAAATCAACAACCCAAAATTGATCAAGTTAATTTGGATGTATCAGATAATGAACTTATCCAAATCGGAAAGTCCGGAATTGTAAATCACGATGGAACCAGACGCGGTCCACTGGCACTTGATTTGACATATTTAAAAACTATCCGCGAATATTTTAAGAAAAAAGATAGAAATCCAACTGATATTGAGCTTGAATCAATTGCTCAAACCTGGTCAGAACATTGTAAGCATACGATATTTGCCGATCCGATTGATGATATTAAAGAAGGACTTTATGAAAAATATATAAAAAAAGCTACTGAAAAAATCAGAAAGAAAAAGTCGGCCAAAGGCCGATCGTCCTCTGGACGAGATTTCTGTGTGTCAGTTTTTACTGATAATTCGGGAGCCATTAAATTTGATCAAGATTATTTAATAACCGACAAAGTGGAAACTCATAATAGTCCATCTGCCCTTGATCCATTTGGTGGTGCAATTACCGGAATAGTTGGAGTAAACCGGGATGCTATCGGATTTGGATTAGGAGCAAAACCCATTATCAACCGATATGGATTTTGTTTTGCAGAACCAAATGATAAAACACCATTATTTAAAGGTTCTAATTTTACCCAAAAAATGCTGGAACCAAGAAGAATCATGGATGGAGTTATTGAAGGAGTAAATTCAGGAGGAAATTGTTCCGGCATTCCCACTCCTCAGGGTTTTATGTTTTTTGACAGGCGTTACAAAGGGAAGCCATTAGTTTTTGTAGGAACTGTGGGACTAATTCCCAATAAAATATTTTCCAAATCCGGAAGCAAAAAATCTTATGTAAAAAAAGCCCAACCAGGAGATTATATTGTGATGGTTGGAGGTCGGGTGGGGATTGATGGAATTCATGGAGCAACTTTTTCTTCAGAAGCTATGGATTCGGGAAGTCCGGCAACTGCAGTACAGATAGGTGATCCGATTACACAAAAAAAATTAAGCGATGCCATTATCAAAGAAGCCAGAAATTTAAATTTATATCATAGTATTACTGATAATGGTGCGGGAGGTCTATCCTGTTCAGTCGCAGAAATGGCCAAAGAATCCGGAGGTTGTTTAGTAAATCTTGATTTGGTGCCTTTAAAATATCCGGGTTTGGCTCCCTGGCAAATTTGGATATCGGAATCTCAAGAAAGAATGACTTTAGCAGTTCCTAAAAATAAATGGAATATATTTTCAAATTTGATGAAAATCCGGGGAGTGGAAGCTACAATAATCGGAGAATTTACCCAAAAAAAACAATGTCTGGTCAAATATCATGATCAAATCATCATGGATGTAGATATGAAATTTTTACATGACGGTTTACCAAAACGGGTAATGAAAACAACTTTTACGCAAAAAACTCATCAAGAGCCAAGATTTAAAGTGCCTATTAATTTGACTTTGACATTAAAGCAAATCTTAAAAAGACCGAATATTGCCGGACAGGAATTTTTATCCATGCAGTATGACCATGAAGTTCAGGGAGGGTCAGTGCTTAAACCTATACAGGGAAAAGGCCGGATAAATAGTGAAGCAACAATTGTAAGACCATTGCTCACATCTTCAAAAGGAGTAGTAGTAACTCAAGGGATTTGTCCGACTTATTCGGATATTGATACTTATCATATGGCAGCCTGCAGTATTGATACGGCAATTAGAAATGCAGTTGCAGTTGGCGCAAATATCAAATATTTAGCATTATTGGATAATTTTTGCTGGTGCAGTTGCCAAGATCCGGAAAGATTGGGTCAGTTAAAAAGAGCAGCTAAAGCTTGTTTTGATTATACTATTGCTTATCAAACGCCGCTGATTTCCGGAAAGGACAGTATGTTTAACGATTTCAAGGGATTTGATCGTTTGGGTAAAAATATAAAAATTTCAATTCCGCCAACACTTTTAATTTCCTCAATTGGCGTGATTGATGAAATTTCAAAATCTATTTCAATTGATTTAAAATTTCCCGGTGATCTGATTTATATATTGGGTGAAACAAATGATGAACTGGGTGGTTCAGAATATTTTTCAAGTTATAAATATATTGGAAATGCAGTTCCTCAAGTTGATGCCAGAAAAAATAAAAAACTTTATACAAATTTTTATAAATGTGTTAAGTCAAATTTACTTGCATCGGCAATTAGTGTGGGTAGAGGAGGACTGGGAGTAGCTTTAACAAAAACAGCTATGGCAGGAGATTTGGGGTTGGAAATCTCTTTAAAAAATTTACCGGGAAAATTTACCCGCGATGATTTTGCTTTATTTTCCGAAAGCCAGGGAAGAATTATTGTGTCAATCAATCCCAAAAATAAAGCCCGGTTTGAGAGCTTTATGAAAAAAAATTCTTTTGCATGTATTGGTTATGTGACTCAACAAAAAAACATTTTAATTAAAAATCCACAGGGAAATAAAATTATTGATTTAAAATTAAAGTCAGCACTAGAAAGTTATAAATCGACATTCGAAGAATTTTAGAGTCTGTTTGATCCCGATTAAATCGGGTCATTACAGACTCTTATGAAGCTATTTACAAATATAGCTTCTTAATATGATGAAGCCAAAAGTAATCATCCTTTCAGGATACGGATTGAATTGTGAGGAAGAAACTAAATATGCATTTGAATTGGCTGGCGGTCAAGCTGACATAGTGCATATTAATGATCTAATTACTAAGATATATAACCTCAATAATTATCAGATTTTAGCCATACCCGGAGGTTTTGCTTATGGCGATGATACCGGATCGGGAAATGCCTATGCCCAAAAACTGAAAAACCATTTATGGAAAGAGTTAATTAAATTTGTGAAAGGTGATAAACTGGTAATCGGCATCTGTAACGGATTTCAAATTTTAGTTAACTTGGGATTACTGCCGGCTTTGAACAATAAATATGGAGACAGACAGGTGGCGTTACTGCATAATACTTCTGCCCGTTATACTGTCCGTTGGATAGATTTAAAAATCGAAAATCAAAACCCGTGGTTTTCCAATATTGAAACTTTATCTTTACCGATAGCTCATGGGGAAGGAAAATTCTTTGCTGAAGGTGAAATATTAAAAAAACTAAATACCCAAAAATTAATTGCTGCCAAATATACCAAAGGGGAAATATGTGATTACCAATCCTTGGATTTTAATCCAAATGGTTCGGTAAACGACATTGCGGCAATTACAAATGAAACCGGAAAAATTTTAGGTATGATGCCTCATCCGGAGCGGGCGATATTTTTTACCCAATTGCCAAATTGGACTTACCTTAAAGAGCAATATTTACGAAAAAACCAAGAACTGCCAAAATTTGGTCCTGGTATTATAATTTTCAAAAATGCCGTAAATTATTTTTTATAAAGGAGAAAATATGGTTCACTTAATAATTGGAGCGCAATGGGGTGATGAAGGTAAGGGTAAAATCGTCGATCTACTTTCCCAAAAAGCAGATTGTGTAATCCGTTTTCACGGAGGAAATAACGCTGGCCATACTATTATAAATAGTTGTGGTAAATTTCCCCTGCATTTAGTTCCTGCAGGAATTTTTAATCAAAAATGCCAGGTTTTTATTACCAACGGTGTAATTTTAGATTTGGGTGTTTTAATAAAAGAAATTGAAATGATTGAACGGGTTCTCCCTGATCTGTCAGATAGACTGTTTATTTCTCCCCGCGCGCATGTAATTATGCCATATCATAAAATACTGGACAGATTGTTTGAGGATGCTAAAGGTAAAGCTAAAACCGGGACAACTGGCAGGGGAATCGGACCAACTTATGCAGACAAAGTATCCTATAATGGAATTCGTTTGTTTGATTTTATAAATCCACAAATGTTTAAGAAAAAACTGGAAATGATATTACTGTTAAAAAATAAAATGATTACAGCTTTTGGAGAAAAACCGTTAAAATTAGATGAGGTTTATCAGGAAGAATTTAAAAAATTTAAAAAAATAAAACATTATGTTAAAGATACATTTGAACCCGTAATGCAGGCAGTTAAACAAAATAAGAAAATTATTTGTGAAGGGGCTCAAGGAACATTTTTGGATAATGACTGGGGAACTTATCCATTTGTAACAGGTTCAAATATGGTAGCTGGAAATATCAATTCCGGAGCAGGGATTTCTCCTGTCCATATCAAAAAAATTACCGGTATAGTGAAAGCTTATACAACTCGAGTTGGTGGAGGGCCATTTCCTACTGAACAGTTAAATCAGTTTGGAGAGCTTTTACAGAAAGTAGGAGCTGAATTTGGAGCTACAACAGGAAGAGCTAGGCGTTGCGGTTGGTTAGATTTGGAACTTCTACGATTTGCAGTTGAATTAAACGGTTTTACCGAATTAGTAATTACAAAATTGGATGTTTTAGATGATTTTAAAGCTATTAAAATATGTCATGGTTATAAGTTAAACGGGAAAAAAGTGAAATATATAGATTGTGATGCTCATTCGCTAAGCAAAGTTAAGCCGGTTTATAAAATCATGAAAGGATGGAATTCTTCCATTAAAAATATTAAAAAATTTGAGAATTTGCCAAAACAGGCAAAAACATACCTTAAAGAAATTACGGATAATTTAAAAATTCCCATATCTTTAATTTCTGTTGGACCTGAAAGAAATCAAACAATTATTTGTTAGATGGAAGATTGATATTTTTTATGAAAAATTTTACTTTTTCAAATTATATTTCTCCTTTTTCTTGGCGATATGGATCAAAAAAAATGCGTTATATTTTCAGCGAAGAAAATAAATATCGGTTATGGAGAAAAATTTGGGTAGCTTTAGCTAGGTCAGAACATAAAGCTGGTATTATAACAGACAAGGAACTTAAAGATTTAGAAAAAAATGAAACTAATATTGATTTTGAAAGAATATTAGAAATTGAAAAAGACACTAAACACGATGTAGTTGCAGCAATATCTGAATTTTCTGAAAAAGCCAAAATCGGCGGAGGCAAAATACATCTTGGAGCAACCAGTATGGACATTGTAGATAATTCTGATGCGATAAAAATTAAAGAAGCATTAATAATTATTGATGAAAATCTAAAAAAATTAATTTTAAAATTTTCTGACCAAATTAAAAAATACGCTGATTTTCCTTGTATCGGTTATACCCATCTTCAGCCTGCTGAACCTACAACTGTTGGATATAGGCTTGCTTTTTATGCTCAGAATTTACTAACTGATTGGTTAACTCTTAAATTTATAAAAAAAACTTATAAAGCTAAAGGTATGAAAGGTGCTGTGGGAACAAGAGCCAGTTATACAGCACTTTTGAAAGGTACTAAAGTTAAAGCTGAAGAGTTAGATGGAATGGTTATGAAAAATTTAGATCTGGAGAGTGATTTAATTACTACCCAAGTTTATTCACGGAAATATGATTATTTAGTTTTAACATTGCTGGCAAGTATTGCTTCATCAATTTCAAAATTTGCTGCTGATTTACGGATACTTCAATCTCCTGCAATCGGTGAATGGAGCGAGTCTTTTGGAAAAAAACAGGTGGGATCATCAGCTATGCCGTTTAAGAAAAATCCCGTAAACTGTGAAAAGATCTGTTCACTAGGAAGATTTGTCCAGCAATTACCACCAGTCGCTTTAGAAAATGCAACGCTTTCCTATTTAGAACGAACACTTGATGACAGTGCAAATAAACGGATTATTATGGCCGAAAGTTTCATTGCAGTTGATGAAATTTTATTGATTGCCCAAAAAATAATTTCAGATATTGTGATTAATGAAAAAAGAATTTCATACAATTTAAATATTTATGCGCCGTTTGCAGCAACAGAAACATTATTATTGGAAGCTGTCAAAAGGGGAGCTAATCGTCAGGAAATACATGAAGTTTTACGCAATATTTCCATGATCGCCTGGAGCGCAATTCAAGAAGGCAAATTCAATCCGATAGCAGAATTGATGATTAACAATAACGATATAAAAAAATATCTTAAAAAAAATGAAATTCATAAATTGCTTGATGTCAAAAATCACATTGGTGATGCTCCTGAAAGAGCAAAACAATTGGTTAAAATCATTAAAAAGAAAATAAATGAAAAATAGAATTGGTATTATAGGCGGCGGACAGTTAGGCAGAATGATGACACAAGAAGCTAAAAAAATGGGATTCTATGTCACTATTCTTGATCCAACCCCCAATAGTCCTGCTGGTCAAGTAGCCGATCAGCAAGTCATTGCAGATTATAACGATGAAGAGGCGATTATTAAAGTTAGTAAGCAATCCGATTATTTAACTTTCGAAATAGAGAATACTAATGGTCAATTCTTGGATCAACTGGAAAAAAAAGTTTCCTGTAAAATTAATCCTTCAGGTAAATCCTGGCGTTTATTTCAAGATAAACTGAAACAGAAACAATTGTTTACCAAAGTAAAAATCCCAACCCCAAAATTTTTACCAATTGAAAATATTCAAGATTTAAAAAAGGCAATTAATAAATTAAAATATCCAGTTTTGTTAAAAGCTAGGTTTGATGCATATGATGGTCGAGGTAATGCGCTTATTAAAACAGAAAATGATATTGACAAAGCTTGGGAAAAATTAAAAGGAAAAAAACTTTATGTTGAAGAATATATTTCATTTGATAAAGAATTAGCAGTAATGGTTGCTCGGAGTACGACTGGAAATATTGTGCATTATCCTGTAGTTGAAACCATGCAAAAAAATAATATTTGTCATTATGTCATAGCCCCGGCTAAAATTTCTCCATTGGCAAAAAAGAGAACTGTTAACTTGGCTATTAAGATAGTGAAACTGTTAAAAGGATCCGGTGTTTTTGGAATTGAAATGTTTAAAACCGGAGATGATCAAATACTTATTAATGAAATTGCTCCCCGAGTGCATAATAGTGGACACTATACTATTGAAGGTTGTATAACAAATCAATTTGATCAACATATTCGTGCTATCACTGGATTGCCTCTTGGAAAAACTGATATGATAATTCCTTCAATTGTTATGTTAAATATTTTAGGAAGACGATTAGGTGAAGCAAATTTAACAGGTCTTGAAAAAGCTTTGTCTCTTCCAAATACTGCTGTTCATATTTATGGAAAAAAAGAAACTAAACCTGAAAGAAAAATGGGTCATATAACAGTGATTGGAAAAAATTTGAATCAATTATTAAAAACAGCCAATCAGGCCAGAAAATATATTAATATTTAAATAAATTATGACTAAACCTCTTATCAGTATCATTATGGGGTCAGATTCTGATTTACCCATAATGCAGGAAGCAGTTCAAACCCTTGAACAATTTGGATTATTATATGAAATTAATATTGTTTCAGCACACCGTACTCCTAACTGGATGTTTACATATGCAAAAAATGCCCACAAAAACGGATTGAAAGTAATTATTGCGGGAGCCGGCGGGAGTGCTCATTTGCCGGGTATGGTTGCTGCAATTACTTCTTTACCTGTAATAGGTGTTCCTATTAAGACAAAAAGTTTGGATGGTTTAGATTCTCTTTTATCAATTGTCCAAATGCCTCCAGGAATTCCTGTGGCAACAGTTGCTATAAATGGCGCCAAAAATGCCGCTCTTCTGGCTTTGAAAATAATTGGCCTTAATGATAAAAAAATAGAGAAGAAAATTATAGACTTCAGTGGTAATTTAAAAAAAACGGTTATTGCAAAAAATAAAAAACTTAATCAATTTGGTATAAAAAAATATTTGAAGATTTTCAAGAAAATATGATTCAATCAAAAACGATAACAAATGTGTTACCTAAAGTTTTAAAAACTATTAATATTATCGGTTTGGGGAAAAAATATCAGGGTAAAGTCCGGGATTATTATATTAAAGATAATCAAAGAATTTTAATTACCACAGATAGACAATCAGCTTTTGATGTGATTTTAGGACATATTCCATTTAAAGGATCTGTATTAAATTTGCTGTCAGAGTTTTGGTTTAAAAAAACCCAAAAAATTGTTCCTAATCATATGATTTCTGTTTTTCACCCAAACGTGATGATTGCCAAAAATTGCGAGCCGATTCCGATAGAAATGGTAGTCAGAGGTTATATTTCCGGAGTCACCAAAACTTCTATCTGGTATTCATATAAAAAAGGCGACAGGATTATCTATGGAGTTAAATTTCCGGATGGTTTACGAAAAAATCAAAAATTACCACATCCAGTGATTACTCCAACAACTCATGGAGGCGGCAGTCATGGTCATGATGAAAGATTAACCAAGCAAGAAATAATTAAGAAAAAAATTGTTTCTAGAAAATTATATTCACAAATGGAAAAAACGGCATATAAACTTTTTGAATATGGAAGCAATTTATGTAAAAAAAGAGGCCTAATTTTAGTGGATACTAAATATGAATTCGGATTATACAATGGAAAATTAACCTTAATTGATGAAATCCATACTCCTGATTCTTCGCGTTTTTGGATATCGAAAACTTATTCAGAACGGTTTAGAAAAGGTCTGGAACCGGAAAATTTTGATAAGGAATTTTTGCGACTTTGGTATGTAAATCATGGGTATAGCGGTGATGGAAAACCGCCAAAAATGACCAAAGATTTAATTGTTGCAATATCTCAAAGATATATAAAAGTTTATGAAAATATCACTGGCAGAAAATTCACTGCTTATAAATATCCAATTGAAAAGCAAATTATCAATTCTATAAATTCATGACAGTTCATAAAATCACTTATTCCAGATCCGGTGTTAATTACGATACTTTAGATCCGATTAAAAAAATGGCACAAAATGCTGGCAACAGTACTTCAAAAAATTTGTTACCTCATGGATTTTCAGAAATATCTGCTTCTCGGGGTGAATCAGCTTATGTTTGGAAACAAAATAATCATTATATGGCTTCAGTGATAGAAGGATTGGGTACCAAAAATTTAGTAGCTGATGCTATGAGTAAAATTACCGGTGAGTCTTATTATGATGTCATTGGTCACGATACAGTAGCAGCAATCATAAATGATCTGATAACAGTTGGTGCGATTCCATTGGTAATTCATGCATATTGGGCAGTTGGAAATAGCAGTTTCTTTAAAGATTTACCAAGAATGAAAGATCTGATTAAAGGTTGGAAATCTGCCTGCAACATATCAGGAGTTTCCTGGGGAGGAGGAGAAACTCCCACTTACTCGGGCATTATTGCAGCAAATACTATTGATTTGGGAGGATCAGCAGTTGGAATAATTAAACATAAAAAAACATTGATTACTGATAAAAAATTACAATCCGGAGATAAAATAATCTTACTTAAAAGTACTGGTATAAATGTAAATGGATTATCTCTGGCCCGAAAAGTTGCAGATAAAATTCCTAAGCATTATGCAGCTAAATTATCAAATGGAAAAATGTATGGAGAAGTGTTACTTACAAAAACAAATATTTATGCAAAATTGATTCAGGATATTCAAAAAGCAAATATTGATATTCATTATATTTCCAATATTACCGGTCATGGTTTTAGAAAAATTATGCGGGCGCGTCCTGATTTTACTTATGTTTTGGAAAAAATATTTGAACCGCAGGAAATATTTTTATTCATCCAAAAACATGCAGAGTTAACTGATAAGGAAATGTATGGAACTTTCAATATGGGCATGGATTATGCTTTATTTATTTCGTTAAAAGATGTTCGTAAAACTCAAAGAATTATTAAACTGTTGGGATTTGAAAGTATAGAAGCTGGTTATGTTAAAAGAGGTAAAAAACAAGTGGTGATCAAACCAAAAAACATTATATTTAAGTCCAACTCTCTTAATTTACGCTGATTGATATATAATTAATTTAATAATTTCCATTAATTTATGAAACAGAAATTGGGTATTTGGATGGTTTTCTCACTTTGTCTGATTCCCATAGTTTTATGGATAATGATGGTACCGTTAAACATTAGATTTGCAAATCTAAATGCTGCAACCCGTAGCTTAGGACAATTAATGGGTCTAATGGGTATAACTTTATTTTCCATTAATATTATTTTAAGCTCCCGTTGGAAATTTTTAGAGGATTTATTTAACGGTCAAAACCAAGTTTATAAATATCATCATCTAATTGGTGGAATCACATTAATTCTGCTTTTATCACATCCATTACTTTTATCAATTACATATTTAAACATCTCTGCAGATTTGACTCTTAAATTTTTGCTTGGCCAAACTCAAAATGGAGTTTTTTGGGGAGATTATGCTTTAGGTCTTTTAATACTATTATTGATCCTGACTTTTTTTCTAAGACCTGTATATCATTTATGGAAAACCACTCATCAGTTTTTGACACTGGCATTTTTTTTAGCATTTTTACATATCATAAATATATCCAGTGATATTTCCCAAAATACTATTTTAAGATTTTACATCTTATTATTAATATCCTGTGCATTTTTAAGTTCTATTTATAGAACTTTTTTCCCTAACTTATTAGTTAAACATTATAAATATGTACTGGATAAAATAAAAAAGTTAACCCCAGATATTATCGAACTGACTTTGTCTCCATTACAGCAAAATATGAAATATCTTCCCGGTCAGTTTGTATTTATATCAATAGATGATAAAACATTTAGTCACGAAGAACATCCATTTTCTATTACATCACATCCGCAAAGTACAGAGCTTAAACTGGTTATAAAAGATTTAGGAGATTATACACAAAAACTATTCAGCATAAAATCAGGATCTAAAGTCAATATAGAAGGTTCCTTTGGTAAATTTACTTATTATTTATATCCCAATAAAAATCAAATTTGGATTGCCGGAGGAATAGGTATTACACCATTTGTGAGCATGCTGAAAGATTTAAATAATTACCCTGAATACAAAATTAAATTATATTACAGTATAAGAAACAAAGATGATGTAATTTATGGGGAATTTTTAAATCAATTTGCCAAGAATTTACCAAATTTTAAATTTATTCCTCATATATCTTCCGATCAGGGTAGGTTGAATATTCAAGTGTTAAAAAACGATTTGCATTCTTTAGATAATTATGATTATTTTATTTGCGGTCCTAAAAAAATGATGGATGATTTGCGATCTCAATTAATTTCAGAAAAAATAAAATCTCAAAATATTCATATGGAAGATTTTGAGTTATCTTAGAGTCTTTATATACTATATATGAAGTTAAAAATTGCAGTTGGAATTAGTTTAATCATATTTTGGACGTTTATTGTGGTTATTGTAACCCTTGCATTATCAAGAAATAATCAAAATCAAGTTTCCTCTGTTTCAGTTAATAATTTAAAATCTAATGAACTAATAAAGTTAACTTCAGAGGAAATTGCCAAACATGATAACAGTAATAGTAGTTGGTTGATTATTGAGGGTAAGGTTTATGATGTGACACAAAGTTTGTCTTCTCATCCCGGAGGAGCAAATGGTATTTTACCTTATTGTGGCCGTGATGGAACTCAAGCTTTTACAACCAAAAATAAAACCCGACCACAAAATCATTCAGATACTGCCAAATCACTTTTAGTAAAAGAAATTTTAGGTAGTTTAAATGAAACTATAAATCCGTCAAAAATTTTAAATGTAGTAAATAATTCCCAAACGCAGAGACAATTTGAGGATTATGAAGATGATTAATTTTTAGTTTTTTACGACTTGAATTATTTGTTTAACTAATTTATAGTAATTAAATATGGATAATAATCAACCTCAACCGACAATAATTGCTCCACAAGAAGTAACTGTTGCAAATCAACCGACTAATAAAAACTCAAAAAGACTAATTATATTTATTATAATAGCATTGATGATAAGTCTTGGTGTATCTTTATTTATTTGGCTTTATCCATTTAATAAAAATATGGTACAAGACCAACAGTCGCTAGAATTAATTAATCAAAAATTGACACTAGATTTAATAAATCCTAAAGATGGTGAATTAGCTGTTAATGATGAAATCTTGATTACAGGTAAAACTTTACCAGGTGCTACGGTAGCAGTTTTTGACGAAATTGACGAAGCTACGGTCGTAAGTAATCAGGATGGTAGTTTTGAGACCACGCTTAAATTAACAATGGGAATAAATTCTATTACAGTTACTTCCTATACCGATGACGGTGAAGAGAAAAGTATAACATTAGATATAGTTTATGATGCCGAATCTTAAAAATATGCAAAAATTTATAAAAATAAGCATAACAATTCTAACTTTTTTATTAATTATAAACATTGTCAATAAAGTGGTGCATGGAAAAACCGAGACTGCTCCTGGACAAAATAAAGTTCAAGAAAAATCTACAAAAAGAGTATTTATTGGATCATTAGAAAATATTGGCACATCCTCAATTACTATTGGAGATAAAAAGGAAAATAAAAAAACTGAAGCTGAGATTGATGAGAATACAAAAATTTTTGGACAAGATAAAAAAGAACTTAAAATAGGTACACTTAAATTAAAAGAATTAATTGCATTAATCAGTACTGATAGTGGAAACATGTCAAGTAGCGGTGCTAAATTGAAAATTCAAAAAGTATTTGTTAAACAAGCATCTGAATCAGCACAATCAAAAAGAAAAGCCGTACAAGGAGTAATAATAGATATCAGTGGTAATACTATTACTGTTGCTCATCAAATTCAAAGAGAACGCACATATACTGTATTGATAACCAGTGAGACATATATTCAAACAAAATCCAGTGAGTCATCAAATAGCGCCACATTATCCGCATCTGGATCAGCAAGCGTCAATTTAACCAGTTTACAAGTTGGACAAAGGATTGTTGCAGTAGGGGATCTTAATGAGACAGGCGGAATTATTGCTAAAAGAATACATATTATTCCTGGAAAAGCCAGTGGAATTTTCAAGAAGCTTCCAGTATCTACTCCCAGCGCATCTTTAATCGCTTCACCTTCAGCAGTAGCTACAGTTTCAGCGTCAGTATTACCCAGTTTTGCACCTTCTCCATCAGTTGTCGTTACAGCCACACCTGGTTTATAAATTTCTTTCCTAAAGTGTCACTTTTGGCATATCCATTACTGACCCGAAGGAAATCCGGTCTAAAATTTGGTAAGGCATTTTAAGAGTCAATCCTTTTGTTACGGTAAATTCTCCCCACAAATCATTGATTTTATCCACAGTTTGGACAAGTAAGCGTTTTTTATTTTCGTTTTGAAAAAGATTAAGTTGATTGTATAAATCATGGTTTAGCAAGAAACATGAAACGGAAATTATGGAAACCGGTTTAAGTTGGACAGTTTTTAGAAGTTTTACAGCTTGGTTATATAAGTCGTCGGTAGCATATATTTGGTGTTGAATTTTTTGTCCATGATGCCAAAATGAATTATCAAAAAAATTTAATGCTAAATGAATTCCTTGTGCAGTGAGACAATTTTTCCGTAAACGCCTGCCCATTTTTTCAGTTAATTTATAAAGAATTTGGGTTAACAAATTTAAATCAGCAGTTGGTTTAGGTAGAGTATACGAATGACCGATAGTTTTACGTAAAGTTTTTGCTGTATCAATTTCTTGACCGTGAAGTCTTAAATACCAATAATAACCGGCAATTGAGGTAAAAGCTGCTTTTAATTTTTGCGTATTGGCAAAATAAAAATCTACCGGTGTTTTTATACCAACAGATGCAAGTCTTAGGGCATTTTGCATTTTTATATAGGGTAAATCAACCAAAGTCAGATGAGACAAAATATTTAAGATATTCTGCGCATTGATTTCATCCAATCCATCAGGTTTATGCAGTCCAGCTGCCAATTTGGCTAAATACGGATTAGTAGAAATACCTACAGATACGGTTAACCATTCTCCAATTTCCTGCCTGATACGTTGTTTAATTTCTTTGCCGATTTCAATTAAAGATTTTCTTTTGATGATTGGGGTATCGGCAAAATCCAATAAAATTTCATCAATTGATTTAACAGTAAGATGAGGCGAATAGAGGCTTAATAATTGATATAAGGCTTTATTTATAAATCGGTATTTTGGAGGATCTGAAGGTAAAATAGTAAGTTGCGGACAAATTTGTTTACCATCTGCAACTCGCATGCCGACTTTTACTCCAAACCTTTTAGCTTCAATTGAAGGGGCTAAAATACATCCTCTGGGGGTTACGTAAGCGGCCACAGCTATAGGTTTACCCCGAAGTAGTGGATTTGCCTGCTGTTCAATGGTTGCAAAACAAGAATTTAAATCAAGATGAAGATAGGTTGATGGTTGTGGATTAAAATTTGCATTAATCATGTTTTAAATAATTTTTAATTTTCAATTATAAATTTTCAATCAATGATTAAATGTTTAAATTTTTTAACCCTTCGACTCTCTACGTTCGCTCAGGGATTAAATACTGCCTGAGCGTAGTCGAAGGGTTATATTCATTTTTTGAAATTTAGTCATTGGGATTTGATTGGTTATTTGAAATTTATAATTTGAATTTTTAATTTGTTAAATTATCCGCTATTTCTTCCAATTGCCAATGTAAGTTGTCTGTATCCAAAGAAAGTAAAAAATATTTATCTTCTGAATTAACTGCAAACATATGAAACAGGGTAGACCCGCGATAAAGAGTGTAATGCAGTCCTAACTTTTGAATTACATATACCCGGTTTTGCCATTTAAGATATTTAGGTAAAAGCGTGTTATTTATATGGTTATATACAAAATTAACCGAAACTTTTTCACAAATTTTAGAAATCATAAGATTAAATAAAATATTTATATCCAAATAAAAACCGAAAGTAAATTAAATATAATTGAATGGAAAATTGTCGTCAAGAGGGTCAAAAATTATCAAAATAACACAAAAAATATCAAAAAAAGTTATTTTTTTATAAAAGCAAACGATATACCAAAAAATAATAAAAGCAGAGAAATGGTAGTTATCCAGATTGTAGGTAAGGTTGTGCCTGTTGTTGGAGTAGTGATTGTTGATGGGCGAGGAGTAGAAAGACTACCACCAGTTCCTGGGGTTGCGGTTGGCGTTGGGTGTGGTGTGGCTGTAGGATTTGGTGTTGGTGTGGCAATATTTGTACCTCCTGAGCCTGCAGTAATTGTAAATGTTGATGTGGTACTTTCTACAACGCCGGTATTAATAGGATCTTGTCCTGTGACAGTAATTGTAAATGTTCCTAAAGCTAAATCAGTTGTGGGAGTAAATGACCAATTGCCGCTTGCATTGGCATTAAAATTTGCGGAAGTCACAGGATTGGTATTTATACTTAAAACTATCAAGCCATTTGGAAAACTAGTACCAATTATTTGCGGACGACGGTTAGTAATACTTGATCCATTTACAGGAGACGTAATTCTGGTGACTTGGGTAGGTGTTGCGGATGGTGAATTAGCAGGTGTTGCTGATGGGGCAACTGTTGGAACTGTACTGGGTGTTGCAAGAGGTGAAGCTGATGGAGTAGTTGTTGGACTAGGACTGGGTTGAGCAGCTTGAGAAACAGTAACCATAGTTTTACCAGAACTTACCAATAAATTTCTGCTTACTAAATCTGCTTCCTGTCCGATAGTTTCAGATCCTGTCATATTAATTTCCGATGGTGTATTTGTAGGAGTTAATGCTTTGGTTTTAAATGTGATGGTAGCTAAAAGTTCATCGCCTTGACTTGATTTGGCGCTTGATATGCTTGATAAAGTAATGGTAACTTTGCCGTTGGTATTATCCACAATTCCAGCTTCTAAAATATTATCAAAAAACGTGCCTTTATTTACAGAGACTGCTTCTAAATAAGTATTTTGAAAATTGATAGATAATTTTGCTGAAGAAATTTGATTAGTTCCAGTATTAATCATTACTTTTAGATCAAAATTCTCATCAACGTTTTTAGTAATTGTTGGCAGATCAAAACTCAACGTGGTTGCCGGAGCAGCTTTTTGCCGGATTTCTTGCCTTTGCTTTACTAAAAAAACAGTAATCGGAATACCGGCAAGCAAAAGTACAAATGTAAATATTAGCAGGAATTTTTTCATCTTTAATATTTATAATATCAGATTATTGGGTAATAGTCATTTGAGTTTCGTGAAACAGAACCTGAATTTCATCAGCTGCATATAATTTGGAATTTGTAGGGGATTGAAGACCAATTTTGACTGCATTTCTATCAAATGTCATATCAAGAACACCTTTTGCAGGTAAGGCTCTAATTTTTCCTGAGATTGTAAACAGTAATCCGTTTGATGGAGAGGGTTGGAATGTTCCTATTGCGTAAGATATTTTTCCAACTTCCGGATCTATTTTATTTAATAAAATGTTCGGATTCGCTAGTACTGTGCCGGGTTGAACAGATTGTACGGACATAATTTTGGGATCATATTGTAAATAGGTTTCTGTGGCAATTAAAATTAATTTTTTGGTATCTATTCTAACTGAAAAATTAACATTATCTCCAACTTTAACTGTAGTTTGTTCAGGCTCTAAATATAAATCCAAAGTCACTTTTTCTTTGACGCTTAGTAAAGGAATTTCTTTTTTAGAAGGAATGAGGGTTTTATTTCTGTAATTATTTACAAATAACAGCCCAAACCCGGCTAAAATAGCAACAATTATTAAAAATACAATCGGGGTGTTTAATTTCATGTGTTTCAAACAGAATTAATTTATTGCTCGCCTTGAATTGCAAAATTTGTCACGATATAAGAATAATCCAGAACATCTATGGTACCATCCATATTAAAATCTGCAATGTTTGATGCTCCGCCGCTTCTTATATCATTAACAAACAAGGCATAGTCTAAAATATTAACTTCATTATCAGGTGCTACTTGAGGAGCTGCGTCACCGGTAAGAAGAGTATTTGCTGACCAATCTCTGGTATTTGTGCCTGTTGCCAATGTTTCATTGAAGCATTTAGTTAAATGTAATGGTCCTTTGACACAAATTCGGGTTGCACCGGTTGATACATTGTTTAAAACATCTGATGTATATACACCATTATTCCAATTAACCGCAACATCAACATAACTACCAGAACCAATTTTTACTTTAACAGTTTTGGTACCACTATCAGCTGCAACATCTTGAAATTTAATATTGAATGTCAAAGATGCGTTAGCAGCAGGTGTAGCTGAAGGAACATTTGTTGGTGATGGGGAAGGATTAGTAGCAGATGTTACCTGTACAGAACTATTATTAATAGTTGTGGGTTGTGTATTGGCATCTAAATCTGCCATAGCTATTTGAAGTTCTGATAAATTAAGACTTGATGTTCCAGTACCAATAGTTGTAAAAGTAATTGTGGCTAATGTGCCATTTCCATTTGCTCCACTATTTAATCCATCTGTTAGATAAGCCATCATATATACTGTTCCAGCAACATTATCAATTTGAGGACAAGTTGGACATACAGCTACAGTTTTACCACTGTTTGCTAAATAAGCACCATTGGTAACATCAGATGCAGCATTAATTCTTAAAACACTGGGATTATAAGATAATATAAATTGATAACCTCCAGTATTAATACCGTTTGCTACATTAACATTCACTGATACGGTATTTCCTAATTGAATTGATGATGTAGCTGGATTTACAGATACAGTGGCAGTTTGAGCATTTACTGCTGTTGTTGATAAATAACCAAAAGTTAATAATGTGATTAAAGTTAAAAATATTTTTTTCATTTATTATTTATGGTGCAGTACAAGTAGTCGTATTAGCTCTATTTGATATATATAATACATCAGTTACGTCAATATTTCCTGTTCTGGGGCATCTTACGTTATATCTGTCATTAACAGTGTTAGCTCTATTTGAAACTTTTAATACATCAGTTACATCAACTCTACCATTGGGTGTCGTATCAAAATCTAAACAGGTTGCATTTTCACAACTTGGTGTAGCTGATGGGTTTGGGGTTGCACCAGGAGTAGCTACTGGCGTAGCTGATGGTGATGGATTTGGTGAAGCTCCAGGAGTTGGAGTCGGTCCGGCAAAAGTGACAAGAACTGTTGAAGTGGGAGCAGCTAAAATATCTTCCGGATCTCCGTTTGTGGGATTAAATACGACATTTGAATCAGTTGTATTGCCTTGAGCTGTATATGCATATGTTAAAGTTGTTGTACCTGTGGCTCCTGCTTTTGCTTGAAAAGTTAATTGAGCTACAGGAGAAACAACATCTGTATTTGGGGTAGTTAAAGTTTCTGATGTCCAATCAAAAGAAATTATTCCAAATTCAATTTTTCCGGAAGTATTAGCAGTTGATATTACTTTAACATCATCAAAAGCACCCGTGTTATCTGTTCTAACTGGGGCATAAGTTTTAAATACGGAAGAACTTGTTAATGTAGGTATAGCGATGCTCATAAGAGTTAATTTGGTTTGATCAAAATTTACAACAATATCAGCACCCACAACAGCTTGTCCATTGGGATTTAAAATTATCGCAACCGGTTGCGGTGCAGTCATATTAAGAGTGGTAGGTGAAAAACTTAATGTTGCAGTGTAATTGGCTGCTTTGGAACGTAATTCTTTAGTTCTTTTAGTGAGCGTTAGAGTGACAAAGGTTGCCACTGTGAGAAATATTAGTATAAACAAAGGAATTAGTTTTACTTTGTTTGCATTTAAATAACGTAACAAATCTTTCATAAAATATGGTCTCTATTTTATTAGACAACATTTTAAAATAGTTGTCAAATAGGAAAATAGGCACTTATCCCTTAACATAACGTAGTTAATCTGTTATTGTGGGTATATGCAAGACAGATTTACCTACAAACAATTCTTAAAAAAGTATAAAACGATGGTGTCTGCCTTGAAGAAATTAAAAACCTCCGTTTCCCTAACGGTCTCACCTGTTCCTCCGGTAAAAAGATAACTCACCATTACCGGATTAAAAGCAAGAAAGTCTATTCTTGTGAGTTTTGTGGCACTCAGGTCAGCCCATTAGCTGGCACCTTATTCCATAAGTCTTCAACTTCTTTGCAGGACTGGTTTATGGCAATCTACCTTATGACCCAAACCAGAGGCGGAACCTCGGCCAAGCAATTAGAACGTATGCTGGGTGTTACCTATAAAACCGCATGGAAAATGTATAAACAGATTAGAACTCTCATGGCCGAAAGTTCTACTACTCCACTTGATGGAGATGTGGAAGTTGATGAAACCTATATTGGTGGTAAAGGAATGAACAGGCGATTTAAACCACATTTCAACGAAATTCCCAAAGAAGCTGTAATGGGTATGCTCCAAAGAAATGGCAAAATGTATCTCAAACACATTAAAGGGACTGGCAAATGGTATCTGATTGAACAGATCAAGACCCATGTCGATCCTGTTGCACGGCTCATTACAGATGAGTTGGCAGCCTACAAGAATCTCCCCAAGCATGGTTACATACTCCACGATGGGTTAATCACTCAGAAACGTATGTCATTGGAGATATCCATACCAACAATATCGAGAATGTTTGGTCTATTATCAAACGAGGAATTTAATCTGCGGGTGTTGTAAACGTATGGTTAGCATCGTAAACATAGTTTCTGTTTTGCGACATGACTTCATAATAGTAAGTTGTGTTTGGTGTTAGTCCGGTAACGGTAAATTCATGGTTCGTTATTCTCTTGTCAGACTGTACATCCTGACCATAATCTGCCGTTAAACCATAATTCACTTTTCCGTTTGCCGGATGATTTGTCTCCCACGTTATCGTCATCGATGTTGGGGTTGATTTGGCCACATTTACATTTGCGATTGTCGTTGGTTCCGGAACAAATAAATATCCGAATTTAATAATTGCCGTACCAAATCCGTGGGAAATATCATCTGTCTTTACTCCAATAGCAAAAGCAATATTGGCAATTCCGCTCTTTGCGCTGTTAACTCCTTTTTGGATAGCACTGGCAATTGCCGAGCCGGTATTATGAGTAATATTACCCGCCATCTTTGCCGAATTTTGCGCAACATCTCCAAGGGATTTTCCGGTATTTTTAGCTGTATTTGAGATAGTCGATGCAATTGAGCTGGCTGTATTTCCAATCGTTGAAGCGGCGTTATGTGCAATCGTAGTAGTGACAGTTACCACCGTATTTGTGGCACTGGCAATAAAGTTAGCTGTAGCTGATACACCATTTCCTATCCCTGTCAAAATTGTCTTGGTAACCCCTGGGGCATTGTTAGCTAACCGGTTATATCCATTTCCAATTGCGCCAGCCGCGTTTGACGCGGCTTTTCCGGTGTTCCCAATTCCCTGA
>CAYLWN010000011.1:0-30707 GCA_964387625.1 uncultured Gammaproteobacteria bacterium
TCAATCCGGCTTAACCTTGAAGGTTCACTCCAACCCATAGCAAATGCAACTTCGAGTTGAGATATATTTTTCTGAAGCCGGTAATCTTTAATAAGTCCACCTAAAGTTGCTGACATAACACTATTATAACATAATAATAATATATCAATTATTTATATCAAATATTTGACTTAATTAATTAAGTGTAGTAATCTCAAAAATTGAAGAGATAGTTTTTATGAAAAACCAATTCATTTTAATTGATTTCTGCGGTTTGTCTTTCGGCAAACCAGAGGAATTAATAACATGAGATTAAGAATAACAAAAGAAATAGATTATATATACTGTCCTACTTGTAAGAATAAACTTACTTATCATAATTTTGATAAACAGAATGTACTTGCTTGTAATTTATGTTCTTTTACTTTTTGGAATAATCCGCAACCCGTGGTTTCAGCTTTGATTGAAATTAACGGAAAAGTATTGTTAATAAAAAGAAAAGGCCAAACATATAATGGTTTTTGGGCATTGCCTGGAGGAATAATTAATTCTTTTGAAGAACCTAGCCAAAGTATAAAACGAGAAGTAAAAGAAGAATGTGGATTAACTGTAACTGACTTAGATCTATTGGATGCCTATTTGATTATCTATGCCCCAAACGGACTGAATAAAAAACCTTCCCATACTTCAATTGATTTGATTTATAAATGTGGAATTAAAGAAAAGAGTATTAAAAAGTTTACTTCTAATGAAGTTTCTAAAGTTGCTCTTTTTAATAAAGAAACATTACCAGAAAATATAGCTTTTAAGCATAGGGAAATGATTTATAAACATTATCTTTATTAAGGAGAAATAGAAAGAATAGAGGAAAATTATGCGAGTCGCTGTAACTGGAGGAAATGGATTTATTGGAAGCCATCTAGTCAATGAATTAAAAAAGAAAAGACATCAAGTTGATGTATTGTCTAACTCAATCGAAAAAGAAACTAAAGGGTATATAAAAGCCGATATAACCGATAGAGAAATAATATTAAAAGTTATTCCAAATTATGACGTGGTTTATCATCTGGCAGGACTTTTGGGAACTAGCGAGCTTTTAACTAAATCTTATGAGGCTTCCAGAGTAAACATTTTAGGTACAGTTAATATTTTAGATGGAGCATTAAAGAATAAAACTAAAATTGTACATATTACAAAACCTAATTACTGGCTAAATACTTATTCAATTACTAAATATGCTGGGGAATCATTTGCCAAGATGTATCATAAAGAGTTTAAACTGCCAACAGTATCAATCAGATGGTATAACGTCTATGGTACTAATCAGTCATTCCATTGTCAAAAAGCTGTACCATTTTTTATCAGATGGGCGTTACAGAATAAGCCAATAATGATTTGGGGAAACGGCGAACAGACAATGGATTTAATCTATGCCACTGATGCGGTTAGGGCAACAATTGCTATTGGTGAAAAGAAAGAATTTGAAGGCCAAACTATTGATGTAGGTTCGGGCATAGAAACTTCAGTTAATAAACTAGCAGAAATGATTGTTTTTTTAACTAAAAGTAAATCTAAAATAGAACATTTAGATATGCGTCCTGGTGAAGATGAAAATACAAAATTATGTGCAGAAGTTGATATTCTTAAAAAACTTAATTTCAAATTTGAATATAATTTAGAAAAGGGATTAAAAGAAACTGTAGAGTGGTATCAACAAAATTCTACTTAATTTTAATCAATTAATAATATCAAATACTTGACATAATTAGATGATTGCACTATTCTACTTGTAATTAGGTAAGAAAACTCTATTTCTAAGAATATATGTTTATGCAGAATAGCTATTTTTGTCCAATGAGAGCGGTCAGAGTTTATTTAAAAAGACTGAAATATCTATCTTGTGTGACTAGAGATAAAACCTATTTAATATTTTGTGAAAATACCAAGTATTATCTGGAAGGCAAAATCACCCGGAAATTTTATGCAAATTTAGCTGATGAATTACTTCATGCAGGAAATGAAAGTCAAATCTGGCGCAAACTTGATTTATTACCGGAAATGTTGAAGACAGCTTCAGTGATCGAAAAACTAATACCTGATGAACAAATATCTAAAATTAATTTATTATTAATCCAGTATTTACAAAAACGAAAACAAAAATTTTCTCTAACTTCATCAATTACTGCAGGTTTGGAAAAACTAGCCCAATCTTATGTAGGTTTATTATCTATTTCATCCCGCATATAAATAGAAGTAGCTAAAATCTCCAAAAATATCTTTTTCTCTTTATATCATTCCATAAAAATAGTGATAGAATAACGACATTAGTATTTGAAAAAAATTATCTTATTCTTAACATAAGAATTATGGGATTCGTAGTTATTCTATGTTAAAATTCTATAATATCAAAGAAGAGATTTTTATTTAAAAACTATTTCATTTCTTTTTATTTTATGAAAAATGTAGATTATTTGCAGAAAAGCTTGGTTGAAATAAATCGAAACCTTTCCATGAAAAAACCTAATGTAATATTAACGGGTAAAGACCTTACTATACAGGATATTCTTTCAGTAGCAATTCGAAAGACGAAAGTATTATTTACTGACGATCCTCGTATTTTAAATAAAATGAACGCCAGCTATGGACAAATGATCGAACAGATAGAAAAAGGTATACCAATATATGGCTGCAATACTGGTTACGGTGCTCGGGCTTCCCAAATTTTAAATAAGGGTACATTAGAAAAAAGACTTGAGATATCAAAACTGATTTCAGAAAGTATTGTTCATACTGATATAGGTGTTGGACCTGTATTAAGCAAAGAGATTGTTCGGGCCGCAATTTTAATCAGAATTAATATGTTGGTAAATGGAGTAAGTGCTGTCAGAATTCAAGATTTAGACATATTTCGTAAAACATTAAATAAGAACATTACACCGGTAGTTAATGTATATGGAGGCTTAGGTGCTTCTGGAGATTTACCTCAAAATAGTCGGGTACTAAGCGCAATGAGACAGCTATCCGGAGTAAAAGTCTACTTTGAGGATGACAAGATTGGTGAAGCAAAGCAAATTCTTACAAGAAACGGAATTCCGCGATTATTGCTTGAACCAAAAGCTGGATTAGGATTAGTAAATGGTGATAATTTTTCAACAGCTGCTGCTACACTTATTGTAAATGAACTTATAGAATTTATACTGATTTCTGATGTGTTGGGAGCATTGGTGGTTGAGGTTCTTAGGGGAAGCAATAGATCATTCCATCCATTTTTATCAGCAATAAGACCTCACCCGTGTCAACTGGAATTAAGTAATTTATATCTCTATTTGTTAAAAGGAAGTAAACTTGCATACCAAGAATTAAAAGGGCATTCAATACGACCTAACGGAATAAAAATTCAAGACGCCTATAGTTTACGATGTATTATTCAATCCGAAGGATTGAATAGAGAGTTAATTAAATGGGCATTACAAACAATTACTATCAATGCCAACTCAGTATCAGATAATCCTTTGTGGGTGTCTCCAGAGTTTGTAACAGAGGGAGAAAAACCATGGCAATGGGTTAGTGGAGGTAATTTTTTTGCTGGTCATATGGGTGAAGTTATCGATACGATGCGTAAAATTATCACCCGCTTAATCAAGCGTAATGACAGACATTTACACCGTATGGTATGTCCTCATGAAAATAATGGATTAACAGCTAATTTATCCGATAAACAAGCATTATCTATGTGTGCTTTTAAAGGAATCCAGTTGCAGTCAGGTATGTTCGATGTATACTCAATGTTGTTGGCTATGCCGGTTACAACAATGTTTGGTATTCATGAGGAAGCAAATCAGGATATAACACCACATGCAATGACATCAGCAATATTAGCTTGGGAAAATTTGAAATTACTCAAATACTCTTTAGCTATGAATTTATTGGCTGTTATGCAAGCTGTGGATTTGCGTGGTGGTCCGGAACTTCTTTCTCCGCGAACCAGACCACTTTACCACTTTATTAGATTAAAATCAAAATATGTAACCAGGGAACGGCCTCTTAATAATGATATTGAGGTGTTGGCTAAGACGATAGAAAACGGGGAAATGATTAAAATATTACGGGAAAAAGTTCTGCAGGATTTATAAGATTAGACGATTGTAGTTTTTAAATTCTCAGTGCAAAACAAAGTCAAAAAATTTGATTAATAAAAAGTACATATGCATAGTTCGTTTAAACTGTTAGATTCATATTTTAATACCGATTTTAGCAAA
This sequence comes from uncultured Gammaproteobacteria bacterium, assembly GCA_964387625.1. Taxonomy (GTDB): domain Bacteria; phylum Patescibacteriota; class Microgenomatia; order UBA10105; family UBA10105; genus CAYLWN01. The sequence goes on from CAYLWN010000011.1 coordinate 4,239, forward strand.
CAGTTAGCCGTTTATAACAACGAAAATCGATTAGAACAAAATTCAAAAAAAAATGTTTTATATCTTTTTCATCAAGCAGCTGAACGTATAGTTGCATATAAACATTTTCTTAAAAAGAATAAAATCAAACACAGAAAAATAAAATCCCTCAAAGATTATGCTCGGGTTCCGACTACTAGTAAGGAAAATTATATTCAAAAATATGATGTGAATTTGCGCTGTTGGGATAGTGACATGTCACAAATACATATGATTTCTACCAGCTCTGGTACTACAGGTGATCCGCATTTTTGGCCGAGAACTCTTAAACATGAAATAGATGGTGCGTATCTTCATGAATTTCTCTTAAATGAGGTCTTCAAAGCTGATCAAGTGTCAACACTGTTTATCAACGGATTTGCGATGGGTAATTGGATAGCCGGAACATTTACTTTAGCTTGTGTAAATTTACTAGCCTGGAAAGGATATCCTTTAACTATTATGACTCCGGGATACGATCTAGAAGCAGTCTTAGAACTTCTGGAAAAAGTCTCGGAAAAATTTAAACAGACTATTATAGCGGGACATACACCGTTTCTAAAAGAACTGATCGATGAAGGTACGAAACGGCATCTGGATTGGGAGAAGCTTAATTGTAAATTTTTAGGTACTGGTCAAGGAATTACGGAAAAATGGCGCAGTTATATACTTTCTTTAGTTAAAGCGAAAGATTATTGCCGGACATTTCTTAACTTATACGGTTCTGCAGATGCTTCTCTAATGGGGTTTGAGACGCCGTTATCAATTGATCTAAGAAAGTTAATTATTGACAATAATTTGTATCAGCAATTATTTAATGACCAGCGTATACCGTCTTTATATAATTACGACCCGCGTTTAACTTTTTTTGAAGTTGAAGGAAAAGAATTGCTTATTACCAAAGACTCCGGTTGTCCTTTGTTGAGATATAACATTCATGATGAAGGAGGAATAATAAATTGTACTCAATTACTCAGACAAATTAAAATCCTGTCTCAGTCGGATAAAATATCAGAACAACAGTTAAAATTACCCTTTGTATATTTATATGGCCGTTCGAAATTTATGGTAAAGATTTATGGTGCAAATATTTATTCTGAACATGTACAATTGGCAATTGATGATAAGTCTTTACAACCTGATCTTACCGGCAGGTTTATTCTTGAAAGTGATTACGACAATGAACATAATCCCCGTTTGATTTGCCGGATTGAATTGGCTTCCGGAGTTAAATCACATCCTCTAAGAGCAGATTTAATTAAACGAGTATTTATTTCCGAAGTAGCGAAGGTAAATAAAGAATATCAATATGTATTAACCAACATGGGTAAAAAGGTAGAGCCGATAATTATTTTACATAGTCATGGTGACATAAAATATTTTCCTATCGGTATTGTGAAAAAGACTGTCTAGTTTAAATTTATATGACCAATCTTTTAATAAAAAGACTGCAAAATCAAAAACAACAGTTACTTGAAGAATTGTGGGATGTTGCTGCGTTTGACGATACTTCATATGACACTTTTGCCCAGACAATTGAAACACATTTTTCAAATACCGATACACAATTACCTCTCCCTAATCTTTGTTTTGAATTATCAACTGTAAGAAACAGGAACTTAATTACTGCAGCAGAACAAAGGAAACTCAAAAAAACAGTTGTTGGTTTTTTGGGTTTAAGTGTGGGTAGTCATAGTGCTTTGACCTGGATGATGGAATCTCGGGCAGACACTATTAAAATTGCTGATCCTGACAATCTGGACGCTGTTAATTTAAACCGTTTACGGTTTAGTTGGGGAGATATTGGTAAAACAAAAGTAGACGTAGTTAAAACTTATATCGCTCAAATCAATCCTTTTGTAAATATTGTTGGAACTACAAATGTATCTGCGGAGAGTATGATTACTTTATTTGATACTTCTCCCAAAATTAAATTAGTAGTGGATGCTATTGATAGCATGAAAGGCAAAATTCTTTTACGAAAATTAGCACGTCAAAGGCATCTCCCGCTAATATCAGCAGCTGATATTGGTGATAATGTTATGTTAGATATTGAGAGATATGATTTAGATCCGCAACCGGAACTTTTTTTAGGTCGATTGCCCGGAATTGATCAAGTTAATATTGATGAGCTGTCAACTATTGAAAAGAAAAAATTAATAATCAAATTAGTTGGATTTAAAAATAATAGTGAGAGAATGCTTAATTCATTATTAAATATTGGAAAGAGTGTGTCAACATGGCCGCAATTAGGTGCTACAGCAACAATTGCCGGTGGTATAGTAGCGACATCTATTAAAAAAATAATATTAGGCGAAAAGGTTAAAAGTGGCAGATATTACTTATTATTAGATAATTTGCTTGTTTCAGATATAAATTTGGAAGATAATAAAAAACGTTGTGATAAAATAATTAAGAAAATAAAATATGAGTTAAGTATAAAATAATACCCTTTTAAATATTTAAGTTTAAATGAAAAATAAATTTATTTTATCTGATAAGGAAATTAAAATTCTTATAAAATCCGGATGTTTAGCTCCTTCAGGAGGTAATATTCAACCTTGGAGAGTGAAGGTTCATCCGAATATGCTAGATATTAGTATTGATTCCAAACGCTCTGTCAGTTTTATTGATGTAGGTAAATCAGCATCAATTATTGCATTGGGATGTTTTGTTGAGAATATTGAGATAGCTGCCCAAAAACTGGGATTGGTATACGAGTTAGTAACAGATTTTAAAGATTTATCAAAAACTGTTGCACGGATTATTTTTACTGATCGGAACAGAAAAAGTAATCATGGTTTAATTTCTCTTTTTAGTCAGATTGGAAAACGCGTGACCAATAGGCAACTTTATGACGGTACTCTTATTGAAGAAAAATACATATCAGCATTAAAAAAAATAATAACAGAAAATAGTTCTAATTTTTTATTAAATGCCGTTTCAAGACAAAAGGATAAAATTGCCTTAGTAGATGCGTTAGGCAAAGCAGATGTGATACGGATGACTAATTTTCAAGCTTATAAACAAATGATAGGTGAACTTAGATGGAATACAGAAGAAGTGAAAAGAACACGTGACGGTTTAGATATTAAAACTTTAGAAATGCCCTATAATTTAGATAAGTTATTTGCCCTTGTTCATAAATATCACGGAATAATGAAATTATTACCCAAACGTGTATTTATCGAAATTACAAAACCTACTATAGAAGGATCATCACACGTTTTATGTTTATCTACTAACAAAAAATATAACTCACAAATCCTTTTTGAAACCGGCAGGATTATTGAAAAGATTTGGTTAACTGCCACTAGCTGGAACATATCTTTCCAACCTTGGACAATCTCCACTTTTTTTATCTTCCGGATCACCTTTTATAAAGGTATAGGATTTACTGACCACGAAATTGAAGAAATAAAAAAAATAAAAAAAGAAATTAATTTTATTTTTAATTTATCTGATAAAGATTTACCTTTATTTATATTCCGTTTAGCACGGGCCAAAAAACCTTCAGTGAGATCTTTAAGGTTGGATTGGAAGGATTTTACAGACTTTGTCTCCAACTAATCCTTTTTTCCTTCCCCATTGGAAACTTAACTTTGATTCAGTGTATACTGATTAATAGATATGTTTACTATAATTGTACTGCTCACTGCTGTTTGTGGAAATTTATTTATTAGTCTTTTCACTTTATTAAAAAATCCCAAAAGTGCTACTAACCGCCTGTTTTTCATGTTCACTTTTGTGATTGCGGTTTATTTAGTATCTAATTACCAGATTAATCAACAATCTACAGATTTAACAGCCTTTTTTTGGGTAAAACTGGTAATGTGCATAGCTGCATTGATTAATATATTTTTTTATCTGTTAGTAGCAACTTTTCCCAAACAGAGAACGAATTTTACATTTCTATCATATGTGATTATTTTTGGAACTACTTTTGGACTAATGTTGGCTTCATTGACAGGATTTATTTTTATTTCAGCCAAACCTTACGGTGGCGGAGGTATTCCCGGTCCGGCGATGCCATTATTTTTACTTCATACTGTAATATTTTTAGGTGGAGGGTTTTGGGTTCTCATAAAAAAATTTAAACATTCTTTTGGAATTGAAAAAATACAGATAAAACTGTTTCTTTTAGGTGCGGTTTTTATGTTCTTATCGCTTTTGGTGACTAATCTTTTATTTGTATTAATCTTTAAAACTTCAGCGTTTATTGATTTATTACCAGTATATACCCTTATTTTCGTGACCTGTATAAGTTACGCCATCATCAAACACAGATTTTTGGATATTCGTTTAGTTGTGGCAAGAACAGTATCTTATACGTTACTTATAGGTTTATTTGGACTTTTTTATGCGTTTCTTTTTGCAATTTTGTCATCGTTGTTTATTTCTACTTCATTGGAGTTAAGAACAGTTGGTGTTTCAACAACCCTCGCTTTAGTAATGGCTTTTTCCTTCCAACCCATAAGGCGTTTATTGGAAAAAATTACTGACTCAGTTTTTTATAAAGAAAATTACGATATTAATAAATTACTTTATAATTTAGCATTAATAATGGCTTCAACCTTACGATTGGAAGAAGTGACCCATGGAATACTGAATGAAATATTAGACAAAATGCGAATTTCCAAAGGCGCGTTTATTTTGATCGAAAAAGATTTAGTTTTTGATATAAAAAGTGAAAAATATAAGCAGGTTCCATCTTTTTCAGAAGAAGAAATTAAAATATTAGATCAAAGTCATTCGACGCTTATTTTTGATGAATTAGAGGAAAGTGAATTAAAAAATATTTTACGGAAACAAGAATTATCAGTAGTAGCTCATCTAAGAACTGAGGGTAAACAGGTAGGGTTATTAATATTGGGTAATAAATTATCCGGTGATATTTTTACAGAACAAGATATAAGGCTTATTGAAATATTAACTCCAGAAGCAGCTATAGCTATCCAAAATGCCAAAGCGTATGAAGAAATCCGCAGATTTAATATTACTTTGCAGGAAGAAGTAAATAAAGCAACCAAAGATCTTCAAGAAGCAAACATAAAACTTCAGGAATTGGATAAGTTGAAAGATGAGTTTGTGTCTTTAGCTTCACATGAGCTTAGAACTCCGATGACTGCGATCAAAGGCTCTTTGTCAACAATTTTGGACGGTTATACAGGACAAATTAATGCTTCAACTAAAGAATTTTTGACAGCTGCATTTAATGAAAATGATAGGCTGATTAGATTGGTAAATAATTTGTTAAATATCTCCAGAATTGAAGCCGGCAGGATCACGTTTACAATTACTAAAATTGATTTGGATAAATTAATCAAAGAAGTGGTAAAAAATTTGCAGATGTCGGCTACTGAGAAAAATTTAACCTTGATGTATAAAGACGATAATTTACCTTCAATTATCATGGGTGATGAAGATAAAGTAAAAGAAATTTTGATTAATTTGATTGGTAATGCTTTAAAATTTACTCATCAGGGTGGAGTAACTGTGTCTGTTTTTGAAAAAGATAATATGATTACCACAGCAGTTTCCGATACAGGTCATGGAATTGCCAAAGAGGATCAGGATTTGTTATTCAAAAAGTTCTCTCAGGTCAAAGGTTCATATGCCAAACAATCAGGAGGCACAGGTTTGGGACTTTATATCAGTAAAAAAATGATTGAAGGTATGAAAGGAAATATTTGGTTAGAATCCGAAGTAGGAAAGGGAAGTACTTTCTATTTTTCTCTTCCCAAGGCTTTATAATAGTGTATAATAAAATGAAACTCGAAAATCGAATAACGAAATTCGAAACAATTTTTTAAATTCAAATATTAAATTTTCAAAATAAATATTTATAATTTGGAATTTATAACATTTGAATTTGTTTAGGATTTCGGATTTCGTGCTTCGAATTTATATAAAATATGTCAAAAATATTATTTATTGAGGATGATCCGTTAATCATAAAAATTTATACGACCCGTTTGACCGCTGATGGATTTCAGGTTTTTTCAGCTGACAATGGTGAAGATGGACTGAAACTTGCTGAGACTGAAGCTCCCGACTTAATTGTGTTGGATTTGATGATGCCTAAAATTGACGGTTTTGGAGTTTTACAAAAAATCCGTGCAAATATCCAAATGAAAACCGTTCCGATTTTAGTTTATTCCAATTTAGCTCAAGAAGATGAAATTGCCAGAGCTAAAACTATGGGTGCAACTGAATTTATTGTCAAAGCTAATTTATTACCGACTGAAATGGTGGATAAGATTAAATTTTACCTTAACCAAAATGCCAAATGATAAATGCTAAATGATCTTGCCTGCACAAGCAGGAAATTTAATTAGTCATTGGTAATTTGTCATTGGACATTTGAAAAAATGATCCTGCCTAATACTTTACGTGAAATTATTCTCAAATCCGGTTTTGTATCTCCGGCTGATTTTGATGAAGCTGTCAAAACTTCTAATGAATTGGGGAAAACAATTACCGATGTTTTAGTTTACAGGGGCTTGATTAGTGAAGAAGCCATGGGACAGCTTGTAGCGCAACACTACAAAGTTCCGTACATCAATTTAACCCACAAAACTGCCTCAAAAGAAGCATTGGCATCAATTCCTGAAGAAGCAGCGAATGCATTTCACATGTTTCCATTTTCAATTGAAAATGGTGTTTTACATTTAGCTTTGGAAGATCCTTCTGACATTGAGGCCAAGGAGTTTGCCAAAAGAAAAACCGGATTGAACTTAAAAATTTATTATGCCATAACTCCGGACATGACGCGTTCTTTAGGTCAGTACAAACACAATATCAAGGAAGTTTTTACCAAAATAATTGAAGAAAATATTCAAAAAAATGTTTCCAAAAAAGAAGCTGTAGAACAAGCAGAAGATCTGCCGGTAATCAAAATTTTAGACACTATTTTGGAGTACGCAGTGGTTGAGGGGGCATCTGATGTTCATTTTGAAGCATTGGAGTTAGTATTTTTGATCCGCTTCAGGATAGACGGCATATTGCACGATATTTTAGAAATGCCAAAATCAATCCATCAGGCAATCGTAGCCCGGATAAAGATTTTGTCACAATTAAAGATTGATGAACACAGAATTCCTCAAGATGGCCGGTTTAAAATAAAAATCAAAGAAAATATTATCGCCTTCAGGGTTTCGATTTTACCGGCTTTTTATGGTGAAAATATTGTGTTGCGCATTTTGCCTGAAACAGCCAGACCTTTATCTTTGGAAGAATTGGGCGTAACAGGACATAATTTAGAATTGGTCAAAACCAGTATTAAAAAACCTCATGGTATGATTTTAGTCACCGGTCCCACAGGTTCAGGAAAAACCACCACTCTTTACAGCATATTAACAATTTTAAATACCACTGATGTAAAAATTACCACAGTTGAAGATCCTGTCGAATATGGTATCAGACGGGTGAATCAGATCCAGATAAATCCTGCAGCCGGACTTACTTTTGCTACAGGTATGCGTTCATTACTGCGACATGATCCTGACATTGTAATGGTGGGAGAAATCAGGGATAAAGAAACCGCAGAAATGGCAATTCAATCAGCTCTGACAGGTCATTTAGTGTTATCAACACTTCACACTAATGATGCTTCAAGTACCATCCCCAGATTTTTGGATATGGGAGCAGAAGGATTTTTGGTTGCCTCAACAGTAAATTTGGTAGTGGCTCAGAGGTTGGTCAGAAAAATTTGCACAAATTGCATTGAATCATATAAACCAAGTGAAGAATTGATCAAATATTTAAGTAGCTTTATAGATGCCAAAAATGCTGGCCAAAATTTTTATCGGGGTAAAGGTTGTAATGAATGTGGGATGAAAGGTTACAAAGGCAGAATTGGAATTTATGAATGTTTGGAAGTAAATGAGGAAATACGGCAATTGATAGTGAAACGTACTTCAGCTGAAGAAATAAATAAAGCTGCTTTAGGTAATAAAATGATACCACTACTACAGGACGGAATAAATAAAGCTAGCGGAGGAATCACCACAATTGAGGAAGTACTTAGAGTAGTGAGAGAATAATATGCCGCAATTTAGTTATAAAGCATTGGATTCAAATAAAAAAGTTATCGAAGGCAATTTGGCAGCTAAAAATAAAGAAGAAGCAGCTCAGGATTTAAATAAGAAAAATTTATCCCCCTTACTTATCAAAGAAGTCAGCGAAAGCATTACTTTTAGCGGAAAATTACCGGAAATTGAAAAAATAACTTTCTGTAGGTATTTGTCAGTTATGCTGTCTTCAGGCTTATCACTTTCAGAAGGCATAGAAGTTTTATATAGGGAAAGTAAAAATCCTCTGATGCGGAAAATTTTAGGTGACATGCGTTATTCATTGGAACAGGGTCAGGAACTGTCCACAGTTTTTACGAGGTACCCTGAAGTTTTTGAACCTTACTTTTTGACTTTAGTCAGAGCCGGAGAAATGTCGGGAAAATTGGCTGAAGTGTTTAAATATTTGGAAACTCAATTAAGGTCTGATTACAGTATGAAAAGTAAAATCAAAGGCGCGTTACTTTATCCGACGATAATATTTATGGCAATGATTGGTATTGGAACCATGATGTTCTTTTTTGTTTTACCGCAAATAGGAAAAGTGTTTTTAAGCTTGAAATTACCTTTGCCTGCTATTACCAAATGGTTATTTACGGTAAGTATTTCCTTGTCAAAACAAATGGTTCCGATATTATTAGGGGCAATATTAACAGTTGCCGCGATTTTTTTCGCGCTAAAAAAACCACAAGTAAGAAATCTGCTTTTCTTTTTTATCAGACCCTTACCATTGGTCAGAAATTTAATTAAAAAAATTGATCTTGCCAGGTTTACCAGGATTTTTTCAACACTTTTAAAAAGTGCAGTACCCATAACTGAAGCATTGGCGATATCTTTAAAATCATTGTCGTGGTATGAATTCCGGCAGTTATCGGAATTTTTTCCTGAAGAAATCAGAAAAGGGAAATCATTATCATCGGTTTTCAAAAAACAGTCTGTTTTTCCATCACTGGTAATTCAAATGATAGCTGCCGGTGAAAAAACCGGCACACTGGATCTAGCTTTATCTGATTTAGCTACCTTCTATGAAGAAGAAGTAGAAGATGAACTTAAGAATTTAGCTCAAATTATAGAACCAGTTTTGATGTTATTGGTTGGAATAGCAGTTGGAGCCATGATTCTCTCAGTTATCGCTCCTATTTATTCAGTTGTCGGAAGTTTTCAGCAAGCAGCCGGCGGACCGGTAAATCAAGTCCCCAGATAATATAATTTATTGTTCTTCCCAAGAAATAAATTCGTATTCACCTTGTGTGGGGAAAAACGGCGGTGGATCATAGTATTGACTGGGATCATATGTAAAATCCCGGGTGATAAAACCAGAAGTTGGTCCGGTTCCGAAATTCCAATAAGATTTTTGGTTGCTGATTAGTGATCCATAAAAAGTGAAATTATTTCTGACTGCATTTGAATAAGAACTGCAAAATGAATAGCGGTAATTATGTCTGATGATTCTACCTTTTTGTGCCAGCAGAGCGCCATTAACCTCAAAATTATTGGGCACACCAAGACCGAAATAAATATTGTTTTGAGCAAAAAGACCGAGTCTGGAATGTCCATCTTTTGCAATATAAGTCAGATTATTATTGATCCAAATATTCATATTATTTATATCAGTTGGAAATTTGGCAGCTACTACGGTGATCACGCCGTTAACAACCCCGTCTACCCATAAATGATCTTCAGCAAAAACAATCGGCTTAGCATCAAGTGGATAAGTGCCCACATTAATTTCAGTATTGATTTGCTGATATAAATTTTCACAACCGTTTTCTACGCTCCAGCCTTTGCGGTTTAGTGCTTGAGTGATTCTACGGATTGTTATGGTGCCGTCACTGTTAAAAATTAAATGATAACCATAACCGCCTGATGGTCCTAAATAAATTCCTGTCTGTTGAGCTTGGATTTTCAAATCTGAGAAATCAACGATTAAACTATTAAAATCAGCAGGCGGTACCGGAAAATTCCACAAATTTGACGGTCCTCCGTTACCCCAGACACCAGGTTTGATTTGTGAAGGAGAACAGCCGGTTTCTGATCCGCAAGTATAAGTGCTTTTAGAACTTTGAACCAATGAATCATTAATACCATCCATTCTAATGCCTCCATTGGACATAACTTTTCCATGAACGGTAATTCCTCCACCAAACCAAACATTGGCATTATGTAAAAATGAGTATTTTGCTAATGACGGTATACCATATTTAGTTTTTACTATCCGTTTGATTTCCGGATGACTATTTTCCCATCCCTGTGATGCGACAGTAACAATTGATGATCCTGTTGCAGGCGGAGTGATAGTCAAACTGAAGGTACCTTGCGTATTTCCATATGGATCATTGATTTGATGTATGTACGGGCCGGGATTTAAGGTGCCATCCTGAAAATCATTAGGTGAATGCGCTAAATGCCAACGGTAATATTCAGCTCCGGCTTGGGCAATAGTTAAAGCTTTTTCAAAACTTTCTGTCCGTTGCGAAGATGTATAAAGAGTAGCAGCAGCCAATGCTAAACCGCCTATCGTAAATGCAAAAACTAAACCAAAAACTAACACTAAAATAGAAATACTGCCATTTTTAAATGACCAATGACTGTTTTTTTTCATAAATTATCTTTTAAACTTCTGATTTGTACATCTTCTGTCATTTCAAAAGGCAGAGCACCGGTATTTGAATTAATATTAATTCTTATATATATTTTTACCAAGCGGGTATTTAATATCCGTTGACCTACCGTTAACGGATTATTGGTTGTATCAGAAGGCCAATTGCCGTTGTAATACCGGAATATTGGGGTGGATTGATTATCTACATTGTCGGCAATTATATATATTTTTTCAGAAGCAGTGGGGTATGTGACCGGTACAGCAGTGGGTTCAATTACACCTTTTTTGAGTTCTGTGCCATCCAAAAAATAGCGGATTCTATCAGGGCGGCTATCATTGGTTACGTCACTATAAAAAACAAAAATATTATCATCAGCTTGGGTAATGGCCCACGCTCCATCTTCGGCAAATCGAGCTTCCCGAATTTCTCTAACCAATGTAGTTAAAGTATTTTGAGCTTGTCCAACAGCCTGATTTTCTTCAAATGAAAAAGAATAATTCCGCAAAAAATATACGGAAAAAATTGCAGTTCCAGCTGAAATTACTACAAAAATAAAAGCAGCTACGATTACTTCTACTAATGTAAATCCTTGATTTTGAATATGATTGTGAATCTTCGGCATATTTATTGTATCGGATTTAATGTTACTGTTTCTTGACGAATTCCTGAAATATTTAAAGACGCTGTTGCTTCCTGATAACCACTTATATTTATTTTTAAATCATAAAAACCGGGTAATAAACCTCCAAAAAATACCTGACCAAAGTCAGCAGAGCCTGACGCCGATGTATATTTAGTTAAATCAGCAGATGGAGTGCTGACTAAATTTGCACTGGCTGATGCTTGTAATTCTCCTGACGAATTTTTAACAGCCACCAAAAGCGAAGTATTAGTTTTGGGAACTGCGACAATACTCATAGATAAATTACTACCAGGAGCGATGGCAATAGGATTTAAAGGATTTGAGCCGGCTAAATTATGATATGAATCAGAAAAATCCAATGTATAAATATCCCATTCCAGTCCAGGAATACTTACATAACCGCCGCCGGTGTTTGTGGTGTAAGAATATTTATGAACTGGTTCATCATTAGTGTCATTACCGATAATTTTTGAGCCTTGCAAGGTAAATCTAACATTTGCAATCAAGGGATATCCTAATTCCTGGCCACCATAAGAAGTAATGGATAATCCTGAAACTGAGTCAATTGCAAAAGAATCCTGTGTAATTTGACCGGCAAATACGCTTAAGAGCGGATGTAATGGATTTGCCACCTGAGCAGTTGTATAAGTTTTATCAGTAGAAAAATTTTGTTTAGTTATGGAAATTTCATAACAGGCAAGACAAGCTGGAGCACCGGGTAAAACTACTAATCCAAAAGCATCTGAAAGCGTTTGTAAATGAATATTTGGAGTTACGTTAACATTATCTATTTTTACAGTGGCATTCGGTACAGATTGACCCTGGGAATCGAAAACTGATAAAAATAAAGTACCCCCACCGCTGATGGTTTCTATGCCTTTGGGAACGAAATTTGTAACTAAAGAAACCGGTATGCGGGAAGGATATACACCATTCCAAGTGATTTCGATACGCACCCGCTTATAATCAGTATTAACCGAATCTGTAGGAGCTAAATTATCAAACGGGTCGTCAATATAGATAATAGACGTAGTTATGGTAAAAGGTAAATTATTTATGGTTACAGTTTCAGATGGATCAATTGGGCCTGAAGGTATACCGCCAACAGTACCAACATTAGCATATGGTAAATTTCTAATGGTTTCCATTTTTGACTGCGCCAAAGCTAAAGCCACAATGCGGACGCGTGATTCACCGACATTCTGTAAAATCATGTGCAATATTGAAGCAATTGATGCAAAAAAAATTCCCAAAACAGCTATGGCTACTAGCGTCTCCACCATAGTAAATCCGTTTTTCCAATGTTTAAAAAACTTCATTAATTCTATCTTACGAATTTTGACTGATGGTTACAAGAGAGCTTGTAACACTTATTAAACATGCTACAATAAATTTAGTCGGTCTTTTATATCAGACGGAATTATTATGTTGTTGCAACTGCCCAACTTATTTATACCAAAGCACAAATACTTCGGATTAGCCATCGGAAGATCATCATTACGCGGTTTAGAGCTTACATCTTCAGGTAAAGTGCGTTTAATGGTAGAAATGGGTTTTCCAAGAGAAGTATTTTCAGCCGGTATATTGGTCAAAAAAGATATTCTGATTGATTCGTTGAAAAAACTCTATATTGCGGGAAAATTTACGACTCCATATGTGGCTGTAAGTTTTTCTGAAGTATATGCCTACAGTAGGGAATATGCTATTCCAAAAATATCTAAAGAAGAAATTCATGAAGCAGTCAGTTGGCATGTGAAAGATTTATTTCCATTTCCTGCTGATGATTTATATTTTGATTGGAAAATCATTGAGACTAATGAAACGGAATATAAACTTGCCGTAGTAGCTGTTCAAAAAAAAGTGCTTGATCCTTTAGTTTTAGCATTAAAAGAAGTTGGGTTAAAACCCTTGTGTTTTGAACCTGGAGCATCGGCCATAGCCAGATTATTGCTTTTAAAACCAGGAGAACATGCGTTGGTTACGGAAGTTAACAAACGTGGAGCCTATGTGACATTGGTTGAAGGAGAAAAGTCGATATTTACCACAGTGGTAAATTACACACAAACCGATACGATAGATATTTATTTAGGTAATATTTGTCAAACCATATCTGAAATTTCCCAGTATTATATTGACAAAGGTATTATTAAAACACAAGAACAATTACAAATTATTGTAACAGGCGAGTTAGCCAGCACTGATTTAGTAGCAAAAATAAACAGCTGTTCAAAATATAAAAGCAAATTATTATCAGTAATTACCAATAATCCGGCTTTTAATAAAGCTTATGCTGTCGCAGCAGGAAAAATAGCTCCACCTATGGATCCGGAAACTATCAATTTGTTACCCAACGATTTACAAACGTTTTATGATCAGGAAAGAAAAGCCATATTTTTAAAAGGATTACTGGCTCGTGTTAGTATTTCCATGCTAGTTGTATTTTTAATATCATTATTTGCTTTTCTAGCCGTGTCAAATTTACGAATAAATTTAGATAACCGGGTAAAATTTTTGACAAACGCAACAAAAACTGAAGAAGGTAAAACTCAAAATCTGCTTCTACTTAATGCTCAAGCTAAAGATATTGTAGCTTTAGCGCCTATGCGTAAAACACCTAAAGATGAGCTATTGGCAATTTTAAAATTGGTTAACGACAAAATTATTATTACCGGGTGGGACTATGACGATGCCAAATTAACTTTTTCTTTGAGCGGTACTGCCGTATCCCGTGAGGAATTGTTGAATTTTAGAGATCAACTGGAAGCCAGTGAAGTATTTATCAAAGTGATGTTGCCTTTAGGGTCACTAGAAACACCGGAAAACGTTCGTTTTACAATCACATTTGTAACCAAAGAATAAAAAAATATGCCTGAAAAAAATAAAACAAATATAAAAACCAGTTTTATCCAAATTTATGCGGTGATTATTGGATTGCTACTCATATTGAATATAGCATTTATCATCATGGTTCAAAATCAGGTAAAAACCATAGCGCTGCTTAAAAAAGAACTTGTTGGGCTAGAGCAGAACAATCAAATAATATCTTCATCCAACGAAATTTCCACCACATATACAAATGAAATTGAAATGATATCCCGTGTTTTTCCATCTGAAGCTTTGATGCCGGAAGTGATCAAACAATTTGAATCAGAGATACGACTAAATACTGATAATTACAGATTGAAATTTAATTCAGTTACTCCGGTTGCAGAGCTGGACAGGTTATATTTGCCATTAACTTTAACAGTTGATACGGATGTTGTAAGACTGGTAAATTTACTTACCAGGATAGAACAAATGCCGTATATGACGCATGTAAACAGTATTATTTCAAAAAATAACGAAGGTTTGTTAGGTAAATCAGAGATTACTATATCTCTTAAATTATATGTTCAAAACCCGTTTAACTCAAAATAAAGAAACAGTAATAGCTATAATTTTGTCTGTTGGATTGGTCATACTGATCGTGATTAATTTATGGACATTGATTCCTACGATTTGGACTGCTTTTACACAGCAGGAAAAAACTAATCTTAAACAACCAATAGACATAGAATCTGTCAATCAAGCAATTGAAATTATTAATAATACAATTTCCAAATGATTGACAACTGTTATGTCATTTGTTAGGCTAAATTTATAGGCAATTTTTTTATAATAATATTGAAAGGGGGTGATACAAATGAAGCATTTATTAAAGAGAAAAGGTTTTACATTAATTGAATTATTAGTAGTAATAGGTATTATCGGTATATTAGCAGCAGTTGTATTAGTAGCTGTTAACCCAGCACGTCAATTTGCTTCAGCTCGTGATACACAAAGACGAGCCGACTTATACGGTATCACCAACGCTATATATCAATATGCAACTGAAAATAACGGTAATTTACCAACAGTTATCACAACCACACCAGCTCATATTGGAATTGGACCGGGTAACGTCAATTTAGCGACAACCGCATTAGGTGCACCTTTATTAGTGCCGACCTATATTGCAGCAATGCCTTTTGATCCATCAAATGGAACTGTTGATGATTCACAATATACGATCTACAGAGATGTCAATGGTCGTGTTGTTGCAACAGCAGCCAGCGAATTGAATGTTGGCACAAGCATTACAGTCATCAGGTAAGATAAAACTTGTTTTTGTCTTCCATGGCTGCGGATGCCTGCCTGCGCAGGCAAGGAAGAAAAGTAAATAAAAAAAGATAAAGCCCTCCCTAAAGGGAGGGCTTTGATCATATTTGAAAAGCCTATAAGCCAGATTCTGTTCCCGACATCTATTATATTTCAAATGTAGTCGGGAGATGATTATTTCTCTAATGCCTTCATGCTTTTGCGTTATTTTTGCCCCTAATTGAGGCAAAAATGTCCAAAAACAAACTTGACGCAATTCGGAAGTTGCAGCCAGTGGGATTGCCTCGTTTCACTCAATTTCCATATCTATTGCTAGATTTAGGAAATAGCTCGTCTCTGTGGCTCTCTCAACCTGTCAATTCAGGTATCGTTTCCGATGATTTTCATCATCAAAACACCAGTGGTATACCGTATGGTATACCATCACCGGTTTCCCGGAGTCGCTGTGTTTTTGCGCTGTCTGGACTTTCCTCCCCGACGTAACGTCGGGGCAACCATCCGGCTTTCCTTACATATTATATCAATACAAAGCAAATTTTCTCATATTTGTAAATAGCGGTAATTATGGTTAAATTAAGATATACCGATAACATTTAATGTTAAATGTATCGTGTATATGCTCGATCATCCTATTGGAATAATATTTTTGATCAAAAATATTATTAATTCAAAGAAGATCGGCATAAGAGAGTATTTATGAAAAAAATATTCGGCAATAAACTGATCAATATAATTATTATTTTTATTGTAATATTTATTATTGTCACTTTAGTAATTATTAAAATTGGCGGAGCGTATAAAAGCGGTTTATTAAGTATTTTTCCGGATAAAAATAGCAGCGAATTGACCTCAACAAAAATCAGCAAAGTAAAAAAAATTACTTTAAAAGATAACCTGCAAAATTGCATAGAAGTTACTTCTGACGGAGCAGTCAGGGTTTATAAAGATTGCGGTAAAGAATTAACAACGGCAGGAAGGGTAGCGGATCAAACAAACATTTTAAAACTGATAAAGTTACTTTCACAAAAAGATTTAAGTCAATATCTTACAAGAAAAAGTAATACTGATTATGAGTTAACTGTTGAAACAGATGATCAAACCATTACCATCTATTTACCCAATGATCCGGGAAGTCCGGGTCAAGAGATTATTGATATTATCAAAGATATTGAAAATAATTTAAATTCACCTTCACCGTTTGCATCAAGCATAACTGTCCCTAATCCTTCAGGATATACCTATCCGTCGATAGTTCCATCAAGCGGAATTTTTGGTTCTCCATATCCGTCACCAACTGATCAAACAACGGTTGCCAAACCTTTTGTATGCGATTTTACTGAAAGTGGTGGTGGAAAAAAACCGGTAAATGTTTCAAATATTATCTGTACGTCAGATCCGTCACCGGCACCGCTTTAAGCGTATAGCGCTTAGTCCGCCAGTTGGCGGATTAGCGTTTAGTGATTTAGTTAATTTAATATTATGAATAATTTGACTGACTCAAGAGCTGGAAAATATTACGCAGAAATTTATGCCTTAACTCCAAAAGAAGGAATTGTAATGGCTACAGTTTCTGCAAGAACAATGAACGCTAATTTTTCCTGGTTATATTCGCCGTTTTTAATTTATGGATCGCTAGGAATATTTTTTGGCATATTTTTTATATCGATGATTATTCAAATAATTTCCCGTTCAATTGATTTTAAAAGAACACTTTTAACGATTTCAGTTGCTTTTATTGTTGCCAGTGTACCCATATCTTTAAAAACTGCATTAGAATTTACTTCCACACAAACCCGTGCAGTTCCTGAAGATATACCTCAAAATATCATTATTCAACAAAAAACACCGTCTTCTGTAGTTATTTCCTGGAATATTCAAACAGAAAGATTAGGTTCTGTTCGCTTTGGCAAAGCGCCTTTGAATTTAGATGAGGCACGGTTAACTATTTCCAATGCAGGCCAAAAAAGCAGTTTCCATAGTGTTGAGTTAACGAAATTAGAGCCGGGTGGGGAATATGAAGCTGAAATTTTATCAGGAGACAGATGGTTTAACGATCAGGGACAACCGATCAAGATCAGTATACCTTAAATTTGAATTGATATTTATTTTTATAAAAAATCGTGTAATAATAAAAATATGAGACGTGGTTTTACATTAATTGAATTATTAGTAGTAATAGGTATTATCGGTATATTAGCAGCAGTTGTATTAGTAGCTGTTAACCCAGCACGTCAATTTGCTTCAGCTCGTGATACACAGAGACGAGCAGATCTTTATGGTATCACCAATGCCATATATCAGATGGCAATAGAAAATAACGGCGTACTGCCAACTATGATCACGACCACTCCAAATCGAATTGGTACTGATCCGGGTTTGGTAAATTTATCTTCAATACTAGTGCCGACTTATATCTCATCTTTGCCCAAAGACCCTGCAACTGGAAACGATGGAAATACACAGTACTTTATTTACAGAAATGTTAATAATCGGTTAGTTGCAACTGCAGCTAGTGAGTTAAACCCGGGTACGCCAATTCAGATAACCAGATAATAGTGTTTAACTATTCTTCCCGCAAAAAAATTTTCTTTTGTTTTTTTAAAATTCCAGTAAACTTTTAATATTATTATTCAATGGTATACCGATCTTCTATAATTTAGCAAGATTTTTTTAGATTAAAAATCTTGCTCTAATAAGATGATCGAGTATATACACGATGTATTTTCAAATACAATCGGTATATAATAAGAGCCAATATGATAGGTGCGTTGACCGGCAAAATATTTTATAAAAAAAATAATGCAATTGTATTGATGGTTAATGGTACCGGTTATTTAGTTTTTATCCCCCAAAATTTATTAGCACGTTTAAAGCAGAATGAATTAATCACGCTTTTCATTCACACTCATGTCCGGGAAGATGCGTTAAATTTGTACGGATTTACAAAATCTCAGGAATTGGACATGTTTGAATTATTGTTATCTGTTTCAGGAATTGGTCCCAAAACAGCTATGTTGGTAATTGACCGGGGAGTGGAACAAATAGGGAGAGCTATAATTTCTGCAGATATTTCATTTTTCACCTCAATTCCCAGATTGGGCAAAAAAAATTCCCAAAAAATCATTATTGAATTAAAAAATAAATTGGGCAGTACAACTGATTTAAATTTGTTAAATGAGGGCGGAGAAACACAGGAATTGATTGGAGCTTTGAGGCAATTCGGATTTACAAGAAACGAAATTCTGGAAACCATAAAAAAACTGCCTGAAAATGTAAAAACATTGGAAGAAAAAGTCCGGCAGTCTTTAAAAATTTTAGGTGAAAAATAAACATGAGTATAGTCAGTCAGGATTTGAAAAAAAATCCCCAAAATAATCCTTCGGCAAGCTCAGGACAAGCGTATCAGGAAGAGGATCAATTACTAATTTCTTTACGGGCTCAAAATTGGCTGGAATTTTGCGGACAAAAAAAAGTAGTCGAATCAATAAAAATTGGTATCCAAGCAGCTAAAAAACGCAAAGAAGCATTGGAACATATTTTACTTTATGGACCTCCGGGTTTGGGAAAAACTACTTTAGCGCATATAATTTCCAAAGAGATGGGATCAAGTATCAGAGTCACATCGGGCCCGGCAATTGAACGGGCAGGAGATTTAGCAGCAATTCTGACCAATTTATCACCCAATGATATTTTATTTATCGATGAAATACACCGTTTAAATAAATTTGTTGAAGAAACACTATATCCGGCAATGGAAGATTATGCTTTGGATTTGGTGGTTGGCAAAGGTCCGTCAGCCCGGACTTTAAGACTGGATTTACCCAGATTTACCATAATTGGTGCAACTACCAGAATCGGATTATTATCTTCTCCGATGCGGGACAGATTTGGATCAATCTTAAGGCTCAATTTTTATAAACCTGAAGAGTTAGAAACTATTATTGAAAAAGGAGCTAAAAAACTTAAAGTTCCTATTGATACAAAATCTTTACAGGAGTTATCCCGGCGTTCAAGAGGTACACCCAGAATTGCATTGAAACTTCTCAAAAGAGTTAGAGATATTGCTCAAGTTAAAGGCGAAGGAAAAATTACAGCAGGGCTTTTAAAATCCGCATTTGAAATTCTGGAAGTTGATCCGATGGGACTGGACGATATTGACAGGAGATTATTATTATCTATAATTGATAAACATGCAGGCGGTCCGGTAGGTATTGAGACCATTGCTGCAACTATTTCTGAAGATGTGGGAACAGTTGAAGATGTAATTGAGCCATATCTCATGCAATCAGGTTTCTTGAAAAGAACACCCAGAGGCAGAGTGGTGACAGTCCTTAGTTACGAACATCTGGGTAAGAAAATTCCCAAAACACTTGCTCAAGCAGAGTTATTTTAGCCGTTTTTTCATAAGCTGCCGTTTGTAGATGATTTATGTCTATCTTAAAAAGACTGTTTAAAAGTTATAAATTTCAAATATTTATAACCAGCAGCTTAATTTTATATCTGGAATTGGCGCTTATCCGTTTTATTCCCGCTTATGTAAGGTATTTGGGTTACTTTACTAATATTATTTTATTGGGAGTATTTTTAGGCATAGGTTTGGGTTGTTTATTAGCCAAAAAACGTTTAAACTTTTTTATTCTTTTTGCACCATTACTTTTGTTGTTGATTCTATTAGTGACTTATTTCAAATTTGAAATTGGAATTTCAACACTGCAGGTAATTTATTTTAAAAGCAATACTGAAGATCAAATTGTTGAATCATTCGTGATGTTACCGAGTATATTTCTGGTCATTACGCTGATTTTTATAACTTTAGCTCAAAAATTAGGTCAGTTACTATCCCGAATTTCACCCTTAATTGCATATAAATTTGATATTATCGGCAGTATTTTCGGAATTTTATTATTCAGTTTAAGTTCTATATTAAAACTGCCACCAATTATCTGGTTTGCGACTTGTGGAGGATTATTTTTATTGTTACTTTTAAATCGAAAAATTGCGGCAATTTTTTCTGTAATTATTTTATTAATTTCTTTTTGGTTTGTTCTTAAATTAGACAGACCAGGTTCAATTTGGTCACCGTATTATCAGATCTACTCATATAGTGTCAGTAATCCATTACGGGAAGCAGGTAAAATTGATAACCATTGGCGTTTATATGTAAATAATATTAGTCATCAGGAAATGACTCAGTATGAGCAAGCTGCTCAGTTTTATAAATTAGTTTACGAAACTTTTCCACAAGCCCAATTTAAACAGGCTTTGATTGTTGGAGCCGGAAGCGGACAGGATGTAAACGTGGCTATCAAAAATAATGTTCAAAAAATTACAGCAGTTGAGATAGATCCTGTCATTGCTAACATGGGAAGAAAACTTCATCCGGATAACCCGTATGCTGATAAAAAAGTTCAAGTAGTCATTAATGATGCCAGATCATTTTTAGAAAATACCGATAAGAAATATGATTTAGTAATTTTCGCTTTGCCGGATTCAGCAGTGTTGGCAACCAGTATGTCAAATTTAAGACTGGAAAGCTATTTGTTTACTGCAGAAGCTTTCAGTCAAGTAAAAAAACATTTATCGGAAAACGGAACATTTGTGCTTTACAATTATTACAGAACTCCCTGGTTGATTGATAAAATTGCCTTGATGTTACAAACTTCTTTTGGTCAAAAGCCATTTATTTCCAGATATGAAGACAATTTGGCAGTATTTATCACCGGTCCTAAAACCGTTAATTTAAAAAATTCTGCAAAATTAAGTTTATGGCAACAAACAGAAAAATTACCGGTTGCCACAGATAATTGGCCGTTTTTATATCTGCAGGATATTTTTATACCTAATATTTATTTGAAAACCCTGATAATTATTTCAAGTATTGCCCTAGGATTGTACGTTTTAATAGAAAGGAAAAAATCATTTGTGGGCTTTTCCGGGGATTTCTTTTTCTTAGGAGCGGCATTTTTATTAATAGAAACTAAATCGGTGGTCAATTTTAATTTATTATTTGGTTCAACTTGGTTTGTAAATTCTTTAGTTTTTGTCGGTATGTTATTATCAGTTTTAATTGCTATTTGGATAAACCAAAAATATACCATTAAAAATCTTGCTTGGCCGTCATTTTTATTATTGGTAATTTTGGGATTAAATTATTTAATACCTTTGGAGAAATTTTTATTACCGAATTTTTGGATCCGTTATATAGTTTCGATTGTCTTTTTCTTTTCTCCGATACTTCTTGCCAATATAATATTCAGCAATTTATTTAAAAAAAGTAAAAACGCTGCAGAAAATTTCGGAGCTAATACGTTAGGAGCTTTTTTTGGAGGCATGTTTGAATACATGGCATTACTTTTGGGATATCATAATTTAATTTTAATTGCAGTTATTTTTTACTGTCTGGCTTTTATGTTTGTCTTAAAGAGGCTTAAGGCTTCTTATGCATAATGGTAAATTTGGTTGATATTCCCCGATATTTGCCAAAGGCGTACCATTTGTTAAATAGACAATCTGATTGATTTTGAGACATGGAAAATCTTCACTAACTTTCCAGACATAGAGATTTTTTTCACTGTAATCTTTGGGGGTAATAAATTTAAAAATAAAATTAGCAAACTTATTTCTTTCGTCCAAATATCCTCCGGAAATTGTACCGCCTTCTGATAAATATTTTTCCGGCGGGTATTGAGTATAAAATAAGTAAAAAATCAGTGTTTGATTTAAGTTTAAAGAAACATAAACTTTTTCATATTTACTGCTGTTTTGTTGAGAAACTGATACGATTTCCTTCATGCCGTTTCCCCATAATTCCACTACTTCACGTGGACCATGAATAAAATAATTATGTACATAGATAAAAACGGATCCTGAAACCAGGATGACAAATAAAAACTTTAACAATAATCTTGATTTTTCCCATGGTTTTATTTCATTATAAATTGATAAAAATCCCAAAGCTGCCAGAAATAATAACGGATAGCTATTTAAAAAAATCCTGCGGTCAAAAACCGGTAAACTTGTTAAACCGCCGGGTATATAACCAACAATCAACCAGCCGATAATCAGCCATCTGATATGTTTATTTTTAAATAAATAAATACACCCGATCAGTAAAAGAGGCAGTTGCCATAAATAAAACAGTCTGGTTGTGGAAATCTGATTATTGCGGTTTGGTGAAAAAAGAATTTCCGGATTTAATATGTATAAATATCCGTTGATGGCTTGATTGAAAAATAATATCCTGCGGTTATGTATCAAATTTGCGCCAAATATATTTTCCTGTTTTTCCTTAAGCAGAATTTTTGATTCCTGAATTTTCTTTTCCTGATCAGCAAAAACACTGACAGCATACAACCTTAATCCGGCATTGTCTTTGATTAATAGGCTTAAATAGGGAATAGTCATCAAAATAAATAAAATTAGACTAAACATCAAATAACGGTTTATCCGTCTGTATAAAATTAGCAAAATAAATCCAAAAACTACTACCCAAAACCGGCTGGAATGATAAGCATAAAATGCTAGGCCAAAAATTACAGCAGATACAGGTAAATAATATTTATTTACTTGTCCTTTTAAGAATATATATATGCCTAGTAGCGCCAGAAATAAAGATATTTCCATATCAATTGCTACCCGGCTGTATTGAATCATCCAGGGTGAAATTGCCGCAAAAAGACAGGTAAGTAAAGATAGTTTTTTATTTTTTGATAACTCATATGTTAATAAATAAAATAATAAAATTGCCAAAGTACCAAAAATGACTGACGGGAATCTGATGGCAAATGCGTTTAGACCCAACAGTCCGACAAAAGGAATCAGTGCATAAGCCAGCAAAGGACTTTTGGAATCATCAAACGATTGTAAATAAAAAGGATAATTACGGCCGAATTCATCACGCCCGGTTTTTAAAATGGAATAAGCATTGTATCCAAATGCCACTTCATCAGCGCTTAAGCTGTTAGGAATTTGGGTAAGTTGAAAAACTCTGATAAAAAATCCCAAAATGCAAATAACCAAAATTAAAAAGGAAATTCTACTTAGATGCATGTGGGTTGATTATACACATAAAAAGCGTTTTATTGAAGTTTAAAAAAATCATTTATCTATTATTACTATTTATTCTTTGCCAATATTCTTGGTTATACTTTGGATCTGATAAACTGCTTATTCTGCATCTGGAATGTAGAAAAAGCAATAGAAGATCTTTTGGTATGGGTCTTCCATTTAAAATCATCTGATCAATTTTTTCTGCAACTAAACAATTGTTTGCAGAACATGGAGTATTACCTGCTTGTTTAAAACAAGGTGTTGGAGTTTGTAAAATTAATTGATAGCAAATTTTATTCTCAATTGTCATACTAATTTGAGTAGTATAGCATGCTGCTTTATCTTATAATAAAATTTATGTTAGCCAAAGTGATGTTGAGATTTTAATGTAGTTAAGAAAGTTTTTAAACAAAAACAAGATGAATTAATTTATATTAAATAATAAGTTATTTTTCCATGATATTAAACCGGTAAAAGCCATAAATATCAGTAAGGAAATTTTCAAAACCATTTTTAAAATCGGAAATTGTTTTGCCATTTTTAAATTGTAAAGGTCTCGTTGCATTAATATTTTTACCATTGAGAAATGTTAAATAATCTGTTTCTCGACGACCAATATAACTATTGTACGCTCGGGCATGTTCAAAATCATATTCCTGAAATTCAAAAACGCGATCATTATTTTGTTTTCTTAAAAATTTAAAAAACACAAGTTTATCTACTTCACAATAGATAGAATCACCAGGATATACACTAGTTAAATTAAAGTCAACTAAACTATTTCCATAACTTGTCGTTGGTGAAATATAGGTATCATAAATGGCTTCTCCTCCACTATAACCATCATGACCACCACCAGTTATAGGGTTATATCCGACATGTCTTTTTTCTTCAACTACACCTGAAGGCCTACCAAAAATTATTTGATAAGATAATTTTCCATTAAGACCATCTTTATCAAGTGCTCTAGTTGTTGATAAAGCACCGGTTTTATTTTTAAATATTTCTAAAACAACCGGTAATTCAGCAGATAATTCTATTTGTTGTAAAACTTGAATGCTATTATTTATTCTATCGAGGTTTTCTCTTTCTGCAATTTTTTCTAATTTGACAATTTCTATCAAGGCCTCTTCTCTGCTATCTGGAAGATCAATATTCCATTTATTTTTTGCTAATAATCTCCATCTCTTAATTTTTAAATATTCATTCCATCTTTTATCAGCTTGATCAGGTTGAAGATTTAAATCTACGGCATTTAATTTTTTTTCAAGTTCATTACTCATATGAAGATATAATGATTATTCCTAATATTATAACACGATTTATAAAATTTATACTGTTATAACAATCTAATTGATATAAGCTTATTCTAACATAGAAATCTGCTACACTAAATTTATGTTAGCCAAAGTATTGTCTGGTGCGAGCGTTGGTTTGGATAGTGTGTTAGTTACAGTTGAAGTTGATGTTGCTTCTCAAGGATTGCCGTCATTTACAATAGTTGGTTTACCTGATAAAGCCATTGAAGAGTCAAAAGAAAGGGTGAGGGCTGCCATCAAAAATAGCGGCGCAGATTTTCCTTCCCGTAGAATTACAGTTAATTTGGCTCCGGCAGATTTACCCAAAGAAGGACCGCAATATGATTTACCGATTGCATTGGGATTATTAATTGCATCTGGTCAAATAGAGGCAGATCTAAAAAATAATTTATTTGTAGGGGAATTATCACTTGATGGATCACTTCGCCATACACATGGAATTTTACCCATGGCAATGTTGGCCAAAGACAAAAAGATTGCCAATTTGTTTGTTCCGGAAATTGATTCACAAGAAGCAGCAGTTGTTTCTAGTATTCAAGTTTTTCCGGTTAATTCTTTGATTCAATTATTTAAACATTTTACCAAAATTACTCCCATTTCTTCTATCCCTTATATTCCATTTTCCGAAATTAAACAAAACGCAATTTATGAATTTGATTTATGTGATATTCATGGTCAGGAACAGGCAAAACGGGCATTGGAAATATCTGCAGCAGGTGGACACAATATATTCTTAAGAGGCGCACCTGGTGCAGGAAAAACCATGTTAGCCAGGGCTTTGCCTTCAATTTTACCTGATCTGACGGAAACAGAAGCTTTTGAAGTAACCAAAATCTATTCAATAACCGGAAATTTACCACCCAACGAATCAATTATGAAGTCCCGTCCTTTCCGCAGTCCGCATCATACAACTTCCAGAATTGGACTGATTGGCGGAGGTACAAGGCCTATGCCCGGAGAAATATCTCTGGCTCACCGGGGAGTATTATTTTTAGACGAATTTCCCGAGTTTCAAAGATCCACGCTTGAAGCATTAAGACAACCTATGGAAGATGGTGTGGTGTCCATATCCAGAGCAGCAGGATCTGTATCATACCCGGCGCAATTTCTGCTTGTTGGAGCTGCCAATCCCTGTCCGTGTGGTAATTATGGAGATTCGCAAAAAAGATGTACTTGTATGCCGGGGATTATCAGCCGCTATCAAAAACGCATTTCCGGACCGATATTAGACAGAATTGATTTACATTTAGATGTGATGTCTGTGACAACTGATAAATTAACTGGGATTAGTCAATCAAAAAAAGAAACATCAGCTCAAGTGAAAAAAAGAGTACAGTCAGCCCGCTCTCATCAAAGCAAAAGATTTGCCAAAACCAAAATATTTTGCAATGCGGAAATGTCAACCAAATTAGTCAAAGAATATTGTCCGTTGTCAGAAGGTAGTTATAATTTATTACGTCAAGCAGTTTCCCGGCTTAAATTATCTGCCAGAAGTTATTATAAAATTATCAAAGTTGGGCGTACCATTGCAGATTTAGGTGAATCCCGTTTTATCCAACCCGAACATATTGCTGAAAGTTTACAATACAGACCTAAGGTTGAGGAATAATATAAAAACAAAACCCTCA